>JBBPIN010000011.1:0-65933 GCA_038040285.1 Actinomycetota bacterium
GGTCTCGGCCGGGCCGCCGACCTCGACCCTGGTCTGAAGATTGCCCCCCGCCAGCTCGCCGGACGCATCGACCAGGCGCTCCAAGGGGCGCCGCATCGACCTGATCGCCCCCGAGAAGAAGAGGACCGCCGCGACCAACCCACCGATTAGCCCCACTCCGACAAGCAGCTGGGTCTGGCGGTTGTCGTCGTCGACCTTTTTGAGCAGGTCGGCCCGTTCGTTCTGCTGATCGGCGATCAACGCGTCTACCTTGGAGTCCACCCTTGTCTTGAGCGCTTCCTGGCGCGCCGTGGGTGGCGCGCGGCCGGCGAGCACGGGCTCCGCCACCAAACGGCGCCAACGCTTCTCCGCGGCGACCTCCTGGGCCAGCAGCTTCTGGGCCCGTCCGTTGCCGTCGGTGAGGTCGCCGGCCGCGCTCGCCTGGGCGGCGAAGACGCTGGAATTCGTGGCGACGCTACGCCGGGCGGCGGCTTGATCGGCGGCTGCCGCGAGCAGCGCCGCCTGCTCGATCAGGAAGGCCTGGCGCATGTGCTCACTCGTCAGCTCGAGCCGGTACGAGCGGCTGTTCGAGTTCTCGTAGTGCTGGCGGAGCTGGAACAGGTGTGAGACGCCGATGACCGTCAGGACGGCGAGGACTGCAAACATGCCTGCAAATACCAGCCTGAGCCTGTTCGCGAGCGATGGGTTCACACGAGTCGCCTCCCTCGCATTACACTAACGCTGGCCAGCCAAATGTGACGCATTAGCGTCGTATCGGCAGCTATGCAAGACTCGATTACTCATGACACGCTTGCGCAGGAGTGGCGCCGGGGGATGGTTACCCGCAGCACGCTCTGCGCTTTGCTGCTGGCGATTCCAGTCCTTGCGGCCGCGGCGATCGGTGTCAGCGCCGGGCCAGGCGGTCTGCCGTTTGGGATCAGTTCGCTGGTCAACGGACCCAGCCGGTCATCGGTAGGCGTCGACGGCAAGGCAGGCGTCACCGGCTTGGCGCCCACCGCCTCGGTGCCCACGGTCTCCAGGGCGGCGGCTCCGAACGGCGGCGCGACCGGCGGCGGTGGCCTCGGCGGCCTGCTCGGCGGCTAGCAAGAGCTAGGCGCCCTGCTCTCGATAGCGCTCGCCCTAGGCTCCAGCCTGTCCTGGGGCGTTTCGGACTTCATCGGCGGCCTGCAGAGCCGGCGCATGTCGGTGCTGACCGTGATGGTGGTCAGCCAGCCGATCGGGTTGCTGTTGGTGCTGGTCGTCGCGCTGGCAGCCGGGGGCAGCGTGCCACCGGGGGGCCCGATGGCGGCGGCGATCGGCGGCGGGGTGGCGGGAGCTTTCGCCCTCGGCTGCTTCTACTCGGCGATGGCGGCGGGGCCGATCAGCATCGTGGCGCCGATCTCCTCGCTCGGTGCGGTGGTGCCGATCACGGTGGGCCTTGCCGGCGGCGAGCAGCCAGCGACGGTTCAGGTCGTCGGCCTGGTCGTGGTCCTGGCGGGAATTGCGCTGGCCGTGCGCGAGGCCGAGCACCCCGGGGCGGTCGAGGTGCCGGGTCGCAGCGTCATGCTTGCGGTCCTCGCCGGGCTCGGGTTCGGAACCTTCTTCACCGGAATCAGCGCGGCGGCTTCCCACGATCCGTTCTGGGCCGTGGTCGCGTCGCGCGGCGGAGGATCGGCCGTCGTCGTCCTCGCCGCTCTCGCGGTCTCGACACCGCTGGTTGTGAGTCGCGCCGCCCTGCCGCCGCTGCTGGCGATCGCGGTGCTCGACACCCTGGCCAACGTCCTGTTCGCGGGGGCGAGCAGCGAGGGGCTGCTGTCGCTGGTGGCCGTCGCCGCGTCGCTGTATCCGGTCGCGACGATCCTGCTGGCCCACGTCGTGCTCGGCGAGCGTCTCGCGCGGGTTCAGCAAGCCGGGGTGGTGCTGGCGCTCGGCGGGGTGGCGATGATCGCGGCCGGCTAACTGATGCCGGGCGGTGCCAGCAGGGCGCCGCCACTGGCATGTCAGGCGGCGAAGCCGCCGCAATTACTACGCGACCAGCTGCACGCCGAGCAGCTCTTCGACCCGGGCGATCGTCTCGGCGGCATCGCGGTGCAGCACCGCGGTCATCCCGACCGCCTCGGCGCCGGCGCAGTTCTCGCGCAGGTCATCGACGAACACGCAGTCCTCGGGCCCGATGCCGAGCCGCTCGGCCGCCAGCAGGTAGATCTCGGGCTGGGGTTTGTGAAGGCCAACCTCGGCCGAGATCACGACCTCGTCGAACAGGCTGCGGATCTCGTCGGTGTAGTGGTCCATCACCCAGGAGTTTGAGATCAGCCCGGTGGGCACCCCCGCGTCCCGCGCCCGCCCAACCGCTTCCAGCATCGGCTGATCGGGCCGCAGCCCGGCGAACAGGCCCGCGACCAGGCCGTCGGGCTCGGTGCCGAGCAGCGCCGCGAAGCGGCGCTCGAAATCGGCCGGCTCGACCTCGCCGGTCTCCAGCCCGCGAAGCATGGCGAGCGCATCTGGGTTCTCCCGGAACAGCTGCTTTGCGGCACCGGCATCGAGACCGCGCTGCTCGCAGAAAGCGGCGAAGCTGGACCAGATGTCGGTGGTCAGCACGCCGCCGAAGTCGACGAGCAGAGCTTTTTGGGTCGAGTCGGGGGACATATGCTTGGGCCCGAATGGGCGATGAGGCTACACCGACAACCGAGGTGCCGGACGGCATCGACCGCGCCGGGGTCGAGGATTGGTTCGAGGCCAACGTAGGCGGCGTCGAGCTTCCGCTGGCGTTCCGCAAGATCTCGGGCGGACACTCCAACCTCACCTATGAGGTCGGCGACGCCGGCGTCCGGCGCTGGGCCCTGCGCAGACCGCCGCTCGGCAAGCGGCTCGGATCGGCCCACGACATGGGCCGCGAGCAGAAGGTGGTCTCGGCGCTGGCCGCGACCGACGTGCCGGTGGCCCCCATCGCGGGCTTCTGCGAGGACGAGTCAGTCAACGGCGCGCCCTTCTACGTCATGGAGTTCGTCGAGGGACCGATCCTGCGCTCGCAGGTGGAGGCCGAGGAGCACTTCGACGAGTCGGAGCGCCACGCGATCGGCGAGCGGGTCGTCGACACCTTGGTCGACATCCACGACGTCGACGTCGACGCAGCGGGGCTCGGGGACCTGGGCCGCAAGGAGGATTACGTCGCGCGCCAGCTTCACCGTTGGCAGGGCCAGTGGCGCAAGTCGAAGAGCCGCGACCTGCCGGTCGTCGATGAGGTGCACGATCGCCTCGTCGCGCGCATTCCCGCCCAGGGTGCGGCGACGATCGTCCACGGCGACTACCGGCTCGACAACATGATCCTCACCGAGTCGGGCGAGGTCGCGGCGGTGGTCGACTGGGAGCTGTGCACGCTCGGCGACCCACTCGCCGACGTCGGCCTGCTGTTCGTCTATTGGTCGCAGCCCGGCGACCAGCTCACGGCGCTGATGCAGCCGCCGACGCTGGCGGCCGGATTCCCCGCCCGCGACGAGCTGATGCAACGCTACGCCGAGCGCTCCGGCCGCGACCTCGGCCAGCTCAACTTCTACGTCGCCCTTGCGCGCTGGAAGCTGGCGATCATCCTCGAGGGGGTGTACTCCCGCTACGCCGCCGGCCAGTACGGAAAGACCGACCAGGGCATCGACGAGTTCTCGAAGTCGGTCGAGGACCTCGCCAACGCCGCGGCCGAGGCCGAGGCGCGGCTCGGCTAGCTGGGTCTCGCGCGCAGGTTCAGCCCGCGGTCTTTGCGGGCTCCGGGGCCGCGCCGTCTGACGCGGCGCCTTCCCCGGCCAGCTTCGCCCGGCGGTTCAGCTCGCGCCGCGCGATCACCATTTTGTGCACCTCGTCGGGGCCATCGGCGAGCCGCAGCATGCGGGAGAAACGCCACAGCGCGGCCAGCGGGGTGTCGTCGGTCATCCCGAGGCTGCCGTGGGTCTGGATCGCGCGGTCCAGCACGTCCATCACCACGTTGGCGGCCACCACCTTGATCATCGAGATCTCCTGGCGGGCGGCGCGCTTTCCCTCGGTGTCCATCTTCCAGGCCGCGTAGAGGGTCAGCAGCCGGGCCTGGTCGACCTCCATCCGCGACTTGGCGACGAAGTCCTGGATGAACTGCTTGTCGGCCAGCGGCCCGCCGAACGCATGGCGCGAGTTGGCGCGGTCGCACATCATCTCGATCGCCCGTTCGGCGGTGCCGATCGCGCGCATGCAGTGGTGGATGCGGCCGGGACCGAGCCGGTCCTGGGCGACGACGAAGCCCATGCCGCGCTCGCCGAGCAGGTTGGCGGCTGGCACCCGGCAGTCCTCGTAGCGGATCTCGCAGTGACCCGGGCCCTTGTCGTGCCCCATCACCGGGATCGGCCTGACCAGATCGAAGCCGGGGTTGTCGGTGGGGACGAGGATCATGCTCGCCCGCGCGTAGGGGTGGCCCTCGGGCTCGGTGACGACCATCGCGATCGCCAGCGAGGCGCCGACGGCGCCCGAGGTGAACCACTTGTGGCCGTTGACCACCCACTCGTCGCCGTCGAGCTCGGCGCTTGCCTGAAGCGACGTCGGGTCGGAGCCCGAGACCTCGGGCTCGGTCATCGAGAAGCAGGAGCGGATCTCGCCCTCGAGCAGCGGCTGCAGCCACTGCTCCTTTTGCTCGTCGGTGCCGTGCTCGGCGAGGATCTCCATGTTGCCGGTGTCGGGCGCCGAGCAGTTGAAGGCCATTGGCGCCAGCACCGGGCTGCGCCCCATCTCCTCGCAGAGGATCCCGTACTCCCAGTTCGCGAGCCCGGGCCCGTAGCGCTCGTCGGGCATGAACAGGTTCCAGAGCCCCTCGCCGCGCGCCCGCTCGCGGACCTCGCGAATGATCGCCGGGTAGGCGACGCCTGGACCAACCTCCTCGTCGAGCGCCTCGGCCGCCTCGCGCTCGTTCGGGTAGACGTGCTCGTCCATGAAGGAGCGGATTCGCTCCAGGAGCTCGGTGACCTGAGGCGATGGGGAGAAGTCCATCGCCTGAAACCTACCGCGTGCGGCGATTTGCCCGGCGAATCAAACACGGCCGGCGCCGTGAGGCGCCCGGTCAGTCGGCGCGCCGGTAACGGGCGAAGAGCTCGCTGCGCTCTTCAAGCAGCCAGGCCAACTCCCAGAAGCCGATCTGGGGAAGGTCTCCCTCGAGAATGTGCGGTTCCTCGCCCCCGGGGAGCTTCGGGGCGATGGTCAGGAACAGCTCGTCGACGAGACCGGTCGCCTGTAGCTGGTTGTGCAGGCCGGGCCCGCCCTCGCAGAGCAGGGCGCGTATTCCGCGCTCCTCGCGCAGGTGGCGAAGCGCTTCCGCGATGTCGACGCCGACCTCGTGGCGCTCCACCCGAACCGGGGTCTCGGTCTGCGGTGGCTCGGCCTCCGATGCGGTGAAGATCAGCACCCGCCCGCCGCCGTCGGTGAACAGCGGCGCGTCCCAGGGCAGGTCGAGGCGCCCGGAGACGATCACCGCGAGCGGGTCGTGGGGGAGGCCGATCCGCTCTCGTCGGGCGCGCAGCGCCGGGTCGGAGACGATGCGCCCGTAGCGCTCGGCGCGCATCGTGCCGGCGCCGATCATCACCGCGTCGACGCGGGTCCGCAGCATCTGCAGCATCTCGGTGTCGGTGTCGGAGCCGATCGCGCCGGAGCGCCCGTCGATTGCGGCCCGCCCGTCGAGGGTGGTGGCGAAGTTGACCACCACGTAGGGGCGGTCGGTATAGGCGAGGTCGACCAGATCGAGGCCCGAAAGCTGCTGCTCGACCGTCGTCGGGCCCGGGTTGGGAAGGAGGCGCTGCATCCCCACCCCTTATACAGGCTGATCGGCGGGCTAACCGGGCCCGATCTCGTCCAGGTGCTCGACGTTGGCGCGGTCCTCGGCTTCGCTGCTGGGGGCGGCGCCGAACCAGGCGTCGAGGATCTCGGCCAGCTCGGGCTCCGAGGTCGCCCGCAGACTGAGCGCCAGCACGTTGGCGTCGTTCCAGCGCCGGGCGCCCTCGGCGGTCTGCGCGTCGCCGCAGAGCGCCGCGCGGATGCCGGACACCTTGTTGGCGGCGATCGAAGCGCCGGTGCCGGTCCAGCAGCAGACGATCGCCTGATCGGCGCGGCCTTCGGCGACGTCGCGAGCCGCCGCCTCGGAGGCCCAGGCCCAGTCGTCGCGCTCCTCGTCGGACAGCGCCCCGTGGACGAGCGGCTCGTGGCCGCGCTTGCGCAGCTCTGCGACCACCGGCTCGGCCACCCCGACCAGCTCGTCAGCCGCCACGGAGATCTTCATGGCGCTCAGTACTCGTGCCAGCCGTCGAAGCGGCGGCCGGCGAACTCCTGAAGGCCCGCCACGTCGTCGCGGAACCAGCCGCGCATCCGCTCGAACAGCTCGTCGGGGAGCTCCGGCTTCGGAGCCGAGGGCTTCTCGGGGTCGTGGACGACCTTCTCCACCATCCAGCGCAGCGATTCCGGCAGGCGGTCGAAGTTGCGATCGAAGGAGCGCAGCCCCGGCAGCTTGACCAGCCACTCCATCACCTGGTACTTGTCGCCCTGCTTGGCGCTCGACTTCTCCCACTCGCGATCGAACTGCTCGTGGGTGAAGGCCTCGTCGACACCGACGAAGCGGAACGCCTTGAGCATCGTCTCCTCGCGATCAGCCTGTAGCTCCTCCTGGGTGATCACCTCGATCTGCTCGCGGTCGAAGCGCTCCAGATAGGGCTGTAGCTGCATCCAGAACATCGAGCGCTGCACGTAGGCGCTGTCGGGGACCGAGAGCACCTCATCGAGCTCGCCGGTCTCATATCCGGCCCCCTTCGCGTGCACCCAGTGCGAGAGGATCCGCTTGATCGGGTCGCGGACCATGTAGAGCAGCTTGGCGTCCGGGCAGTGGCGCTGGATCCGCTCCGCGACGCCGTCGAAGCGGGGCAGGTTGGTGTAGTGAGGCGACGACTCGCCGCGGACCGGGAGGCGATCGTCGAACCGCGCCTCGTACCAGTCCAGGCCGAGGTCCCAGTTGAGCTCCTCGACGAAGAAGTTGAGCTCCTTCGGCTTTGACATCTGGACACCGGGGTGCAGGCCGAGGTAGTGGTGGATGCTGGTCGTCCCGCACTTCAGCCCGCCGATGATGATCAGGTTCGGCATCGCCGCGTGGCGCCTGCGCCGACGCGGGATTCGCTTGCCGCGGTCGCCCGTGAATCGCTCACGGGCGCGCGCACACATCGCCTCGTCGGAGGGGTCCCCGGGGGCGCTGGAGGGGGTCTCGGACTGTGTCCGGGTCTCGGGCACGGCCGGCTAGTGTAGCTTCGCCCCGTGACCCTGACGCCCTGGCGCGGCCCCGGCCCTGGTCGCCCCGACCTACCGCTCCCGCCCGATCCAATGCCGATGCTTCGTGGGGGGCGGATGCGCAAGCGCTGGCGCTACGTGGGCGTGTACGCGCCCGAGGTCATGCTCTGCGCCGCGCGGGCGGAGATCGGACCGTTCCGGCAGAGCTTCTGGGCGGTCTGGGACCGTGAAGGCCGGCGTCGTCACGCCCACACCCGCGTCCTCCCAGGGGGCGGCGAGGTGACGATGGACGGGCCCGAGGTCCGGGTGCAGGGGCGTGAGGTGGCGGCGGAGCTTCGTTTCGGCGACGCCGCGCCGGTCGAGTCGCTGTGCCCGAGCGGCGAGCGCGGTTACGGGTGGACCCGCAAGCGGGCCGGGGTCCCGGTCAGTGGCACGATCGACGCCGGCGGACGGCGCTGGCGGGTCCAGGCGCGCGGTGTCGACGACGAGTCGGCCGGATATCACCAGCGTCACACGAGCTGGCACTGGTCGGCCGGCGTGGGGCGGGCGGCCGACGGCCAGGTAGTGGCCTGGAACCTGGTCTCCGGCATCAACGACCCCGAGGAGCGCAGCGAGCGCGGCATCTGGCTCGGCGGCGTCCCCCACGAGCCCCGCCCGGTGTCCTTCTCGGGCCTCGAGGCGATCGAGTTCGCCGACGGCGCCCGGCTTGACTTCGAGGCCGAAAGCGAGCGGGCACGCAACGACAACCTGCTGGTCTTCCGGTCCCGCTACCGGCACCGGTTCGGGACCTTCTCGGGATCGCTGGACGGCGTCGAGCTGGGCGAGGGCTTCGGCGTGATGGAGGAGCACGAGGCGGTTTGGTGAGCGTGCGCGCGGTCCTGCCGCAGGCAAGCCTCGGTTCCAGCTTCCGCTCCTTCTTCGACGCGGCGGGGCAGTTCTTCGGCCACCTCGCCGACATCTCCTGGGGCCCGCTGATCCTCGCGCTGCTCTTTCTGCTTGCCATGTACCTGGCTCGGGCGCGGGCCTGGCAGAACATCCTCCACGCGGCCTACCCGGAGACCCGGGTTCCGTTCCGCGGCGTGGCCGGCGCCTACCTGGCGGGTGCCGGGATCAACGCGGTGATCCCGGCCAGGGTCGGAGACGCAACCAAGATCCTGCTGGCCCGGGGTCAGATCAGGCACTCGACCTATCCGGCGATCACCTCGTCGTTCCTGGTTCAGTCGATCTTCGACACGGCGGCCGGGTTGCTGGTCCTCGCCTATGCGCTGACCCAGGGACTGCTGCCGCGTCCGCCCGAGCTGCCCGGCCTGCCCGCCTTCGAAATCTCCTTCTGGGCCCAGCACCCGCAGTTGCTGGTGTTCGCGGTCACGGTGCTGGTGGTGGGTTTGTTGATCGTGTTCGCGATCGGCGCCCGCCGCGCCGAGCAGTTCTGGCAGCGGGTCAAGCAGGGGGTCGTGATCCTCGCCGAGCCGCGCCGCTTCGTCCGCGAGGTCGTCTCCTGGCAGGCGGCAGGCTGGCTGTGCCGCTTCGCCGCCTTCTGGTTCTTTCTCGAGGCTTTCGGGATCGGGGGGTCGTTCCAGAACGTGACGTTGGTGATGAGCGTTCAGGCGATCTCCACCATGCTGCCCTTCACCCCCGGCGGCGCGGGCGCCCAGCAGGCGTTGCTGCTCGCCACATTGCAGGGACCGTCGCGGACCGCCGTCCTCTCCTTCTCGGTCGGCACCCAGATCGCGATGGCCGCGTGGTCCGCGTTTCTCGGCTTCGCCGCGCTGTTGCTGATCTTTCGCACCACCGATTGGCGCGCCCTGATCCACGCGGCCGAAGGCGAGGCGAAGGCGGAGCAGGTAAAGCAGGCGGCGGCCGAGAAGGCGGGGGCGCAGGCGTGAGGGCTCACCCTGGGTAGATGCTCTTCAGCTGCCATTGCCAGGGCGGGCGCTCACCGGCTCTGATGCGATACTGGTCGCGTCCCGGCAGCGTCTCCAACGGGACCAGGTTCGGGTCGTCGCGCAGCAGCACCGCGGTGCCGCTTGCGGCGGCGACGTCGGCGGGGGTCGCCTTGTGGATCTCACGCTCCCAGCCCAGTCCCGGGAGGAAGAGCACCTTAGTAATACCGATCTCTTGCTAGAGCGGGGTACCTTGGCACGACCCTCAGCAAGCGCCTACTCCCCGCAGCCCGACGGGTTCGAGGGCCTAGGGCAGCGTGATGTTGAAGGTGTCCTTCGACCCTTCGCCGCTGGACTTCGAGGTGAAAGTGCCGGTTGCTCCTGCGTACTTGCCCGTTCCACCGACGATCGCACCGGACACGTTGTCGCCGACCTGGCCACCTACGTTGAGGCCCAACTGCCCGTCTGGCACATCTGCCGTGCCAGAGCACGTCCCCTTGAGCCTCTGGCCGGGCGAGGGCTGGGTGGCGATGCAGACCGCGTTCAGTTCTCCAACGGTCTTCTTCGAGGAGTCCTGCAGCGGGATGGAGAGGGCGAACCCGCTGCCGGGCGGGGTGCTCTTTTCGGAGCCATTCCCGATCGGGGCAAAGTGCGCCCCCTTGTCCGACTCGGTGAAGTTGAGGGTCTGCTGGCTGCCAGTCGTCTTGTCCGTGCAGCCGGCGAGCACCATCGCCGCTGCTACCGCCGACATGGCTATCGCGCCACCACGCACCATAATCACCACTCGCCTCCTCTGTCGGGCTCTCTTCACGGCGTAGTCCTACCCGATTTGGCCCGTCCACGCAACGCGGGCCAGGGTGCGACGGAGGGTGTCGGAGCCGATCTCCACGTTCTCCTCCGACATCGCCCGCAGTATCGCGCTTTCGCCTGGCTCGCCAGGCCGCTGCGCTCAGGTCTCACCCCGGATAGATACCCGGCACTCGCCACTGCCAGGGCGGGCGCTCCCCGGGCGGAAAGCGGTACTGGTCGCGGCCCGGCAGCGTCTCCAACGGGACCAGGTTCGGGTCGTCGCGCAGCAGCACCGCGGTGCCGCTTGCGGCGGCGACGTCGGCGGGGGTCGCCTTGTGGATCTCACGCTCCCAGCCCAGTCCCGGCCTGTAGAGCCAATAGCTCAGCTCGACGTAGCCGCGCGAGCGCCGCTGATCATCGATCGAGGTAAAGACCGCGGTGCGCCGGCCCGACGTCGTCAGGTGAAGGCCCTCGGGGCCGGGCCGCGGCACCGCGCAGCTCGGCTGGCGGCAATAGCGGAAGTCGACCGGCACCAGTGGCAGGCCACCAGGGCCGAGGCGAGCGGCCGGCTGCGGCGCGAGAGCTCGGGCGAGACGGGCGAGCGGCCAGCCGTATGCCCGTACGAGTGGATGGTGGCGGCAGGCGTCGGGAAGGCGCGGCGCGCAGGCCATTCGGCGGGCGATCGTCGCCCCGATCGCTCGGCCTCCATCCTGCGGCGGGCCGACGGCGAAGGCGGACACGGCCGCGATCATCAGCAGCGCGATCAGCGCCACCAGCCCCGCCTGCTCGACGCTCGCCGCACCGCGCTCATCGCTTGAAAGCCCCACGCCGGCGACCCTAAGAAGAGGGCACTCACGGATGGCGCGACGATTGGGACGTTTCGCCACTCGCCACTAGTGACTACGGCTAGTGGCCAGTGGCCAGTGGCCAGTGGCCAGTGGCTAACCTTCTAACTCATGGAAGGAAGCGGATTCGGCATGTTCGGCGACCCCGAGGAGTTGCGCGCCAGGCTCGAGGAGCTGGCCGAGCAGGCCCAGTCGTCGCAGCGCGTCGCCTGGGCCGACAACGCGATCCGGCTCGCGGTCGAGATGACCGTCGCCGCGATCAACCGGCTTGATCTGACCGGTGGAAGCGACGAGCAGGCCGTGCAGGTGCGCGACGCGATCCGGATCGTCTTCCCGGAGGCTGTGACGCTGGTTCGCGAAGCGCGCGAAGGCTTCGCCTAGATGGCGCTTCCGGAATCGAGCGAGGCGTCCACCGCACTGGTCACGGGCGCCTCGTCGGGGATCGGCGCCGCGATCGCCACGTCTCTGGCCAGCCGGGGCCACGCGCTGACGCTGGTCGCCCGGCGCGAGGACCGGCTCACCGAGTTGGCGACCCAGCTTCACGAGCGCTTCGGCGTGCGCACCGGCGTCGTCGCCTGCGATCTCGCTGACCCCGCCGAGCGCGATCGGCTTGCCGCCAAGATCGCCGAGCTCGACCTCGATGTCGAGGTGCTGGTCAACAACGCCGGCTTCGGTTCCGCGGGCGACTTCGTCGACGCCGATCGCGAGCGCCAGGTCGAGATGGTGCGGGTCAACTGCGAGACGGTCGTCGACCTGACCGGCCGCTACGTGCCGGACATGGTGCAGCGCGGTCGCGGCGCGGTGATCAACGTCGCCTCGATGGCCGCCTTCCAGCCCCTGCCCAAGAACGCCACCTACGCCGCCACCAAGGCCTTCGTGCTCAGCTTCACAGAGGCGCTGCACCACGAGCTGAAGGGGGCCGGGGTGACTGCGAGCGCGGTCTGTCCGGGCCCGGTGCGGACCGAGTTCATGGACGCCGCGGGGATGGAGCGCACGGAGAGCACGCCGGACTTCATCTGGACCTCGGCCGAGGACGTCGCCGAGGAGGGGGTGAAGGCTGCGGAAGCCGGAAAGCGCGCCGTCGTGCCCGGGAGGATCAACTACGCGGGCTCATTGCTCGGCCGCTACTCGCCGCGCAAGATCGTCCTGCCGCTCAGCAGCCGGATTTGGAGTCGGGTCGAGTAGGCGGTCCGCTGCTCCTCAACGGGGTGGAGCTGAGCTGGCGCGACCGCGGCGCCGGCCCACCGTTGTTGCTTCTGCACGAGACGGCGGCGACGGCGGCGATCTGGGAGCCCCTGATCGACGCGATCGGCGGCGACGCGCGCACGATCGCTCCCGATCGCCGCGGCTGGGGCGCCTCCGGTGCCCCGGAGCAGTACGCGGCGACCACGGTCGAGGAGCAAGCCGCCGACGCGGACGCGCTGCTGCGCGAGATCGACGCCGGACCGGCGGTCGTCTGCGGCGCCGGCCTCGGGGGCGTGGTCGCCCTCGAGCTGTTGCTGCGCCACCGCGACCTCGCCCGGGGGGCGGTCGTGGTCGAGCCGCCGTTGCTCGCCTTCCTGCCAGAGGCCACCCAGGGACTGGCGGTCGATCGCCAGCGGATCGCCGAGGCCGTGCAGGGAGGCGGGCCGGAAGCGGCGATCGACCTCTACCTCGGCGGCGGGCTACCGCACCTTGGGCCGGGTGCGGAGCGGATCCCAGACGCGGTCGGCGCCGAGGCGCGCCAGCGCCCGCTCAGCCTCTTCGCCGAGCTCGGCGCGGTGCCCGCCTGGTCGTTGCGGACCGCTGAGATGCTGGCCACCGACGCGCCATCGCGGATCGTCGTCGGCGCCGCCACGCCGGCGCTCTTGCGCAGCACCTCCGAGCAGCTCGCGCTTCGCCTCGGCGGCAGCGAGTTAGTCGAGCTGGGTGGCGAGGGGCTGCCGCACGTCAGCCGTGCGCCCGAACTCGCGCGCCTGATCAGGGATTTGCTCTGAGTCGGACACAACTTGCGGCGCCTTCGGCGCCTGACATGCCAGTGCCGCGGCGCAACGCCGCGGCCCAACCGCTCCGTTCACTCGAGCCGCAGCGTCAGCTCCAGCACTCCACCGCGTCCGGCCAGCGCTGCGCCTGTCTCCAGCAGCACTGCGGCGAGAAGGACCAGCGGAGTGGCGACCACGCTGATGAACGCGTCGATGGCGCGTTGCCATCGCCGACCGGCGGGCGTGGCAACGGCCCGCCCCACTGCACCGAGCGCGACGTTGCGCCCCCAGGTGAACGAGTTCAGCAGCGTTCCCCACATCGACACGACGCTGGCACCGGGGCGCCAGCGCACCCGCGCGACCTGCTGGTCGCGACCGGAAGCCAGCCGCCGCACCGCCTCCGCTGTGAACAGGTAGCGCGACCCGGCCTCGATCAGCGCCCAGCCGCTGCCGCCAAGCGATGCCTGAAGGCTGGCGCGATTCGCGATCCGGTAGCGAGGGTCGTCCCCGCCTCTGACCCGCAGCTGCTCGAGTGCGGCAAGCGCCTCGGCCTCGTTGCCGGGGTCGCCGACGACGCCAAGCCCGCAGGCCTCACAACGACGCACCGGGGCGGCGTCGGGTGCGGTCGCCCAGCCGAACAGCGGCTCGCCGCAGGCGGGGCAGGGCGGGTTGGCGGGGCCGATTCCGGCCTCCAGGGGCACCGTGGAGGGACGAGCGCCGTTCGGCGCCACTAATTGGCCGCGGCGGCGGGCTCGGGCAGCGGCTCGACCTCCGCGTCGACCCCGAAGTCCGCCAGGGCGTCGAGGAAGGACCCGGGGTCGAACGCCTGCGCCGGCGCCAGGGCTCCGACGCGGTCAAAGGAGGGATCGGCCGCGAGCAACGCCCCGTGTGAGGTGGTCACCGCGGTAAGGCCATAGGGATCCGGACCGCTGACCGTGCCGCGCCGGATCTGCGAACCGGCCTTCGCCTCGCAGACGATCGTGAAGCGGGTCCCGGCGCGGTCCTGCTCGCTCGGCCCTTCGGGCATGCGATCGACCAGAGCGCCGGCGGCGCGGCGCAGCGGCGTTCGCATCGCCAACCCCATCGCCGGCATCGCGACTGGCAGCAGCGGCACCAGGCGTCGCGGCAACACGGTGGTGGCGCTGAGCAGCGTGCGCACGTTGGCGGTCTCGACGTGGCGCGGCACGGTGATCTGCTCCCCTGAGGGGTAGCGCACCATCGGCTGTTCGCCGACCGGCGCCGGGAAGCGCCAGCTGCCGCGGCTCACCTTCTGTGAGGCGGGGCGCCAGCCGCCGTTGCGCCACTCCAGGTCGCCGCCACGCATGATCTCCATCGCCGACAGCATCGTTCCGCGGGTCGCCCCGAAGCCGCGCGTCCAGTAGGCGAGCGTGATCTCATCGAGCGGCTCCAGCCCGGCGGCGGTCAGCGACGCGATCAGGTCGCCGGGCACGTAGTCGAACCCCATCCCGGTGACCAGCGCCGCCCCCTGCTCCGCTGCGCGGTCCCCATAGCGGTCGAAGACCATCTTCATATACGGCTGCTCGCCGGTCGTGTCTATGTAGTGGGTGCCGGTCTCTGCCGCGGCGGCGAGCACCGGCTCGCCGTGCAGCGTGAACGGCCCGGCGCAGGCGATCACCGCCGCGCACGGCTCCAGCAGCGAGCGCAGCGCCGCTTCGTCGTCAAGCGACGCGGCCGCGACCGGGACGCCTCCAAGTCTCGTCGAGAGCGCGTTCAGCTTTCCCTGGCTGCGGCCGGCGATCACGAAATCCGCCTCGCGGCGCTTCAGCTCCTCGGCGACCAGCGAGCCGGTGAAGCCGGTGGCGCCGTAGACGGCGATCGGACCCGTCTGCTTCGGCGAAGCCATATACAGGGATGCTATGCGAGCGGCTGGGGTTCGCCTCGTTCGAAGCGCATCGCCGCGCGCGATCGGGCGGCGATACGGTACGGCCGTGCAGCTCCGAGAGATCATGACGGCGGGCGTGGTGACCGCCTCGGCGGACGTCAGCGCCTCCGAGGTCGCCCAGCGGATGCGCGACCACAACGTCGGCTCGGTGGTGATCGTCGAACCCGACGGTTTGCCGATCGCGATGGTCACCGACCGCGACCTGGCGATGCGCGTGCTCGCCGATGGCTCAGATCCCTACACGCCGATCGGCGAGCGGGTCTCGCGCCCGCTGGTCAGCGGAGACCCCGACATGGAGCTCGAGGAGGCGGCGGCGCTGATGGTCCAGCACCGGGTGCGCCGCCTGCCGGTCGTCGATGCGGGCGAGCTGACCGGAATCGTCACTCTCGACGACATCGCGGTGCGGACCGGGAACCTCGAGGTCGCGCAGCGGATGACCCAGGAGGTCATCGAGGGCGCGCTGCCCCAATTCTTCTTCCACGAGCGCGGCTGATGGCCGACGAACGCACCCCAGCGGCACCGCCCCGCGGCACGCTCACCCCGACGCAGCGGCGCAATCGCGAGCGCGTCGAGTCGCTGATCGGGGTCGCGGCGCCCTTCCTCGACCTGCTGCTCGCGGTCGGCGACCGCATCTCACGGATCGCGGAGCCGCAGGACCACGAGTACTACCCGGTGCGGGCAGACGAGCTGCCGCGCGAGGAGCGCAAGGGCGCCGCGACGGGCGACTGACGTGGACCCGAGTCAGATCATCGAGCGCGAGCGGCGCTGGGCCACCCCTGTCGCGCTGCTGACCATATTCGCGGTGGTGCTGTTCGCGATCTCGCTGGTTCTCCTCGCCAGCAAGTACGGGCGGGGCGGCAACGCCGAGCTGCTGCGCGAGGTCGACAAGGACTCTGGGACCTTGATCCTCGCCTACATGATCCGCGCGCTCGGCTCCGCGCTGTTGGCGGTCCCGCTCGTCTATCTGTTCCGGGCGGCCCTCGCCCGCAGCGAGACGATGCGCGGGCAGCTGATCGGGTTGGCCATCGCCGGCCCCCTGTTTCTGGCCGGCCTGGCCGTGGCCACCGGTCTCTCGCTGCACGCCGCGGCGCCGGATTTCGTCGCCAAGGGGATCGCCGGGACCGGCGATCACGCGGACAAGGTCGCCCAGAACGTCATCAGCGACCAATCGCTGAGCGGCCTCACTGTCGGCTTCGGAATCGCCGGCACGCTCGGATTTGCGGTCGCGATGGCCTACACCTGCTTCCACGCTATGCGGGTCGGCTTGTTGACCCGCTTCTGGGGCTCCCTGGGAGCCGCGCTCGGGGTGGCGTCGATCCTCGTCCTCCAGTACACGCTGCTGTGGATCGCCTACCTCGGCCTGCTGATCGGTGGCTGGACGCCGAAGGGCCGCCCGCCCGCCTGGGCCGAAGGCAAGGCGATCCCGTGGCCGACCGCGGGCGAGAAGGCCGCGGAGTCGTTGGAGGGCGAGTCTGACCCGCCCGCGAGCGGTGATCAGGATGGCGGCAGCGGCGACGGGGACGATGGCGAAGTTGGGACCGTGGTCAACCCCGTACACCAGCCCGGCGAGCGCCGCAAGCGCAAGCGCCGCCGCTGAGCGCCGCCGCTGCGCTTCAGGTGCAGGGCTTCCAGGGCTTCGCAGTCAGCGGGTATGACTTGCGAATCGAGCTGAACTGCAGCGCCTTGGCCCGCTTGCAGTACCTGCTCGGGCTGATCTCATACTCGGCCTCGAAGACCGCCTTGCCGGCCTTGACGAAGGGAGAGAAGCGCCCGCACTCGTGGTACTGGAAGCACTGCTCGACGACCGCGAAGTCGAAGTCGCCGACCAGCTGCTTTGCCTGCTCTGGATCGTTCTTCAGCGCCACCGACATGCCGCGGCTGTGGACCTGCCTCGCAACCCAATGGTTGAAGCGGAGCTGGTCGGAGGCGGTGAGCGGAAAGCCGGTTGGGTTTGTGTAGCCGTTGATGTTGTCTGGCTCCACGGCGTCGAAGCCCTTGCGCTTGCACATGTCGAAGCGCTTCTTCAGCGGTGGTGCCAGGACCGAGATCTTGCGGATGTCCATCCAGCGCTCGCTCGGGAAGCCCTGGTAGCGCTTGCCGATCACCGACTTCGGGAACTGGTCCTTGTCGGGCCGGTAGTTCTCCCAGGAGCCGACGTCGAGGTAGCAGATCGCCTTGCGTCCCTCCGAATGCAGCTGCCGCACCGTCTTCGCGGAGACGAAGAAGCCGTCGATCTCATAGACGCCGGCGGGGACCGAGGCGTCGATCGGCCCCTGCAGCTGCCATTGCCAGGGCGCCGTGGTCGGCGCCGGGTGCCAGAGGTCGGAGGCCGCCGCCTTCGAGCCACCGCCACCACAGGCGGCGAGGGCCGGCAGGGCCAGCGCCGTGAGCAGCAAGAAGACCAGCGTCAGTTTGCGTCGCGCCTTCACGGAGCGAGGATCCCACGTAGCCGACGTTGCGCAGGGTGAATATCCTCGCCAGAGCCCTCGAAAGGAGAGATCGATGACCCACCACACGCACAAACCGCTTCAGGGGCGCAACGCCGCGGTGATGATCGGCCCAGCCTTCGAGGACAGCGAGGCGACCTACCCCTACCACCGGCTTCGCGAGGCCGGGGCGGAGGTGACGATCGTCGGCATCGAGGAGGGCGAGCTGAGCGGAAAGCACGGGCAGCCGCTGGAGGTCGAGCGCGCCGCCTCCGCGGTCGACGCCGACGAGCTGGACATCCTGGTGATCGCCGGCGGCATGGGGCCCGACAAGCTGCGTGCCGACCAGGGCGTTCTGGAGCTGGTGCGAGCGATGGACGCCGCCGGGAAGCCTGTCGCCTTCATCTGCCACGCCGGCTGGGTGCCGGTCTCGGCCGGGATCGTCGATGGGCGGCGGGTGACCTCCTATCCGACCATCGCCGACGACCTGCGCAACGCCGGTGCCGAGTGGGAGGACGCCGAGGTGGTCGTAGACGGCAACCTCGTCTCCTCGCGGCGCCCCGACGACCTGCCGGCGTTCATGCGCGAGCTGATCGGGGTCGCGGAGGGCGCGGCGCAGCCGCTGGCCGCAAGCTAGGAGCGCCGACGCGGGCCGCGGCCCGCGTCGAGGATGCGCAGCGCCAGGCCGAGGTTCACGAGAACCACTCCCAGGGTCGCCAGCAGCAGCGAGTCGGAGCCGGTCGACGGCAGCGAGCTGCCCGAGCCGGCGGCGTCGGGGGAGCTGACCGCCGCCGACTCCGAGCCGGCGCCGGTGGTCGACGGCGTCGAGGTGCCGGAGCTCCCCGAGCCGCCTCCGCTGGAGCCGTTCGATCCGCCGGAGCTGCCCGAAGAACGCGCCAGGACCGTCACTGTGCCGTGCATGCTCGGGTGGATCGAGCAGATGTAGGAGAAGGTTCCGGCGCTGCTGAATGTGTGGCTGTAGCTGGCGCCGGAATGGAGCACCCCGGAGTCGAGCCCGTCGCCGGTGACGTCGTGGCCCTCGGGGACCTGGCCGTCGTTCGTCCACTGCACCGTGTCACCGGCGTCTACGGTGATCGAGCCGGCATTGAAGGCGAAGTCGACGATCGAGACTGATTTCGAGGCCGAGGCGCTTGCCCGTGAGACTGTTACCGCGGTGGGCGCTGGGTTGGGCGGCGAGGGAGCGGGCAATTCGGAAGCGGGGGGCGTGGCGCCCGATTGCGCCGGGCTCGACCCAGGTGGGACCGGCGCAGCCGGGACCGTGGTCGGCGCGGTCGCGCTTGGATCGACCCCAGTCGAGGAGCTCGCGGCCGGGCCCGGCTGTGAAACCGCATCGTCGCCGGCGGCCGATGCCGAGATCGCGGCCGGAGCGACGAGCGCGGCGACGAGCACGACCGCCAGCGCCAGCGGGCGCAACCATCCCAGGCGTGAATCGCGACGCGCCATCCGCGCCATACTACGAAGCGACCGCGCCGAAGGTTCGACTCGTGCTCAGCCGAGACCGCTGAGCCCCGGCGGCGCGTCTGAGTGCACGCCGGCCTCCACCCGACGGCGGTGATTGCGGATCTCGCTCAGCACCCGCTCCAACCGCGGTTCGCGGGAGAGGTCGACGTGGCTCATCGCGGCGGCGACCGCCGGGTGTACGGAGTCGATCCGCTCGAACATCGCCTGCGCGACCGCGCGATAGGTCGGGTGGCCCTCGCGCCCCGATCGAAGCTCGATCAGGTGCATGGCCTCGCGAGCGTTGAGGTCGAGCACGTAGCGGATCCGGTAGCCGAGGCAGAGCGCATAGGGGGCGGCGTCGCGCAACCCGGCCTCCTCGAGACGCTCGAACTCAGTCCGCGAGATCTCCAGCGCCCGCTCGAACTCATCGCCGAGGCCGGCATCGCGGACCTCCTCCGGCACGCCCGCCCCGAGGTCGGGGGTGAGCCGCTGCCACTGACAGGTCAGCATGCGGTGGCGCTGGAGGTCGCGGAAGCCCCCGTAGTCGCTGACGATCTCGAAGCGGTAGCGCAGCGCCTCGAAGCCGCGGCCCGGCCGGTAGCGCCTGTTGCCGCGCTCGCCGACCAGGTCCGCGAGCAGCTGCGCCCGCTCGTCGGCATCGAGGACGTCGAGCCGGGCCCGGATCTCGGTCTCGGGCACCTGCGCGGACTCGAACAGACAGGCGGCGAGCAGGTCCTCCTCCGAGCCATCGACGTGGATCAGCTCCACCGACGGGGCGTCGTCGGGCGCGCGGCGTTCGAGCCCGAGCCGCCCGACCCAGCTCTCGGTCGCATCGCGACGCGCCTGCAGATAGGAGATCCACTCGCCACCGCGGTCTGGGCGTTCAACCCTGGCCACGAAGCTCGGCATCACCTTCTGAAGCTCGGCCAGGATCATCGAGCCGAACTCGCGGGCCTCGGGCAGCGGCGAGGCCATCAACCGCAGAAGCAGCTGCTCGTAGGCCTGGCCGGAGGCGAATATCCCCACGTGGCTGAGCGTCGCAGCCGGCAGCAGCCCGCGCAGCAGGTCCAGCGCCTTGGCCCGGATCGAGCGCCGCCAGGCCGGCTCGGGCTCATTACCGCGCGGCCAGCGCTCCGCCGCCCAGGCCTCGACCGTCTGCAGGGCTGCCGAGTAGATCGAGAACAGCTCGTCCATCGCGGTCGAGAACGGCGGTCCGAGCTGGCGGTCGGTGTAGTAGCGGTAGCGGCCGCCGGTTTCGGCGGGCATCGGCTGGTCGTAGGGGATGTAGCGGGTCGACTGCTCCAGATAGGCGGCGAGGCGGCCGCGCTGCAGGACCTTGGTGAGAATGTTGGAGACCCACTCGCAGGCGATGTGCGCCCCCCCGACCTGGGCGATCGAGTCGTCGCCGTAGCCCATGAAGACGCGTTCGTAGAGGCCGGCCGCACGCTCGCCCTCCTCGCCGTCGAATGGACGGCCACCCTTCGGGATGTCCTCGGCGAACTCGTCCAGGAACAGGCGCCTCACCGTCCCCGGATAGCGCGAGTAGCGCGCGAACAGCGCCCCCTTCACCGTCTCGGGGAGGTTGGTGAGCGCGAACACGGGGCGATCGAGGTTCGTGAAGTGGGGGGCGAGCAGCGCTTGCTCCTGCTCTGTGAATGACTCGACCGGGTATCGCATCGGGCTGATGATCCTATGAATCGGATCGGCGGCGGACAAGGCGCCGATCAACGATCGACTAGTCGGTCGGAGGTGGAGACGCCATCAGCTCGACCTTATGGCCGCCCGGCGCGATCGCGAAGCCGCGTCTCGCGCCCCACAGCTCCTGCGCCTCCTCGAACTCGAACCCCGAGTCGCGCAGCCGTCCCACGGCGGCGTCGAAGTCCTCGGCGACGACGGCCGAGTGGCCGAGCGGCGGGGCGGTGGCGTCATCGGTGTGGATCAGATGGATCTGGGTGCCGTCTCGCTGCAACCAGGTGACGTAGGGGGCAATCGGCTCGGGAGCTTTCGTGGGCTGAAAGCCGAGCAGGCCCCAGAACTCGACCATGTGCTGGACCTGGTCCGGAGGCACCTCGAGCGAGACGTGTTGGAGCACGGGCCAAGGATCTCACGGGCTGCGACCTGAACCGACTCAGATCCTGAGCACACGCAGACCCTGACGACCCTCGAGCGCATCGAAGTCGGAATCTTGCGTACACACCGCGGCGTCGTGCGCGACAGCCGTGGCCGCAATCCATGTGTCCTGTATTGGCGCTCTGGCCGAGGATTGCCTGAGGTGGGCGACCAGGCTCGCGAAGGCCGAGGCCGTTGCGTCATCGATCGGCACCGCCGCGTACAGCTCGCGGACGCGATTCAGCGTCTCGATTCTCGCGGCGCGAGAATCCGTGTCCTCGGCGAGGTGCACGCCCAATTCGAGCTCCGCGAGGGTGACCACGGAGATGGTCGTCTCGCCCGAAGGGAAGGCGCGCATCGACCGCCCCTGGTCCTCGGCGATGAGCACCGACGTGTCGAGGAGCAGGCGAGTCAGAGCTGGTCCGTAGTGTCGGGGAGGGCGGCTCGCAGTTGGTTGACGAGGGCCGGATCGGCGAGCGCCCCATCCAGCGCACGGTGCGCCTCCTCGCTCGGCACCCAGGTGCGCCGGCGCGGCAGCGGTGACAGCTCGGCTACCGGGCGTCGATCGACTGTCACCGTTATCCGCTTCCCGCTCTCCACGCGCCGCAGCACGGCGCTGATGTGGTTACGGAGGTCTCTGACCGACACCTTGTCGTCCATGCTACGAGCGTAGCATATGTGCTACGGTCTGATTCAGGCCAGGCAGCGCCGTGTTTACGGCATTCCTTGGTCAAGTCCGGCAGGAGGCAAGCTCGCCCCCTGCGCCCGCCTTCGCTCACGGCAGAAACTGCGCCAGCGCCGCACCTGCGTGCTCGGCCCAGGCGACCAGCGGCTGCGGGATGACGCCGAAGAACACCGTCGCCGCGGCTGCCAGCAGCGCTGGGCCGACCAGGTAGGCGCGCCGTCCGGCGTCGGGGTCGATCGCGTCCGCCTCCGGGGAAGCGCCGGCGATCGCCGGCATCTCCGGTGTCGCAACGACCTCGGTGGCCGGCCGCATCCAGACCGCCGCCACCACCCGCAGGTAGTAGCCGAGCGAGACCATGGTGCCGATCGCGATCGCCACCGCGAGCCAGGTGTAGTTGCCGTCGACCAGCGCCTCGATCAGGAACAGCTTGCCCATGAAGCCCGAGGTCGCCGGAAGCCCGGCCAGCGCCAGCATCGAGATCGTCAGCGGCCAGGCGAGCAGCGGCCGGTCGCGTCCCAGCCCCTCGACCGAGCGGATGTCGTCGCCGTAGGGGGTCTCGCGCTCGCGGGCGGCGATCACGGCGAAGGCGGCCATGTTCATCAGCGTGTAGACGGCGAGGTAGAAGACCAGCGCGTTGACCCCGGCCTCCGATGCGACGACCAGGCCGCCCAGCATGTAGCCGGCCTGGGCCACCCCCGAGTAGCCGAGCATTCGCTTCAGCGACCGCTGATTGAGGGCGCCGATGTTGCCGACCGCGATCGAGACCGCCGCCAGCACCGCCAACGCCACGTCCCAGTCGCCGGACTCAGGCGCCAGCGCGACGTCGAAGAAGCGCACGAAGACGGCGAACGCCGCCGCCTTGGTGGCGACCGCCATGAAGGCGGTGATCGGGGTGGGCGCGCCCTCGTATACGTCCGGCGTCCATTGGTGGAAGGGGGCGATCGAGATCTTGAACGCCAGCCCGGTGGCGGCGAGCGCGATCCCCATCAGCACCAGCGGGTCGCCGAGCACTCCCGCCTTGCCAATCCCTTGCGCGATGCCGGTGAAGTCGGTGGACCCCGATCCGCCGTAGATGAAGGCGAGCCCGTAGAGCAGCGTCGCCGAGCCGAGCGAGCCGATGATCAGGTACTTGAGCCCCGACTCGAGCGACTTCTCATGCCGCAGATTCGTGGCGCAGAGCACGTAGAGCGGGATCGAGAGGGTCTCGATCGCGACGAAGAAGCTGATCAGGTTCTGCGCCTCGGCGAGCAGCGACATCCCCAGCACCGAGCCGAGCAGCAGCGTGTGGTACTCGCCGCCGCCGGCCTGTTCGACGGCCGGCTCGCGGATCGACAGCAACACCGTGATCGCGGCGGCGGCGATCGCGATCAGCGCCACCGCCACGGCCAGCTCGTCGAGGCGAAGCGCGCCCGCGACGAGGTCCTCGCGCTCGCCCCACTGCCAGATGAAGAGTCCGGCCGCCGTGGCAAGCGTGGTCAAGGTGAGAAGCGGCACCGCTGACTTCAGCCGGTCGAAGACGCCCGCAAGCAGGACGACGCAGATCCCCGCGGTCAGCGCGATGATCGGCGAGACGCCGGCGTAGTCGATGTGGGGGGCGTGGAAGTTCACTTCGCCACCAGGCCGAGATAGGTCGTCTTGTCGTTGCCGCCAGGGCAGCTGTCGGAAAGGTCCCTAACGGGCACGTTTCCAATTCCCGCGTACGAGATCGGATTGCACGCTGCCGCCACGGCGCCCTTCGCGGAATCGTCGGTCCGATGCAGGATCAGCTGCGGGTAGAAGGCCAGCGTCACGATGCACGCGACCAGCGGCGCCAGCACCAGCACGTCACGCAACTTGAGGTCGCGCGACTCGACCCGCTCGGGCTTGCGGTTGTGCATCGTGCGCTGGTAGAGGCGCAGCGCGTAGTAGGCGGACATCACGATCCCGGCGGCGGCCACGAAGGCGAAGACGATCTTCGCCTGGAAGAGCCCGTTGAGGATGTAGAACTCGCCGATGAAGTTGGCCGAGCCCGGCATCGCGAGGGTGGCCAGGGCGACGATCAGGAACAGCGTCGCCAGCACCGGCGCTCGCAGCGCGGCCCCTCCCATCTCGCGTAGGTCCTCGGTCCCGGTGCGCTCAGCGAGCAGCGCGATGATGAGGATGATCGGCGCCACGACCAGGCCGTGGTTGACCATCTGTAGAAGCGCTCCATTGGCCCCATCGGGACGCAGCGCGAAGATCCCGGCGGTGATGAAGCCAAGCTGCGCGACCGACGAGTAGCCGGCGATAAGCCGCACGTTGGTCTGCGTGAAGGCCATCACCGAGCCGTAGAGGATCGAGGCCAGGGCGATGACCAGGACCAGCTCCTGGAAGTGGCGGGAAGCGTCGGGGAACAGCGGCAGCACGATGCGCAGGAAGCCGTAGGCGCCGACCTTGGCGAGCACGCCGCTGAATACGGCGAGGGCCGGCAGCGGCGCCGCTCGGTAGGCGTCGGGCATCCAGCCGTGCAGCAGGAAGGCCGGCATCTTGACCAGAAACGCGGCGGCGAAGAAGCAGAAGATCCAGTACTGGCTGCCGCTCGACAGCACGTGGTGCTGGAGGTCGGCGATCGAAAAGCTGACCTGGCCGCCGTCGGCGGCGAGGATCGCGGTGGCGATCGCCCCGACCAGCATCAGCAGCGAGCCGACCAGGGTGTAGATGATCATCTTCAGCGTCGCGGCCGACGCCCGCACGCCGTCTGCCCGGTCCTGGCCCCAGACGCCGAACAGGAAGTAGAACGGCACCAGCATCAGGTCGAAGAAGAGGACGAACAGCAGCAGGTCCTGGGCCAGGAACGCGCCCATCGTCGCGGTCTCTCCGAGCGCAAGCATCAGGAAGTAGGTGCGCGGGCGCTCCGGCTCGCGCAGCGCCGAGAAGGCGATCGCGGGCAGCCAGAGCACCGCCGTCAGCATCATCAGGAAGACGTTGAGCCCGTCCAGCCCGAGGCTGTAGCGGACTCCGAGGCCCGAGATCCAGGCCACGTCGGTGGTGTTCTGCAGGCCGTTGGCGCCGCTGTCGAAGCCGGCCAGCAACGCGATAGCCAGCCCCAGCGTGACCGCGGCGCCGAGCGTCCCCACCCAGCCGGTCCAGCGCCGCGGCGCGACCAATCCGAGTACGCCGAACAAGAGGGGAGTCCAGAGAACGGAATTGATCACAGCCTTTGCCCCCGAACGACGAATGACGAATGACGAATGACGAGTCTCATGAGCTCTGGATCAGGAAGTAGAGGGCGAGGGCAGCGAAGCCGGTCACAAGCAGCAGTGCGTAGGAACGCACGAAGCCCGACTGCACAGTGCGCACAACCCCGCCGGCGCCGCGCACCATGTCAACCGTTCCGTTGACGATCCCCTGCACCACGACCCGCTCGAAGGTGCGGTTGCAGAACGACCCGATCGCAAGCGCCGGACGGACGATCAGGATGTCGATCAGCTCGTCGAAGTACCACTTGTGCAGCAGGAAGGTGTGCAACGGACCCAGGCGCTCGATCAGCCGCGCCGTGGTCCCCGGTTGGCGCACGTAGAGCTGGTAGGCGATCCCGATCCCCGAAAGGGCGATCAGCGTGCCGATCGCCAGGCCCTCCCACTCGGCGCCGGTCGAGGGCTGGATCGCGGCCAGCTTCGAGTCGGCGAACGTGGGCGCGAGGAAGTTGTGGATCACCTCGTCGACCCCCGGTATCTGCACCAGGCCGGCAAACAGGGCGAGGAAGGCGAGGGCGCCCATCGCGATCCGCATCGGGGGCGCCTGCTCGGCGATGTGGTGCTCGGCACCGGGGAAGCCGACGTCGGTGTCCTCCTGTTCGCCGGTGGCCGGGTTCTCGGGCTCGGCGTGGACCACCTGGCCGGTCTCCTGTAGCTCGCGCGCCTCGGGGCACGGCTCGCCGACGAGCACCCGGAACACGATCCGGAACGAGTAGACCGCAGTGATCAGCGCCCCGACGTAGCCGAGCACGGTGAAGATCAGATAGAAGCCGCCGCGGTCGGCGGCGAAGGAGAGGATCTCGTCCTTGGAGAAGAAGCCGGAGGTGCCGGTGAACCCGGATAGCGCCAGCGCCCCGATGATCAGCGTCGCGGCGGTGAACGGCATCGCCCTTCCGAGGCCGCTCATGCGGTCGATGTCCTGGCGGTTGGCCATCGCGGCGATGATCGAGCCGGCGGCCATGAACAGAAGCGCCTTGAAGAAGGCGTGGGTCATGAGGTGAAACAGCCCCGCCGAGTAGGCGCCGATCGAGACCCCGACGACCATGTAGCCGATCTGGCTCATGGTCGAGTAGGCGATGATCCGCTTCAGGTCGGTGACGACGAGGGCGATCGTGCCGGCGACCAGCAGTGTGGCCAACCCCGTGAAGGCGGCGATGTCGGCGGCGGTTGGGGCGAGGTCGAAGAGGGGATGGGTCCTGGCGATCAGATAGACGCCGGCCGTGACCATGGTCGCCGCGTGGATCAGCGCCGAGACCGGGGTCGGGCCCTCCATCGCGTCGGGAAGCCAGGTGTGAAGCGGTAGCTGCGCCGACTTCGCGAACGCCCCGGCCAGAAGCAGCAGGCAGATCGCGACCACGGTCCACTCGTTGGTGTGAAAGACATGCGGCGCGCGGCTGAAGACGTCGGTGTAGTCGAACTGGCCGAACTCGCGGAAGATCAGGATCGCCGCGATGACCAGCCCGACGTCGCCGAAGACGTTGATCACGAACGCCTTCATCCCCGCCGTGGTCGCGGTGGCGCGCCGATACCAGAAGCTGATCAGCGCGTAGGAGGCGAAGCCGACGAACGCCCAGCCGACGATCAGCAGCACGAAGTTGCCGGCCAGGACCAGCAGCAGCATCGAGAAGACGAAGAAGTTGAGGAGGCTGAAGAACCGGGTGTAGCCCCGGTCGGAGTCCATGTAGGCGACCGAGTAGAGGTGGATCAGCGTCGAGACCCCCGAGACGACGAGGATCATGAACACCGACAGCGGGTCGACGAAGACGTTGAGCTTGATGTCCAGCCCGGCGGCGTTGGCGTAGGTCCACAGCGTCGAGCTGAGCTGGCGCCCTGAGTCGGGGTGGTCAAGCAGCGAGATCAGCGCTCCGATCGAGGCGGCGAAGGAGAGCCCGATCGCGCCGGTGCCGATCCAGCCCGGCGCCCGGCCGGGCCAGACGCGGTAGCCGAGCCCGATCACGATCGACCCCAGGAGGGGAAACAGCAGCACCAACCACGCGAAGGCGGTTGGAGTCACGCCCGTGCTCCTCCCGAATGACGAATGACGAATGACGAATGACGGGTCATCCGCGCAGGCCTCTGAGCTCGTCGACGTTCAGCGGCAGCCGCCGCCGGTAGATCGCCACGATCAGCCCCAGCCCGACCACGACCTCGCAGGCGGCGGCGACCATCACGACGATCGCGAAGATCTGCCCGTCGGAGTTGCCGAGCATGCGGCTGAATGCGACCAGTGCCAGGTTGCCGGCGTTGAGCATCAGCTCGAGGCAAAGCAGGATGACCAGCGGGCTGCGGCGCAGGAGCACGCCGGCGGCGCCGACCGCGAACAGCAGCGCCGAGAGGACGATGTACCAGCTGGTGTCCATCAGTAGGCGGGTCCTGGGGTTGGTGGGATGGGGCCACCGCCCTCCTCACTCGCAGGTCGGCCGAGCTGCGTCTCCGGCTCGACCATGCGCTCGGCGGCCGACTGCGCAAAACGTTCGGAGGGGGTGGCCCCATCCCCACCTTCTCCTGAGGCGCGCCTTCTGCCCGCCAGCACCACAGCGCCCACGGCGGCGAGGAGGAGGAGCATCGAGGCGGCCTCGAAGGCGATCAGGAAGCGCTCCAGCAGGATGCGCCCAATGCCGCCCGGTGAGCCGAAGCCGAGCGGGATCGTCGGCCCGTCTGTGTCCAGTGCCTTGAGCGAGGAGCCGAGCACCGCGATCGACAACTCGACGAACAGCACGCTGCCGAGCAGCGGGGCGAGGAACTGCTGGCCGGGGATCGGTTCCCAGGCGGGCTCCTGGACACCGCCGACGTAGGCGGCGACGAAGACGTAGAGGACCACCACGGCGCCGGCGTAGACGACAACCTGGGCGGCGGCGACGAACTCCGCATGCAGGATCAGGAACAGCCCCGCCAGCGAGACCAGATGGACGATCAGCGCCAGCACGCTGTAGAAGGGGTTGCGCAGCGCGATGATCGCGATCGCGCCCCCCAGCGCCCCGATCGCCCCAGCGAAGAAGGCGACGGCCTCCACCTACTCGCCCTCCCCCCTCAGCGGCGTGCGTTCGATCGGCTCCGCCAGCAACATCTCCTTCGTGAAGATCAGGTCGGAGCGGTTGTAGTCGGACAGCTCGTAGTCGTGGCCCATCGTGATCGCGTCGAACGGACAGGCGATCTCGCAGTAGCCGCAAAAGATGCAGCGGCTGAGGTTGATCTCGTAGACCGAGGCGTAGCGCTCGCCTGCGGAGACGCGGTGATCTGGGTCGTTCTCCGCCGCGACGACACGGATGCAGTCGGCGGGGCAGGCGGCGGCGCAGAGCGAGCATCCGACGCACTTCTCCAGCCCGGTGTCCTCGAAGCGATGAAGCTTGTGGCGGCCGCGGAAGCGCGGGTAGACCGGCGTCTTCTCCTCCGGGTACTGGACCGTGATCGGACCCTCGATGATGCGCCCGAAGGTCGTCTTCAGCCCCCGCAGCGTCTCCCCGAAGGCCCGGTAGGCGCCGCCGATCCCGCCCGGCTCCGGCCCGCGCTGCACCTCGATCACCGAGTCGTCCTTGAGGTAGGCGAACTCGCTCACGTCACCGGGTGTTCGCGCTCGGCCCTCCATCAATCTCCTTGTCTGAGCCTCGCGCTCACAGGACCACCACCAGCACCGCGGTCACGAGAACGTTCAGCGTCGCCAGCGGCAGCAGCACCTTCCAGCCCAGCGACATCAGCTGGTCGTAGCGCAGCCGCGGCAGCGTCGCCCGCACCCAGATGAAGAGCAGCAGCAGGACGAAGATCTTCGCCGCCATCCAGATCGGGTCCAAGAAGCCCGGGCCGGGGCCCATCCAGCCGCCGAGGAACATCGCCGCGGCGATCCCCGCGACGACCGTCATCTCCAGGTACTCGACCAGCAGGAAGCTTCCAAACCGCATGCCGCCGTACTCGGTCATGTAGCCCTGCACCAGCTCCGAGTCGGCCTCCGGCAGGTCGAAGGGAGCGCGGTTGGTCTCCGCGAAGCCGGCGACCATGAAGATCAGAAAGCCGACCAGCTGCGGGACGATGAACCAGATCTGGTTCTGCTGGCGGACGATGTCGACCAGCGACAGCGAGCCGGCCATCATGATCACGCCCAGCAGCGCCAGCCCCATCGAGACCTCGTATGAGATCAGCTGCGCCGCCGCGCGCATCGCACCGAGGAAGCTGTACTTGGAGCCCGACGCCCAGCCGCCCAGCAGCAGCCCGTAGAAGCCGATCGAGCCGGCGGCGAAGAAGTAGAGGATCCCGATCGAGACGTCGATTCCGTAGAAGCCGACCCCGTCCTTGACGTCGCCGAACGGCAGGATCGCCAGCGCGAGGACGGCGGAGAGCACGACCAGCGCGGGCCCGAGCACGAACAGGGTCGCGACCGCGTTCTGGGGGCGGAAGGCCTGCTTGCCGAGCAGCTTGCCGACGTCGGCGAGCGGCTGCAGGATCCCGAACGGGCCGACCCGGTTCGGCCCGTAGCGGTTCTGGAAGCGGCCGATCAGCTTCCGCTCCAGCACCGTGAGCAGCGGCAGGACGCTGAAGACGACGATGAAGATGACCAGCGACTTGACGACCATGACCCAGGTCGCCTCGGCGAAGCCGGTGTCGGCGAGTGGGAGCGTCACTTGCTGCCCACCTTTGTGATCTCGACCGCGACCGGCCCGCCGTTCAGCAGCGCGTTCGCGTTGTCGGCGGCAGTTCCCTCGATCAAAAAGCAGGCGCCCTCGCCCATGCGCTCGCGGATCGCCACGCGGGCGCCCACGCTGGTCCCGTTCTGAGCGACGCTGACCTCATCCCCATCCTCGAGTCCCAGCCGCTGCGCATCCGCCGGAGCGAGCTCGACGCGCTGCTGCGGGGCGAGGAACCTGAGCGGCGGATTGAGTTCGGTCACTGGTGTGGCCCAGAGGTCGCGGTAGGTGCCGAGCAAGAGCTCGCCGCCGACGGGGCCCTCCCCTCGGGTAGAGGTGTCGCGCGGAGAAGCGTCGATGGCACCGTCTGCGGATCGGCCGCGCTCCGACAAACCCTCGGGGAGGGCCCCGCCGGCATCACGTTCCTGCCAGCGGACTCCCCGGCCGCCAATTTCCTCAGCGGTTATCCCGGCGTAGATCGGCACCTCCTTGGCGATCGTGGCGAGCACGTCGGGGGCCGACTCGAGCCCCGTCTCGTGGTCGAGCGCAGCGGCCAGCTCGCAGAGCGCCTCCCAGACAGGGCGCACCTGGCCCGGGTCCTCGACGTTCGGCCGCACCCGCTGCAGGCGCCCGTCCGGATGGGTGATCGTCCCCTCCTTCTCAGCGTGACTTTGGAGTGGCAGGATCACGTCGGCCTGCGCCGCCGAGGCATCCTCGAACATCGCGAAGGCGACCACGAAGTCGGCCGATTTCAGCGCCCGGTCCCAAGCAGCCGAACCGGGATGGTCGCGCACCGGATCGGCGCCGAACAGCAGCAGCGCCCTCAGCTCGTCGGCCTCCAGCGCCGCCCGGATTCCCTCCGCATCGCGGCCCGAATCGACCTCGGTGAGGCCCGGCCCGGCGTCGGGCAGCACCCCGACCTCGCGCAGGCCGCGCGCGTTGGTGGTCTCGGGCACTCCCAGCAGGCCGGCCCCGTCGCTGTCCGAGCAGCCCAGTCCTCGTGCCAGCTCTAGCAGCGCGTCGACGGCGACCGGCCCGGCCTCGCCACGCCCGAGGCGCTCACCCCAGACGATCACCGGTCGGCCGGCCGCGCACAGAAGCGACGCCGCTGCCGCCGTCTCGCCTTGGGCCTCCCCGCCCTCGTGGATCACGGCCATCCCCTCGTTCAACTCGGCGAGGAACGCCGCCGCCCCGCCCGGGGCGTAGCGGGCGACGGCCTCGGCGCCGCCGTCGAGCGCCGTGGGCCGCTCGTTGGCTACCGCCAGCCGGACCCCGTTGCGCCGCACCGCCTTGCGGATCCGCAGGTCGAGGATCGGCGAGGCGTGCAGCGGATCGGTGCCGATCACCAGCACCGCGTCGGCGTCGTCGATCGCCCGCGTCGAGACCGACAGCTCGGGTCGCGACAGCTCGATCACCCGGTGCCGGTCGGGGCCGCCGCCGGGGCGCGAGTCCATGTTCGGCGAGCCCAGCGCCTGACGCATGATCCGCTGCACGAGGTAGCCCTCCTCGTTGGATGCGTCGCCGACGATCGCGGCGCTCGCGGGGCCCGCCTCGCGCAGCCCGGCCGCGGCGCGCTCGATCGCCTCCGCCCAGCTCGCCTCGCGCAGGTTGCCTCCCTCGCGGATCTGGGGCGCCGTGATTCGCTGCTCGGAAGCGAGCATCTCGAACGAGTAGCGCCCCTTGTCGCAGAGCCAGCCGTCGTCGACCTCGGGGTTGTCACGGGCCAGCACCCGCTTCACCTGCTCGTCGCGGACCGTGAAGCCCACATTGCATTGAGATGGACACAACGTGCAGATCGACCCGCCCTGCTCGATGTCCCAGGGGCGGGCGCGAAAGCGATAGGTGTAGGAGGTGAGCGCCCCGACCGGGCAGAGCTCGGTGATGTTGCCGTGGAAGGGCGCGATGTAGGGGCGATCGTCGAAGGTGCCGACGAACGAGCGGTCGCCGCGGTCCAGCAGCTGTAGCTGCGAGTCCTCGGAGATCTCCTGGCTGAAGCGCACGCAGCGGTAGCAGAGGATGCAGCGCTCGCGGTCGATCGCGATCAGCGGCGAGAGCGGCAGCGGCTTTTGGAAGTGGCGCTTGGGGTCGGTGGAGCGGCTGCGCCCCGGGCCCCAGCCCATCGCGATGTCCTGGAGCGGGCACTCGCCGCCCTTGTCGCAGACCGGGCAGTCGAGCGGGTGGTTGACGAGCAGGAACTCGACCACCGCGTTCTGGGCTTCCTTGACCTGGTCGGTCTGGGTGTAGACGACCATGCCGTCGCGCACCGGGGTCGAGCAGGCGGTTTGCAGCTTCGGAGTCCCCTCGATCTCGACCAGGCACATGCGGCAGGCGCCGACCGGCTGGCCGAGCTTCGGCTCGTAGCAGAAGATTGGGATCTCGACGTCGCCGTACTTGGCCGCGTCGACCAGCATCTCGCCCTCGGGCGCCGCGACCTCGCGCCCGTCGATGATCAGGGTGATCTCGCGCTTGGCCTCCGGGCTCACCGCATCGCCCCCATCTGCTCGGGCTTGCCGACCACGGCGCCGATCCGCGCCACCCCGGTGTCCTCGGTGTAGAGCAGCTCCTCGAACTCGGCCCGGAACTTGCGCACCATCGCCCCGACCGGCATCGCCATCGAGTCGCCGAGCACGCAGAGGCAGTTGCCGATGATGTTGTCCTGCACCGAGGCGACGACGTCGAGGTCCATCGGCGTCGCCTCGCCGTCGGTGACCCGCCCCAGCATCTTCACGGTCCAGTTGGTGCCCTCGCGGCAGGGGGTGCACTTGCCGCACGACTCGTGGTGGTAGAAGCGCGCCGTGCGCAGCGCCATCTGCGGGATCGAGACCCGCTCGTCGGCGACGATGATCGACCCAGAGCCGAGCATCGACCCGGCGTCGGCCATCGCCTCGAAGCTGTAGGGGACGTCGAGGTCGTCCCCGGTCAGCACCGGCGAGGACGAGCCCCCGGGGTAGAAGGCCTTCACCTGGTGGCCGTCCCCGGGACCGCCGGCCAGGTCATAGATCAGCTCCCGGGTCGGGATGCCCAGCTCGACTTCGTAGTTGCCGGGCCGCTGCACGCAACCGGAGACCGAGACGACCTTTGTGCCCGGCGACTGCTCGGTGCCAAAGCTCTTGAACCAGTCGGCGCCGTTGGCGACGATGTGGGGGACGTTGGACAGCGTCTCCACGTTGTTGATCAGCGTCGGTCCGCCGTAGAGGCCCTGGACGGCGGGGAACGGGGGCTTGAGCCGCGGGTTACCCCGCTTTCCCTCCAGCGCGTCGAGCAGCGCCGTCTCCTCGCCGCAGATGTAGGCGCCGGCGCCGCGGTGGACGACCAGCTCGAGGTTGCGGTGGCTGCCGAGGATGTCCTGTCCCAGATAGCCGGCCTCGTAGGCCTCGACGACCGCGGCGTCGAGGATGTCGCCCTGGAGGTCGTACTCGCCGCGGATGAAGATGAAGGCGCGCGACGCGTCGGCGGCCAGGGCGGCGATCGCGATCCCCTCGACCAGCTGGTGCGGGTTCTTCTGCATCAGCTCGCGGTCCTTGAAGGCGCCCGGCTCGGACTCGTCGGCGTTGCAGCACAGGTACTTCTCCATCTCACCGCCGCGGGGCAGGAACGAGGCCTTCTTTCCCATCGAGAAGCCGGCGCCGCCGCGGCCGCGCAGGCCCGAGTCCTCCAGCTCGGTCAGCACTTCGTCCGCTTCCATCTCGCGGTAGGCGCGCTCCAGGGTCCGGTAACCGCCGAGCTGCTTGTAGACGTCGATCGTGTGCAGGCCTGGCTCGTCGATGTGGCGGAACAGCAGCCGCGTCTCTGGCATCAGCCGCCCTTCGCCTTTGCAACCCGGGGATCGGGCTCGGGCTCGGGCCCTCCGGCGGCGCCGCGCTTGGCGAGCGCCTTGTCGGGCAGAACCTCGGTGTCGGTGATCAACTGCTGGACCGCTTCGTTTGCATCCTCTCCGGCCAGCGGCCCGAAATAATGGCCGTCGATCGATGCCATCGGCGCCAGGTCGCAGGCGCCCAGGCACTCGAAGCCGGTCACGAACAGCTCGTCGTCCTCTGAGCTGGAGCCGCCCTGGCCGGCCGCGTCGCGATCGCAGCCGGCGGCTTCGCAGAACGCGTCCAGCAGCTCGTCGCCGCCCCGCATCCAACAGGAGATGTTGGTGCAGACCAGCACCCTGTGGCGGCCAACAGGCTTTGTGTGCAGCAGGTCGTAGAAGCTCGCCACCGACTCCAGATAGGCGGGGGTGACGCGCATCACCGCCGCCGCCTGGCGGATCCCATCCGGCGTACACCAGCCATAGCGCTGCTGGACCGCCCACAGCGCGGGGATCGAGGCCGAGTGGCGGTCGGGGTAGCGCGACATCAACTGCTCGATCCGCTCGCGCAGGTGGTCGGGACAGCCGGTCTGGTGGATCTCCGGGATCTCCTCGGCGGGGCGGTCGGGGTGCCGCCCCTCGACCAGCGCCGGATCGACGGGAAGTCCGGAGCCGTCACTCGGCGCCGACGCACCCTGGGTGAGACCTGTGGGCCCGCCGCCGTTCATCGGTCGACGCCCCCGAGGATCGGGTCGAGCATCGCCAGGTTCTGGATCAGGTCGGCAATCAAGCCGCCGATGCTCATGTCCCGCAGCATCTGCAGGTTCACGAACGAGGGGTCGCGAACGTGCACGCGGGCCGGTTTCGCCGACCCGTCGGCGAGCACGTAGCAGCCGAGCTCGCCGCGTGGACCCTCCACCGCGTAATAGACCTCGCCGGGCGGCACCCGGTAACCCTCGGTGACCAGCTTGAAGTGGTGGATCAGCGCCTCCATCGAGGTCGAGAGCTCGGAGCGCGGCGGCAGCACGAACTTGCGGTCGTCGGCGATGTGCGGCCCCTCCGGCAATCCCTCCAACGCCTGCTCGATGATCTTCACCGACTCACGGATCTCCGCCAGCCGCACCCGGTAGCGGTCATACCCATCGCCCACCGTGCCGACCGGGATCCGGAAGTCGAGCTCGGGATAGACGAGGTAGTCGAACGCCTTGCGCAGGTCCCAGGGCTCGCCGGCGGCGCGCAGCAGCGGCCCGGTCACGCCCAGCTCCAGCAGGCGCTCCCGCGGCACTATCCCGACGCCCTTGGTGCGGCGCAGGAAGATCTCGTTGTGGTCCAGCAGCGCCTCGTACTGATCGACCCGCGTCGGCATCTCCTCGATGAAGTCGCGGAGCTTCGCCGCGAAGTCGGCCGGGATGTCCTCGATCACGCCGCCGACCTGGAAGTAGCGGGTGTGCATCCGCTGGCCGGAGGACATCTCGAAAAGGTCGAGGATCTTGTCGCGCTCGCGGAAGCAGTACCAGAGCATCGAGACCGCCCCGAGGTCGAGCCCCGTGGTCCCCAGCCAGACGAGATGCGAGTGGATCCGGTTCAGCTCCATGTGGATCACTCGCAGGTAGCTGGCGCGGCGCGGAATCTCGAGGCCCACCAGACGCTCGACCGCTCCGCAGAAGGTCTCCATGTTGAAGTAGTAGGAGAGGTAGTCCATCCGCTCCACGAACGGGATCACCTTCCAGTAGGACTTGTCCTCGCAGGACTTCTCGATCCCGGTGTGGAGGTAGCCGACCACCGGCGTCAGATCTCGCACCACCTCGCCCTCGAGCTGCACGATCAGCCGCAGCACGCCGTGGGTGGCGGGGTGGTGCGGCCCCATATTGATCGTCAGCAGCTCCTGCTCCGGCTCCAGCTGCTCGCGCTCGACGCTGACGCCCGCGGTCTCGAGCGTTTCGGGCGTGCTCACTCGTACCACCCGGGCGAGTCGGGCTCGTTGTGGGTGAACAGGACCGGTTCGCCGCCGACCGGGAAGTCCCGCCGCAGAGGCCAGCCGACGTAGTCCTCCGGCAACAGGATGCGTCGCAGGTCGGGGTGGCCGCGAAAGACGATGCCGAAGAAGTCGTAGGCCTCGCGCTCGTGAAACTCGGCGGTCCCGAACAGCTCCACGCTCGAATCAATTTCCGGCAGCTGCTCTGCGCCCTGGTTGCCGGAAGCGCCGTTAACCGCCGGGTTGGCGAGCATCGCCTTGACCCTGATCCGCTCGACGCGCGGCATGTTGAGCAGCTCGTAGTGGACGCCGAAGCGCGGCTGCGCCGGCAGGTAGTCGGCGACGTGCAGGCTGGAGAGGAAGCGGTACTCCTGGCCCTGCGTGTCGCGCAGCCAGCGCAGCAGGTCGAGGATCTGCTTCGGGTCGGCGAGCAGCGCCGGCTGGTCGTGGTCGAAGCTGGTGTCGAGGACGGCGTCCGGGTGGGCTGCGTTGCAGTCCTGGCGGATCAGCTCGAGGCCGGGGGCGTCAGGCATCCGCCAGCTCCCGGGCCTTCTGGTAGGCCTCGGCGGCTTCGGGGCTGGGCCTGCTGTCGGGCCCACCGCGCGCCCACTCCTCGGTGCCGATCGCGTTGTAGCGGCGCCTCCAACCCGGGTCCGGGTTTTCCTGGACCAGCCGTTGAAGCTTGATGAAGCCGTGCAGCAGCGCCTCCGGTCGCGGCGGGCAGCCCGGAATGTGGACGTCGATCGGCATGAACTTGTCCGCGCCCTGGACGACCGCGTAGTTGGCGAACATGCCGCCGCTCGACGAGCAGGCACCCATCGCGATCGCCCACTTCGGCTCCAGCATCTGGTCGTAGACGCGGCGGATGACCGGGGCCATCTTGATCGACACCCGGCCGGAGAGAATGATCATGTCGGCCTGCCGCGGCGAGGCTCGGAACGCCTCGGCGCCGAATCGCGCGATGTCGTAGCGCGAGGTGACCATCGAGATCATCTCGATCGCGCAGCAGGCCAGCCCGAAGGTCATCGGGAACAGCGAGTTGGCGCGGGCCATGTTCAGCGCCCGCTCCAAGGTCGTCGTCATCACCCGCTCCTCCACGTAGCGATCGAGATCGGCGCCCTCGAGGTCGCCGCGCAACATGTCGCGGGCGCGAAGCTGGCGGGCGAGCAGCTCCTCCGGGCTGCTTGGTTGCTCGAGCGGTGCAAGGGCGCGGATCTTGCGGCGCTCTACCTCCAATCGAGCGCTCCCCGGCGCCACACGTAGATCAGCGCGACCGCGAGCAGGGCGACGAAGATCAGCAACTCGGCGAGGACGAAGACGCTGTCGGCGGCCTTGAGGATCACCCCCACCGGGTAGAGGAAGATCACCTCGATGTCAAAGAGGATGAACAGCATCGCGATCAGGTAGAAGCTGATCCCGAAGCGGAAGCTGCGCGAGACCTCGCTCGGCAGCCCGCACTCGTAGGGCTCCTGCTGCACCTTCGTCGCCTCGCCCTTTCCCCGCTTCGGGCCCAGCAGGTGGTTGAGCATCACGAACGCTCCTCCGACCCCGGCGCCTAGCGCGGCGAAGACCAGGATGGGGAGGTAGCTGCGCAGCACGTCAAGTGGTTATACAACCACTTTGTGGCAGATTGCTACATAGTGCTTTTCCGCATCAGAGAGCCGATTTCCGACCCTTTCAGGCGGATTTGGGGCAATGGCTGAGGTCCACCTGGTGGTCGGCGTCTCGTTGATCGCCCTCAACCTGCTGGCCGCCGCCTGGGGCGGGGTCGCGTGGTTTCGCGACCGCGCCTCGATCGCCTTCTGGTACATGTTGCGCGCCGCCCAGGTCTCGGTCTTCGTACAGGTGATGCTCGGGGCGCTGCTGGTGGTGACCGGCCACGAGGCGGCCGACGGCCTGCACTATGTATATGGAGTGCTGCCGCTGCCGGTCTCGTTGCTCGCCGAGGCCGCCCGCACCGGCGCCGCCGAGCGCGAGATCGGCGAGCTCGAGTTCGAGACCCTGCCCGCCGACCGTCAGCGGACGATCGCGCTGGCGATCGTGCGCCGCGAGATGGGGATCATGACCGTGAGCTGCATCGTGATCTTCTTCCTCGCGCTGCGCGCGGCGGGGACCAGCTCGGCGTTCTGAGCCGCGTCGAGCCTCAGCCGAGGCCGCGGTAGACGCCGCGATAGTGGATCAACGGCTCGCCGTCGCGCGCCTCGATGTCGGCGACCGCGCCGGTGAGGATCACGTGGTCGCCGCCCATCACCACGTCCTGAAGCTCGCAACCGAGCCACAGCACCGAGCCGTCCAGCGCCGGGATCCCGTCGCGCTCCGACCACTCCACCCCCTGCCACTTGTCGGGCTCGTCGAGCTTGGTCGAGAACTGGCGCGCCACCGCTTCCTGGTCGGCGGCCAGGACGTCGATCCCGAACCGTCCCGCCTCCTGGACCGAGCGCAGGGTGCGCGAGTCGCGGTCGAGGCAGACCAGCATCAGCATCGGCTCGAGCGATAGCGACCCGACGGCGCTGGTGGTAGCTCCCGAGCGGCCGTTCGGCCCGATCGCGGTCACCACCGTGACCCCGGTGGGAAGCAGCCCCACGGCGGCGCGAAAAGAGTCCTTGTCGATCTCGGCCATCGATCAGCCCGCGATCCTGACGCGGCGAGAGCATATGATCGCGCGCGTGCGGGCCCTCTCCGTGACAGCCATCGCGGCCCTGATCGCGCTGTCGGTCGCCGCCTGCGGCAAGCAGGGCATTTCGGTCTCCAAGGACAGCTCCGACTACCAGGGCGCCGATCTGTTCGCCACCCATTGCTCGGGCTGTCACACGCTCAGTTCAGCGGGGACGCAGGGAACCGGCAATCGCGGCCTGCGAACCCAGGGCCCGAACCTCGATCAGCGCACCGAGACCTACGATGACGCGCTGTTTGCGATCCGAAACGGCGGCTTTTCGGGCGCGATCATGCCCCAGAACATCGTCGTCGGCCAGGACGCCGAGCAGGTGGCAACGTTCGTCGCCAAGTACGCCGGCACGCAGGCGCAGACCAGCCCGCGGCCCGGCGAGACGGGCGGCTGATGGCAGCCGCCCGAAGCGGCGGCACGGTTTCTTGGCCGGCGCGTTGCGCGCCGGCACCTCATTTGCGCCGGCTGCGCCGGCTGACATGCCAGTGCCGGCGCCTGACGGCACCGGCCAAGACCGTCCGTCAGGCGCCGAAGGCGCCGCAATTGTGTGTGGAGCCCCGTCTGGGTGCTTGACCTGAAGGCGATCCGCGAGGACCCCGAGGCGGCCCGGGCCGCGTTGGCCCGCCGCGGCGCCGCCGAGTCGCTCGACGAGCTGTTGCGCCTCGACGCCCGCCGCCGCGAGCTGCTGCCGGAGATCGAGGACGGCAGGGCGCGGCAGAACAAGGCCTCCGAAGCGATCGCCGAGGCGAAGCGCGGTGGCGGCGACGCGGAGGCCGAGCTCGCCGAGATGCGCGAGCTGGCGCCGCGGATCAAGCAGCTGGAGTCCGAGCTGGGCGAGGTCGAGGCGGCGCTCGAGGAGCTGGCGGTGAAGCTTCCCAACCTCCCAGACCCTGACGCCCCCGACGGGATGACCGAGGAGGACGCCGTGGTCCTGCGCGAGGTCGGCGAGCGCCCCGAGTTCGGCTTCGAGCCCCGCGACCACCTCCAGATCGGGACCTCGCTGGGCCTGATCGACATGGAGGCGGCGGCGCGCGCCTCGGGGTCGCGCTTCGCCTATTTGAAGGGCGACCTGGTGCTGGCCGAGCTGGCACTGGTCCGTTACGCGCTCGACCTGGTCGGGGAGCAGGGCCATGAGCCGGTGATCCCGCCGGTGCTGGTGCGCGAGGGGTCCCTGTTTGGCACCGGCTTTCTTCCCGGCGACCGCGACCAGATCTACGAGCTGCCGCGCGACGAGCTTTTCCTCGTCGGCACCTCGGAGGTCTCGCTGGCCGCGCTGCACGCCGACCAGATCCTCGACCCAGGCTCGCTGCCGCTGCGCTACGCGGGCTTTTCCACCTGCTTTCGGCGCGAGGCGGGCGCCGCCGGCAAGGACACCCGCGGGATCTTCCGCGTGCACCAGTTCGACAAGGTCGAGATGTTCTCGTTCGTCGAGCCAGCGGCCTCGCGCGACGAGCACGAACGGCTGCTCTCGATTCAGGAGCGGATCCTCACCGAGCTGGAGATTCCCTACCGGGTGGTGAACATCGCCGCCGGCGACCTCGGCGCTCCGGCCGCGAAGAAATACGACTGCGAGGCCTGGATCCCGAGCCAGGGCCGCTACCGCGAGCTGACCTCGTGTTCGAACACGACCGACTACCAGGCGCGACGCCTCAGTTGTAGGTACCGCCCTGCCGAGGGCGGATCACCCGCGCACGTGCACACCCTCAATGGCACCGCCGTGGCCGTGGGCCGCACGCTGATCGCGCTGATCGAGAACCGGCAGGAAGAAGGCCATGCATTTTCGCTACCAGAACTACTGCATACTTATGGGGCACCGACGAGGATTGAGCCATGAACATCGCGAACGGCAAGCGGGTGGTCCTCTGCGATGACCACGAGATCGTGCGAGATGCGATCAAATCGCGCATGGCCAACAGCGGCGTGGTCGAGATCGTCGGCGAGGCCGGTGACGGCCGCGAGGTGGTCGACGTCGTCAAGGACCTTGACCCCGATGTCGTGATCATCGACGTCGAGATGCCGAAGCGCGACGGGATCGAGGCGACCAAGGAAGTCCTCAAGGCCCGCCCGCGCACCAAGGTGATCATCTTTACCGCGCATGCCCAGCCCGACCTGCTGGCGCTGGCGCTGCGGGCCGGCGCTTCCGGCTACGTGCTGAAGTCCGCCCCGGCCGAGGACATCGCCAAGGCCGTGAAGGCGGTCACCGGGGGTGGCACCTTCCTCGGCGGCGACTTCGCCGGCGGCAAGCCGTCGGAGGTCGAGAAGCTACTCGACCTCTCACCCCGCGAGCGCCAGATCCTCGAGTTGCTCGCCGAAGGGCTGCGGGTGAAGGAGATCGCCGAGCGACTCTCCCTCAGTCCGGCAACCGTTCACACCCACGTTCGCAACGCGATCGCCAAGCTCGAGGTGGACACGCGCACGGAAGCCGTTGCGCTGGCCGTGCGTTTCAGCTACCTGGGCGCCGGCGGCGCCATCTAGCCCTAGCTCTCGTCCTGCTCGGACTCGGCGAACTCCAGCGCACACGAGTTGATGCAGTAGCGCTGTCCGGTCGGGCCCGGGCCGTCGTCGAAGACGTGGCCGAGGTGGGCGTCGCAGTGCTTGCAGACGACTTCGGTGCGGCGCATCAGCAGGCTGTTGTCGGGCCGCAGCTCGACGTGCTCGAGGTTCGCTGGTTCGGTGAAGCTCGGCCATCCGGTCCCGGAGTCGAACTTCGTGTCCGAGGAGAACAGCTCGGTCCCGCAACCGACGCAGCGGTACATCCCCTGCTCGTGGTTGTCCCAGTACTCGCCGGCGAACGGGGCCTCGGTACCGGCGCGCCGCGTCACCTCGTACTGCTCGGGGGTGAGCTGCTCTCTCCATTCCTCCTCTGACTTACGGATCTTCTCTGCCTCGCTAGCCACGCGCTACCTCCTTCTATCTAGTCCGGAAGCTTAGTTCTGCGAATTCCTCGCCGGACGGTCATTCGAATGGCCGGCGGACGGTAGTTCGACTCCAATCGGCTGACTTCAAGTCAGTCTTGCAGGCCGTCGAAGCGGGCTTCGATGAGGCGAACGGCCATTCTGGGGATTCTCTGCATGCTGGTGATGCTTGCACTGGCGAGCAACGCCCCCGCGCTCGATAGGTCTGGCGTTCTCTCCAGCGGGCCGAACATCCGCGCGCTTGCCCTCTCGGGCAACCCCGTCGCCCTCCGGGCCCTCGCCGCCTCGACTGACACGTGTGCCGGCACCGACGACCCGAACGCCCCCGTCGCAGCCCAGGAGGCGGCGATGGAGTGCATGGTCAACTTCGCGCGTCAGGAGGCGGGCCTGCCGGGGCTCGACGATTCGCGCAAGCTCGATGGCTCCGCCCACAACAAGGCGGTCGACATCCTGCGCTGCAACCAGTTCAGCCACGAGGCCTGCGGGCGCGACTTCCTCTACTGGTTCCGCCGCGCCGGCTACCTGAGCAGCCGTTGCTGGTGGGCGGGGGAGAACCTCGCCTGGGGCACGGGCAGCCTGGGGTCGGTGCGCTCGGTGATTAAGGCGTGGCTTCACTCGCCCTCGCACCGCGCCAACCTGCTCGGCGCCGAGTACGACGACTTCGGGATCTCGCTGCGGGTCGGCGCTCTCGGCGGTAGCTCCAACGCCCACCTCTGGGTCAACCACTTCGGTCGCCACTGCTGAACGGCCCGGTCCGCCGGGCACGCCTAGGATGCCCGCGTGCCCGAGTCCTTCTATGAGGCCGATGGCGAGCGGTTCGCCTCCACCGAGCTGACCCGCGGACCGTGGGACCCCGAGACCCAGCACGCCGGTCCGCCGGCCGCGCTGCTGGGGCGTGAGGTCGAGCGCCTCGAGGACGCTGAGGAGTTTCAGGTCGCTCGCATCACCTTCGAGATCCTGCGCGCGGTGCCGATTGCGCCGCTGCGGGTCGAGGCCCGAGTGGTGCGACCGGGGCGCCGGGTGCAGCTGGTCGAGGGTTCGCTGTCCGACCAGGAGGGAGAGGTGATGCGGGCAACCGCCTGGCGCCTGCGCACCGCGCCGGTGGAGCTGCCCGAGCTGCCCCAGCCAGAGCCGCCGCCGGGCCCCGAGGCCGCCGAGCCGCGCGACTTCGTGCCCACCGGCCAGGAGGTCGGCTACCACACCGCGATGGAGTACCGGTTCCTAGAGGGGGCGTTCCGTGAGCCGGGCCCGGCGAAGGTCTGGATGCGGATGCGTCACCCGCTGGTTGGCGGCGAGCAGACTTCCCCACTTCAGCGGGTGCTGACCGCCGCCGACTCCGGCAACGGCGTCAGCGCGACGCTGGACTGGCGCCGCTTTCTGTTCATCAACGTCGATCTCAGCGTCCACCTCGAGCGTATGCCGACCGGCGAGTGGGTCTGCCTCGACGCCATCACCCTGCCGCAGCCGAACGGGGTCGGCATCGCCGACACCCTGCTGCTCGACGAGCGGGGGCGGATCGGGCGTGGGTTGCAAACGTTGCTTGTCAGCGAACGCGACTGACGCGCGATCCGCCCGCCTACTTCATAGTGGTGGGCTGTGGCTGGTCAAGTGTCCAGCCGATGAATTGCCGTTCAGGGGTGGGCCCCCGAGGCCCGATGGCAAGACAGATGCTCTTCTCACTCCCAGCCGAGCTTGGGTATGCGGCGCTGTTCGGGCTTTTGCTCGTCGAGTACGCCGGGCTTCCGCTGCCCGGCGAGACCGCCCTGCTCGGTGCGGTGGTGCTGGCCGGCGCCGGACAGCTCTCGCTGCCGCTGGTGATCATGCTCGCGGTCGCGGCGACGATCCTCGGCGACTGCCTCGGTTACGTAATCGGCCGCCGCGGCGGACGGATGCTGCTCCTACGACCGGGGCGATTCGTCGCCAGGCGCCATCGAATGCTTCACGGTGCGGAGCGGTTCTTCGCCCGCTACGGCGACGCAGCCGTTTTCCTCTCGCGCTGGGTCCCCTGCGCCCGCTATCTGACCCCCCTCACGGCGGGCGCCGCGCAGATGTCGTGGCACCGCTTCATGGTCTTCAACGTCGCCGGCGGGGTCGTCTGGGTTGCCAGCCTGGCTTTCGTAGCCGCCTATTTCGGGGCCGCCGGAGCAGCCACCGTGTCGGGATTGGGCCTCGTGGCCGCGATCGGCGGCGCCGTGCTCGCCTGGGCGCGGGCGGCGATTGCGCGGCGCCAGGGCGTCGATCCCGAGGCGGCGCGCGCTCAGACCGCTAATGCCTGACCCGTTGACGGGCTAACGGACTCGGCCATGCGAGCCGATATGGGTGTTTGTGGAGGTTCGCACCAACTCCGTAGCCCCACCTGCGAAACGCTCCCCGAGTAGCTCTGTCACAGAGATTCGCCTCGCGGGAGCCTCGCCCCCTTCCGGCTTCCTGCAGAGGCGGGGACGGAGGGTCCGGGAGATCGTGCACAAGCGCCGGGCCAGCGCCGGAACGCTCTTGGTCGCCGAGGACGCCCTGGTCGTCGATGCGCGGGCCGAATTCAGAGGCCGGCTCGAGATCCCGTGGGACTCGATCCGCAAGGCGGTCGTGGACGACGGTGCGCGCTGGGGTTACGTCTCCGAGGTCTGCCGCTTCCCCGTCTACGCCGATCGTCCCGACGGTCCTGGCTACGGAGCGCTGGTCGGTCCGCTGTGGAGCAACGCCGCGTCGTTGATGCCCCCCGAGTGCCCGGTGGCGGCGCTGGACCCGGTTCCGGCACAGGCCCCCAACTTGGCGCTGATCTTCGAGCCAGCCATTCCCGCCCCCGCACCGCGCGGGCAGAACGGTCACCGGTCCGCTGAGACGGATTCGATCGTCGGCCTGCTTCTGTGCGCGGACGACCCCGATGCCGCCCGCGCCGCGCTCGGCGAGCGGCTCGCAATCGGAGATGTCGACCACGACGACCTCGAGTACCTGATTCGGAACGGCGACGCTCATTCGGGCAACGGCCATGCCGGCAACAGCGCGTCGGGCAACGGCCCGGTCCGCAACGGCCCGTCGGGCAACGGCGCTTCATAGGCGAGACTGACCGACCGGCGGCGAGCATAGACTCGCCGCGCGATGGGGGAAAGCACCGGCAGCCTCCCCGACCCGCCCGATCGCCCGGACGATTCGGCCGGGCGCGGCCGGGCACCGTTCCCGGCTCGATTGCTGGGCAGGGGCGCACGCGGGGCCCAGCGCGTGGCTCGAGCGACCGGAATCGAGGGCGCGACGGAGGCCATCGCCGAGGAGGCGATCGTGCGTGCGATCGAGAGCCAGGCGGCGGAGCGGGCGCTGGCGCGGGTGCTGGAGGGACCGGTGGTCGAGGAAGCGGTCGAGCAGGCGATGCGCAGCCCGGCAGTCGAGCGGGCGCTCACCGATGCGATCGACAGCGAGCTGATCGATCGGGTCTGGGAGCGGCTCCTGGCCAGCGACGAGGCCCAGAAACTCGTCGAGCGGATCGCCGAGGCGCCGGAGGTGCGCAGCGCGATCACCGCCCAGGGCGCCGGGCTGATCGAGGACATCGGGCGCGAGGCCGCCCAGGCGACGCACCGCCTCGACGACGGATTCGAGCGCGTCGTCCGGCGCATCTTCTTCCGCAAGCGGCGAGAGGAAAAGACAAATCGAGCGGGAGCCGTGAGCCGCACGATTGCGATGGCGCTCGACGGGGCGATCCTCAACGCGGGGTTTCTCGCCCTCTCGGGTGTGATCACGCTCGTGTTCTCATTGGCCTTCGGACAGGGGGGTGAGGCGTCCGCGCCCGCGATCGCGATTGGGGCCGCCGCCTGGATCGTGATGGGCTCGCTGTACCTGATCTCCTTCTGGGCGTTGGCCGGTCAGACGCCGGGCATGCGCTTCGTGCGAATTCATCTCGACTCGGAGCAAGGCAGGCGGATCGGGCTTCGCCGAGCTGTGCGGCGCCTCTTCGGGCTCGTGCTCGCGATCCTGCCGCTCGGCGCCGGGCTATGGGCGATCGTCTTCTCGGGGGACCGGCGCGGTTGGCAGGATCGCTTTGCCGGCACCGAGGTGCTCTACGCCGGCACCTCGTCGGCTCCCGCGCCGTGGACCGGCTCCCCGCAAGCCAGCGAGGGACTCGCGGGATGAGCTTCGAGACCCTGCTCTACTCGCTCGACGATGGGATCGCGACGATCACCCTCAACCGCCCCGATTCGCTGAACACGATCGTGCCTCCGATGCCCGACGAGCTGGAGGCGGCGGTGCACGAAGCGATCGCCGACCGGGCGGTGAAGGTGATCGTGCTGCGCGGCGCCGGCAGGGCGTTCTGCGCCGGATTCGACTTCGGCGAGGGTTTCCATCACTGGGACGAGGGCCTGACCACCGACGGGCAGTGGGACCCGGGCAAGGACTTCGCGGCCGCCACGGCGCAGAGCCTCGGGCCGGTGCCCAAGTTCATGAGCATGTGGCGCTCGCCGAAGCCGGTGATCGCCCAGGTTCACGGCTGGTGCGTGGGCGGCGGCAGCGACATGGCGCTGTGCGCGGACCTGGTGATCGCCAGCGAGGACGCCCGCATCGGGACGCCGTACTCGCGCGTCTGGGGCTGTTACCTGACCGGGATGTGGCTCTACCGGCTCGGGTTGACCCGGGCCAAGGAGCTCGCCCTGACCGGCAAGCCGCTGTCGGGCCGCGAGGCTGCGGAGATCGAGCTGATCAACCGCGCCGTCCCGTTCAGCGAGCTGGAGAAGACGGTGCGGAAGGAGGCCACCCGGCTCGCTTCGCTACCCGGCTCGCAGCTCGCGGCGATGAAACTGATCGTCAACCAGGCCTACGAGAACATGGGCCTCGCCTCGACCCAGTTCCTGGGCCCGATCCTCGACGGGTTGATGCGCAACACGCCCGATGCCCGCCACTTCGTCGAGACCGCGGAAGCGGAGGGCGTCGGGGCCGCGATCGAGCACCGCGACGGCCCGTTCGGCGACTACAGCCAGGCTCCGGCGTCAGAGAAGCCGGATCCAGGAAACGTCATCGATCCATTGGATTGACCGCCGCCCGATTCGGTCTCGGATAGAGTTTCGTACCGGAGGAGCGGTGACGGCAAGGAAGCCCGCACTTGGAGTGATCGGGACGATCGCAGGCCTGATCGTCAGCTTCGCCTGCGTCGCCGCCCTGTTCGCGAGCACGGCAGGAGCTGCGGAGCCGGTCTGGCTGTGCAAGCCGGGCATCGCCAACAACCCCTGCGAGCCGAGCCTCAAGACGACGCTCGTATCTCCGACGGGCCAGGTCCTCGGGGTGCGAAACGTGCAGCCGGTGAGGCATCCGAAGATCGACTGCTTCTACGTCTACCCGACGGTCAGCGACCAGAAGACGGGCAACGCGAACCTCAACATCGACCCCGAGGAGCGCTCGATCGCGCTCTATCAGGCGGCTCGCTACTCGCAGCAGTGCCGGGTGTTCGCCCCGATGTATCGGCAGCTCACCCTGCTCGGGATCTTCGGCGCACAGCCGGGAAACCCCCAGCTCGGCTACGCCGACGTCCTCAACGCCTGGAAGACCTACCTTCAGAAGTACAACCACGGTCGCGGTGTGGTGCTGATCGGCCACTCGCAGGGCACCTTCGTGCTGCGGCAGCTGATCCGCCAGGAGATCGACCCGAATCCGGCCGAGAGAAGGAAGCTCGTCTCCGCGATCCTGCTCGGCGGCAACGTGACGGTGAAGCAGGGCCAGGACGTCGGCGGCGACTTCCAGAACATCCCGGCCTGCCGCTCGGAAGGGCAGATCGGCTGCGTGGTCGCCTTCTCGACCTTCAACGCACCGGTGCCCGCGAACGCGAGATTCGGCCGGGCTGGCGCCGGATTCCAGGTGCTGTGCACGAACCCGGCCTCCCTCGGCGGCGGCTCGGGCTCGCTGAAGTCGATCGTCCCGACCGAGCCGTTCGCGCCCGGTACCACGATCGGCATTGCGACGACCGTGGTCGGTCTGACGCTGCCGGCGGTCTCTACGCCGTGGGTCGAGGTCGACGGCGCCTACAACGGCCAGTGCTCATCCGCCAACAACGCCAACGTGCTGCAGATCACCGGAGTGCCCGGCGCACCGCACCTCAATGCGATTCCGGACGCGAGCTGGGGCCTGCACCTCGTGGACGCCAATATCGCGCTCGGCAACCTCGTCGACGTCGTGGACGAGCAGGCCGACGCCTTCGTCAAGGAAAACAAGCCCCACGGGCATCAGCACGGGAAGCACCACCAGTCCCACGGGCATCATTAGCGGAACGGCCCGAGGGCTCTGTAATCAGCCGCAGCCGGTGTTGTTGCCGCAGCTCGAGCAGGTGTAGCAACTGCCCGTGCGCTGCATCATGCCGCCGCACTGATCGCAGGCGGGCCCCAGCTCCGGGCCTGACATTGCCGCCGGTCGAACCGGGGGAGTGTCGGTGAGAGCCTCGGCGGCGGGAACCGACTCGCTCTCGGCCTTCGCCTCAGGCGATCCGTCGCCCGAGCCGTTGCCGCCCTTGGTGTGGCCGTTCTCACCCTTCGAGTGCCCGTCGCCGCCGCCGTTGCCGGCCTCGGCGTCCAGCCCGGCGTCCTCGGCCTCGCGGCGGGCCCGCACGTCGGGCGTCAGGATTCCCAGCTCCTCGAGGTAGTCGGGGTCGGCGATGAATCGGCTCGCCAGCCAGCGCATGATGTAGTCGGGCATCGACTTCGCGAACGGGATCTCGGGGTTGGTGGTGATCCCCTCCGGGTCGAAGCGCATGTAGCTGAACTTCTTCACGAACACCTCGAGCGGCACGCCGTACTGAAGGCCGATCGAGATCGCGGTCGCGAAGGCGTTCATCATCCCGCGCAGGGTCGAGCCTTCCTTGCCGATGTCGGTGAGGAAGATCTCGCCGATCGAGCCGTCCTCGTACTTGCCGGCGGTGATGTAGCCCTCGTGGCCGGCGATCGAGAACTTGTGGGTGATCGACTCGCGCTCGCGCGGCATCTTGCGGCGCTGGGGAACCCGCTGGGCGACCTCGGCCTCGATCGCAGCTTCCTTCTCCTGCTGCGCGTCGGTGCGCAGCGCCTGCGCGGTCTTCGAGCCGTCGCGGTAGATCGCCAGCGCCTTCAATCCGCCCTTCCATCCGCGCGCATAGGCATCGGCGATGTCCTCGATCTTTGCCGACTGGGGAAGGTTGACGGTCTTCGAGATCGCGCCGGAGATGAACGGCTGTGTGGCGGCCATCATGTCGATGTGGCCGGTGTGCGAGATCGCCCGCTCCCCGACCGCGACGTCGAACACCGGCAGGTGCTCGTCGGCCAGCTCGGGCGCGCCGATGATCGTGCCGTTCTCGTTGACGTAGGCCTCGATCTGCTCGATCTGCGGCTCCGAATATCCGAGCGTGCGCAGCGCCAGCGGCACGGAGCGGTTGACGATCGTCATCTGCCCGCCGCCGACCAGCTCCTTGAACTTGACCAGCGAGAAGTCGGGCTCGATGCCGGTCGTGTCGCAGTCCATCAGGAAGCTGATCGTCCCGGTGGGGGCGAGCACGGTCGCCTGCGCGTTGCGGTAGCCGTGCTGCTCGCCGAGCGCCACGGCGTCGTCCCACTCGTGCCGTGCCGCGTGCAGCAGCCCGTCCTCGACCAGCGACTCGTCGATCTCGTAGGCAGCGTCGCGATGCATCCGCATCACATCGTTGTGCGGCTCCCGATTTAGCTCGTACTCGTCGTAGGGGCCGATCGCGGAGGCGATCTCGGCCGAGCGCCGGTATGCGCGGCCGGTCATCAGCGCCGTGATCGCGGCGGCGACCGCACGACCCTGGTCGGAGTCATACGGCAGCCCGTCGGACATCAGCAGCGCGCCGAGGTTGGCGTAGCCGAGCCCGAGCTGGCGGAAGGCGTTGGCGTTGCGGGCGATCCCCTCGGTCGGATAGCTGGAGAAGCCGACGACGATCTCCTGGGCGAGGAAGACGATGTCGACCGCGTGCATGAAGTCGTCGACGTCGAAGCTGCCGTCCTCGCGGCGGAAGCGCATCAGGTTCAGCGAGGCGAGGTTGCAGGCCGAGTCGTCGACGTGCATGTACTCGCTGTTGTGCACCACAACACCCATGTGGACGGAGTCCTCAGAGGTCACCGAGAAGTTCTCGAAGCCCGGTACTTCGAGGTCGAAGACCTGCACGGGCGTGTCGAGCTCAACATGGCGGACCTCACTGATAAGGCTCTCACTCGAACGCGGTGTGACATCCGGAGTCAGCTCATGCGGATTCGCTGCTCCCACCGGCACGGGAGCATCGACCACTGCGCGGAGGGCGGTGCCCACTCGCAGTGATTGCGCCTCGACATAGTCGCCCTCGACTGTGAGGAAGCGATGCTCGGGCGTGCAGCGAAGGCTGGCACCGTCCTCGGTTTCGACCTCAACGAGGTGACTCGTTGTCCCTGCAACCCAGACCCTCGAGATCTGTCCGCTCTGAGGTGAGCCAGCCGCAAATGAATCCGCGAACGGTAGATCCTCCCCGGCAACACTACGTTGATGCAGCTCGTCGAAGCTGAGAAGTCCCTCGTCTGTGCGGACGAGCGTCCCGCCGACAAAGCAACACGGGTTCGACGCGTTGATCCGCCCCGACTCCGGGCAGGTGTGCCAGCGGTTGATCGTGGTGTCGTACTGGACGCCGGGGTCGGCGCAGCGCCAGGCTGCGTCGGAGATCTGGCGCATCAGCCCGCGCGCGTCGAGCTTCTTGGTCGGCTCGCCGGTGGTGCGGGCGAGCAGCTCCCACTCGCCGCCGTTCTCGACCGCGGTCATGAACTCGTCGGTGACCCGAACCGAGTTGTTTGCGTTCTGGTACTGGATCGAGGTGAAGCCCTCGCCGTCGATCGACATGTCGAAGCCGGCATCGCGCAGCGCCGCTGCCTTTTCCTCCTCGCGCGCCTTGCACCAGACGAAGTCCTCGATGTCGGGGTGGTCGACGTTGAGCACCACCATCTTCGCGGCGCGGCGCGTCTTGCCGCCCGACTTGATCGTCCCCGCCCAGGCGTCGGCGCCGCGCATGAAGCTGACCGGGCCGGAGGCAAGGCCGCCCTTGGAGAGCGGCTCCACCGAGCTGCGGATGTTGGAGAGGTTGATCCCCGAGCCTGAGCCGCCGCGGAAGATCATTCCCTCCTTGGTGTTCCAGTCGAGGATCGACTCGATCGTGTCCTCGACGCTGAGGATGAAGCAGTTGTGAACCGCGACATTGTTTGAGAGGTACTCACCCGAGTCGGTCTGAATGTCATAGACCTCGTGAACGCCGAGCTCCTCAATGGCCACGATTTCCTCTTCCCGAAGATCGGGGCATGCCTTGGGGTTCCGAAGGTCGAGCGACTCGAGGAGCTTGGCCTGCTTCCGCTCATCCACGAAGCCGACCAACTCCACAAAGCGCGCGCGCTCTGAGCCGATGCTGATGCTTAGCTCATGAAGGTCATGTCGGTTAGGACGGGGCTCCCGCTTATGTGTCCTACGGGAGTGGATACCAATTGAGTTCAGGAGGATCTGAAGATCCTCGGTCCAGCGCTCACTAATGACTGCAAATCCGATCCTCGCGTTCTCGTATCCACCGTCCCGACGCACGGTGACGTAGCCGTCAGCCTGGAAGACACTCTTGAGATAAGCGGCGATCTCGTCATGCGTCGCTGTCCATAGGCGGGCTGGAACGCGGATATCCGCTCCGCGACCAAGCAACTCCCAGTCCTCGACGAAGTCACGGAGAGCCTCGCCGTAGAGCCGGATCCGTCGCACCCTGGTTTCCTGCGTGTCCGCATCGCGAACCTTCCGGTGGACGTTTGGGAAGGCGACATCGAGGTTTTCGATCACCCAGTCGAATTCATCATCACTCGCAACCTGGAACTCCAGGGTCAAGGACCTGTTCGTCCCACGTCGGTACTGACCCACGAATCCATCGGCCTGAAGCCAGCCGGCAAGTGCGGCTTCTGCGCGATCGATCCGCGTCTGCTCGTCGATTGACTCCAATCGATCCAGCCCATCGGATTCCTCGAGGCCGCTCGATCCCGCTGCAACGAGAGCGCGCTCGGCCACCTTTGCCCGGTGTGGATGGAGGTGGAGGTGCATGCCCGGGCCAAGCTGATCCATGCGGAGCCACTGCGGCCGTGTCCGCCGCTCTTCAACGGCCTTCACAAGATGATCCGGAGTCGCCTCTATGAAACTGCCATTTCGAAGCCTTGCTCGCAGAACGGGCTTGCGGCCGTTGGCCTTGACCGCGACGACGCGAGTTACCCCGTGTGCGTCGTAGACCTCACGGGCGATCTGGTCTCCTTCTACGATCTCGCCGATCGGAACCATTCCGTTGGGCGTCGAAACAAGCGCGTGATATGGCTGGCAGGCCGAGCACTGTGGGCGCTCCTCGAAGCCGACGTTGAACCAGACCGGGGAGTTGAAGGCTGCCTTCTGGTGCAGCAGGATCGAGGTCAGCTCGGCCTCGAAGGCGTCGCCGTCGTCTGAGCTCGCGAAGTAGCCGCCTTCGCGACCCCAGCCGGCGATCGTGCCGGCGACCCGGCGGATCATCTGCTTGACCGAGCGCTCACGCTGTTCGGTTCCGAGCTGACCCCGGAAGTACTTCTGGGCGACGATGTTGGTCGCGTTCTGCGACCAGCTCTTGGGGAACTCGACGTCGCGCTGGTCGAAGGCGGGGTCCTCCGGATCGCCGATCAGGGCGTGGCGGTCCTCCCACTCGATCTCGTCGAAGGGATGGACGTCGGGAGAGCTGAAGCGACGTTCGATCGCCAGGCCCTGGCCTGTAGTCGTGGGGGTGCTAGCGGCGCTCTTCGCCATCGGGGTCTCTCCTCTGATCGGGGTCATGCGGGGGACTCCGGAGAATCGCTCTTGGTGCGGACGGAACCGGCGGGCAAAGATCCTGCAAATTCCGAATCTGCTGCGAACACCGAGTCGACCTTCGAGGAGAGCGTCCCGGCGAACTGAAGGTAGGCGCCCCGGTCCACGTCGCGCAATCCATTCAGGCAGAGCTCCCCGATCGCCCCGGTCGGCAGCTCTCCACCGGCCTCGATGATAGTAGTTTGGGCGTTGTCGGCGATCGCGTCGATCTCGGCATCCGAGACCCGGCGCTTGTGGGCGGCGCGGGCCAGCCCGTCGCGCAGCTTGGCGCGGTCGAACGGTTGGCGGCGGCCGTTCCGCTTGCGGACGAAGAGCGACTGCTCGTAGCGCTCAAAGGTGGTGAAGCGATACCCGCAGGCCGAGCACTCGCGGCGGCGCCGGGTTGTCGCGCCGGTCTCGGCGCTGCGGCTCTCGAGGACGCGGCTGCTGGCTTCGCAGAGGGGACAGTGCACGCAGCACATTCTACTAGTTATAGAGCCAATTTCCTTTTTACAGAGCTAAAAACACCACATATAGCGGTGAACTGTTCGCGCCTGCGCCAATCACCGGTTGCTCACACACCGCGGCGCGGTCCGCCGTTAGGCTGGCTGCGTGGCCGATCAACTGCGAAGGGGCACGGAGCGAATGGGCGAGCGGGTGGACGCCGCCCGCGATGCGATGGGCGAGCGTGCGACGGCAGCCCGCGAGGCGATGGGCGACCGAGCCACGGCCGCCAAGGAAGCGGTCGGCGATCGTGCGACCGCCTCCCGCGAGGCGGCCGCCGACGCGATCGCGGCGGTCAAGCCGCGGCTGCGCGGCGTCTCACACGAATGGGCGTTCTTCGTCTCGCTGTTCCTCGGCGCCGGCCTGATCCTCGCCGCCAAGACGCCGCGCGCGACGCTCGCGGTGGCGATCTACGCGGTCAGCCTCTCGGCGCTGTTCGGGACCAGCGCTCTCTATCACCGGGTCAATTGGCAGCGGCCGAATGCCCGTCGCTGGATGCGCCGCCTCGACCACTCGATGATCTTCGTGCTGATCGCCGGCACCTACACGCCGTTCGCGCTGCTGGTCCTGCATGGCGCTCTCGCCAGCGCAATCCTGGTCGTCGTCTGGGCCGGTGCCGTGGCCGGCACGATCGTGGAGATGATCTGGATCGAAGCCCCGAAGTGGGTGACCGCGATCATCTACCTGTCACTTGGCTGGGTGGCGATCGTCGCCTTCCCGGAGCTCTGGCAGAAGCTCGGGGTCGGGGGGGCGCTGCTGGTCGCCGCCGGCGGGCTTCTCTACACCGTGGGCGCCGTCGTCTACGCGACCCAGCGGCCCAACCCCAACCCGGCCGTGTTCGGATACCACGAGGTCTTTCACCTGCTCGTCATCGCGGCGGCCGCGGCGCAGTTCGCCGCCGTCGCCTTCTTCGCGCTGCCGGCGCAGTAGCCCTGGCACTCGGTGCTAGCCGCTTACCGTCGTGGCTGTCTGCTTCGCGGCCTCGATCCGCGCCAGCACCTCGGACTCGCGGCCCTCACGGACCAGCTGCACCGGGTCGGGATCGCCGTTGACGATTCCCTCGAAAAACTCCTTGCGGTCCTGGTAGGTGGGAAGCGTCGCCTTCGCCCAGCCGCGGGCGTCGTTGAGCATCACCGCGAGGCGGGCGTAGGGCTCGCCGAAGGCCTCGGCGATCTCGCGCTTCATCCGCTTCGCCAGCGCCGGTGAGGCACCGGCGGTTGAGATCGCGATCGCCAGCGGGCCGCTGCGCACGATCGCCGGGAGGATGAAGTTGCAAAGCGGCGGCACGTCGACCACGTTGACCAGCATCGAGCGCGCCTCGGCGTCCTCGTAGACGCGGATGTTGACCTCGCTCTCGTTGGTCGCGGCGATCGCCAGAAAGGTGCCCTCGAGGTCGGAGCGACCGGCGTACTCGCGCCGCTCCCAGGAGATCGAGCCCTCGGCGGCATATTCCTGAAGCGCCGGCAGCGCATCGGGGGCGATCAGCGTCACGTCCGCATCGCAGAGCAGCAGTCCCCCGACCTTCTCGAGGCCGATGTCGCCACCTCCGACGACCACGGCGCGGCGCCCCTTCAGCTTCAGGCAGGCGATGTAGAGCGGGGTCTCGAGCATGTCGCGCACGCACGACTGGTCGCAGATCCCCTTGCGGAGCTGGCACACGCACTCTTTGCCGGCATAGGCCTGGGCGGGCATGGGTCAAAGGTTAGAAGCCGAGCGGTGGCGGCGGACGGCGACCACGGCGGCGGTGGCCAGTGCCGCGCCCAGGACGACGATCAGCGCCGCCAGCACTCCCGGCAGCGCTGGCCCTGTCTCGGCAGCGTGAACGGCGAGTGGGTGCGGGGCCGCTGGACCCGGCGAGCCGTCGGCCGCGGCCACCTCGTTCTTGGTCGCGGCCGCCGCGGGGGCAGTGCCGCAACCGGTTGCGATCTGCTCGAGTGCCGCGTTGATCGCATCGGTGAATCCCGGGTCGTACTCGCGAACGTCGGCCGGGATGTCGGTCAATCCACTGCCCAGCTCGCTCGCCGAGTAGGCGCAGCCGTCGATCACGCCGTCGGCACGGTAGTCGTCATAGAGGGTCTGAAAGTCGGCCTGCGCGGGGGCCACCAGCAATAGTGCGGCGGCAGCGGCCGCGATGGTCAGCGTCGCGAGAAGGCGGGGGCGCATCCCGGCAACACCTTAGGGCCTCTTGCTTGCGGTCAACTAGATTGCGCGCGATGGAAGCGGTGACTGTGGCCGGGCGGGCCCGTTTGGCGCGTGGTCGGGAGGCGATCTCGGCCTGGGGCCTTGGCGCCTGGCTACTGGCGCTGCTCGTCTTCGCGGGCATCTATGCCGCCTTCAACAATGGGGCGACGGCGATTCCCCAGGAGAGCAGGTTGCAGGTTGGCATCGCTGCCATTGGGCTGGTCTGCGGGCTTGGTCTCGCCGCGGGTGGGCTGCGGGCAGGCCGGGCGTCGCTGGCCTGGTTCGGTGTCGCGGTGCTCGGTAGCTTCGCCCTGTGGAGCGCGCTGTCGACGCTGTGGTCGGCGGCTCCGGACCTGAGCTGGCTCGCCGCCAACCGGGCGATCGTCTACTCCGTGGTGATGGCGGTGGCAATCGTTGCCGCCTCCAGCACACGCGCCGCGCCGCGCGGCGTCGCGGTCGGCATCGCCGCCGCGTCACTGCTGGTTGCGCTGTACGCGCTGGGCGGAAAGATCTTCCCGGGGCTGCACTTCGCCTTCTTCGACCTCAACCCCGGCAACGAGTTCGCCCGCGTGCGCGAGCCAATCGGATACTGGAACGCGGTCGGGATCCTCTGCGTGATGGCGGCGCCGGTGTGCATCTGGCTAGCCGCCTTCCCGGAGGCCGCAGTGCGGCTGCGGATCGGTGCGCTGCTGGCGCTGACCGTGTTCGTGCTCACCACCGCGACCACCTACTCCCGCGGTGCCCTGCTCGCCTATGTGGCAGTGCTGGCGGTGATGGTCGGCGCCGGTCCGCAGCGCCTGCGCCGCCTTGCGGTTGGAGTCGGCGCGATCCTCGCCGCGCTGCCCTCGATCGTGATCGCCTTCGGTTTGCACGACCTCTCGGCGGGAGGCCTGTCGCTACACGACCGAGCGGGAGGCGGAGCGATCCTCGGCCTGGTGCTGCTGCTCAGCCTCGCCGCGGTGGCGATCGCCGGGCGCGAGCTGTTGCGGGTCGAGGGAAGGGTGCGCTGGACGGCGCGCCACTCGCGCTTGGTCTGGCGCGGGCTGGCGGCGGCTGTCGCCGGCCTGTTGATCGTCGGGGTTGGCGCGCTGACCGTGTCCAGCCGCGGGCTGACCGGCGAGATCTCCCATCAGGCCGACCTCTTCAAGCAGCCCAAGGCCGGGCCCGGGAACGATCCCAGCCGCTTGATCTCCTCCAATGGGTCCAATCGCTGGATCTGGTGGCAGGAGGCCCTCGGCGCCTTCAGCGACAAGCCATTGGGCGGCTGGGGGGCGGGTTCGTTCCCGGTCGTCCGCTACCTGTACCGCCGTTACGACGCCCCGGTTCGCTCCACCCACAGCGTCCCGCTCCAGTTCCTCTCGGAGACCGGGTTGGTCGGCGCTTTGCTGGGGCTCGGTGGCCTGGCATTGCTGGGTGCCGCGGCGGTGCGCAGGGTGCGAACCTCGAGCGGCATCGAGCGCTCGGCGCGGTTGGCGCTGCTGGCGGCCGCCACCGCCTGGGCGGTTCACTCGCTGGTCGACTGGGACTGGGAGATCCCGGCGGTGACGATCCCGGCGTTGGTCGCGCTCGCTGTCGCGGCGGCGCCGTCGCCGGACGGCAACTCGACGGCCGGCAATCCGACCGTCCCTCGCCGACCAACCCCGGTCCTGCTCGCCGTAGCCAGCGCCCTGGCCGCGGTGTTGCTGGCGGCCTCGGTGGCGCTGCCGTCGCTGGCCGAGACGAAGCGGGTGCAGTCGCTTCGCAACGCCGGTAGCGGCTCGTTTCACGCGGCCACGGCCGACGCCGACCTCGCGCACAAGCTCGATCCGCTCAGCGTCGAGCCCCTGTTCACCGAGGCGAGCATCGCCCGCAGCCGCGGCGATGACTCCGAGGCGGCGTCGCTGCTCGCCGAGGCGACGCGATTGCAGCCCGACAATTTCGAGACCTGGCAACGGCTGGCGGCGCTCGAGGCGGCGCTCGGCGACTACGCCGGAGCGGCGCGGGCGATTCGTCGCCAGGCCGAGGACAACCCGCTCGCCTTCCAGGCGCGTCCCAACGTCGGCGATCTGCTCTATTCGCTCGAGGTGCCACCGCAGCGCTCGCCGACCGCATTCGGCACCCCGCCGCCTTAGCGGGCGGCCCGGGTCGCCGCGGCCCCCGAACCGATCGTCAGACCGATTCCAGCGTCTGCGCCAGACCCTCGCGCAGCTCGGTGGACGCCCGCCAGCCAAGCCCCTCGGCGGCGCGCGAGCAGTCGAGCGCGATCCGCTGCACCTCTCCGGTGCGCGGCGGAGCGAACTCGGGCTCGAAGTCTTCGACGCCGCCGAGCTCGCGCAGCAGCTCGACCAGCTCGAGGACGCTGGTCTCGCACCCGGTGCCGATGTTGAAAGCGCCGCTCGCCTCGCCCGATGCCGCCGCCAGCGCCGCGTCGACGACGTCGGCGACGTAGACGTAGTCGCGGGTCTGGGCGCCGTCGCCGTACACGGTCGGGGCTTCCGATGCCTGGAGCCGACCGCAGAAGATCGCGATCACACCCGCCTCGCCCAACGGGTCCTGACGCGGGCCGTAGACGTTGCCCAGCCGCAGGATCACCCCCGAGAGTTCGTAGAGGCGTCTATATAAAGAGACATAGCCCTCGGCGGCGAGCTTGCTCTGGCCGTAGGGGGCGAGCGGCTCCTCCGCCGCGTCCTCGCCGAGCGGCAGATCCCTCCCCTCGCCCTCGCCGTAGATCGCGCCGCCGGTGGAGACGAACACGAAGCGCTGCGATCCGGCGACGCGGGCCGCATCGAGCAGATTCGCGGTGCCGCCGACGTTGATGTCGGCGTCGAAGGCCGGATCGGCAACCGAGCGGCGCACGTCGATCTGGGCGGCGAGATGGAAGACCAACTCGGGCTTTCGCTGCTGTGCCAGCTCGGTCATCGCCGCGTTGTCCCGAACGTCCGCCTCGACCAGCTCGGCGCCGCCCTTCAGGGCGGCGGTGAGGTTCTCGCGCCGGCCGGTCGAGAGGTCGTCGACCACCGTCACCTCGTCGCCGCGCGCCAGCAGAGCATCGACCAGATTCGAGCCGATGAAGCCCGACCCCCCTGTCACCAGAGATCGCATAAGCGGCCATTCTGCCTGCCCTCGCGGGCGTTTTGGTGCAGGCCGCCGGAATTGGGCCTGTTGAGCCGATTGCTACCCTCGCCGACCCAAACGAGTGTTTGAGTCTCGATGCGACTGATAGTCACCGAAAAGAACAACAGCGCCAAGAAGATCGCCGAAATCCTCGGCGGCAGCCCGAAGGCTGACCGCAGCTACAAGGTCCCCTACTACACCTGGTCCGACGCCAACGGCGAGCAGATGGCGATCGGGCTCAAGGGCCACGTGCTCAACCCCGCCTTTCCCGAGGAATACTCGAATTGGCAGAAGACCGACCTACGCGACCTGATCGACGCGGAGCTGATCAAGGAGCCGACCGACAAGAACGTGGTGCGGGCGGTTCGCAAGGTCGCCAAGGATGCCGACGAGTTGGTGATCGCGACCGACTTCGACCGCGAGGGGGAGCTGATCGGGCTCGAGGCCCTGCAGGAGATCCTCGAGGTCAACCCCGACCTCGAGTCGAAGGTCACGCGGGCCCGCTACTCCGCTCTGACCAAGGAGGAGATCGAGCGCGCATTCTCGAACCTCGACGAGCTCTCCTACCCGCTCGCCCACGCTGGCTGGGCGCGCCAGGACATCGACCTGCTTTGGGGCGCGACGCTGACCCGCGCAGTCTCGCTGGCGACGCGGCGCTTCGGTTCCAACTTCCTCTCGGTCGGGCGCGTGCAGAGCCCGACCCTGGCGCTGATCGTCGAGCGCGAGCTGGAGCGGCGGGCGCACGTGGCCGAGCCGTTCTGGGAGGTGCTGGCGAAGTTCGAGCATCCCGACGGGAGCTTCGAGGCGCACCACGAGACCGACAAGTTCTGGAAGCGCGAGGAGGCCGACGCGGCGGTCGCCGGCACCAAGTCGCCTGGCGTGGTCAAGGAGGTCGCCTCGCGGCGCAACACCCGCAAGCCCCCCACCCCGTACAACACCACCGCCTTCACGACCGACGCCTCGAGCCGGCTCGGGATCACGCCGTCGCGCGCGATGCGGATCGCCGAGGAGCTGTACATGGACGGGTTCATCTCCTACCCGCGCACCGACAACACCGTCTATCCGAGCTCGCTGCCGGTCAAGGAGCTGGTCAGCTCGCTGGTCAACGTCCCCGACTTCGAGGCCGCCAAGTCGCTGCTCGACGGAAAGCTTCAGCCGACCCGCGGCAAGAAGGAGACCACCGACCACCCGCCGATCTACCCGACCCAGGCGGTCTATCCCAACGCGCTCGACGGGCCGAAGCGCCGCGTCTATGAGCTGGTCGCGCGCCGCTTTCTCGCCACCTTCGCGCCGCCGATGGTCACCGAATCCACCCGGGCCGACATCGAGGCCGGCTCGGAGACCTACTTCGTGCGCGGCTCGGTGGTCGTCGACCCCGGCTACGCGGCGATCTACACCTACGCGCGCTCCTCAGACGAAGAGATCCCGAAGCTCGAAGAGGGCCAGGAGCTGCCGCTCGACGGCGAGCCCTGGATCCTCGACAAGGAGACCCAGCCGCCGCCGCGGCTCAGCCAGGGCAAGTTGGTCGAGATGATGGAGGAGCGCGGCCTCGGCACCAAGGCGACCCGGGCCGACATCATCCAGAAGCTGTTCGACCGCGGCTATGTCTACGCCAATCCGCCGATTCCGTCGGAGACCGGGATCGCGATGTACGAGGCATTCAAGAAGTTCGTTCCCGAGATGGCGACACCGGAGATGACGGCGCGGCTCGAGGCCGAGATGGACCAGATCGCCTCCGGCGAGATGACCAGGGACGACGTCGTCGGCGACAGCCGCAAGCTGCTGCACAAGACCTACGACGAGATCGACGAGAGCCGCGAGGACCTCGCAAAGGTGGTGTGGGCCGGGATGGACCAGGACAAGTTCCTCGGCCCCTGCAAGGTCTGCGAGCAGGAGGGCCGCAAGCGCGAGGACGGCGGGCCCAACCGGCTGCGGATCATCGAGCTCAGGGGCGGCAAGCGCATGTACGGCTGCGAGGGTTGGATCAAGGACGACCCCGAGTCCCCTGCTTCGTGCCGCGTCAGCGGTCCGCTTCCCGGTCGCGGTTACGACCTCTGGCGCTTGGACGAGCGTTGCTCGGTCTGCGGGGAACGCCCGCGTCTGAGCGTCAAGAGCTTCCGCGGACGGCCCTGGAAGCTGTGCCTCAACGACGACTGCCCGACCATGGTCGAGATGCGTGAGAAGCGCGCCGAGCGGGAGGCCGCCAAGGCGGCGAAGGCGGCGAAGGGCAACGGCGCCAATGGCGCCGACGGCAAGGGGGACGCGGCAAAGGTGGCGGGCGCCGCTTCGGCGACGCGGACCCGGCGCACACGCGCCAAACGGGCCTCAACCGCGAAGCGAACCGCTAAGCGCTAGCGGCGCGACGGCCGTGTTCGTCTCGCTTGAGGGGATCGACGGCTCCGGAAAGAGCACGCAGGCGAAGCTGCTCGCCGAGGCGCTCGGTCCCGAAACGGTCCTGGTCCGCGAGCCCGGCGGCACCTCGGCGGCCGAGCGGGTGCGGGAGCTGCTCGCCGACGGCGAGCTGGAGCTAGACCCGATGGCCGAGCTGCTGCTTTTCTGCGCCGCCCGCGCGGACCTGGTGCAGAGGGTGATCCGCCCGGCGCTGGAGGTGGGGCACGACGTGGTCTCGGATCGCTTCGCCGACTCCAGCGCCGCCTACCAGGGCGGCGGCCGCGGGCTCGGGATCGAGCTCGTGGAGCGGCTCAGCGGGGCGGCCGCGGAGGGATTGCGACCCGACCTCACCCTGCTGATCTGGATCGATCCCGAGCAGGCCGCGCAACGAAGTGGCGGCGACGACCGATTCGAGGCGGCCGGACTTGATTTTCAGCGCGCCGTCGCCTCCGCCTATGAGGAGATCGCCGTCCGCCACGCCGATCGCGTCGTCAAGGTGGACGGGAGCGGTAGCGTCGAGGAGGTGCACGCGCGGGTGATGGAAGCGGTCGCGGAGCGACGAGGAGCCAGCAACTAGCAACTAGCAACTAGCAACTTTGACCCCCGACGCCGCAACTCTTCCCGACCCCCTCGCCGCCGCGACCGAGCATCAGCCACGGGCGCGCCTTGCGCTTGGCGCAGCACTCGCCGCCGGCCCGGCCCACGCCTACCTGTTCCGTGGCCCGCGCGGTGCCGGCAAGCGGGCGGCGGCACGGGCCTTCGCCGCCGAGATCCTGGCCACCGGCGCCGCCGACCCGGAGGCGGCGCGCCGCCGGGCGCTGCTCGATCCCTCCCCACACCCCGACCTCGTCTGGCTCGTCCCGCGCGGCAGCCAGCACCTGGTCGAGGAGGTGCGCGAGCAGGTGATCCGCGCCGCCGCCTACCGTCCCTTCGAGGGCGCGAGCCGCGTGTTCGTCATCGAGCAGGCCGAGGCGATGCGCGAGGAGAGCCAGAACGCACTGCTGAAGACGCTCGAGGAACCGCCCGAGTTCGACCACCTGCTGCTGCTGAGCGCCGAGCCCGAGGCGCTGCTGGAGACGATCACCTCGCGCTGTCAGGAGGTGAGCTTCGCCGCGATGCCTCCCGAGGCGGCGGCCGAGGCCCTGGCCGCGGAGGGGTCGGCGGAGGAGGTGGCTGCGGCGGCCCGGCTGGCGGGCGGCGACGTCGAGCGCGCCCGTTTTCTTCTCAGCGAGCCCGGCCGGCGGCTACGCGACGAGGCCGAGGCGCTGGCCCGCACGGCGGCCGACCCGGATGGCGGCGGCGCTCCCTGGAAGGCCCTGCTGGAGGGGGCCGAGTCGGCGGGCGCCGAGGCCGAGCGGGAGGCCCGCGCGAGGCTGGAGGACGTGGACGCGGGACGACCGCGATCGGCCCGGGAGATCGGCGAAGAGGCGCGGCGAGTGGGGCGGCGTCGGCGCACCGAGGCGCTCGACTTGGGCCTCGAGCTGTGCGCGGCCTGGCTGCGCGACCTGGGCGCGGTCGCCGCCGGCGCCCCCGACGTGGTGCTGACCCGCGACCGCATCGAGGAGCTGACCCGCGAGGCCGAAGGCATGGACCCAGCCCGCCCGCGCCGCTGCCTCGAGCTGGTCCAGGACACGCGCCGGCGCCTCGACCTCAACGTCTCCGAGGAGCTAGCGCTCGAGGCGCTCTTCTTCCGCCTGCAGCGAACGCTCCGCGCCCCCGGCGCCGCCGCCTGAGCCGGCCCCGTCTTCGCCGGCGCTCTCCAGCGCCTGCTCCTGGGCGAGCCGGGTGATCTGTTCGGCCTGGCGGGAGACGATGACGCTGAAGCTGAGCGCCAACCCGAGCAGCAACAGGAACAGCAGCGAGAACAGCGCGATGGTCACGTCGCGGACGCCGAGAGCGTTGGCGAGCACGCGCAGCAGGTCGGGGAAAGCGGCGCCGGTGAGCATCGCGATCCCGGCGACGAACCAGATCACGCTGTAGCGCTCCTGCAGGCGGTGGCGCCGGATCAGCTCCAGGATCATCGCCATGAAGGCGATCGCCAGCACCGCGGCGACGATGCGCGCCTGCGAGGTGAGGCGGACAACCGGCTCGGAGGCCAGCAACTGCGGCAGCACGTCAGCGCTCCTCTCGGACCCTGGGCCGGAACTGTCCGACCAGCAGCACGACCAGGGTCTTGAAGATGTAGAAGGCGGAGCGCACCGGGGTGAGGAAGGAGCGCCCCTCGGAGCGAGAAAGCATCCGCACCGGCAGCTCCTCGACCCTCAACCCCTGGAGCACGGCGCGTTGCACCGACTCGACCTCGGCGAACTCGGGCGAGTAGTGCTCCTTGAAGAGCGCCATCGCCTCGCGGTTTACGGCGCGCATGCCGCTGGTGGTGTCGGTGAAGCGCTGCCGGGTCGAGAGGCTGACGATGAGGCGGAACAGATGCTGACCGGTGCGCCGTGAGATGCTGGCGCGATAGTCGTCGTCGCGGGCGACGCTGCGATCCTGGTAGCGCGACCCGATCACCATGTCGGCCTTGTCCGCCATGACCTCCTGGACCAGTCGAGCCAGCTCGGTCGGCATGTGCTGGCCGTCGCCGTCGAGATGCGCGCAGATGTCATAGCCACCGCGCAGCGCGTATATGTAGCCAGTCTGCTGCGCGGCGCCGACGCCCTGGTTGAAGGGCAACGAGGCGACCCGCGCTCCGGCGGCGCGCGCCCGCTCGACGGTGGCATCGGTCGAGCCGTCGTCGACGACCAGCACGTCGGCATCGGGCAGCGCCTCGCGCACACCCTCGATCACGCCTGCGATTGAGGACTCCTCGTTCCACGCGGGGATGAAGACCAGCGTTTGCACCGGCCGATTCTCCCATGCGCATGCGCGTCACCGGGCGGGCGACTGCCCCGCCGTCCTTGAGCTTTGTGTTAAGAAAGACTCAAATGGCGCGACGGATCCGCCTTCCGAGGCTCTCCGACCGGCCCCGGCCATGGATCGGCATGCGTCTGTGGCTCGGTGCCGCCTTTGCGTTGGTGGGAGCGATCACAGCCGTCACGGTCTACCGCTTTGTCCACGACTCCAACGAGACGGTGATCTCCCAGCGGTCGACTGAGCTTGCCGTCGGCCGCACGATTTACCTCGCCGATCAACTCGGCATGGCCCAGAACCCGGCCGAGGTGATCAGGGCCAGCAAGGACACCGGGTTCTCGGCTTGGTACTTCAACCGCGCCGGTCGCCTCGTCGTGCCGCGTCCCGCCGGCCTGACCCTGGGCCGGATCGACTTCCGGCGCAAGGCGGTGGCCGACGCGCTGGTCGGAGGCCGCTTCACCCGCCGCGCTCCCGGCGGCGTGACCGTCGTCGTAGCTCCGGTCTACCGCCACAACGTTCTCACCGGCGCCGTGCTTGGCCGCTACTCGCGGCCCGAGGTCCTGCAGAGCGCGATCGACCGCCTGCGCAACGACAGCCTGCGGGCCTTGGCGGTCGGTGTCTGCATCGCGATCCTGATCGGCTTTTTGGTCGCCTCGCTGATCACCTACAGGATCCGGCGCCTGGCGCGCAGCGCCGAGAACATGGCCGCCGGCTCGCTCGACGTGCCGCTCCAGGTCACGGGTCGCGACGAGGTCGGGGACCTGGCCCGGGCGCTGGACAAGATGCGGGCGGCGCTCCAGGACAGCTTGCAGGTTCTCTCCTCGGAACGAGACAAGCTGGCCGCCATCTTCGACGGCCTCACCGACGCGGTGATGATCGTCGACAACGACGGCACGGTGCGGTTCTCGAACCGCGCCGCGTCGGAGCTGGTCGAGGAGGGCGCTCCGCCAGCTGAGATGGTCTCGCACCTGCGTAGGGCGGCGGAGCGTGGAGGCGCCGAGGCGCCGGCGCTGCGGATCGGCGACCGGGTTTACGGGCTGCAGGCGCGCGACCTCCCTGCCGAGCAGGGAGTCCTGGTGGTTGTTCGCGACCGCACCGAGGAGATGCGGCGCGAGCTCGCCGAGCGCGAGTTCGTCTCCAACGCCGCGCACGAGCTGCGCAATCCGCTGGCCGGGATCTCGGGAGCGATCGAGGTGTTGCGAGCTGGGGCCAAGGACGACCCGGAGGCCCTCGAGCACTTCCTGCGCCGGCTCTCCGAGGACGTTGAGCGGATGAGCCGGCTCATGCAGTCGCTTCTGACCCTCGCCCGCGTCGAGGCGCTTCCCGAGGGCGAGGCGGAGGCCGTCGACGTGTCGAGCGCCGCAGCCGATGCCGTTGCGGCGGCGGCGCAGGAGGGGATCGAAGTGCGGGTCGACGTGGAGCCGGGCCTGGCGGCGGAGGGCGACCCGCTGCTTCTGCGGCAGGTCCTGATCGGGTTGCTTTCGAACGCGGTCAGGCACACCTCGACCGCCGGCACGGTCATCCTGAGGGGCCGGCGCGGCAACGGCGATGCGGTGATCGAGGTCATCGACACCGGCATCGGCATCTCGGCCGAAGAGGTCGACAGGGTCTTCGAACGCTTCTATCGGTCCAGCGACGCGCTCGCCCACGAAGGCTTTGGCCTCGGGCTGGCGATCGCCAAGCGAATGGTCCAGGTGATGGGTGGCTCGATCGGCGCCGCCTCGGAGGAGGGCCACGGCAGCATCTTCTGGGTCCGGCTGCCGGCGGCGGAACCAATACCCACCCCGGTCGCATGAGCGAAGCACGGATCCTGATAGCTGACGACGAGCCGTCGGTGCGCGACTCGGTCACCTACGCGCTCCAGCAGGAGGGCTATGAGGTCACGCCCGCGGTCGACGGGCACGACGCCGAGAGCAAGCTGGCCGTGGACATGCCCTTCGACCTGCTGATCCTCGACATCATGATGCCCGGGCCCAGCGGGCTTGACCTCTGCCGGGACGTTCGGGCCCGCAGCGCGGTCCCGATCATCATCCTCACCGCCAAGGACGCCGAGGTGGACAAGGTCGTCGGGCTCGAAGTCGGGGCCGACGACTACGTCACCAAGCCGTTCTCGGTCCGGGAGCTGTTGGGCCGGGTCCACGCCCAACTGCGCCGGCGCGAGCTCGACCGCACCCCGAGCGCGGAGACGACCCGGATCGAGGCGGGGTCGGTGTCGCTCGACCTCGTGCGCCACGTGGTCACGGTGCGAGGCGAGCAGGTCAACCTGACCCGCTCAGAGTTCCAGTTGCTGCGACTCCTGGCCGGTCGTCCGGGCGAGGTCTTCCGCCGCCACCAGATCATGGAGGAGCTGTGGCAGACCGAGTTCGACGGCGACGTGCGCGCCTGCGACGTCCACATCTCCAACCTGCGCCAGAAGGTCGAGCTCGACGCCCAGCGTCCCGAGCTGGTGGTCACGGTGCGCGGCGTCGGCTACAAGTTCGCGGAGGGCTGAGCCAGACGGCGCGGTAGGCTGGTGCCTGCAGGTATCTGAATGAAGCGCATAGCCCTGCCAGTGTCCCTCCTTGCCGCGGCGCTACTGGCCGGCTGCGTCAGCATCTCCGTCCCACGCGAGGGCGCCAAGGTCTCGAGTCCCGGTCACGTCCAGGCGGTGGTCGGGACGCCGAGTCAGAATCCCGACGGCAGCTGGACGGTCAAGACCGGCGACAAGCCGACCAGGGCCGAGTTGCGAATCGACGGCACCCTGAAGGAGATCTTTCCGGGGAACGGCGCCTCCAGCATCACAATCGATCGGCGCTACCCGCTCCCGGCCGGCGTTCACAAGGTCACGATCACGGGCTTCGAGCGGGACGGCGACTCGACTCAGGACTCGCGGCACTTCTCGGTCGGGGCCCCGACGAAGATCAAGAGGGTGGTCTGGATCTGGTTTGAGAACCACGGCTATGACCAGGTCCGCGGCGTGGGCGAGTTCAAGCGCCTCGCCGACACATACGGCGAGGCGACCAACTTCTTTGCCTATACGCACCCCTCGCAGCCGAACTACATCTACGCCACGGCCGGCCAGAGCTGCGGAATCACCACCAACGCGCTCAGCACCTGCTCGGCGGAGAACATCTTCCATCAGGTCGGCGACTCGCATTGGCGCTCCTATCAGGAGTCGATGCCTGCCAACTGCGACCGCACCACCACCGGCCCCAGTCCGGTAAAGCACGATCCGGCCAGGACCTTCACGAACATCGATTGCGCCGCAAACGACGTTCCGCTCCCGGCCAGACCGAAGTTCAATCGCAAGTTCACATTCGTGACGCCCAACATGTGCAATTCGGCGCACGACTGCTCGATCGAGACCGCCTCGGACTTCCTCGCCTCCTTCACCCCCAAGGTGCTCAACTCACCCCAGTACAAGACGGGCAAGCTGCTCTTCGTCGTCACCTTCGACGAGGACGAGGGCAGCGAGGGCAACCACATCTACACGACGCTCGTGCACGAGAAGGCCAGGGGCAAGAAGGTCGACACGCGCTACACCTTCTGCAACCTGCTTGCCACCACGGAGGACCTGCTCCAGGTGGGCCGCACCGGGTGCGCGGCGGACGCCGAGTCGATGCAGGGGCCGTTCGGCCTCTAG
>JBBPIN010000012.1:0-65763 GCA_038040285.1 Actinomycetota bacterium
CGCCACCCCGAAGGGGGAGGCGAAGGCCGCTGACGGGGTCGGCCGAAAGCAGGAGCTCCAGGACTTTCAGCGGGATTTCGCGCGCTTCGCCGCTGGGATGCACGACCGGGGCCTTCCCCCGGGGCAGCCCTGAGGCTTGAGGCGGTTTTAGGTGTTGACACCCGACGGGCCGCAGATTTAGGCTCGCCGAGGCCGGCTTCGTCTCTCCGAACGACAAACGGAGGATCGTCGAGAGGCATGGGTGGCCAGTGACGCTGGCCGCCTAGGCAAGCGATCTCAGAAGCTCGACCAGCGGGCCTTCGAGCCCCGCGAGTCGACATGCCGCGAGCCGCTGGGGTATGTCCCGAAGCCGCCGCTCTTGTAGACGCGATCGGCGACGGAGTCGAAACGCCCCGGCCCGAAGCTGTCGACCAGCGCGACGTCGAAGTCAGTGGCATCGGCTTGCATGTGCCGGCTCTGCGAGGCTCCGCCGACGGCCTTGTTCCAGGCCGGAGTCCGGTACCAGCTGAGAATCGCCAGCGCCTTGTCACCGAGCTCATGCCGGAGAACCTCGAGGTTGAAGGCCTGGCGCTGGGCGTTGCCGACCAGACTGGCGGGAACCGGGCTGCGCGCTGGATCGTGGGAGCTGGTTTCGTCGCGGAAGAAATGGGGTGAGGCGTAACCGTGCTCCCAGAGCAGTTTGCGAAAGCTCTGGCCCCGGCGGGCCTTCTCGGTCCAGGGCTTCTGCCAGGCGCCCCAGTACTCCTTCGGCAGCCACTTCGGCACCCCCGCCGGGGGCTTCTTGCCTGAGTCAGAAACCGCCGGCGTCGGGGTCATCGGTGTCACTGGGGTACCAGGCTTCTCTGGTTTTGGCTTTTCCGCTTGCGTCTGCTTGCCGATTGTCAGCTTGCTCAGCGGAATCGAGGTCCTCGAGTGGTCGACGGCGCCCTTGACCCCGGCGCAGCTGCCGCGATCGTTGTCCTGCCAGATGCTGTAGCTCCGCCAGGGTTCAGGCACGATTGGCTGGCTAACGCGCCAATGGGCGATCCATAGTGGGCAGCGTTTGACGAAGGCTCGATCCTTGGGACTGAACTCGCGCTCGACGCTCGGCCAGAGGCCAGGCATCGTGTAGATGACCGGCAGATGGCCCATGGTCTTCCGGTAAGCGCGGACGAACTGGACGAGGTGCCGTGCCGCCTTAGCGACCGGCTGCCCATTTAGGTCCTCGAAGTCATAGGCCAGCGGCAGGTCGTTGGTCTTGGGCCAGCCAAACTCCTTGGCGAACCCGATCGCCATTTTGGCTTCTTGACTGCCGCTGCGCTCGCCGTTGGTTGGCGAGGCGACCCGGGCGAAGTAATAGGGGCCCCAAGTCAGCTTGGCCGCACGAATCTCATCAACGCGTTGCTGGCCGTAGAGCTTGTCGCGGTGATCGCCGTCGGCGATGCGAACGTAAGCACCCTTGACCCGTCCCGCGACCTTCTTCCAGTCAACGGAGCCGTTGTGCTCGGATACGTCAATCAGTTCCGGCATCTCCCTCTCCTAGCCCAACTGTACCCCCGCAAGAACTTGCCAGCAAACCAAACCCGGGGCTCGAGGTTCGAAGGCATCGATATTCAGCAAAAAAGTCGCCGGACCATCTCCCGAATGGATCTTGGCTGAGGGCGACGGATTTCGACTGCCACGGAGTACTTGCGGCTTACGTGACGCATCGGGAAGGTGGGTAGGTCACAGGGGAGTTCGCGCAGTTCGCTTTTGCTCCGGCTCCGGCCCCCGGTGGGCGCAAGGTAAAAGAGCGATTACATCGCACGTCTTGGTGCGACAAACAATTCCGGGTCATCGTCTTGCGATTAGTGTCCATTGACAGCGCGCAGCCCGAGACGTAGGCTCGCCACATAGTGGTTCTGGTCTGGATTGCCGTCGTGCTCGGCTATCTCGCCGGGCTCGGGTTCACCGGCGCCGGCGTTGTCGCCGGTGATGCCTCGGTCCAAGACGAACGCTGGTTTGCTGGCCTGGCCGCTGTTGGCGTACTTCTCGTCCTGACCATTGTCCTGCGCTTCCTACGCATCAATATCGGTGGGCTGGTCGTCGGCAAGGACAAACGTTTGTCGACGTCCAAGCTACAGGCGCTGCTGTGGACTTACACCTTGGTCGGGATGCTGTTGGCGATCGTTATCGCCAAATGGATCGGCGCCGAGGACAGCTACACGGCATTGATTGACAAGGGTCTGCCGGAGGAATACTTGATCCTGCTCGGCGGCCCCTTCGCCGCCGCCGTTGCAAGCAAGGCCATCGTCACCAGCAAGGTTGAGAACGGCACGCTGTCTAAGACCAGCGGGAAAGAAAATGCCAGTGTCACTGATCGCCTCGGCGAAGCGTTCAGCAACGACCAAGGCGACACGGATCTCGTTGACACCCAGTACTTGCTGTTCAATTTCGTCGCCCTGGCTTATGTCATCGGCGGATTCATCGATGATCCGAGCTCGGGCGTGCCCTCGATTCCAGCCGTCTTGGTGGGCCTAACCAGTGTCAGCGCGGCGACCTATGTCTCTAACAAAGCCGTTCAGCGGGACACGCCGGTCTTGACAGGCCTGGCACCAGGTCGGGGCAGGGCAGCAGACGTAGTGCGCGTCTTCGGCCAGAATCTGCTCATTCCTGTTTCGGGCACAGATGCGCCCTATCAGGAGCTCTTTGTCCTCTTCGATGGCAGCGAGGCGACGATCTTGGGGGTCACAAGCTCGGACGGCGAGTTGGCTACCGGGGCAGCACCGGGCGCAGGTCAGCCCGACCATCGGCCGCGGCATGGGGCCTCAGGCGATGATCGGCTGTTCGTCGAAGTACCCACCGGTCTTCAGGCCGGCCAAGTCAAGGTGACGGTGCGTAACTGGAAAGGCGTCGCAAGCGAGCAGGCTGACTTTGAGGTTCAGGCGTAGGACGATGCTGCCGCCGCGAACCGCGGTTGCGGGCTGCTCGCTGTGGCCGAGCCGGGCATTGGTCGTCTTGCTACTCATCGGTGCCAGCAGCTTGGGTTAGCTGTTACGGCGCTTCTGCGTCTCGCGCAAAGCAGAAGGCTTTACTGACTGTCGCTGCGAGCTACCGGAGAGTAGGAGCCGGTCATCGGGGCGCTCGCTTTCAACCGAAAGGACGAGGACTCGGTCGACGTTCGGGTGGTGCGACGGGTTCGCGCGCACCTGACCCCCGCCGATCGACGCCCATGCATGGTCTTACTAGAGCGCCTGCACGACCTTGCCGTTGTGCAGCGTCACGATATTGGCCTTGGCGAACCACGCTGGCGCGGCGGAGGACATCTCCGGCCAGTTCTCCGTCGTGTCCTGCCAATGCCTGGCGATGCCGGCTGGTGACTCGTAGTACTCATCGACCACGAAGATCGTGTTGCCGGTCGGCTCAGAGCTGGCGTCCATCGGGTTCGACAGCTCGGGGCCTTTGGAGACGGTGTAGTCCAGCAGCGCTACATCGCCCTCGCGGGGATGCCCCTTCATGAACTCGCCGTGGCTCGCGAAGATGCGATCTCCCTCGGCCACATCGTCGGGCCCCACCGTAAACATGATGATGAGGTGCGACTTTCCGATATGCGACATGCCGAATTCCTTCCATTAGGCGCGCGTTCTTGCAACGAGTCGCGATCATAGTTCCTGCCCTCTAGCACGCCTCTTTTCGCGTGAAAGCAGCACTCTGAGAGGAGGCGCATACCGCACTGCCCGATTAGCTCGAGCACCTGACCTAGTCGGTTAGCCAGCAGTGTCGGCATCTCGACCAGCCTCTCGAACACCGGTCAGGCCGCGGACTGCCCCTCACCGCCACCGCACCACCCCCTCACGCAGTATCACCGCGGTGATCAGAGTGAGGCAAATCGCCCGCTTCAAAGACATACAAGGTGGTGCTTACTATCGGAAAGCTGGGCGCCGGTCAGGAGCGCTACTACCTCGAGCAGGTAGCAGATGGCGCCGAGGACTACTACTCCGGCGAAGGTGAGGCGCCCGGGGAATGGAAGGGCGACGCCGCACACGAGCTAGGCATCGAGGGCGAGGTCGGCGCCGATCAGCTGCGCGCGATGCTCATCGGCCGCGACCCCAGCAGCGAAGAGCCGCTGATCGGCGGCCTCGGCGTCAACCGAAGCCAGGGCCCGGTGCCCGGCTTTGATCTCACCTTCTCAGCCCCCAAGTCGGTCTCCCTTGTCTGGGCGCTGGGCGGGCCGGAGACCCAAACGGCAGTGCTCGACGCGCATCAACGCTCGATCGACGCTGCGCTTGGCTATCTGCAGCGCGAAGCCTGCTGGGCAAGACGCGGCCACGGCGGCGCCACCTTTGTTCCCGGCAACGGCTATATCGCCGCTGCTTTTCGCCATCGCTCCTCAAGAGCAGGCGACCCACAGCTTCACACCCACGTTTTGATTGCCAACGCCACCAAAGGGCCTGACAGGCGCTGGTCGCGCCTTCATCACCCCTCTATCTACGCGCAGGCAAAGACCGCCGGCTATCTCTACGAGGCTCAGCTGCGCCACGAGCTGACCCGAACCCTCGGGGTTGGCTGGCAGCCGGTGCGCAACGGAATCGCCGAGATCGATGGCTTCAAAGACGAGCAGCTGCGCGAGTTCTCCACCCGCCGGGCGGAGATCCTCGCCGCGGCCGGAGGGCCCAACGCCAGCCGCGCCGCGCGCCAGGCGGCGACACTCGCGACTCGCCGCGCCAAGGACTACGAGGTAAGCCCGGAGACTCTTCGCCAGCGCTGGGCTGAGCGAGGAACACAGCTCGGCCTCGACGGAGCAACGATCGAGGGCTCGATCCTTCAGCGCAACCTCGACCAGCCGGCCGGGACCCGCGCGGTCCTGACCGCTGAGCAGCTGGATCGCGTGGTCACGGCGCGGGTCTCACACTTCGACCGCCGCGATGCGATCCAGGCCGTTGCCCAGTCGCTGCCCAGCGGCGCTCCTGCCGCGGACATCGAGGGAACTGCCGACGCCTATCTCGGCACCGAGCACGTCGTCCGGATCGGCGAGGGTCCGAAGGGCGAGCGCTTCACCACGCTGCGGATCTGGGAGCTCGAGCAAAACGCCCTCGCCACGGCGAAGCGTATGCAGAGCACCGAGCGTCCAGTGGCCGGCGAGGCAATCGCGGAGCGGGTGATCGCGGCCCGCCCCACGCTGAAGGCCGACCAGCGCGAGATGGTCGAGCGGCTGCTTGGAGGTGGCGAGGGAATCTCGACCGTGATCGGCGAGGCGGGGACGGGCAAGAGCTACGCGATCGCCGCCGCGGCCGAGGGCTGGGTCCAAGCCGGCATCCCCCTGCGAGCAGCGGCACCGACCTGGCGCGCCGCGAACGTGCTCTCCGCAGAGGGGGTGCGGGCGCAGAGCATCGCCGGGCTGCTTGCCGAGCTTGACGATTCCCGAGTGCAAGGGCTAACGACTTTGCCCCGCGATTCGGTCTTGCTGATCGATGAGGCGGCGATGGTCGACTCACAGACATTGGCGCGGCTGATCGACCACGCCGACTCCGCGGAGGTGAAGCTGGTCCTGGTCGGCGATCCCAAGCAGCTACCCGAGCTTGAGGCGGGCGGGCTGTTCAGCGCCCTTGCCGATCGAAGCGACCCGATCTACCTGCGCGAGGTAATTCGCCACCACCATGAGCTTGACCGCACGGCGGCGCGGCGGATCCGCGAGGGACGCGGGGTGGAGGCGTTGGAGCTTTACCGCTCGGCCGAGCGGGTCGTCGTCGCCCCTGATCCGGACGCAAGGCGTGAGGCAATAGTGAACGACTGGTGGGACTCGTTCTCGGGCGGCGACGACGCGTTGATGATCACGCAGCGAAACTCCGAGGTCGAGCGCCTCAACGGGATGGCGCGGCAACTGCTCCACGAGCATGGATCGCTCGGGCAAGTCGACATCGAAGTCGCCGGGCAAACGTTTGCGGTCGGCGACCAGGTCGTGACCCGGGTAAACGCGCCTACGGACGGGGTCAGCAACCGGATGCGCTGGGAGGTCGCCGCAGTCGACGCCGAGCGCCACACGGTGACGCTTGACTGCCTCGACCAGGAGCGCCGGGTGACGCTTGAGCGCGATTACGTCGAGCAGGTCAATCCCTCAAGCGGCGCCCCGGCGCTGCAGCACGCGTACGCCGCCAACCTCTACATCGCCCAGGGCTCAACCGTCGATACCGCCTTCGTCTGCGCCGAGCCCTCGATGAGCCAACAGGACTACTACGTCGCGATGTCGCGAGCCCGCGATGAGGCCTTCCTATACGCGACGCCAGAACTGCAGCTGGAGCGCGAGGAGTACGCGCCGCGCCAACCGTCTGACCGGGAGCCGCTTGACCACATCCGCGACGCAATGGTTAGAGACGAAGCGCAAATCGCCGCCGTGGACGAGCAGCTGCGGGCGCCGCTTCGCGAGCTGGCGACCCCCGAGCTCGTGGAGCGGCGCGAAGACCTTGCCCTGGACGTGACTCATGCGGATTCCCGGGAGGAACGCGCGAACATACTCCGCACGCAGGCAGCCGAGGCGGGGCGATCGCTGGCTGACGTTGTCGATCGCAGATCGGTGCTCGAGCAGCAACGCCGGCCCGACCGAACCGAGATCGCCCGACTTGACAGGGCAGAGGACAGCTGCCGCGCCAAGTTGCAGCGTCTAGAGGCCGACTTGGAGCAGACCTTCGAGCACGCGCCAAGCGTCGGGCCGCAGGACAGAGCCGAGCTGGCGGGGATCGAGGCCGAGCTCGCCGACCGGCGTCGCCTCGTGATCACCGCCGACCGCACGGTCCCGCCCCCCTACATCACCGCTACCCTCGGAGAGAAGCCAGCCGACCCGGCGAGTCTCGCCCGCTGGGAGGGCGGCGTGGACGTGATCGAGCGCCATCGCCAGACGCACGGGATCAAGGACAAAGGCGCGGCGCTTGGAGCGGAGCCTCGCAGCAGCTTTGAGCGCGCCGCCTGGGAGCGAACGGCCAACCAACTTGCCTCGATTCAGCGCCAGCTGCAGATCGGCCACGAGCGCGGCCTCTCGCGCGAGCTCGGGATCGGGCGTGATCTCGGTATCGGCTTCGGTCCCTGAGCGGCAAGCTGATGCGTTTCGCTCGCCGTCCATCTGGCGGTCTTCGGCTGGGCGTCGGGCGGCCGATCTTGGCACGGCAGTGCCGTGCGGTTGGCCGCCCCCATGGACACCCAGCCGAAGTCACGCGCATCTGTTAACCGCGAGGCAAACGCAAAGCTGCTTTGCGAGCTTCTCGCCCGATCCGAGCCGCTGCTGCGCCAGCAGGCGCGCAAGCACGCCGAGCTACCCGAGGACGCCGAGGACGCGCTTCAGTCCGCCTACGTGCTGTTCATCGAGCGCTACCGCGGCGACTGGGAGCCGCTCGCCTGGCTTTACACGACGGTCAAGCGGGAGGCATGGGCGCTCCGCCGCAAGGTTTCCCGCCGCCGAGTCGTCAGCCTCGACACTCCCAACGGTTCGGCCGACTCGCAGCAGCCGTGGGTCGAGGGGCTGCCGAGCGCTGCTCCCGACCCCGAGGAGAAGGCGTTGCGCGGCGAGGAGATCGAAGAGCGACGCCACCTGCTGGCCACGCTGAAGGCCGACCAGCGCCGCGCCCTTGGGCTGTTTGGCGCCGGTCTCAGCTACGCGGAGATTTGTCAGGCGACCGGCTGGACCTACACCAAGGTCAACCGGTCGATCGCCGAAGGGCGGGCGGCGCTGCGCGGCCCGCCGTCGTAGCCCGTGGGCCCGGCTCGAAGATCCAGGGAGTGAATTGGTGGAGGTCTACGGAGGAAAAAGTGAGGCGATTTCCGAGTTTCTTCGACATAGATGATGTGGAAGCTTCTCGGCATGAGGATCACTACGGACCTGACGACCTGCTGACCGTCTCGGTCGCTGCCGCAATAGCGACTCGGAGTGTCAGGACCCTTCGACGGGCCTACCTCGCGGGATTTCTGATCGCGCACCGTGACGGGAACGGACGCTGCGTTCGGATCCGTTACGCGGACCTCGTGGATTGGATGATGGCGCGGCCGGTGAGCCCGCGATTGGGTCCTTCCGCGTCAGCCGTCACTTCCCACGCTGCATTTGGTCGCCCCAGCCGAATTGAGCGGGATCCTGCAAACGAAAACCTCAGGCTGCTCAAAGCGGCACGGGCACGGAACGGGAGGCACGCCTTCGGGCGCGACGCCGCCGTTGCGCTGCCCGCTGCGGACCGACTGGAGGTCCGGAGGGCCTGAAGGGCTCGGCTTCGACCTTCGCCTGGGCATGCGCGCACTCTCGCTCTAGGTCGATTGGCTCAGCGCCTTGGTGGCGGGCGATGATGTGCGCGTAGTAACGCTGCAGGGTCTGCACGTCGTGCCCGGCCCAGCCGGCAAGGTTGTGCAAGTTCATCCCGTGCTGGCCCATGACAAGGGACGAGTGGAGCGCCATCGAGATCGCCGTGTGGCGGCAGTCGTAAAAGCGCATCGAGGCCAGCCTCTCCGGTGCATCGTCGGCCTTCGCCGCCTGCTCGCGCGCCGGTCTCCAGATCCGCGCAGTCCAGCGCTTGTAGTCGTCGTATGTCCACGGGACGGGCACCGGTTCCTCCCCGTCCTCACGTAGCCACCAAAGCGGTCCTTCCTCACCCAGTGCTTGGAAGACCAACGCCCCGTCGGGTTGGGCTCCGTGTAGCACCTCCAGAGATTCCCGGTAGACAAGAAGCCGCTGCCGCGCGTTTGGCAGAAGAAGCGCGGCTCGAGCTCCTGTCTTCAGACCGATCGGGCTCTCTTCGTCGAGTTCGGCGTTGGGCCGTTGGAGCTCCACCGAATGCTCGTGGATGTCCAACCACCTTGCCGAGTGGAGCCACTCTGAGGGACGCGCAGCCACCGTGAATCCCATCGCCGCGATCAGGGCGGCATCGCGGAGCGGCAGTAGTGGGTTGCGGGCCGACCGCTGCAGCGCCGCCTCGATGATCCGTTCCAGCCCATGGGCGTCGGCGGCATACGCAAGGCGCTTTGCGGGCCGCGAGGGAACCTCGAAGAGTCCCGACAGCTCCACGGTCAGGGCATTTGGATGCCTTCGGCGTCCCCACCGCAAGACCGCCCGCAGAAGCTTCAACACTTGGGCGCGGTTCGCGGCGGTCATCCCATCGGACTCGAGCTCATCCTGAAGGCGAGTAATGAGCGAGGGGTCCCGCGAAAGCCGATCTAGGCGGACTCGGGCGATCGAGCGCGTGGCGATCTCGCGGTCCCAGCGCCGCACGGCGTCCTCTGCGTAGCGCTTGGAGACGCTCGGTCCCCGCTTGACGCACCATTCCCTAAACAGCTCTTCGATCGTCTTGCTGGCCGCGGCATCAGGACGTGATACCGCAGCTCCCCCGTCGACGATGCGCTGCGCATCCTCCCGGTATGCCCTCGCCTTCTCCAGCGCTCGGTCAGCCGATCCAAGGCGCCTCACCGAGAACGACTTGCCCGCGTTGCGCCTGACGCCGTCGTCGCCCTCCTCGCGCCATCGGACCTTGTAGCTGGCGATCGTTCCGTCTGGTCGTGCAAGCCCGTAGACGCCGGGCGGAAGCGGCTTGTCACTGTGGTCGACGCGCGTCTCGGTGAGTTTCAGGGCCATTCGGGTGGGAACAGGAGGCTAGCAATCTGTTCCCACCTTTGTTCCTACCCAGCTTCTGGGAAGGGCTTGTTCCTACCTCTTTAATCGCCTTATTTGGCTCTGTAGAAGGACTTAATTCGACGCCCCGACCAGGATTCGAACCTGGGGCCTACTCCTTAGGAGGGAGTCGCTCTATCCAGCTGAGCTATCGGGGCCAACACGGAGATTAGGGCTCGCCGAAGCGCCGTGCGGGCTATTGCGGGCTTAGGCGCAATCCCGCTCCACGGCCTCGAGGGCGGCGGCGTCCCCCGCGCTCAGGGCGCTGAACTGGCGGTTGCGACAGGAGGCGACCTCGATCTGATGATCCTTCCAGTGTTTCGCCGCCACCCAGCCCTCGTTGACCTGGTCAACTCCGGGAATCGCCGATGCGCTCAGGGCCCCCGCCTGGAGCAGCGCCGCGATGACCAGCGCCATGGCGAGCATCGCCCCGGGAGCCTTGATGAAGGCCACGACCAGCGCCAGACAGACGATCAGGCCCGCAACCACGCCCGTCGCGATGTCCTGCACCAACAATGCGAGGTCCGTGGCGGCCGCCGCCGCAATCAGAGTAGGCAAACGTAAATTCACCTCTCCCTCCTTCTGCCTTGGCCATGCCACTGGCCACATCAAATGAAGCGCAGCGAACCTAATCACCCAGGCGAGAGCGTCGCAAGCAGGGAGAAGTACCCAGTGCGACTACTGAGTACCGACCGCAGGCCCATTTTTTCCTGACCTTGGGTCAGAATCCTGACCCTCGGTCAGTTGATCGTTCATCGCTCCAGAGAGCGAGGCGTCGCTAGTCGTAAAGACTCTCGGCGGCGAGCTCCTGGGCGCGCTTGCTCCACAGCTTCACGGTCATGAAGATGTCGTCGCCGTAGCCGGCCAGGGCGTCGAGGGCGACCAGCGTGAAGCGGTCGTCGGAGGTCGGCTCCTGGTCGACCGTCTCGGCATCCAGTTCCGCGGTGGCTGCGATGGCGCCCGGCACCAGTGGCCGCCCCCAGACCAGCGTTACGTCGCCGGCCATGCCCGCCTCGCCCCGCCAGCGCCCGATCACGTCGTCGTTGAGGTCGATCTTCCAGTCCGAGTTGTCCTCGGCGAGCACGTCGGTGAAGTCGGCCTCGGCCCGCAGTTCCTCTGGGTCGCCGTCCTCGCGGGGAACGTAGGAAACGTGGCCGAACAGCTCGATCGGGCCCGACTCCCCCTCGACGCGGGCCGTCGCCGGGACCCAGGTGCGCCCACCCCAGCTTCGCTCCGGGAACCAGTCGATCTCCTGGGGCGCCGAGACCCCGGCCGGCAGCTCCTTGATTTCCCCGCAGGCGCGGCGAAAGCTGTCGGCCAGCTGGTCGGCCCAGCGACCGTGGGCGATCCCCTCTTGCGAGCTGTCGGCGATGAAGCGGGGGATCGGGCGCGGGTTGGGCGGCATCGCGGGCGCCACCCTACCCGTCGAGGGTCTCGCGCAGATCGGCGGCAGCCCGTTCGGGCGGGTAGACGTTGATGTCCACCCCTGTCGCCATCTCGAAGCCGGCGTGAACGGTTAGCCGCGGCGCGATGTCGATGTGCCAGTGAAAGTGCTCTGCGCCGTGCGGGCCGGTGCGCACCCAGAGGTTGAGCTCCGGCGATACGCCGAAGCGCGCGGCAAGCGCCCGCATCGCGGTCCCGAGCATCGCCGCTCCGCCGTCACCGTCTTCGAATCGCGGCGCCTCGGTGCGCGGGACGATCCGCAGCTCGAACGGCGAACGCGACGCCCAGGGGCAGATCAGCGCCGCCTCTTCGTCGATCGCGACCAGGCGCTCCTGGCGCCGCACCTCCTCGGAGAGGACGTCGGTGAGCAGCCCGCCGCCGCCGGTCCGCTCGCGGTAGGCGGCGACCCGCTCGCGCTCGCGGGCGATCGCGGCCGGGACGAACGGCAACGCGTAGAGCTGCGCGTGGGTGTGCTCGCGCGAGGCGCCGGCGCCGGGGCCCTCGTTGACGATCAGCTGCACGCATGCCGCGTCGGGGTGGTCGCGCATCCTCACCCGCCAGGCCTCGACCGCACCGGCGAGCTCCTCCGGCTCAAGCGCGGAAAGCGAGCTGACATGGCGCGGCGAGTGCACGATCACCTCCTGGGCGCCGACCGCGGGGCGCGAGGAGAACAGGTCGGGCTCGCGCATTCGCGAGGAGCTGCGCAACGGATCCTCGGAGGCGGCAAAGCCGCTGTCGCGCTCCGGCTCGATGGCTCCTCCCCCCTCGATCAGGGCGGGGTAGAGGTTGGGCACCGCCCGTTGCGTCCAGCCGCCCGCGTTGGGCTCGCCGCCCGCCGGCCGGGCGGCCCAGACCTCGCCGGGCGTGTTGTCTTCGCGGCCCTCGCAGAACGGGCACCCGTCGGGATCGGAAAGCGGGCGCTTGTCGACCTTGAACGCATTCGGGCGGTCGGCCCGCCCGGGCGCCAGGATCGTGCGCAGCCCGGTGAGCTGGTCGATGCGGACCTCAGGTTCGCTCACGGCGATTCTGTGCTGTCGGCGAGGCGCTTTCGCATCTGCACGTGGGGGATCCCCTCCTCGAGGAACGTGTCGCCTCCGGCCGCGTAGCCGCAGGCGGCATAGAAGCCCTCGACCTGGCGCTGGGCGTGAAGGATCATCTCCGACGCTCCCTGGCGCAGGGCCTCCCGCTCGGCTTCGGCGAGCAGCTCCCTGCCGATTCCGATCTCGCGAAGGTTCTTTTCCACCACCATCCGCTCCAGCTTGCAGTGCCCTTGCGGGAAGCGCAGCCGACAGGTGGCGACGACACTGCCGCGCCGCAACGCGACGAGATGCGTGGCCGCCGGGTCGAGTCCGTCGAGATCGGCCTCGGGTGGGACTCCCTGCTCCTGCGAAAAGACCCGCAGGCGCAGCTGCTTGGCTTCCTCGATCTCGCCTTCGTCGCGGGCCAGACGGACCTCGAGCGCTTCCCCGCCCAATCTCGCTCTAGGACCGCGAGGGCGGCATCTCGCCCTCCGGGTCGGGGTCGGGTGGCGGAGGCGGTGGGGGCGGCGGCTGGCGCTGCCCACCGCCTGATCCGCCCCTCGCCATCTCGACGAATGGGCTGATCACGTCCATTGGCAGCGGGAAGACGATCGTCGTGTTCTGGTTGACGCCCATCTCGAGCAGCGTCTGCAGGTAGCGCAGCTGCAGCGTCGCCGGGTTGGTGCTGATGATGTCGGCGGCGTCGGCGAGCTTCTGCGCCGCCTGGTACTCGCCCTCGGAGTTGATGATCTTGGCGCGCCGCTCACGCTCCGCCTCGGCCTGGCGCGCCATCGCCCGCTGCATCTGGTCGGGGATCTCGACGTCCTTGATCTCGACCGTGGTCACCTTCACGCCCCAAGGCTCGGTCTGCTCGTCGATGATCGTCTGCAGGTCCTCGTTGAGCCGCTCGCGCTCTGACAGCAGTTGGTCGAGCTCCGCCTTGCCGAGCACTGAGCGCAAGGTCGTCTGGGCGATCTGGGAGGTGGCGAGCAGGAAGTTCTCGACCTCGACGATCGCCTTGTTGGGGTCGATCACCCGGAAGTAGGTGACCGCGGTGACGCTTGCCGGCACGTTGTCGCGGGTGATCACCTCCTGCGGAGGGATGTTGAGCGTCACCGTCCGCAGGTCGACGCGCACCATGCGGTCGACGATCGGGATCAGCAGGATCAGCCCGGGCCCCTTCTGGGCGATCAGGCGACCGAGGCGGAAGATCACGCCGCGCTCGTACTCGCGCAGAATGCGGACCGCGGAGCCGGCCACGATCAGGATGAGCACCAGGAGGATCACCACAACCGCGATAGCTACGCCCATCAGCTCTCTCCTTGCTCGGTTTCCGATTCGGCGTGCGGCTCCGGCCTGACCAGCAGCGTGAGGCCGTCAACCGACTCCACCCGGACTCTATCTCCCGCGTGCAGCTCGGCCGCCCCGTCGATCGCTCGGGCCCTCCATAGGGCTCCCTGCGTGAATACCTGACCCTCGGGCGCCAGCGGCACCCGCACGTCGGCGAGCGCCCCGACCAGCTCCTCGTGTCCGGTCTTCACCGGCTCGTGTCTCGCCCGTACCGCGCGCTGGACCATGAAGGCGAAGAAGGCGCCCAGCAGGGCGCCGGCGAGGATCACGACCGGCACAGAGACCCCGAAGCCCCCGTTGGTGTTGAAGAGCAGCAGGCCGGAGAGCACCAGCGCGATCACCCCGCTTACCCCGAGGATGCCGTGCGATTGGAGGTGTCCCTCGGCGATGAACAGCGCCATCGCCAGCACCAACAGCAGGATGCCGGCCGCTGTCACCGGCAGCTGCGCGGTGCCGTAGAGCCCGAGCAGGAAGGAGATCAGGCCCAGCGTCCCCGGCGCGATTGCGCCGGGGCTGAAGAGCTCGATCGCGAGCCCGATCAGCCCTACGGTGAGCAGCAGGAAGGCGACGTTGGGGTTGACCAGGATCTGCAGGATCTGGTACTGCAGCGGCATGTCGTGGTCCTCGATCTGAAGCCCGGCGCTGTGCAGCACCTGGGCCTTGGGCCCCTTGATCCGGAAGCCGTCGAGCTTGGTCAGCAGGGCGCGCTCGGAGGGAGCGATGACGTCGACCAGGCCGGCCCTCTTCGCCTGCACCGCGGTCACGTTGACGGCGTGGCGGACCATGCGTTCGGCTAGCGCCGGATTGCGGCCGTGGCCGGCAGCGAGCGCCTGAATGTAGGCGGCGGCGTCGTTGGTGATCTTGCGATCGAGCACGTCCGATGCGCCCCCGGGACCGATCGAGATCGGCGTCGCCGAGCCGATGTTGGTCTCCGGTGCCATCGCCGCCACGTCGGCCGCCTCGGTGATGTAGACGCCCGCCGACGCCGCCCGGGCGCCGTTCGGGGTGACGTAGACGATCACCGGCAGCGGCGCCGCGAGGATGTCCTTGACGATGTCGCGAAGGCTCGAGTCGAGCCCGCCGGGGGTGTCGAGGCGGATGATGGCCACGGCCGCGTTCTGATCGGCGGCGTCGTTGAGCGCCTTGTTGACCCACGACGAGGTGGCGGGGCTGATGTCCCCCGACAGCTCCAGCGAGTAGGCGAAGCGGCCGTTGCTTTGCGCGCCTCCCGAGCCGGCGATCAGCAACCCCGCCCCGATGGCCATGATCGCGGCCCAGACAAGCACCCGTGGATGGCGCAAGCTCACGCTCTAATTATCCGCCTTGCCGCTGAACCGCTTGCTCAATCCCGCAGTGCGAAGCGGCGGATGTCGGCGAGCAGCTCGGCCTGGTTCGTGTAGGGGCCCTGCTTGGTGAACACGAGCGTGCCCTTCGAGTCGTAGAACGCGGTGTCGGGAAGGCCGAGCGTCGCCTTCAGCAGCTTGCCGATCTCCTTGTTGGGATCGGTGTAGCTGGGATAGGGGACCGGGGCCTCGCCCAGGAAGGTCTTCGCGGCGGCATCGGAGTCCTGCGAGTCGACCCCCAGGAAGGCGACCCGCTTTCCGTATTTCGCCGAGGCCTTCTGGAACCATGGGAACTCCTCCCGGCAGGGCCCGCACCATGAGGCCCACTGGTTGACCACGACTGGATAGCCGCGCAGGGCCGCGATCCGTCTCTTAAACGCCTCGGTGCCCCCGGAGAGCAGCTCGTTGGGCTGCGCATAGAGCGCCGCCAGCGGCTTCGGCGCCCCGGCCAGCGCCTTTTTGTAGTCGGGCGGCTTGGAGCCGAAATCGCTGTTGCTGTTGCCGCACGCGGCCAGCCACGCCAGGCACAGGACAGCGAGTGCGAGGCTGCAAAATGTCCGACCTTTGGCCTTCCAGCGCATCTCAGTGATTAAATACGTAACGGTTGATTAGTCGGTTCGCCCATGCGGACCGCGTGATCATCGGGGAGAGGCCTCAAGGAAACCTTTTCCCGCGGGATTCCACTCACTCGGCTCTTCGCCGCAAAGTCTCTCGTTCCGGCGGGAGCGATGCAAGCCTTCAATGGCCAATACCAGTGAAGTTGCCGCGAAAGCGGCCGTGCCTTCGGGCCCCGACATAGAGCGGGCAGCTGCCTTTGTCCGCGAACAGTTCCTGCTCGAGGGCGAAGGGCCGGAGGCCCTGGAGCCGGGTACAGCCCGCCGTCGCGCCCTCGACACGGCGCTGGCGGAGATCGACGCCGGCCACGAGGACCCCTCGATCGAGTGGAGGCGCAACTTCTCGTTGCTGCTCGGCCTCGAGCGACTGCTCGCCGACGAGGCGCCGAAGCTGAAGGACGGCGCCGAGCTCTCCGCGCACCAGGTCGACGCGCTGGCGGGGACGCTTGCCGAGCTGATCGCCGAGGCGCAGAGCTCCAACGGCCGGCGCAACGGCGAGGGATCTGCGAGCCGCGCCGCCGCCGAGGCCGAGCCCGCCGAAGACGAGGGGCCGGGCGCCGACGGAGACGGTGTCGCCGAGGAGTCACTCGACCTGGACGGGGAACCGGAGGAACTCGAGCCCGACGAGGAGCCGCAGGACTTCGAAGAGGAACCGGACGAGGACGCGGTTGTCGAGGCGCCCGAGGATCCCGGCGCCGCCCGCCGCTTCTGGTTCGAGCACGCCACCGGGGCCGGAAAGACTGTCGCGGCGGTCGGCCTCGTCGAGGCGTCGAGGACCGGCGGCGTCCTGATCCTCACCCATCGTCGCAACCTCGTCGACCAGTTCATCGGCGAGATCTCCGACCGCGGCTACGCCGAGCGTCTCTCGCCAGCGCTGCTCGACGGCAAGGACAACCCCTACGGGCTGGTCACCGTCGAGACTTACCAATGGTTCGTGCGCAACGCCGGCCGCATCTCCGACGCCTACACGATCGTGATCTGCGACGAGGCCCACACGGCGCTGGGCGAGAAGACCAGCGCCTGCATCCGCAACTGGCCGGGGCCGGTGTTCATCGGCATGACCGCGACAGGCGCCCTGATCGCCCGCCACGTCGCTGATCTCTTCCCGACCCAGACCTCGCGCTTCGACCTCGCCCAGGCGGCGCGCCGCGGGGTGATCTCCCCGCTGCGCGACATTCGCATCCCGCCCGGGCCGGGGGTGCGGACGATCGCCAAGGTCCCGCTGCGCAAGGGCGAGGTTGACCAGGACTTCGACCAGGACGAGCTGGCCAAGCTGTTGGACCAGGCGCCGTTTAACGTTGCGATCGCCGATCTCTACCGCTCGCGCTTTCGCAAGATCCCCGGGGTCGTGTACACGGCCGGTGTGCGCCACGCCAAAAACGTCGCCAAGGCCTTCCAGGACGCCGGCATAAACGCCCGCGCGGTCTCCGGGGAGACGCCGAAGCGCGAGCTGGCCGAGACCCTCGCCGCCTTCGAGCGCGGCGAGGTCGACGTGCTCTGCAACGCGATGCTGCTGGCGGAAGGCTGGAACTCGCCGCGCGCGACGATCTGCATGCATCTCGCTCCGACCGCGTCGCGCCGCGTCTACCAGCAGCGGGTCGGTCGCGTCACCCGCCGCGCCCCCGGCAAGGAGTCGGGGCTGGTCATCGACTTCGTCCATCCCGCGACCACCCACGACGAGACGATCATCACCCTGCACAGCCTGCTTGACCGCGACGTCTACCGCGGCGGCGCGATCGTCGTCGGGCCGGTGCGCCGCGGCCGCGGCCGCCGGGTGCGGGTCGAGCGGCGGATCGTCCCCGTGTCCGACGACTCACAACGGCGCCTCGAGATATTGGAGCGTGAGCTGTGGCGGATCGCGGTGGAGAACCTCGACTACGCCGAGCAGCACGTCTGGGCGGCGCTGGCCGGCGCTCGCGTCAATCCGTCCGGCTGGCGGCGCGCCAAGGCGATGCTCCAGCACGACCAGTCCAAGGAGCTGAAGCAGCGCTTCCTGCTCACCTGCGTGCAGCGCAATCGCAATTCCCAGTTGCGGCTCAAGGCGCTGGCCGAGATCGCGGCGCTGCCCGACTCCGAGGCATTCGACGACGCCGTCGACATCGTCGGCACCTGGAGCCGCGACGAGAAGCGAGCTGGCGTCAAGGCGCTGCTTCAGGCGCTGGTCGACAACCGGATCGGGCGCCGCGACCAGGCGCAGGCTTGGGTGTGGCGGCTGGCCTCCTACACCCGCGACGTGCACGAGGAGTACGCGGTGCAGCGCTGGGCGGAGACGAAGCGGCTGCTGGGGCTGCTGGTCAACTCATCGGGCCGCGCCCACGGACGCAACGCCCGCCGCCTCGTCCACGCCGCCCGCAAGCAGGAGCGCCGCCTCGCCGTGGCGCTGCTGGCGACGGCCGTCGCGCACACACCGGAGGGCGAGGAGGTGCTGCGCGGGGCCCGGATGCGGATGGCCCGCAAGCCTTCGGCGGTGGCCCGCGAGTTGCTGAAGAACTTCCCCAAGGGAGGCCGGCGCCGGCGACGCCGCAAGCGCAGCAACGGCGAGCGAGCCGGCGCGGCGAAGGCGAGCGGCAACGGAGCCGAGCCGGACGCCGAAGCAACTGAGGACGAGCTGGCCGCGGAGGCGGCGGCGGAGTCCGGCGCCGAGCAGAACGGACCCGAGCCGGACGCTGACGAGGACGAGGCGGCGGAGGAAGAGCCCGAGCTCGAGGAGTCGGGCGAGGGCGCTTAGTCGAGGCGCAGGTGGATCTCGCCGGCGCCGAGACTCACCTGCTCGCCGGAGCCGGTCGCAACCAGCAGGTTGCCGCGCTCGTCGATCCCCTCCGCGGTGCCGTTGCCGCCGTCCCAGGCGATCTGGCGGCCGCGCAGTGCATCGCGCTCGCGAAAGGCCGCCAGCACTTCTTGCGGATCGGCCCGCGTCCAACGCGTCAACGATTCGTTGAGCGCCTGAAGGGCGCCGTCGACGGTGGCGTCTGCGCCGAGTGAGGTTGCCGTCTCGCGCAGCTCCTCGGGGAACTCGTCGGGCTCGATCGAGACGTTGAGGCCGACGCCGATCACAGCCCAGCCGTCCTGAGGCCGCGCCTCGATCAGCACCCCGGCGCACTTGCGCCCCTCGATCCAGACGTCGTTGGGCCACTTGATGGCGCAGCTGACGTCAGCCATTGCCTCGGCGGCCTCGGCGACTGCCAGGGGTGCCGCCAACGGAAGCACCAGATGCCGTTGTTCCAGCGGGCGCACGATCGCTGAGTAGAGAAGCGCCTTGCCGGCCGGCGCCGTCCAGGAGCGGCCCTGCCGCCCGCGTCCGGCGACCTGCTCCTCAGCGGTCACCACGGTGCCCTGCGGGGCGCCGCCAGCCGCGAGCTCGCGCGCCAGGTCGTTGGTCGAGTCAAGGCTGCGGCGATGGTGGCGTGGGTTGCCGAGGCTCACTGGAAGCTCACGGCGCCGGACTGAGAACGACCTCGTCGTCGGGCGTCAACCCGAGCAGCTCGGCGGCGCTCTCGCGGTTGATCGCAAGCGCCAGGCTGCGCGACGAGTCCTCGTAGAGGATCCCCTCGCCGGGGCCTACGTCGCCGAAGGTCTGCCCGAATGGGACCGTGATCTTCGTGCCGCCGGCGTCGACGTCGACCCGCTCGCCCAATCGAAGGAAGGTCGAGGCGAGCTGCTCGTGATCGAGGTTGAGGGTTGTGTTACCGAACCCGTCCACGTAGACGACGTGCGCGACGACGCGATCCGCAAGGATGCGCGGCTCGGGCAGCTCCACATGGGCCAGTGTCGAATGGTCGACCGGATCGCCGGCCTCGGCAAGTGGGGTTCCCAGGGCCAGCTGTGCCGCCACCGGCGCAAACACGTCGCGGCCGTGGAATGTAGAGGCCACCGGCTCGAGTCGGTGCGGCGAGGTGCTCAGGTCGACAGCCTCGGTTGCCCCCCCGAAGCGCTGGACGGCGAGTGCCAGAACTCCGTTGTCGGGCCCGACCAGCAGCCGCTCCTCGTCGCAGACCCGGACCGCGACCGGGCGGCGCTCGGTGCCGACGCCGGGGTCGACGATCGCAAGGTGAACGCCGGGGGGGGCGAAGGGAAGCGCGTTGGCCAGTACCACCGCCCCCTGGCGCACCGCGTGGCGCGGCAGCCCGTGGGTGATGTCGATGACGGGCGCGTCGGGAGCGATCTCCGCGATCACCGCCCGACAGACGCCGGCGAACTCGTCCGCGTAGCCGAAGTCGGAGAGGAAGGTGATCGGCCGGGCCAAGGCGCCCGGGACTCTAGCCGGGGGCCGGCGAGGTGGCGGCGTCGGCGAGTAGCGCTTCGACCAGCCCGTCGATGTCGTGACGTTCGGCCTCGACATCGACCGTCAGGCCGGCCTCGCGAGCGGCATCGCTGGTCACTGGGCCGATCGAGACGATGCGGATGCCCTCGGGAAGGCGTCCGTCGAGCGCGGCGACGAGGTTGCGGACCGTCGAGGAGGAGGTGAAGGTGAGGTAGTCGGCCGCCTGGGCGGCTTCCACGGTCTCAGGATCCGGCGGCTCGGCGACCGTCTCGTACAGGGCCACGACGTCGACCTTGGCGCCGCGCTCGCGCAGCGCATCGGGAAGCACGTCGCGCGCTTCGGCGGCTCGCGCTACCAGGACCGGGCGGCCCTTGACCGGAACGTCGGCCAGCGCGTCGGCCAGCGCCTCGGCGACGTACTGCTCCGGCACCACGTCGGTGCGGATCCCATGCGCCGCCAGATCGGCCTCGGTCCCAGGGCCGATCGCGGCGACGGTCGCGTTGGCGAGCGCGCGCGCGTCGAGGCCGGCCTCCGCCATCGCATCGAACAGCAGCCGCACGCCGTTGGGACTTGTCAGGCAGACCAACGCGTAGGAGTAAAGGTCGTTGACCGCTTTCCGCACCTCGTCCGAGTCGATGCGCGGCTCGATACGGATCGCCGGCAGCTCGACGACCTCGGCGCCGAGCCCACGCAGGCTGCTCGCCAGGCCGCTTGCTTGTGCGCGGGCCCGCGTTACCACCACTCGGCGGCCGAACAGCGGCCGGCGCTCGAGCCAGGCCAAGGCTTGGCGCCGAGCGGCCACCGGGCCGACCACGATCACCGCCGGCGCGCCGATCCGCTCCCGCTCGACCGCATCGGCGAGGTCTCCGAGCGTCGCGGTGACGGTTCGCTGGCCCGGCATCGTCCCGCGCTCGATCGCCGCCGCCGGTTGCTTCGGATCGCGGCCCGCGGCGATCAGCGCCGCCGCGTTCTCGGCCAGGCGCTTTATGCCCATGTAGAGGACCAGGGTGCCAGGGAACGCCGCCAACGCATCCCAGTCGAGCGCCGACTCGGGCTTCTCGGGGTCCTCGTGACCGGTGACGAAGGCGACCGCGGATGCCTCCTCGCGGTGGGTGACCGGAATGCCCGCGTAGGCCGGAGCGGCGACGCCGGCGGTGACCCCGGGCACCACCTCGAACGGAACGCCGGCGGCGGCGAGCGCCTCCCCCTCCTCGCCGCCGCGCCCGAACACGAACGGGTCGCCGCCCTTCAGCCGCACCACGCTTCGTCCCGCCATCGCCGCCTCGACCATCCGCCGCTCGATCTCGGCCTGCTCGATCGTCGGCTCGCCGGGGCGCTTGCCGACGTAGACCAGCTCCGCGTCAGGCCTGGCCCCGCGCAGCACCCCATCGGGGATCAGGCGGTCGTAGAGGATCAGGTCGGCGCTGGCGACCAGCTCCAATGCCCGCACGGTCACCAGGCCCGGATCGCCCGGGCCGGCTCCAACGAGATAGACGACGCCGATGCGGGCGCTCACGATTGCGTCACCTGTTCTTCGGCCATCTGGAGGATGTGGCCTGCCCCGGCCGCCAGCATCCTCTTTGCCAGCTCTTCACCCAACGCCCTGGGATCAGCGGCGTCGCCCTCGAAGCGGTCGCGGACCCAGATGCTGCCGTCCGGGAGCCCCGCGAAGCCGTCGATCGCCAGGCGGTCGCCGTCGCGGCGGGCGTGGATGCCGATCGGCGTGTTGCAGCTCGCGTCCAACGCCGCGACCGCAGCGCGCTCTGCGGTCAGCTGGACCAGCGCCGTGTCGTCGCTGATTGCCGCCGCCGCCTCGCGTGCCTCGGCGTCATCCTCGCGCGTCTGCAGTGCGAGGGCACCCTGACCCGCGGCCGGAGTCATCTGGCCGGCGTCGAGCAGGAACGAAATGTCCTTCTCCCGGCCCAGCCGCCGCAGGCCTGCCGCCGCGAGCACGATCGCATCGAGCTTCTTGCCCTTGAGGCGGCGCAGGCGCGTGTCGACGTTGCCGTGCAGCTCGACGACGTCGAGGTCGGGGCGGCGGGCAAGCAGCTGCGCGCGACGCCGTAGGCTCGACGTGCCGACCGTGGATCTCTCCGGCACGCCGTCGAGCGTACTGCCCTTGCCGAGCCACGCATCCTCCGCCGTTTCGCGAGCCGGGACGCCGGCGATCACCAGCCCCTCGGGGAGGGCCGCCGGCAGGTCCTTCGCCGAGTGGACACCGATTTCCGCGCGCCCCTCGAGCAGCTCGCGCTCGACCGCGCGCACGAAGCGCGACTTGTCGCCCGGCTCGCCGTCGGAGGAAGCCTCGACGAGCTCCGCGTCGTCGAGCAGCTCGGCGACGGCGCCCGCCTGGGCCAGCGCCAGCTTGCTGCCCCTTGTTGCGAGGCGCAGCGCCATAGCGCGACCTAGGAGGGCTTGCGGCCCTGGCGGCGCAGCGGCGTAACGCTGGCGTCGCGCTCCTCGGCCGGCGCCGTCTCTGCATCGAGGCCGAACAGCTCCCGCAGCGCGTGGACGTAGACGTAAGCGTCCTCGTCCTCCGCCGAGCGCTTCATCCGCAGGGTCGGCTCGTGCAGCATCCGCGACGCGATCGCGCTCGCCATCTTCTCCAGCCGCTCGCGGTCGGCGTCGCTGAGGCTCTCCCAGCGCGACTCGTTCTCGGCCAGCACGCGGCGGACGATCTCGTCGGCGCGTTCGCGCAGCGCGGCGACGGTCGGCAGCACCTCCAGGGAGCCGAGCCAGCGTTCGAAGCCGGCGCGCTCGGCGTCAAGGACGGTGTCGGCGCGTCGCGCCTCGACCTCGCGGCCGCTGGCGTTGCGCTCGACGATCCCCTGCACGTCGTCGACGTCGTGCAGGCTGACGCCGGCGATCTCCCGGCAGGCCGGGTCGACGTCGCGGGGCACCGCGATGTCGATGATCAGCAGCGGATGGCCGTCGCGGCTCTCCATCACCTGACGTAGCTCGTCGGGCTCGACGATGTGATGGGGGGAGTTGGTCGCGGAGACGACGATGTCTGCCTGCTGGAGCTGCTCCGGCAACTCGTCGAAGCGAACCGCCTCGCCGCCGAAGCGCTGCGCGAGCCCGATCGCGCGGTCATAACGGCGGTTGGCGATGAAGATGGTCTGCACTCCGCGCGCGGCCAGCGCGCGGGCGGTCAGCTCCGCGGTCTCGCCGGCCCCGATCACCAACACTCGCCGCTGCGCGAGGTCGCCGAGCGTGCGCTGGGCTAGCTCAACCGCGACCGAGGAGATCGACACCCCCTTCTCGCTCACCGCGGTCTCCGAGCGCGCGCGCTTGCCGGCCGCGAGCGCGCCGCGGAACAGCCGGTTGAGGATCGGCCCCGTCGCCCCTTCGACCAGGGCAAGCTCGTAGGCGCGCTTCACCTGGCCCTGGATCTCGGCCTCGCCCACGATCATCGAGTCCAACCCGGCCGTGACCCGGAAGAGGTGGCGGGCGGCCTCCGAGGAGCGCAGCGAGTAGAGGTGGCCGACCAGCTCGGTGGGGCGGATCTCCGCCTCGCGGGCCAGCACTCCGAGCGCTGCCGACTCGGCCTCGACCGGGTCGGAGACGACCAAGTACAGCTCGGTGCGATTGCAGGTCGAGAGCGCCGCCGCCTCCTGGACCTGGTCGGTGGCGCGCAGCTCGTTCAGGGCGCCTGCCGCGCGGCCCTCGGGCAGGGCAAGGCGCTCGCGCAGCGCCAGCGGCGCGGTCCGGTGCGAGACGCCGAGGGCGAGGATCTCGCTCATATGCGCGCCGCCTCCTCGCTTTCGCTCGTGGAGGCCCCCTCGCTCTCGCGTCCGGGAGCGGCTTGGTCGCTGGCGGGATTTCCGTTCACCCGTTGTTCTGCCAACCCTGCCAGTTCGCCCAGCTCGCGCTCGATGCGTTGAAGCTTGGCCGCCATGATCGCCACGTAGACGAGGATCAGGACCACGAACACCACGTATGCGCCGGCCACGTACTTGCCCGCCTCGTGGAGCGGAAGCGCTGGCGCGTCGGCGAGCAGGGGCATGTCAGTCCGGCCTCGTCGCCACTCCCGGCGCGATGCGGCCGCCGCTGGGCCCTCGGTCGCGATCGAGCGCTCGGCGCAGGCGCGAGAGCTGCGCCGTGGTGTTCTTTGCGCTCATCTCGAACTTCACGAGCGTCACCCAGAGCAACGCCATTGCGGCCAGCGAGGTGAGGAAGGTCAACCACATCTTTGGCGGCATGCCGCCGTTGGCGGTGGCGAAGACCCGCGGGTGAACGAGCGCCTGCGCCAGCCGCACGGCGAGGAAGTTGAGCGGCACGAAGGCGGCGGCGGTGACCGCGAACACCGATGCGTAGCGCGCCTGGCGATCGCGGTCCTCGATCGCGTAGCGGAACGGGTAGTAAGTCGCGTAGAGCAGGAAGATGATCAGGAAGCTGACCAGCGTCGGCTCGTCCCACACCCACCACTTGCCCCACGAGGCCTTGGCCCAGATCGAGCCGGTGAGCAAGACGCCGACGCCGAAGATCACCGAGAGGTGGATCGAGACGTAGGAGCGCATGTCGTGGCGCGCGTCGCCGGTCTGCAGATGGCGAATCGCGTGCACCCCGCCGACCATGAAGCCGATCAGGGCGACGGTCGCCATCGGCACGTGCAGGTAGAAGATCTTCTGGATGAAGCCCTGGTCGGCGTCGAGCGGCGCGTAGAAGAAGACCAGCGAGAGCGACACGGCGATTGCCGCGACGGTCGCGATCGAGAGGGGGCGAAGGCCTTTTCCGTACATCGCTGTGGGTTGCGCGCCTCGCGGCCGCGGCGCCGGGTCAGTCCTCCAGGAGAAAGTCGAAGACCGCGTATCCGACCAGTCCGAACACCAAATCGTATAGACCGAGCACAGCCACCCAGGTGCCAAAGCGGTCATATGCAGGCCCTCCTGCCTCCAGCAGGTGCTGGGAGGCGCCGGTGGCGGCGATCATCAGCGGCACGACCAGCGGCAGAAGCAGCAGCGGCACGACGAGGTCGCGGGCGCGCGAGTTGACCGCCATCGAGGAGATCAGCGCCCCGGTCGCCGCCAGCCCGATGTCGGTCAGCACCAGGACCAGGCAGAGCGGCCCCAGCCCCGCCGCCGAGTCGAGGAAGAAGAGGGCGAAGATCGGCACCGTGACCAGCTCCAGGGCGAGCATGTAGATCAGCAGCGCCGCCGACTTCGCGGCGAGCAGGGAGGTTCTGTCGATCGGCGCCAGCCGGAGCGCCTCAAAGCCGCCCTCGTCGCGCTCGGCGACGAACAGGCGGTTGATCCCCAGCACGCCCGCGAACAGCAGCGTCGCCCAAAGCACCCCCGCCGCCAGGCTTCCCGAGAGGGTCGTGCGGTCGAGCCCGAAGCGGAAGATGACGAAGGTGGTGACCGCGAACAGCACCATCGCCGGCAGCGAGCTGAGCGTGCGCAGCTCCGACCGCAAGTCCTTGGCCAGGATTGTTCCGAACGCGTCGCGCCAGGGAGTCACGCTGCGGCCCCCGCCAACTTGCGCGCCTCGACCGGGTCGAGCGAGTCCGCCGGACCGAAGTGGGCGACGCGCCCGCCGCGCTCGAGCACTAGCACGCGATCTGACTCCGGCAGCGCTCGCTCGGGGTCGTGGCTGACCAGCACCCGGGTGCGCCCTGGGCCGATCAGCTCCCGGATAAGATCACGGCCCTCGGCATCGAGGTGCGAATCGGGCTCGTCGAGCAGCAGCAGCTCGGGGTCGTGAAGGACGCAGCGCGCAACCGCGAGCCGCTGCCGCATTCCCGCCGAGAGCCCGTCGACGCGCTCGTTGGCGCGTTGCTCCATCCCGACCGATTCCAGAAGCACGTCGATCCGTTCGTCGGCCTGCTCAGGCGCGAGCCCATGCAGGCGGGCGTTGAAGCGCAGGTTCTCGCGCCCGGACAGATCACGGTAGAGGAGCGGCTCGTGGCCGAGGTAGCCGACCCGGCCGCGCAGCTTCCAGGCCTCATCCGGCAGCGAGCAATCGAGCACCCGCGCGTCGCCGCCGCTGGGTCGCAGCAGCGTCGTCAGCACCCGCAGCAGCGTCGTCTTGCCGGCCCCATTGGGGCCGAGCACCAGCAGCGTCTCCCGGGGCGCCAGCTCCAGGGTCACGCCCGCGAGCGCCGTTCGCTCACCGTAGTCGCGGCGCAGGCCACGCAGCTCGATCGCACTGCTCATGAGTCAGATTGTCCCGCCCGGAGCGCGGGGCGGTGCAGGACCGAGCCCCTGCCCGGTTAGCCGCCGTTGCGCCGCAGCGTCCGCGCCCCGACTTTGAGCAGCGGCGCGATCCCGTCCTTCAACGCCACCAGCCGATGGCCGTTGCGGCCGTAGATCAGCCGCGCTGAGGAACGAATCGCGTTGCCGAGCGTCTCGTCGTAGGGATGCCACCAGAAGTCGCGGGCGAGGCCCGGCTCCCAGCTGACCAGCTTGATGTTCGTGCACTCGTAGAAGCCGAACTTCGAATGCGAGCGGCCGAGGCCGGAGTCCTTGACCCCGCCCCACGAGCACTGGCAGGCGCCATGGCTGAACGAGTGGTCGTTGATCCAAACCATCCCGGAATCGATCTGGCGCGCCATCCGCTCGCCCTTCTGGCGGTCGGTCGTCCACACCGAGGCGCCGAGCCCGAACTCGGAGTCGTTGGCCAGCTCGACGGCCTGCTCCTCGGAGTCGACGACGACGATCGGCAGCACCGGCCCGAACACCTCCTCGTTCATGATCCGCATCTCGTGCGTGACCCGGGTCAGCACGACCGGGGCTATGAACTTGCCGGGCAGCCCAGGCACCTCGGTCGGCCCGCCGCAGAGCTGCTCGGCTCCATTGCGGACCGCGTCCTCGACAAGCTCGTTGACCTGCTCGTACTGCTCCTCCGAGGTCATCGGGCCGATCTCGGTCTCCCAGTCGAGCGGGTTGCCGAGCCGCAGCTCCTGCGCCTTCGCGGCGACGGCGGTAACAAACCGCTCGGCGATCTCGCGATGGACGTAGACGCGCTCGATCCCCGAGCAGGTCTGGCCGGCGTTCGCGAAGCCGCCCCAGACGGCGCCCGGGATCGCGTTTCCGAGCTTTGCGTCGGCGCAAACGATCATCGGGTCCTTGCCCCCGAGCTCCAGTACCGAGCCCTTCATGTTGCGGGCGCAGGCCTCGCCGACCTTTCGCCCCACCTCGACCGAGCCGGTGAAGAAGATCTTGCCGGCCGAAGACTTGGTCAGCGCGTCGCCGATCCGCCCGCCGCCGTGCACGGTGCGGACCAGTCCCTCGGGTAGACCGGCCTTCTCGAACACGCTGCGGATCCGCTCGCCGAGCAGCGGCGTGAGGCTTGCCGGCTTCAGCACCACCCCGTTCCCGGCCATCAGCGCGATCGCCACCTCGCCGAAGGGGATCGACCACGGGTAGTTCCACGGCGCGATCACGCCGACGACCCCGATCGGCTCGTAGGAGAAGTGGTTGCGCTTCGAGAGCAGGAAGGCCTGCGAGTTGCGGATCTTCTCGTCGGCGAGAATCTTCGGCCCGTGGTCGGCGCACCAATGCAGAAGGTCGATCGTCGGCAGCAGCTCCATCGTGTAGGACTCGGCGCGCGGCTTTCCCTGCTCGCTGGAGAGAAGCTCGGCGATCTCGTCGATCTCGTCGAGGATCACGTCGGCGGCGCGGCGCATGTAGTCGGCGCGGTCGGCCAGCGTCAGCTCGGCCCAGGCGGGCTGTACCCGCGCCACGTCGTCGACCACTCCCTGCACTTTCGCGGGGGTGATCGTGTCGACCGAGCCCACCGGCTCCCCGGTGGCCGGGTTCAGCGACTCGAGCTGCTTCGACTGACGGGCGCTTGGCTGGGTTTCGGGGGCGGTGGCGGATTCCATGGAGCTCCTCCCATCGGGGTGGCCCAAGTCTATGCAGCAAGGTGCGCCCGGCAGCCAACAAGCCGCCGGGCGCTGCTGATGAGGCGACCGGAGGCCCCCCAGTCCGGGTCTCCGGTCGCCGGCATCAACCTCCCTGGCACTACTTGATGAGGGCGACTTTCAAAACACGACCGGCCCGGCGGAGTTGCGCCGCATCAGCCCGCCTGTGGACGCCTGTTTATTCGGCTTCGCTGACCCGTCGGCGGATCTGCTCGAGGCGGCGCCGCAGCTCGGCCTCGAAGCCGCGATCGGTGGGCTCGTAGAAGCGGCGCTCCTCCATCCCCTCCGGCATCAGCCGTTGCTCGGCGAGGCCACCGGGCTCATCGTGGGGATAGACGTAGCCGGTCCCGCGGCCCAGCTTGGCGGCGCCGGGGTAGTGCGCGTCGCGAAGGTAGTCGGGCGGCGGCTTGGCGCCGTGCTCGCGGACCTCGGCACGGGCGGCGCCGATCGCGCGGTAGGAAGAGTTGGACTTCGGGGCCAGGGCCAGATAGGCCGCCGCCTGGGCGAGGTTGAGCGCGCACTCCGGCAACCCGACCCGGTCTACCGCGTCGGCGGCAGCGTTGGCGACAACGAGCGCCTGTGGGTCGGCATTTCCGACGTCCTCTGAGGCGAGGATCACCATCCGACGGGCGATGAAGCGCGGGTCCTCGCCCCCCTCCAGCATCACCGCGAGGTAATACAGCGACGCGTCGGGGTCCGAGCCCCGGGTGGCCTTGATCCAGGCCGAGATGTAGTCGTAGTGGCGGTCGCCCTCGCGGTCGTAGTCGAGCGCCCTGCGCTGCAGGGCGTCTTCGACCGCGGCGATGTCGACGCTGCCGCCCCCGCGCTGCGCCCGCTCAACCGCCCGCTCGAGCGCCGCGAGCGCCACTCGCGCATCGCCGCCGCTTCGCTCGGCCAGCATCCGCAGAGCCTCGTCGGCGACCTGTGGCGGATCGGCGATCCCGCGCTCGTCCTCCAGCGCCCGCCGCAGCAGCGCCTCGACGTCGTCGGCCTCCAGCGGTTGCAGCTCGTAGATCTGACAGCGCGAGAGCAGCGCCGAGTTGACCTCGAAGTAGGGGTTCTCGGTGGTCGCCCCGATCAGCGTCAGCAGGCCCTCCTCGACCGCCGGCAGCAGCGCGTCCTGTTGGGCTTTGTTGAAGCGGTGGATCTCGTCGAGGAAGAAGATCGTCGGCCGGTCGGAGGCGCGGCGGCGCTCCTCGGCCCGCTCGATCGCGGCGCGGATCTCGGCCCGCCCGGCGTTGACCGCGGACTGCTCCTCGAAGGCGGCGTCTGTCCGCAGGGCCGCGATTCGCGCCAGCGTCGTCTTGCCGCTTCCCGGCGGGCCGTAGAGGATCGCGCTGTGCAGGTGCCCGGACTCGACCGCGGTGCGCAGCGCGGAGTCGCCGGCCAGCAGGTGCTCCTGGCCGACCAGTTCGTCGAGGTCGCGGGGGCGCATCCGCACCGCCAGGGGAGCTTCCGACTCCGGCACGCTGGTCCGCCGGCCCGCCGCTTCGTCGGTCTCGAACAGGCGCTCTTCCATCGCCGACTGAGTATGAAGGCGTTAACCGGCCGAACGACGTAAGCGGTTAGGTTGCCCGGCCCGTGAGCGGGCTCGAGTTGATTCTGGTCGCCGTTTAGGCGTTCATCGTCTCGTTCTTCGGCGGCATGGTCGGGATTGTGCTCGGCAACCTGCGACTGCCGCTGGTCGTCCTGGTCGGCAGCAGCGCCGCCGTCGTCGGCTGAGCCAAACCCGCGCGCGAGTAAGGTGGCCGCATGCAGCAGAAATCAGCCGAAGCGCTCGCTCCCGAGGGGTTGGGGAGCGAGGCGGTGGAGCTTCTCCAGCGCCTGATCCGCCTCAACACCGTCAACCCGCCGGGCAACGAGGAGGAGGCGCAGGTCTATCTACGTGACCTGCTCGCCGACGCCGGTTGGGACTGCGAGCTGCTCTCCGCCGAAGAGGGCCGCCCGAACCTGGTGGCGCGGCTTCGCGGCGAGGCCGAGGGTCCGACGCTGGCGATGATCTGCCACGTCGACACGGTCCCCGCCGATCCCTCCGATTGGACGCGAGACCCCTGGAGCGGGGACCTGCACGACGACTACGTCTGGGGCCGCGGCGCGCTCGACATGAAGGACCAGGTGGCGGCCGAGACCGCGGCCTGCGCGCGTCTGGCGCGCGACGGCTGGCGGCCGGCGCGCGGGGAGCTGATGCTGGTGGTGAGCGCCGACGAGGAGATGGGCGCCCACGCCGGCGCCAAGTGGCTCTGCGAAGAGCAGTCCGACAAGGTGCGCTGTGACTACGTCGTCAACGAGGGCGCCGGCCTTGCGATTGAGTACGACGGTCGGCGGTTCTACACCCTCGCCGTGGGTGAGAAGGGCGTCTTTCGCTTTAAGATTCGAACCCATGGGGTGGCGGGCCACGCCTCGCTGCCCGGCGTTGGCGACAACGCGCTGCTGAAGATCGCGCCGCTGTTGGAGCGTCTGCGCGAGCAGCCGCCCCGCGAGGTAACTCCCGACACCGAGCTGTTCCTGGAGCGGCTTCTTGGCGAGAAGCCCGACGACCTCGACGCCACCTTGGAGCAAATCCGCGCCGCCGACCCGCTGCTCGCCGTGCTGCTCGGCGAGCCGATGCTCGGTGTCACCCTCACGCCGACAATGGCCAGCGCCTCGGAGAAGGAGAACGTGGTCCCCTCGCGCGCGGAGGTGCTGGTCGACTGCCGGGTTCCGCCCGGGCTCGGAGAGGAGGTGGTCCGGGAGCGCATCGCATCGGTGCTAGGAGAGGGCGACTATGAGATCGAGTTCGTCGAGACGGTGGTCGGCAACCGCTCCGACTTCGCCGGGCCGCTGGCCGACGCGGTCGAGGCCTGGGTCGCCGACGTCGATTCCGATGCGGAGGTCCTGCCCCTGGTGATGCCCGGGTTCAGCGACAGCCACTGGTTCCGCAAGGCGTTCGGGGCCACGGTGTTCGGGTTCTGCCCCCAGAACACGATGAGTCTCGCCGAGGCGGTGCCGCTGGTCCACGGCGCCGACGAGCGCGTGGCGGTCGCCGACGTCGAGCTGATGGCCGGCTTCTTCCATGACCTCCCGCAGAGGGTTCTGGGCAACCAATGACTGAGCAAGGAAACGGAGACCCCGCCGCCCCCGGACGCGAAGCGGAGGAGGCGGCGGGCAGGGGTTCCCGCCAGCCGATCCGCCTCGGCGGCATGGCGCTTCGCAACGGGTTGCTGATCCACGGCCCCACCCACTGGGCCGCCGCGGTCCGCGATTCGGACGGCGCGATCCAGGTGGCCTCGGAGGCAAAGCCGGTGCTGGCCCCGCAGCTGGCCGGGCGGGTGCCGCTGCTGCGCGGGCCGCTGAAGCTCGCCGAGGCGATGGCGGTGGTGCCGATCGTGCGCCGCCGCATGCCGGCGGCCAGACTGCCCTTCGAGGACCGGCGGGTGATCGCGGCAATCGGGGCGACCCTGGCCGCCAGCGCGGTGCTGCGACGCCGCGCCCCGGCGACGGCGCTGCGCGAGGGACTGATCCAGGCGATCGGCATCGTGCCGGCGCTGGTCGCGCTGCGCGACCACGACCTCGCCGCCTATCACGGGGTCGAGCACAAGGCGATTGGCGCCTACGAATCCGGCTCTGACGATCCGGCCAGCGCTCCGAAGGAGCACCGCCGCTGTGGCTCCAACCTGATCGCACCGATGGTCGTGCTCTCCGCCGGGGGCACCGTGCTGCTGGAGCGGCTGGTTGAAAAACCCGGGCCGATCGCCCGGGCTGGGATCGGGCTCGGCGGCGCCGGGATCGCGGTGGAGATGTTCGCCTGGAGCGACCGCCACAGCGACACCGCTCTTGCGCGCGCCTTCCACACCCCCGGTCACGAGATCCAGCGACTGATCGCCACCCGCGAGCCCACCCCGCAGCAGCTCGAGGTCGGCATCGCCGCCCTCGCCGAAATCCTGCGGGTGGAAAACGCCGCCAGCAGCGACGAGGAACAAGGAACTAGCAACTAGCTAATAACGTCTAGCTCGTGTTCGATCGAATAGACCACGTTGGCGTTGCGGTTGACGACCTCGACCAGGCGATCTCCCTCTATGAGAAGACCTTTCAGATGCAGCTAGCCCACCGCGAGACGGTCGAGTCGCAGGGCGTCGAGGCGGTCCTGCTCGACGTCGGCGACGGGCATGTCGAGCTGTTGCGCCCCCTCGGCCCAGACACCGCGGTCGGCAAGTTCATCGAGAAGCGCGGGCCCGGCCTACACCACGTCGCCTACGCGGTCGGCGACATCGACGCGGCGCTCACCTCGCTCAGCGAGGCCGGCGTCCAGTTGATCGACTCCGAGGCACGGGTGGGGATCCGCGGCAGCCGCGTCGCCTTCGTTTACCCTCGCTCCACCGGCAGCGTGCTGACCGAGATCGTGGAGCCCGCCCACTGATGGCCGCCCTACTCGTCGACATCGGCTTCATCGGCGGCCAGGTGCTGAGCCTTCGGCTGGAGGAGGACTCGTTGAAGAGGCTGCGCAAGGGGCTGGACGGCGACTCCGGCTGGCACGACCTGGAGGCCGAGGACGGCCAGGTGGCGCTCGACTTGGCAAAGGTCGCCTATGTGAGGCTCGACTCCGGCCAGCACCAGGTCGGCTTCATCACGGAGTCCTGATGCGGGCGAGGACGTTCTTCCTGCCGGCCGGCCTGGGGACCATTGCGGGAGCGCTTTGGTGGCGCAAGAACCCATCGGCCTGTCCCTACAGCCAGAAGTTCTGGGTCGAGGCGCCGCACCCGGTCATCACCCGCGAGCGCCTTCAGCAGGTGCTGGGGCCGAGGCCCGGCGAGCGCATCCTCGAGATCGGGCCGGGCACCGGCTACTACACCCTCGACATGGCGGAGTGGATCGGCGCCGAGGGAACCGTCGAGATCTTCGACATCCAGCAGGAGTTCCTCGATCACACGATGCGGCGGACCGGAGAGCACGGCCTCTCCAACGTCGTCGCCACCCAGGGCGACGCGACCGACCTGCCCTTCGAGGATGACTCGATCGACGCTGTGGTTCTGACGGCGGTGCTGGGCGAGATCCCCGACCGCGCCGCGGCGCTGCGCGAGATCGAGCGGGTGCTGCGCCCCGGCGGGCGGCTGGTGGTCGGCGAGCTGTTCGGCGACCCGCATTTCACGACCTTCGGCTCGCTCCAGGGGCAATGCGGCGATGCCGAGCTGCGCCTGGAGGAGCGTTCCGGCAACTGGTTTGCCTACTTCGCCCGCTTCGCGGCCGGGCAGCCGCCGGCAGAGACGCCCGCGGCGGCCCGGAGCTCCTAGGCGGCCTCGGCGAGGCGGCTCCAGAGAGCCTCCTCGCTGACCAAGACCTTCTGCGTCAGCTCGCCGATCTGGCTCCAAGTCTTCGGCTCCGGCTTGTCTTGCTCACTGGCCTCGCGGAACGCGGTCGCCAGCGCGGTCCAGATGGCCGCCGCGTGAGCGGCCCGGCTGGCCCCCTCTTCGTGGCCGGCCTCCTCGAGAAAGCGCGAGTACATGAGCCGGAAGTTGCCGCCGCCGGTACCTCGCCGCTCGATCACCTGGTAGGCGAAGCGGGCGCACCATTGCCAGTCCTTGGCCTGTTCCGGCCAGCTCTCGGTCTCGGCGGCAAGCCGGCGCAGCGCCGGCAGGCCGGCGAAGTTGCCGAAAGTCGGGTCGATCATCTCCTTCGCCGCCCGCTCGATCGCCGCTGGCGCCGCGGAGCGAAGGTCGTCGGCGTCGATCCCGTCGGGCACGGTGAACATGTGCCCCTTTAGTGGGAACGCAGGGTGGTCGCCGTGACGAGCCTCGCGCAGGCTCTCGATCTTGCAGACCTGTAGCTCCTCGAAGCCGGTGTCGGAGAGATAGACGGACTGGTCGTCGTAGCCAGCGAGCACAACCGCGTGACCGGGGAAGTGGGCCGACTTTCCGTAGTGGTCGAGGTAATAGAGATCGGTGAGCAGCAGCACCGGCCGGCCGGTGTCGACGCTGGCCCGCGCCGCCTCCCAGGCGGCATCGGGATCGTCGAAGGTGTCGAGCTTCATCGGCGCGCCGGTCAGCTCCAAAAAGCTCTGCTCGAGCTGCGCCGTGCGGCCGTTGAACCAGCGCGTAGGCGACGCCTCCTCCAGCACCAGGTAGTAGAAGCACGCGCCGGCGCCGAGCCCGAACGCCATCTCCTCGCTTAGCTCGACCCCGTGGTATCCGAGCAGGTTTCGAAGCGCGGTCGAGCCGCAGTGGTGGCCCGGCACGTGGCGGAAGTCGGGGATTATTTGCTGCTTCCTTGCAGCTTCCATGACCCATGAATCTATCCTGGCTCGCCCATGAGCAACCCTGACCTGGCCCTGCTTCGTCTCATGCGCACGCGTGGGCACTCGCCCGGCGCGGAGCGCGCCGCCAAGGCGATTGCCGCCAGCGGCGAGTACGGGGCGATCTGGGCCGCTGCCGCGCTGACCGCCGCCGCCTTCGATCCGCCCCGGCGCCGTCGCTGGCTGGCCGCCGCCGCGCTTGCGCCGGCCGCGATCGGCATCAACTTCGCGGTCAAGCTGGTCACCCGGCGGCGCCGGCCCGAGCTGGATGGCCTTCCGCCACTCGGCGGAGCCCCAAGCTCGCTCTCCCTCCCTTCCGCCCACGCGACGGCCTCGTTCGCGGCGGCGACGGCGATGTCGCGGATCGTCCCCCGCCGCGCGCCGGCGCTCTACGCCGGCGCCACCGTAATGGGGCTCACCCGCCCTTACCTCGGGATGCACTACCCCAGTGACGTCGTCGTCGGGGCCGCATTGGGCACCGCCTTGGGCAAGCTGGTGCCCGGGCTCGACAACCACAAGACCGCTCCGTGAAGGTCGGCATCGTCGGCCTGCCCAATGCCGGCAAGTCGACCCTCTTCAACGCCCTCACTCGGGCCGGCGCGCAGACGGGCGACTACCCCTTCACGACCGTCGAGCCGAACGTGGCGGTCGCCGCCGTCCCCGACGAGCGGCTGCAGCAACTTGCCGAGATCATCGGCAGCTCTGAGACCGTCCCGGAGACGATCGAGTTCATCGACATCGCGGGACTGGTGCGCGGCGCTGCCGAGGGGGAGGGCCTGGGCAACCGCTTCCTGGGCCAGATTCGCGAGACCGACGCGATCTGCCAGGTCGTGCGCTTTCACGCCGACGGTCGTGTGCCGCACCCCGACGGCCGCGTCGACCCGCTCGCCGACATCGAGACGACCGAGACCGAGCTTCTGCTCGCCGACCTCGAGCAGGTCGAGCGGCGCCTCGAGCGGGTGACCAAGCAGGCGCGCTCGGGAGATAAGGAGGCCATCGCCGAGCGCGATTGGCTGGCCGCGGTTCGCGACGCCGTGGCCACCGGCAATGCGGTTCGCTCGGTGCCGGTCCCCGATCTCGCCGCCGACGCCCCGCGCCGGCTGGCGGCGCTGACCTCGAAGCCGACGCTCTACGTCGCCAACGTCGACGAGGGCAGCGTTTCGGTCCCAGACGAAGTTGCCTCGCACGCGGCCGCCGCCGGTGCGACGGCGGTTGCGGTCAGCGCTCGTATCGAGGGCGAGCTTGCGGAGCTGGAGGGGCCGGATGCCGACGAGATGCGGGCTCAGCTCGAGGTCGGCGAGTCGGGTCTGAGCCGGGTCGTCCGTGCGGCCTACGAGCTGCTCGACCTGATCACCTTCTTCACCGCCGATCGTGCCAAGGAGGCGACGGCGCGCAGCCTGCGCAAGGGAAGCACCGTGCTCGATGCGGCCGCCAAGGTCCACACCGACTTCCAGCGCGACTTCGTGAAGGCGGAGGTGATCGCCTGGGGCCGCCTCATCGATGCGGGCGGCTATGTCGGAGCGCAGGAACAGGGCCTGCTGCGGATCGAGGGCCGCGACTACGTCGTCGAGGACGGCGACGTGGTGACGATCAAGACCTGAGCTCGGCGCCCCATTAGTGTGCCCGCGATGGAAGAGGCGCGGTTCCCGCAGGTCGCCGCCAAGGCCGGCCACTACGAGAGCTTCTACACCAAGGCCTGCCGCCCGGGCGGCGGACGGGGGATCTGGATCCGCCACACGGTCCACAAGCGTCCCGGCCAGGAGCCCAATGCCTCGATCTGGTTCACGCTGTTCGATGCCGAGTCGGCAGCGCCGCGGGCGACGAAGATCACCGTTCCGTCGGCCGAGCTCAGCTCCCCGGAGGGATCCTGGATCCGGGTCGCCGATGCGGAGATCGGTCCCGGGCGCGCCGACGGCTCGATCGAGACCGCGGCGCTTTCGGCGTCCTGGGAGCTGACCTTCGAGGGCTCAGCCAAGCCGTGTCGGTATCTGCCGGCGGACTGGCTCTACGACGCGCGGGTCCCGCGCACCAAGTTCGAGGCCCCCTATCCGGATGCGCGCTTCAACGGAACCATGCAGGTCGACGGCGAGCAGCTCGAGATCGACGGGTGGCCGGGAATGATCGGCCACAACTGGGGCACCGAGCACGCCGAGCGCTGGGTGTGGCTGGAGGGGACCGGCTTCCACGGCGACGAGACCTATTTCGACGCCGGCGCTGCGCGCATCAAGCTGGGGCCGTTCCGCACGCCCTGGATTGCCGCCGGGATGCTGGTCCTCGACGGCGAGTCGCACCGGCTCGGCGGCTTCGGGCGCATTCGCTCCTCGAAGATCTTCGAGACTTCGACCACCTGCGAGTTCGTTCTGCCCGGCGAGGACCTCGAGGTACGCGGCTGGATTGCCGCGCCCGCCAAGGATTTCGTCGGCTGGGTCTACGCGGACCCCAAGGGCCCCGAGCACAACGTCGTCAACTGCTCGATAGCCGACCTCGAGCTGATGGTGGAGCGCAAGGGCCGCTCGCCGCGGCGTCTCAGCCTCGCCGGCGGCGGTGCCTACGAGTTCGGGATGCGGGAGACCGACCACGGGATCCCGATCCAGCCCTATCCGGACGGGTGACTCAGCCGCTCTTGCTGAACGTCATCCAGGTCGAGTAGCCGCCGAGCGCGGTCTGCAGTTGGCTGCCGCTGACCTTGGTCGTGCCGCCGCTGCCGACCACGTTGGCCGAGACGATCCGCGGCGAGACGCCGGTCTTGGTGATCTGGATGTCCTGAAGGTTGCCCTTCAGGTAGCCGCCCAACCGCGCCTCGATCTGGCTTTGCGTGAAGGTCCTGCGCCAGGTGTGAAGCGGCGACGTCGTGTCGTAGGGGTCGTCGACGCTCTTCAGGTAAGGAACCGGAGTGGAGCCGGGAAAGCCGAACTCGACGCTCTCGGTCTGGCCTCCGGAGCTGGCCGAGTAGTAGGTGCGCGCGATCTCGCCGCCGTACATGACGACCTGGCCCTTGGTCGCGATTGCCGCCTTGTTGGTCGCCGCGGTCTCTCCGGCGATCCCGTTGTAGACCTGGCTGCGGGTGTCGTCGTAGAGGTTGAACCCGTTGCCGCGCACGGTGCTGGTGAGGGCGTAGGAGCGGGCGGCGACAGCCTGCACCTTGAGCGCCTCGATCGGCCACGATGAGGGCATCTCGCCGGCGATCACTCCCTGGGCGTACTTGTCGACGCTGACCGCGTTGACGACGTTCAGCGACCCGCCGCCATTCGAGGGCACCACCACCAGCGCCCCCCGGTAGGCGCCGTTGCCCCTGATCCTCACCCGGCCGTGCCCGGTGGCGCGCAGCTTGGCACCGCAGTTGGCCAGCGTTCTGCCGTGGTCGGAAAGCAGCTGCACCGCGCCACCGTTTAGGTGGGCGCGATAGGAGCGGGTCGGGTTGAGGGTCCGCCCGCAGGCCGAGGTCGCCTTCTTGAACGTGACGTCGCCGCTGGCGATCGTCAGCAGCACCCGCACCCGGCCCGGTGGTGCCGTGCCGATCGTCGTGCCCTGGTAGTAGTAGGCGAGCACGAAGCGGTAGTCCTTGCCGTGAAGGGCATGACCGTAGGCTCCGTATTGGCTCATCCCGACGCCGTGGCCGAATCCGTGGCCGGTCATGGTCCAGATGGTCTGGGCGCTGGCGGGTGATGGAGCAAGCGCGCAGGCGAGCAGCACCACGCCGGCAAGTCGGGCGGCCGCTTTCCTAAATCCCCTGTCGATCTGCGCCTTCATCCCTGCTCCAACAGGTTCGGGACGAATAAGTATCGCCCTCCCGGTCTGGACGACTGGGCCAGCCCGCAGCGTGCGGATTCACCGGCGCGGCAGGGACCGCCAGGCGGGGTGGACTACCCTGGATACAGCGTGGCAACCGAGACCGTTCAGGCAACCGACCACAAGCTTCTGGTCGCCGGCGAGTGGCTCGAGACTGGCGATTGGTCCGAGGTCCGCAGCCCCTACGACGGCACGGTCGTCGGGCGGGTGCCGGTCGGCGATGCGGCGCTGGTCGATCGCGCGATCCGCGCCGCCCACGACGCCTTCGAGGCCGCCGAGTTCCCCCGTCATGAGCGCGCCGAGGTGCTCGACCGGGCGGCGAGGATCGTCGCCGATCGGGTCGACGATCTGGCCCTGACGATCGCCGCCGAGGCGGGAAAGCCGCTGAAGACGGCGTCCGTGGAGGCGAGCCGCTGCGCCGAGACCCTGATCTTCTCCGCGGTCGAGGCGCGCAAGCTGACCGGAGAGACGGTGCCGATGGACGCGTCGGCGGCCGGTGTCGGCAAGCTCGGCGTGGTGCTGCGGGTGCCCTACGGCGTCGTTGGCGCGATCAGCCCCTTCAACTTCCCCCTCAACCTCGTTGCCCACAAGCTCGGCCCGGCGCTCGCCGCTGGCAACGCGGTGGTGCTGAAACCGGCCGGCCAGACGCCGTTCTCGGCGATCAAGCTGGCCGAGATCCTGACCGAGGCCGGCGTGCCGGACGGGTGGCTCAACGTTGTCTGCGGCGCCGGCGCCGAGGTCGGAAACGCGATCGTCGAGCACGAGCTGACCCGGGCGATCACCTTCACCGGCTCCGCACAGGTCGGCTGGGACATCCGCGCCCGCGTTCCTCACAAGAAGGTCAACCTGGAGCTGGGCTCGAACGCGCCGCTGATCGTCAACGAGGACGGCGATTGGGAGACCGCCGCCGACAAGGCTCAGCTTCACGCCTTCTCGCACGCCGGCCAGAGCTGCATCTCGATCCAGCGCATCCTCTTGCACGAGGCGATCGCCGATGACTTCACGTCGCGCTTCGTCGCCAAGGCCGAGGGACTGACGGTCGGCGACCCGCTCGACTCAAACACCGACGTCGGGCCGCTGATCTCCTCCGGCGATCGCGACCGGGTCAAGGAGTGGATCGACGAAGCGGCAGCCGCTGGGGCCGAGGTGTTGACCGGCGGCGAGCTGGTCGACGAGGACCGCTGCCTGGCGCCGACCGTGATCGCCAACCCGTCAACCGAGGTCAAGGTCTGGCACGAGGAGATCTTCGGCCCCGTCGCCACGATCTCGCGCTTCAAGGATTTCGACGAGGCGTTGCGGATGGCCAACGACTCCAAGTTCGGCCTCCAGGCAGGCGTCTTCACCCGCGACATGGGGCGGGGCATCAAGGCAGGCGAGACGCTGGAGTTCGGCGCTGTGCTGATCAACGAGGTTCCGACCTTCCGCGCCGACCAGCAGCCCTACGGCGGCGTCAAGGACTCCGGCAACACCCGCGAGGGCCCGGCCTACTCGGTCCGCGAGCTGACCGAGCCGCGCTTCGTCACCCTTCAAGGCTAGGCTCGCGCTACTCGTGCGGCTTGGCCATGCGCCCGTGATCGAGCGCCTGCTCGAGGATCTCCTCGTCGACGCCCATCTCGCGCGCCACATCGCGAAGGGGACGGCCCGATTCGTGGGCGGCCTGGACGATCTCGGTGGCGCGGTCGTAGCCGATGTGCGGGTTGAGCGCCGTCGCCGTCGCCAGCGTCGCCTCGGCGTGGCGCTCGCACACCTCGCGATCGGCCTCGATCCCCGTCACGCATTTCTCGTCGAGCAGGCGTGACGCGGAGGCAAGCAACTTGATCGAGTCGAGCAGGTTGCGGGCGATCAACGGCACCCGCACGTTGAGCTCGAACTGACCCTGGCTGCCGGCGATCGTGATCGCCGCGTCGTTTCCGATCACCTGCGCCCCGACCTGGATCACGACCTCGGGGATCACCGGGTTGACCTTGCCGGGCATGATCGAGGAGCCCTTCTGAAGCGCCGGCAGGCGAATCTCGGCAAGCCCGGCGCGCGGGCCCGACCCCATCAGCGCGATGTCGTTGGCGATCTTGGTCAGCGAGACCGCGACCACCTTCAGCGCCCCCGACAGCTCGACCAGCGCATCGCGGTTGCCCTGTGCCTCGAAGCGGTCGGCCGGTGCCGAGATCTCGAGCCCGGTCTCCTCGGCCAGCTTGCGGCGTACCTTCTCGGCGAACTCGGGGTGGGTGTTGAGCCCCGTCCCGGTCGCGGTGCCGCCGAGCGGGATCTGGCCGACTCGCCCGAGCGTGCCGCGAACGCGCTCGGCGCCGAGCCGAACCTGCGCCGCGTAGCCGCCGAACTCCTGCCCCAGCGTCACCGGCACCGCGTCCATCAGGTGGGTGCGGCCGGCCTTGACCACGTCGTCGAACTCCTCCGCCTTTCGCGCCAGCGCCTCGGCCAGCCCATCGAGCGCCGGCAGTAGGTCGCGGCTGACCTCGTCCAGCGCCGCCAGGTGAACCGCAGAGGGAAAGACGTCGTTGGAGGACTGGCCCAGGTTGACGTGGTCGTTGGGGTGCGCCTCGTCGCCGGCCAGGGCCGCGATCACTTCGTTGGCGTTCATGTTCGACGAGGTCCCGGAGCCGGTCTGGAAGACGTCGATCGGAAACTGGTCGTCGTGCTCGCCGGCGGCCACCGCGTCGCCGGCCGCTGCGATCTGCTCGGCCACGTCGGCGTCGAGCCCGCCGAGCTCCGCGTTGACGCGCGCCGCCGCCGCCTTCAGGCGCCCGAGCCAGTGCACTACGGGAAGCGGGACTTGCTCGCCGGAGACGGGGAAGTTGTCGACTGCCTTTGCGGTCTCCACGCCCCAGAGCTGCTCTTCTGCCGTGTCCCCGGAGCTAGCCATCGTCGCGCCCGGCAGCGTATCCCTTCTCATATGTGTGATCGAAGGGCTCGGGAGGCGGCTTTCCGGCCGGGCTGTAGAGGGCCGCGGCCTCGATCCGGCGCAGCAGCTCGGAGTGGATGCCCTGCGTTTCCGCGGCGCCGCGGGTGACGGCGCCGATCAGGTAGCCGAGCTGGACGGTCGGCGGCCCACCGGGGTCGCTGCGCGCCTCGGCGTTTAGCTCGGTGCTCACCTTCACAAGCGTGTCTCCCACCTGCGTGAGGCCGCCGGTGCTCTGGTTGGGGACGATGCAGCCGCTGATCGGCGTCCCGCCGGCAAGCCGCACCGCACCCGGCGCGTCGCGCAGCGCATCGGTGAACGCCCGCGGACCGCTCAGGCAGGCGACCGGCGTCTTGTCCTGGTCAGCCGAGCCGCAGCCGGCGATCGCGAGCGAGACGAGCAGGACGAGGGGCGCTGGGCGACGCACCCGATTGATCCTAGGGGTAGAGGACGTTCTCTCTGCTCGTGGGCGGAACCGGCGGTACCGGCGCGGGTGGCGGCGGGGGCGTCGGCTCGACCGGCTCCACCGGGATGTCGAACACAGTCACCCAATCGGCGAACTCGAACGGCTTCGCCGGCGCGTGGTCCCAGGAGAGGTGCAGGTGGTCGCCGCAACCGTGGTTGTAGTCGCGGTTGTAGCCGACCCAGCGGAACGGCAGGCGGGGGCGATTCTGGCGCGGCTCGGCCCAATGCGCTAGCCGCGTGACCGGCTTCCAGCTGCTGTCGCAACCCTGGCCATCCCAATACAGGGGGACGATGTCGACGGCGAGCCCGTTGTAGTGGTCGCTGTGCTTGACGTGGCAATTGCGACAGCCGACCTGGCCGACGCCCGCCAGCGGCCCCGCATACCCCTCGACCACGTAGATCGGGTACGTCTCGGCCAGGTAGCGAAGGTTGTTGACGATCCGCCGATCGACCATCACCCCGTCCGCATGGGGGATCGAGCTACCGACGGGGACGATCTTTCCCGGCTGGTAGGTCGTGTGGTAGGTCGGGGCGACGGCGGCGCTTGAGCTGGCGGCGACGCCGGCGACCAGTGCCGTTGCGATGAGCACGGCGGCGAGTCGCGAGGTGCGAGTGGTGATCAATGGCCGCCTCATCGCTCGCAACCTGGGTGCCGATCGGGACCCACGGCAGGCATCTTGAGCGATAACACCCGCGGTCTTGCAACGACGCGCTCGGGGCGATTGACAGAATCCGCCGCTCATGGCCGGCTTTCGCCCCGTCGACCCGAAGCAGTCGTTCCCCGAGCTGGAGCTGCGGGTGCTCGAGCGCTGGCGCGAAAGCGACGTCTTCGCACGTTCGCTCGCCAACCGCGAGGCCGCCGAGACCTGGAGCTTCTACGAGGGCCCGCCGACCGCCAACGGCCGCCCCGGCTCGCACCACGTGCTGGCGCGGGTATTCAAGGACATCTACCCCCGCTACAAGACGATGTGCGGCTACCGGGTGCCGCGCAAGGCGGGGTGGGACTGCCACGGGCTGCCGGTCGAGCTGGAGGTCGAGCGCGAGCTGGGCATCTCCTCCAAGGAGGAGATCGAGGCCTACGGGATCGCCGAGTTCAACCAGCGCTGCCGCGAGTCGGTGTTCCGCTACGTCGACGACTGGAGGGAGCTGACCGAGCGGATCGGCTTCTGGATCGACCTCGACGACGCCTACGTGACGCTGGCCAACGAGTACATCGAGTCGGTCTGGTGGGCATTGCGCCGGATCTGGGACGACGGGCGCCTCTACGAGGGAAACAAGGTGGTGCCCTACTGCCCGCGCTGCGGCACGGCGCTGTCCTCGCACGAGGTCGCGCTCGGCTACCACGACGTCGAGGACCCCAGTGTCTACGTGCGGATGCCGGTCGCCGACCCACGCCCCCCTCTACAGGAGGGCGACTCGCTGCTGGTCTGGACCACGACCCCCTGGACGCTGATCACCAACGCCGCGATCGCCGCCGGCGAGGAGATCACCTACGCACGCGTCCGCCACGAGGGCGAAGTCCTGGTGCTGGCCGAGGGGTTGGTCGAGAAGGTGCTCGGCGAGGACGCGGAGGTTGTCGACCGCTTCCCGGGCTCCGAGCTCGCCGGAGTCTCCTACCAGCCGCCGTTCGACTACATCACCGACTACGGCCCGCGCGGCCACACGGTGCTGCGGGGCGACTTCGTCTCCACCGACGAGGGCACGGGCCTGGTGCACACCGCGATCGCCTTCGGCGAGGACGACTTCCGGCTCGGCGAGCAGTACGGGATCACGCTGCAGAACCCGGTCAAGCTCGACGGCACCTTCGACGAGCGGATCACGGACTTCAGCGGCCGATTCGTCAAGGAGGCCGACCCCGACATCGTCGCCGCGCTGAAGGAAAAAGGGCGCCTGCTCCGCGCCGACACCTACCTGCACTCCTACCCGCATTGCTGGCGCTGCGACACGCCGCTTCTCTACTACGCGAAGTCGAGCTGGTACGTCCGCACGACCGAGGTCCGCGACGCGATGCTGGCAGGCAACGAGCGGATCAACTGGTACCCGGAGCACATAAAACACGGGCGGTTTGGCAAGTGGCTGGAGAACAACGTCGACTGGGCCCTTTCGCGTGACCGCTACTGGGGAACGCCGCTGCCGGTCTGGGAGTGCGACTCGCCCGACTGCGAAGAGCGCTTCTGCGCCGGCTCGCTCGCCGACCTGCGCGAGCACGGCGCCGAGCCCCCCGAGGATCTGCACCGCCCCTACATCGACGAGGTGGCATGGGCCTGCGAGGCCAAGGGTTGCGAGGGAACGATGCGGCGCACGCTGGCCGTGATCGACGCCTGGTTTGACTCCGGCTCGATGCCGTTCGCCCAGTTTCATCACCCGTTCGAGAACTCCGAGCCGTTCGAGGAGCGATTCCCGGCTGACTTCATCTGCGAGGCGATCGACCAGACGCGCGGCTGGTTCTACACCCTGCACGCGATCTCGACCCTGCTATTCGATCGGCCGAGCTACCTCAACTGCGTCTGCTTGGGTCTGATCCTCGATCCCGAGGGCCAGAAGATGTCGAAGAGCCGCGGCAACGTGGTCGAGCCCGCCGACGTGATCGACCGCCATGGTGCCGACGCCTTCCGCTGGTACTACCTCACCGCCCAACAGCCCTGGGCCGGCTACCGCTTCAGCTCCGACACGGTGGGTGAGGCGGTGCGCCAGTTCCTGCTCACGCTCTGGAACACGTACTCGTTCTGGGTGCTGTACGCGAACACCGATGGGCTCGGTCCGGATGATTTTCGACGCGGAGCTCATCCGCACGGCGAAACGCACGCCGCGAGCGCTACAGGGCTCGACCGCTGGGCCGTGTCGCGACTCCAGCACACCATCGAGGTGGTGCGCGAAAGGCTCGACGACTTCGACTCGACGCTCTCCGGCCAAGCGATCGCCGCCTATGTCGAGGAGCTCTCCAACTGGTACGTGCGCCTGTCCCGGCGCCGCTTCTGGGAGGGCGACCGCAACGCCTTCGCGACCCTGCGCCATTGTCTGGTCGAGACCGCGAAGCTGCTTGCACCCTTCATCCCCTTCCTCGCCGACGAGATCTATTGCAAGCTGGTCGGAGGAGACGCTGGCGAGTTCGGCGACGCTCCCGACTCAGTGCACCTGTGCGACTTTCCCGAGCCCGACCCGACGCTTGTCGATGCTCAGCTCGAGGCCGGAATGGAGGCGGTACGTCGCACGGTGGAGCTGGGACGTGCGGGCCGCGCCCAGGCCAAGGTCAAGGTACGCCAGCCGCTGCGTAGCGCGGTGATCGTCGCCACCGAGGCCGAGCGGGCTGCGATCGAGGCGCAGGCCGACCTCGTGAAGGCGGAGCTCAACGTCAAGGAGCTGGACTTCGTCAGCGAGCAGTCCGAGCTGGTCACCTACCGGGTGCGATCGAACTACCGCGCCTTGGGGCCGCGCTTCGGCAAGCTGATGCCGCAGGTCGCCGCTGCGGTCGAGGCACTCGACGCCGCTCATGTCGCCGCCGCGGTCGAGGAGGGGCGCGAGGTCGGCATCAACGTCGACGGCAAGGACCACTCCCTGTCGGCCGACGAGGTCTCGTTGATGATGAAGCCACTGGAGGGCTACCAGGTGGAGGCCGAGGCCGGCCATGCCGTCGCGCTGCAACTGGAGCTGGACAAGGAGCTTCGGCGCGAGGGCCTGGCGCGCGAGATCGTCCACGCCGTCCAGAACGCCCGCAAGGAGTCGGGCCTCGACGTCTCGGACCGGATCGAGCTACGCCTGGGCGGCGACGCCGAGCTGCTGGAGGTCGCGCGCGAGCACGAGGTCTACCTCGCCGGCGAGACGCTCGCCACCGAGGTCCACTACGACGGCGCCGGCCCCGACGTAAGGTCGGCGACGATCGACGGCCGCGAGCTCAGCATCGGCGTCAGCAAGCGAGGCTGACCCCGGCTCCCGCTCAGCCGCTGCGCGGATGGGGCGAGTCTCGTTTGAGGTATCTCCGCAGCAGATAGACGCCGGCCACGAGCGCAGCGAGGGGCCCGAGTACGAGCAGCGCCGCGATCACCAGCCAGGATGCGTAGACGACAACCGCTGCGCGAGGAGCAATCCGTCGACGATGAGGACTTGCGACCAGAGGCCGGTGATCGTCTCCCGCCCGGGGCGTATCGCGAAGTAGATGAGCCAGGTGACGGCTGCGATGGCCACACCCGCAGCGGCGACAAAGACGAGGAAGATCAACCCCAGCGCGTCTCCATTAACGCACTCATATCCGCTCGGGCAGGAGGGCGGCGGAAACACCAAGAGAATGAACCCGAGCGGAAAGGCGACCAGGATTGCCGCTACGAGAGACACCGACTGGGCGAGCCGAAGCCCAGATGTACCGCGGCGGTCCCCGCTCAGACTCGGCGACCACTCGCCGCGCGCACCTGTCTCGGGAGCCGGATGCCTGCGCCAGCTCTGCACGCTGCGCTCCATAGCTAAGCCAGCAGGCCAGAGCTATCGCCGCGGCGCCGACCGGGATCGACCCGATCAAAACAAAATCGTCCAACTCTCGGCCGAGTAATCGACGTTGAGCCAGGCGTAGACGAGCAGCGCTGCGACCACAGATGCGGCCACGGCCGAGTGAAGTCCTAATCCCTGGGGGCGTCCTGGCTTTCATTTCAAGGTCAGCCCGGTGTCACGAGGAGACCGTTTCATCTTCTGGGCAATTCGCCGCACACATACTCGAACACACCGCCGAGGGGCGATCGTTTCTCTGATCGGACGCTCGGCTACCCAGTCTTGAGATCGGGTACGGTCGTCTCGTGATCACCCCCGAGCAGGTCGTCGACGGAGTCAACGAGCGTTACGGCCGCCATCCAGGCTACCGCGCCCTTCACGCCAAGGGCCGCTACTACAAGGCGACCTTCACGGCTACACCCGAAGCGGCGCGCCTCACCCGCGCCGCTCACATGCAGGGCGAGCCCGTCGAGGCGAGGGTGCGGCTCTCGAACGGCTCCGGCGACCCGGAGTCAAAGGACTACGTCCCCGACGTTCGCGGTATGGCCGTGTCGTTCCAACTCCCCGACGGGTCGCAGACCGACGTCCTCGGCCAGACCGCTCCGAACTTCCCGATCAACACGCCCGAGGGCTTCGTCGAGGTCGTGCAGGCCAACGTGGCGGGGATCGCCCGCCTCTGGAAGTTCCCTCTGTTCCTCGCCAAGCACCCCGATGTGATACCGGGCCTGCGCGGCAACCTGATCGCCCTGAAGCCTCCCCGCAGCTACGCCACCCGTCGCTACTACCCGATCCATGCCTTCAAGTGGGTCAGTGCCGGGGGCGGCGAGCAATACCTGCGCTATACCTGGGTCCCCGAGGCGGGCGAGGAAACGATCTCGCAGAGCGAGGCCAAGGAGCTGGGCCCCGACTACCTGCAAGAGGAGATGCTCGACCGGCTGGGACGCGGGCCGGCACGCTTCACGCTTCAGCTCCAGCTCGCCGCCGAGGGGGACGCGACCGACGACCCGAGGAAGAACTGGCCCGACGATCGCGAGGCGGTGACGGCGGGGACGCTGGAGATCACCGAGTTGGACCCATCAGCCGAGACCGGCGGGGAGCTGATCGTCTTCGACCCGATGCGGCTCACGGACGGGATCGAGCCCTCGGACGATCCGATCCTCCACTATCGGCCGCGCGCCTACTCGGAGTCGGCCTCCCGGCGCAGCTCCTAGCGCTTCCGCTCGCCGCCGAAGTACCAGTCGGCCGGGGCGCTGTCGTCGAACTTCACCCAGACGTCCTCGGGTTTTGCCTTTCCGGTCTCGACCATCGCCTCGGTGACTCTTCGCGCGATCTCGGCCTTCTGCTCCTCGTCGCGCCCCTCGAGCCAGTGAATCTGCACGAATGGCATGGCGCGACCCTACTAAGCCCCAAACGCACCTCGCCTCCCCGAAGGGAGGCGCGGCAGGAGGTACCTAACAGGGGGAAAGCGTTTAGGCGAGCGCGGGCTCCAGCTCGGCCTCGAGGCGGCGCTTGGGCATCGCGCCGATCACCTTCTTGGCGATGTCGCCGTCCTTGAACAGGATCAGGGTGGGGATCGAGAGAACCTCGTAGCGGGCGGTGGTCTGCTGGTTCTCGTCGGTGTTGAGGCTGACGATCTTCAGGTCCTCGCGCTCGGAGTCGATCTCTTCGAGAATCGGGTGAACCACGCGGCAGGGCCCACACCAGGGCGCCCAGAAGTCGACGAGAACGGCTCCCTCGGCCTCCAGCACCTCTGCCTGAAAGTTCGCGTCGGTCACGTCGGTGAGCTTGCCTGTCACTGGTTCTCTCCTACCGAGTCGGTGGTTGCCTGCTCAATACTATACAAAGTATAGCGCCCCCAAATACGCTCGGGCCGTGCCCGTCGGGTGCCCACGCAAGGCTATCGGTTGCGGTGGCGCGCAGATCGGTGCAGCCGCATCGCCGGGACCCGCCAGATCGCCTCGGCGACGATCGCCCGGCTCATCTTCGAGCTGCCGACCCTGCGGTCGCGAAACACGATCGGGACCTCGACAACTCGAAATCCCGCCTCGATCGCGCGGTACGTCATCTCGACCTGAAAGGCGTACCCCCGCGACGCCACCGAGTCGAGATCGACCGCCTCCAACGCCTCCCGCCGCCAGCACTTGAAACCCCCCGTCAGGTCGCGGACCCGGACCCCGAGCATGACTCGGGCATAGGCGCCCCCGCCGCGGCTGACGATGCGCCGGGTCGGTCCCCATTCGGTGACGCCGCCGCCGGGCACGTAGCGCGAGCCGAGCACCAGGTCCGCGTTACGGGCCGCGTCGAGGAACCGCGGCAGATAGGCCGGGTCGTGCGAGAAGTCGGCGTCCATCTGTACCACCAGGTCCGCTCCCTGCTCCAGCGCGCGCCTGAAGCCGGCCAGATATGCGGGCCCCAGCCCCTCCTTCAGCGGCCGGTGCAAGACCTCTACGTCGTCGTGCTCGGCGGCCAGTCGGTCGGCGATCCGGCCCGTGCCGTCAGGCGACGAATCGTCGACGATCAGGATCCGACGCGAGGTCGGCAACACCTTGCGCACCGCCTCGACCAGCGCCTCGATGTTGTCGGCTTCGTTGTAGGTCGGCACGACCAGCCATACGGATGCCGCTTCGGCAGCCACGCGGCGATGCTATTGAGGGCACCTTTGGCGCAGGTAAGCGACGCGCAGGCGGGGCGCGCCGGCGGGCCGACGCAACTAACTTGGGGCGGGTGCGCAACGCCGAGATTGCAGCCGCGCTGGATGAGCTGGGGACGCTCTACGAGCTGGACGGGGCGGTCCGCTACCGCGTCAACGCCTACCACGACGCGGCGAAGACGGTGCGCGAGTGTCCGGTCTCGGTCGAGGAGCTTGCGCGCGCCGGGCGCGCCACGGAGCTGGCGGGGATCGGCAAGACCCTGCAGGAGAAGATCGTCACCCTCGTAGACACCGGCGAGATCCCCTCGGCGGTCAAGCTGAAGAAGAAGTTTCCGCCCACCCTGATCGCCGTCACCCGGGTCCCGGGGCTCGGTGCGAAGACGGCCCGGCGCCTGTTCGACGAGCTGGAAGTCGCCTCGCTCGACGACCTTCGCGCCGCCGCGGAGGCGCAGCGGATCCGGGAGCTAAAGGGACTGGGACCGAAGGTCGAGGAGAGCATCCTCGCGGCGCTCGAGGCGATGAAAGACGTCGATGAGGCGGCCGCAGGGCGGCTGCTGCTCTCCGAGGTGCTGCCGGTCGCCGAGGAGCTGGCGGCGGCGCTGCGCGAGCATCCGGCCGCCGACCGGGTCGCGGTGGCGGGATCGGCCCGCCGCCGAGCCGAGACCTGCAAGGACATCGACCTGATCGCCACGGCCACCGATCCCGAGGCGCTGGCCGAGCAGCTGGTCTCCAATCCGCTGATCTCGGCCGCCGGCTCGACCGGGCCCAACGGCGCCCGCGCTCTGACCCACAATGGCATCCCCGTGGACCTGCGGATCGTTGCCCCGGACGCGTTCGGCAACCTGCTTCAGCACTTCACCGGTTCGGCCGCCCACAACGTGCAGTTGCGCGAGGACGCCGTGGCCCGGGGGCTCTCCGTCTCCGAGCACGGGATCACCGAGGCCGAAAGCGGCGAGGTGGACCGCTGCGCGACCGAGCCGGAGGTGTACGAGCGATTGGGCTACCCATACATAGAGCCGGAGCTGCGCGAGGGCACCGGCGAGCTGCGCGCCGCGCGCGAGGGCGAGCTGCCGGAGCTGGTCGAGGAGGGCGACCTGCGCGGCGATCTGCACTGCCACACGACACTTTCCGACGGCAAGGCCAGCCTCGAGGAGATGGCCGACGCGGCGCGCGCGCGCCGCTACTCCTACCTTGCGGTCACCGACCACTCGGCCACGCACGGGTTCGGCGACGACGTCACCGCCGAGCGGCTCTGGGAGCGGATCGAGGAGGTGCACACACTGGACGCGAAGCTGCCTCGTTTCCACCTGCTGGCCGGCTCGGAGGTGAACATCGGCACCGACGGCGAGCTCGACTACCCCGAGGACCTGCTCGCCGCCCTCGACTGGGTGATCGCCAGCGTCCACACGTCGTTCTCCACCGACGAGAAGGCGATGACCGGACGGGTGCTGGCGGCGATCGAGAATCCGCTGGTCGACTGCATCGGGCACCTGACCGGGCGGTTGATCGGACGCCGGGAGCCGTACCCGATCGACGTCGAGGCGGTCGCCGAGGCCGCTGCCCGCACCGGGACGATGTTGGAGATCAACGGAAACCCAAACCGCCGCGACCTATCCGAGCGCCACGCCCGCTTGGCGGCGGAGGCGGGGACGATGATCGTCCTCAACACCGACGCGCACCGCGTGAGCACCCTGGACAACATGCAGTACGGGGTGGCGACGGCGCGGCGTGCCTGGCTGACCACGGACCAGATCGCCAACACACGTGGCTGGCGCGAGTTCGCGCGCCTGCGTAAGCGGGCGCGTCAACGCAGCCGCAAGGGCTAGCGTGGTCACATGGGCGTCGGCTCGACGGCTCGAAACTGGGGCTCCACCCCCGCCGAGCGGGAGATGGTCTTTCCCTGCGATCGCTACCTGCACGAGTCCGGCGAGGCGCTGTTTCGCGCCATCGACGTCGACGCGCCGGCCTCGATCGTCTTTCGGTGGCTCTGCCAGCTGCGGGCCGCCCCCTACAGCTACGACTGGATCGACAACCTCGGCCGCCGCAGCCCGCGCGCGCTGACGCCCGGGCTCGAAGAGCTGGCGGAAGGTCAACGGGTGATGACCATCTTCGAGCTCGCCGAGTTCGAGCCCGACCGGCAGCTGACCCTTCGGCTGCGCAACCCGCGGCTGCTGCGCGATCTCGCTGTGACCTATCTCGTCGTCCCCGCTGCTGAGCAGCGGTCACGCTTGCTGGTCAAGATGCTGGTTGCCTATCGCGGCGGCCGAGTCGGCGCCTTCGCCGCCGGGACCCCTTTGGCCCTCGGGGACCTCGTGATGATGCGAAGGCAACTGCTCAACCTCAAGCAGCTTGCCGAGGAAACCGCGGCCGCCGAACGGGCCGGGCGAGCCTAGATCGCGGGCGGCGGGGGCGGTGGGTGCCCGGGCTGTACGCGATCGCGGCCCAGGCCTGGAGTGCGGACCAGTCGCACGGGGCGGAGCGCTGAGCTCGGCTCGACGTAGAACCTCACCCCATCGCGATCCTCGATGCCGATCACCGCGGCCTCACGGGTTCTCCAGGCAAGCGCGACCAGCAGCGCGTAGCCGGCCCCGATCGCGGTCACGCCCGGATAGATGAAGCCAACCGCGCCGGCGATCAACGCCGTGAGGCCGATCGGCCAGAGCCGCTCGATGGCGATCCTCCCGGCGCTCTCGTCGGGCAGGCTGGTCGTAGTGCGCGCCGCTGACAGCACGTCGCGCACGTCGTCAGCCGCCCGCGATCGTCGTCCCAGGTAGAGCCCGATCGCGACCGCGATCGGCCACCAGCCGGCGGCGACCAGCAGCGTCAGTGTGTCGTTGTTGCCGCCCGCCGAGGCGACCGTCACTGCGCCCAGCGCCGTCGCCTCCGCGCCCGCCAGGAACACGGTCAGGCGCAGCAAGTCGGTGAACAGCATCGCGGTGCCGCTCAGCCGGCCAGCGCCCGCAGCACGGCGAGCCAGCCAGCCGGCCCGTCGACTGTGAGGTCTGCGTTCTCGGCGAGCTCCGCGGGGGCCTCGTCGGAGTTCACGCCGACGCAGACCGCCGTCTGAAGGCGGCCCTGGTCGCGCAGCTCACGCAGGCGCCGGAAGGCGTCGATGTCGGTGCGGTCGTCGCCGCCGTAGATCGCCGCGCTGACCCCGTCCTCCGCGAGCATCGCCCCGATCGCGGCATCCTTTCCGCCGCCACCCGCCGGGCGCAGCTCCAGCACCTTGCGGCCCCAGCGTGGCTCCAGCCCTTCGCGCCCCGCCTCGGCTGCGATCTCGCGGGCGCGACCCTCGGCGGCCCGCTCGTCGTCCGCACCGCGCCAGTGCAATGCCTGGATCGGGCCCTTGTCCTCGGCTCGCAGGCCGGCGGCCGCCAGCCCGTTCCCGTCGAGCCCGGAGAGAAAGCGCGCGCCGGCGTCCTCGCGATCGCGCAACAAGGGGTCGAGCTGCGGCTCGTCGTCGCCGGGCAGCAGCAGCTCGAGGCCGTGGTTGCCCGCGTAGGCGATCCCGTCGACCCCGACCAGCTCGCGGGCCTCGGCGGCGCGGCGTCCCGAGATGCAGCCGACCACCGCGAAGCGGCCGCTGAGCTCGGCAAGGGCGGCACGCGCCCCCTCCGGTACCGCCACCTGCTGGGGGTCCTGCGCGATCGGGGCAAGGGTTCCGTCGATGTCGGTCAGCACGGCGGCTGCCGACGGATCGTCGAGCAGCGGCGCGATCAGCGAGCTCAGGGTGGCGTCTGTGGTCGCGGGTGGCATAGCCAAAGCTTCGCATCGCCGGGCATGCGAAGGGGAGCACCCGACGCTCGCCCCGCTGTCCTTGCGGCCTCTAGTATCGCCGCCCGTGTCCGAAGCGCGTCCTGAGCCTTTGCGACGAGCCCAACTGTTGCGTCTCGCCGCGGTTGGAACCGCCGCGGGGATATTCAGCGGTCTGTTCGGGGTCGGCGGCGGAACCGTGATCGTCCCATTGCTGATCTTCATGTTCGGATACGGCGAGCGGCTGGCGACCGGGACCAGCCTCGCCGCGATCGTGGTCATCGCGCTGCTGGCGGCTGCGCTCCAGGGGGGCGCCTACGGAAACGTGAAGGTGGTCAAGGGGCTGCTGCTCGCGATCCCGGCTGTCGCCGGCGTGATCGCGGGTACCGCCCTTCAGCAGCGGCTGCCGGAGCGTGCGGTCTCGCTGCTGTTCGCGGCCCTTCTGGTGGCGGTCGCGCTGGAGTTGATCATCCAGTGAACGAGGTGCTCGCGGCGTTGATGGCGGTGGCGGGGGGGCTGGTCGGCGGTCTGGTCGGGGTCGGCGGCGGGATCCTCTTCGTGCCGGCGCTGACGATCTTCCTCGACGTCTCCCAGGTGCAGGCCGAGTCCACCTCGCTGCTGATGATCGCGATCGTCGCCCTCGTAGGCGCCGCGCGCCAGAACCACTACGGCAACGTCAACCTGCGCGACGCGGCGCTGGTCGGCGTGCTCGCGCCGCCCGGCGTGGTGATCGGGGTGGTGGTGGCAAACGCGGTTCCCGAACGGGCGCTGCAGCTGGGGTTCGCCGCGCTGGCGCTGGTCATGGCGGCCCAACTCGTGCGCCGGGCGCTGGCCGAGCCGGACGCCGCTGCCACCGCGTCCTCGTCTTCCCCTCCGGAGCCATGAGCGACGGCTTGTCCGTCGTCGGGGGACCCGAGATCCCGCTCGCCGAGATCGAGCTGAAGGCCAGCCGCTCCTCCGGCCCGGGAGGCCAGCACGCCAACGTCACCGCCTCGCGGGTCGAGGCAGTCTTCAACGTCGAAGCTTCCAGTGCACTGACCGACGCGCAGCGCCAGCGGCTCCTGGGGCGGCTCGGCCCGCGGGTCAGCGCCGTCGCCCAGGACGCGCGCGGGCAGGCCCGCAATCGGGAACTCGCGCTCCAGCGCCTCGCCGCAAAGCTCGCCGAGGGCCTGCGGGAGCCGAAGCAGCGCCGACCGACCCGTCCTTCGCGCGCCGCCAAGGAGCGCCGCCTGGAGCAGAAGCGCCGCGCCGGGGAGCGCAAGCGCACGCGCCGCCGGCCCGCGAACGACGACTGAGCGGCGGTCAGCCCAGCCCGTGCTCGAGGGCCCCCTTGACGTTTGCGTCGAGGGCGTTGAGCCGATAGAGCGCCACCGCCTCCGGGGAGGGGAAGGAGCGCATCCGCAGCGCGTCGGGCCCGTGGTGGCAGAGGATGCACGACAGCAACGCCGCGCGCCGCTCTTCGGGCAGCCCACCGGCGGCGGCACCGACTATCTCGGCGCCGATCTGAAGGTGGCCGAGCATCCTGCCGCGATCGCTGAGCCCGATCTCGGCGCCGTAGGTGAACTCGCGCGTCTTGCCGACGTCGTGCAGGAGCGTCGCCGCCATCAGCAGGTCGGAGTCGAGGCGGGGGTGCAGCGTGCACAGTTCGCCGACCAGGGTCGCCACCGCAACCGTGTGCTCCAGCAGCCCTCCCAGATATGCGTGATGGCCGGCGCGGGTGCAGGGGGCGCGGCGAAAGTCGGCGGCCAGCGGCTCGGAGAACAGGATCCCGTTGACCGCCGCTGCGAGGCCCGGGTCGTGCACCTCACGCGCCAGGTGCTCGAGAAACCCCTCCAGCTCCTCGCGGTCGCGGTAGGCGGCGGGGAGGAACTGCTCGGGATCGGCCTCTTCAGGGTCGAGCCGCCGCACGTCGTCGAGCTCCACAGCCAGCTTGCCCCGAAAGCGCTGCGCGCGGCCACGAACCTCGACCGGGTCGCCGCGCTCGAATCGCGAGCCGATTCGGTCGGCCTCGCGGAACACCCGCGCCCCGATCGAGCCGCTGCGATCGCGCAGCTCCAGCGACAGGTAGGCAGAGCCGTTGCGAGCCACCTGGCGGTCCTTTCGGACGCAGGCGTAGCGACCCGAGAACGGCATCCCCGGGGTCAGTTCGGCGATCTCGGGACCGTGGTCATTGCCCGCGGTCGTTTTCCGTCGTGCTGCCGCTTCCACAGGCACCGATGATGAGCCCGAGATCGGACGCGGCCGCGTGCGTGCACCGTGCCTGGCGCGATCAAGGCGATCGAACATATGCGATAAGTAGGTAGGCGGTCTCAAGCACCCGGTTTTGGATCTCAAGGACGAGGTTTGGAGTGGTTTCTCGAATTCGGGATTTGTCGGATTGGCGGCAGCGATCGCGATCGTCGCCGCGCTGGCCGCGCTGGCATCGGCGTCGGCGGCCGACACCTACGCCGACGGCGCCACCGGCAACGACGGCAACGACTGCACCGTCCCGGCCACTCCCTGCCAGACGATCGAGGCCGCGCTTGCCCAGTCCGGCCCAAACGACACGACCTTTGTCGCCGACGGCACCTACGCCGAGTCGTTGATCCTCGGCGGCGGGAGGTCGCTGGTCTCGCTTGACTCGGTGGACCCGCCGCCGATCATCGACAACGGCGCGGTCGCGCCCCGTACAAGGCCTGCACCTCGCCGAAGACCTACCACGGCCTCGACACCGGCCAGCACATCTTCCGCGTCTACGCGGTCGACCCGAGCGGCAAGAAGGGCAACCCGCGGGTGATCCGCTTTACGGTCACCAAGTAGGACAGGCACGCCGAGGGCGTTTGCGGCTGGACGCCAGGCGGCTTGCCGTAGTCTCAGAACAGTGGAGACGCTGATCTGGGAAACAGACCCGCCCGAGCTTCGCGCGCCGATCCTCGTCTGCTCTTTTCGGGGCTGGAACGACGCCGCCGGCGCCGCCTCCACCGCCCTGGCGACCGTCGCCGCCTCGCTCGACGCCGAGCTGATCGCCTCGGTTGACCCGGAGGAGTTCTTCGACTTCCAGGCCAACCGGCCGATGATCAGCCTCGAGGAGGGTCAGACCCGCCGCATCGACTGGCCGGCCAACAGCCTGATCGCCGCCGAGGCGCCGGGCGCCGAGCGCGACCTGGTGCTGCTCGACGGCACCGAGCCGAACCTGCGCTGGCGTGGCTTCAGCGAGACGATCGCCAACGCCGCCGAGCGGATGGGGGTCGAGATGGTGATCACCCTCGGCGCCCTGCTCGCCGAGGTCGCCCACACCCTGCCGGTGCCGATCACCGGGCTGGCGTCCGACGAGGACCTGGTCGACGAGCTTGACCTCTCGCGCTCCACCTACGAGGGCCCGACCGGGATCGTCGGCGTCGTGCACGACATGTGCCGCCAGCGCGGCATGTCGTCGGCCTCGCTGTGGGCGGCGGTTCCCCACTACGTCGCCGCGGTGCCCAACCCGAAGGCGGCGCTGGCGCTGCTGCGCCGCCTCGAGGGCCTGACCGGGATCGCCGTCGACGCCTCCGAGCTGGAGGAGGAGACGACCGACTACGAGGAGCAGGTGGGGCGCGCCGTCGCCGCCAACCCGGAGATCGAGGAGCTGGTGAAGCGAATCGAAGAGCAGCAGGCCGAGCAGCTCGAAGAGGAAGGCAGCGACCTTCCCTCCGCCGACACGATCGCCAGCGAGTTCCAGCGCTTCCTGCGCCAGCGCGGCGGCGACAAGAACTGAGCCCGGCGGTGCCGGAGGTCTGCTCACATCTGGACCAGGTCCGCGTCACCGACCTTCCCGCAGACATCCCGGGTTGCGAGGAGTGCCTGAAGACCGGTGACGAGTGGGTGCACCTGCGCCAATGCATGGTCTGCGGCAGGATCGGTTGTTGCGACGACTCGCCCAACCGCCATGCCACCGCCCACTTCCGGGAGAGCGGCCACCCATTGATCCGCTCGGCCCAGCCCGGCGAGGACTGGAGCTGGTGCTACCTCGATGAAGCGATGTTTGTGATCTCCGCGTGACCCGCTGGATCTTCGAGCCCGGTCACACCGAGGCCGGTTTCCGCGCCCGCCACATGATGGTTACCTGGGTGCGCGGCCTGTTCAAGGACATCCACGGTGAGCTGAACTTCGACTGGGACACCTGCCTTGACGCGACCTTCTCGGGCCGCATCGACGCGACCAAGCTGTGGACCGGCGAGGCCGACCGTGACGAGCACCTGCGTAGCGCCGACTTCTTCGATGTCGAAAACCATCCCGAGATCACCTTCGAGGGCCGATTCCTGGAGCGGGTCGGCGCCACCAGGTTCAACGCCGAGGCGCAGTTGACGATCCGCGGTACGACTCGCACCGTGCCGCTTGACGTCGTCCACCTCGGCGAGTGGGAGACACCCTTCTGGGTCGGCGATGAGAACCGGGGCACGATGCGCCGGATGGGATTCGAAGCCCGCACGCGGATCAACCGCCACGACTTCGGCGTCTCCTGGCAGGACGAGATTCCGGGCGGCGGCGTCGTGGTGGGCAACGAGATCGACATCGTGCTCGACGTCGAGGCGATCGCGGTCGAGGACCTGGAGCGCACCGGCGCGATCGAGTACTACCGCGACGACGTCTGAGCCCGGCTCAGATCTCGGCCGCCGGGCAGATCAGGCGGTAGTCGCACCAGGAGCAGACGGCCGGCGAGGGACGCGGCTCGAAGTCCTGGCCGAGGATCCCCTCGCCGACTTGGAGCACCGTGCGCTCGACCCGTTCGGTGTCGTCGGCTGAGCCCCCCACCGCCACCTTCTCGGCGTCGAGCACGTAGTAGTAGCTGCCGAGCTCGGCGTCGAGGTCCCAGGCCTCGCGGGCGGCGACGCGGTACAGCGCAAGCTGCAGATCGTCGGCCAGCTCGGCCTCGGTCTTGCGCTCGCCGGTCTTGTAGTCGATCAGCTCGAAGCCGCCGTCGGGGAGGCGGTCCACGCGGTCGACCCGACCCCGCAGGTGGTGGGGGCCGATGCTGAAGTCGAACTTGCGCTCGATCCAGACCGGTTCGGTGCCCGCGTCCTCCTCGTGCTCCCAGTAGCGGCGCAGCGCCTCGACCGCTCGATCGCGGTACTGAAGCTCGTCGTCTGAGGTGCCGAAGCCGCCGCGCCGCCAGCCAGCCTCGAAGAGGCGCATCAGCCGCCGCAGCCCGTCCTCGCCGCCGGTGCCCCGCTCGCGCTCCTTGTGGAACTGCTCCAGCACCCGGTGGATGAGGATTCCGAAGCGCTGGTTGATCGTCGGCTCCTGGGGGATTCCGAAGACGCGCGCGAACTTGTACTTCAGCGGACAGGTCCGGTACAGCTCCAAATCGGAGGCCGAGAGCGCAAGCCCGTTTCCGCGGCGGGGCAGGAATGCCTCCAACGAGGGCTCCTCGCGGGCGGCGATCAGCTCGCGGCGGCGGCCGCGCTCGCGCTCCTCGTCGAGCAGGTAATCGTCGAGGGCCGAGGCTTCCAGCTCGGCCTGCTGCTCGGGAGAGGCGACCTGGCGCAGAAGGCCGTTGAGGGCGTCGATCACCTCAGCCACTGGCTCGTCGCCGTGGCGCTGGGCGAGCGCCGCCAGTTTCAGCAGCTCCAGGTAGCGGGCGATCGCTCGGTTGACGTCGATCGCCGTGTCGAGGCGCAGCTCCGACAGCTCGCGCCCCGCCTTCCAGGAGGTCTCCAACACCTCGTCGCGCAGCATCCGGTAGGTGGCGTGGACGCCCTCGGCGGGCCCGAACAGCTCCTCGTCGTGGATCTTCTCGACGCCGCCGAGCACGGTGCGGGCCTCCTCGTAGAACGGCGATGGGCGCTTCGCTCCCGTGCGGCCGACCTCCACCCAGGAGAGCACCAGACCCGAGGCGGCGCGGTTCATCGCCACGTACAGCGCCCGCCGCCGCTGCGCCAGCCAGGCGTCGGGGCCGGGTTGCGGTGCCGCGTCGCCGAGCAGCTCGGGGGGAACCTGAGGGGCGCCGGCGGGAGCGGCGCCTGGCATCGAGGAGCGGTCGAGCCCGAGCAGGTAGACGTGCTCGAACTCCAAACCCTTCACGTCGACGAGCGCGATCACCCGCACCGCCCCCGCCGATGGCGCCTCCTCGTCGTCGGTGCTGATCCCGACCCCCGCGTCGGCGACTGCGCTCACATAGCGCACGAAGTCGCGGGTAGAGCCCTGCGGCTCGCGCCGCGTCCAGGCCGAGGCCAATTCCGCGAGCCGCGAGAGGCTGAGCAAGCGCTCGGCGGTCTCCGGCTGGGCGGCGAAGAGGCGCTGACGGCGCAGGCCGATCCGCTCCACGAGGCGGCGCACGAAAACGTCGGCGCGCCGCTCCTCCATCACCGCCGATGCTGCGCGGTAGAGCTTCAGGAAGTCCTGGAGGCGCTCGCGGGCATCGGGCGGGACCTGCGGACTCTCCAGCGCCGCCTCGGCGGCCGAGACCATGTCGAGCTTGCGGCGGCGGGAGATCGTCGTCAACCGCGCCAGGTCGACGGAGCGAAGCTCGACCGGCGGCCGGGTCAGCGCCCGCGCCGCGGCGGCCGAGTCGTCGGGATCGGCGAGCAGCCGCAGCCAGGCGATCGCGTCGCGCACCTCGGGGCGGCGAAACAGCGCCGCCGGGCCGGCGAGGCGGAAGGGGACGCTTCGCTCCTCCATCGCCGCCGCCACCGCGCTGCCGTGGCGGCCGGGCTGATCGACGACCACGCAGATCTCCTCCGGGTGGACGCCGCCGGCGATCAGGTGCTCGACCTCGCGCGCCACCGCCTGCGCCTGGGCGCGCTCGTTGCGACAGCGCCAGAAGTGCACCGGCACCTCGGCCTCGGCCGCGCGGCCCGGCTTTTCGAGTCGATCGGCAATCCCGGCCACCACCGCCCGCGCGGCGTCGGCGATGTCCTGGCCGCCGCGGAAGGAGCGGTCGAGCACCACCACGTCGGCCTCGGGGTGCAGATCGCGAAACCAGGCGGCGGCGCGGGGACCGGGCCCGCGGGTCGCGGCGTCGTCGTCGAGCGTGCAGAGCAGGTTGGTGGTGTCGGCCCCGAGCTCGGCGAGCACCGCCCAGCGGGCCAAGGTCGCGTCCTCGAGTTCGTCGACCATCAAGAAGCGGAAGCGCTCCGCGATCTCGCGCCGTACGTCGGCGCGCTCGGCGAGCAGGCGCCCAAGCGCCAGCACGACGTCGCCGGAGTCGAGGCTGTCGGCGGCGGCGAGGACGCGGTCGTGCTCGGCATACAGCGCGGCGAACTCGCGTTCACGCCGCGCCCCCTCGCGGGCCGCCTCGTCGCGCGCCGAGCGCCCGCATTCGGCGGCCCAGGCGGCCAGCGATTCGGGGTCGACCGCCTCGGCCTTCAACGCGTCGATGCGGCGCAGGAGCCGCGCCAGGAGGCCGGCTGGGTTCCCGCGGATCTCGTGGTGGCGCAGCGGCAGCTCGTCGATGCGGTCGAGCAGCATCGCCAGCCGCTCGGCCGACCCGACCGTCTCGTAGAACGGGTCAAGGCCGGCCTCGGCGGCATGGTCGCGCAGCAGGCGCTCGCAGATCGTCTCCCAAGTGCCGATCCAAAGCTCCTCGAAGGGCCGCTCCAGCAGCGCCTCGGCGCGCTCGCGCAGCCGCAGCGCCGCGGCGCGCGAGGAGGCCAACACCAGCACATGCTCGGGCCCAGTCCCCTCGGCGGCCAGCCAGGCAAGCCGGCGCGCCAGCGCCTCGCTCTTGCCGCTCCCGGCGGCGCCGAGAACCAGCAGTGGCCCCTCGCGGTGGCAGATCGCCTGGTCCTGCGCTTCGCTCGGCACGATCTCCTCGCGAGGGCGCACCTGCGGCCCCTCGGGCGCCGCAGCGTCTTGGCTTTGCTCAGGCATCGACCAGACACGCTAGCGGCCCAGCACGAGCGATCGAAGGACCGCCCCAACGGCGCTCATCTAGCATGGGCCCCATGTCCTCTCAGGGCGGCACGGAGGCCGTTCGAGCCTCCGCCGCCGAATCCATCGACGCCGACTGGGTGGCGATCTGCCGCCGCATCGTCACGGCCCATCGCGACCTGTTCGCCGCGGTGCGAGGCAGCGCCGCCCGCACCGAGTACGAGGGAATCGGCGAGGGCGGCGACTGGTCGCTGGTGCTCGATCGCCACTGCGAGGACGTCGTCTTCGCCGAGCTGGAAGCAATCGCCGCGAAAGGGGGGTCGTTCACGGCGATCTCCGAGGAGCGCGGCGAGGTTGCCTTCGGGCAGCCCGGCGCCGCTGCCCGCGTCGTCGTCGACCCGATCGACGGCTCGCTGAACGTGCGCCGCACGATCCCCTCGCACAGCCTCTCGCTTGCCATCGCCTCCGGAGACTCGATGGCCGAGGTCGAGTTCGGCTACGTCTATGACTTCGGCGCCGGCGAGGAGTTCGTCGCAAGGCGCGGCGCCGGCGCGACGCTGGACGGCGAGCCGCTGCGCGCCGAGCCACAGCCCAGCGATCGGCCGCTGGAGGTGGTCGGGGTGGAGGCTGCAAAGCCGGGGTTGATGGGCCCAGTGGTCGAGGCGCTGGCCGACGACGTCTACCGCCTGCGGGTGATCGGCTCGCTGGCGATCACCCTCTGTTACGTCGCCGCGGCTCGGTTCGACGGCATGCTCAGCCACCGCCCCGCCCGCTCGGTCGACATCGCCGCCGCACAGCTGATCGCCCGCGAGGCGGGGGCGAGTGTCGCCTTCGGCGACCGCGCGCCGGACGCCGCGGGGCTGGGGTTGGACGAGCGCTACCAGGTGGCCGCCGCCCACACGCCCGACGGTCTTGCGACGCTGGTCGCGGCGCAGCGAGAGGTGAAGGAATGAGCGTCGAGGCGCAGCCGCAGGTGGTCGACTGGGGCCTCGCCGAGCGCCTCGCGCGGACGCTGGCCGGCAACGGGTCCGGGAAGCGCTCGGTTCGCGAGGGCGACCTGCGCCGCGCCGCACGTGGCAGCGTCGGAGTGGTGCGCGAGTACACAGGCCTGGAGCCGAAGGGTCGGCTGCCGTCCGCCGAGGTGGTTGACCGGCGCGAGTGGATCGGCGCCAACATCGGCTCGCTGCGCTCGATGTCGGCCGGCGTCGAGCAGAGCCTTGCATCCTCGATCGATCTGCCAGGACCGCTGGGGCCAGGACTGCGCGCCGCCGCCGGGGCCGCCGTGGGCGTCGAGCTGGGCCTGGTCAGCGCCTACATGGCGCAGCGGGTGCTGGGCCAGTACGACGTCGCATTGCTGGGCCCCTCGCGCCCGGCCCGGCTTCTGTTCGTGGCCCCCAACCTGGCGGAGGCGCAGCGGCGACTGGGCGCCGAGCGCGAGCCGTTCCTGCGCTGGGTTGCCCTCCACGAGGCGACCCACGTGGTGCAGTTCGGGGCGGTGCCGTGGCTGCGCGAGCACATCGGCGCCCTCGCCGAGGAGCTTCTCTCCGGCGCCTTCGCGTCGGTCAGCACATCGGAGCTTGCCCGCGCCGCCCGCCGTCTGCTCAACCCCGATCCGCGACGGATCGTCGCCGCGCTTCGCAGCGGCGAGTGGCGCTCGCCGTTCATCGGCCGGCGCCGTGCCCGCCTGCTGGGCAACCTTCAGGCGACGATGACGGTGGTCGAGGGCTACTCCGAGCACGTCATGGACGCGGTGGTCGCCGACCTCGACGAGCCCTTTGTCGAGCTGCGCGAGCGCTTCGAGCGCGGCCGCCAGGAGCGCGGTCTGGTCGAGGCGCTGCTCAGCCGCCTGTTCGGCCTGGAGCTGAAGATGCGCCAGTACCGGATCGGCAAGTCGTTCTGCGACGAGGTTGCAGAGCGCCGGGGGATCGAGACCCTGAACCGGGTCTGGTCAGAGCCGGCGACGCTGCCGCGCCCCTCGGAGCTTCAGCAGCCGGGGCGTTGGTTGGCCCGGGTCGCCTAGCGATCTCTGAAACTCCTCCGGAATCAGGTTTAAGAACATATGTTCGTATTAGTTGTTATCCTCGAACATGCTTAGAAATAAGTAGACAGGGAAAGAAAGAAGAACAGACCCCACCCGAGGAGGGTTCGGAGCAGTCATGCCCACCAGCCAGAACACACATACCGCGCAGCGCCGCACCACCAAGCGCGCCGCGCAGACCAAGACCCCGACCACCCCCAAGAATCCGGTGCAGCGCGCCGCTGAGACCGTCGTCGACGTCCCCGTCGGCGTCGCGCTCCGCGTCGTCGATCGCGTCCAGGAGCTCATCGAGCCGTGGACGAGTCGCGGCACCGCCGAGCGCGAGCTGCGCAGCTACCGCACGCAGCTGACCCGGACCGTCAACCGGTCCGAGCGCCGCGGCGCCACCGCCCGCCGCAAGGCCACCACCCAGGCCAAGCGGACGCGGAGCCGCGCCGTGCGCGAGGTTCGTCGCGTCGAGCGCGAGACGCGCAAGCGCCAGCGCAAGGCGAGCACCACGCTGCGTCAGAACCGCCGCAAGGTGGAGACGACGCTGCGGCGCAACGGGCGCCAGGCCGAGACGCAACTGCGCAAGGCCACACGCCAGGCGGAGAAGGTGCAGACGGACCTCCAGAAGACCGTCGAGGAGCAGTCCTCGCGGGCCCAGGAGTTCGTCAACTCACTGGTCTAACCGCTTAGCCCGGGCCGCCGCAGGAGAGGCGGCGTTCCCGGAGCGAGCTGCCGGCACCATCCTGTCGGCAGAGAAGCAACCTCTCCTCCCTCACCAACCGGGCCCTCGTGGCCCGGTTGGCCTATGTGGGGGGCGGTTGCGAGGGCACCTGGGAGCCTGCACCGGGCCCTTGCCGTGAGGAGCGCACGACCAATGCCCAGGCCAGGCAGGCGAGGGTGACCAGCCCCAGCACCAGCGGCCACCCGGACATCGATCCATCGGCGGTGAAGAGGAAGAACACGTAGACGCCGACCAGCCCGACGAACGCAGACCCTCCGTGGCGCTGCCAGGCGGCGAATGCGAGCAGGCCGATCGAAACGCCGATCACCACCATCTCCCATCCGTCCTTCCCCTTCAGGCCCGCAGCAGCGAGGCCGGGGAAGGCCACGGCAGGTTGCGGGGTGTTGCCGAGCAACGCGCCGCCGATCAGCACCGCCCCGGCCACCGCGACGAGCAGGTTGGCGTGCCTATGTCGTGAGTCCCACTGCGATCTCGCGGCGAGCAGGAAGAGGATCCCTTCCAACAAGAGGATGTCGCGGTAGGTCGCGACCTCCGCGGTCGAGTCGATCCAGTTGACCGCGGTCAGGCCGGCGACCGCGAAGAACAGCGTCGCCAACACCGTCGAGCCGGGTGATTGCAGCCGCACGCTGATCAGAGCCGCGCAGAGTCCGGTGAGGGCCAAGACCCACGTGAAGGCGCCGCTGCCCGGGGTGTCCTTGCCGAACACCGCGAGCAGCTGAAGGATGCTGCCGGCGAGCAGCGACAGTGCGACGAGCAGGAAGGCCGTCTGCCAGGGCGCGAGGCCGCCGTCGGACTTGGTGCCGACCTGCTGCGCGTTGCTCCCCGGGGCGAGGGCGAGGGCGAAAAGCACCGCGCAGGGCACCGCCAGCAACAACAGCAGCGGGAAGTCGGCCCACGAGTCGTTCATGCGGCTGAAGGAAAGTGCCGCTCCCACTCCGAGCGCCACACCCCCTACGGCAAGCGACAGATCCTCCTCTGGTTGAGCACGAAGTCGCGACGCCAACTCGTTCATTGAACCTCCCTCGTTGGGTCCGGCGCCAAAGCTACGAGGAGTGGCAGACGGTCAAGAGTTCACCTGGGCGCCGCGCACGAGTCCCGTGTCTCAGGGGCGAAAGTCCGGCGCCCGCGGGCTTGGGTCAGCGGGTGTCGGCGCACAGATACATACGCTAGGCATTGATGACATACGTCGTGCATGCAATACTGGACAGCCATGGGAGTGCTGATGCAGATCCGTGACGTCCCGGAAGAGGTCCACCGCGTGCTGAAGGCCCGCGCGGCCGCCTCCGGGGTCTCACTGTCCGAATACGTGCGGACAATGCTCGCCCGCGCAGCCGCACGCCCGACGCCGGACGAGCTTGATGCGCGGATCCGGGCTCGGGGATCCGTTGAGCTCCCCGAGCCGAGCGAGGTCGCCGTTCGGCGGTTGCGCGACTTCGGCGAGTGACCGTCATAGACACCGGAGCGGCTGTCGACCTCTTGCTGCGCACGGGTGCGGTGGACGAGGTGCGGGACATCCTCAGACAGGACGCTCCTGTCGCTGCCCCTGACGTGCTCGTCTTCGAGACGATTGCCGTACTGCGTCGCTTCGTCCTGCGCGGAGATGTTGAGCCCGACCGTGCCGGCGCAGCGATCGAAGACCTCAGCGATGTACGACTCGACCTGTTTCGTTCGATGCCGCTTCGGATGCGAGCATGGGAGCTCCGCGACAACATGACCGCTGCCGACGCCCTGTTCGTTGCGCTGGCTGAGCAACTTGGCGAACCGCTCGCGACTAAGGACCGTTCACTTGCGGCGGCCGCCCGGGACCAAACGGCCATCGAGACGATCGAGCTCGGCTCGGACGTTTAGCTGAGGGTCCCACAACGCTCGTTGCGTTCGCGGGTTAGATTCGGCGAGTTCAGATCTCTAGCCGAAGGGAGACACCATGAAGCGGCTCGCGTCGAGACGACCCTCGCCCTCATTCGTCCTCAGCGTCATCGCTGTACTGATCGCGCTCGGCGGTCAGGCCGGAGCTCTACCCGGTAAGCACAGCGTCGGCAAGGGGGATCTCGCGAAGGGGGCCGTGACGGCGGTAAGCCTTGCGCCCGGGGCGGTTACCGACCGGGCAATCGCCAAGCGCGCGATTCATGGCTCCGCGATTGCCAGCAAGGCGATCAAAGCCAGGATGCTTGCGCCGGGGTCAGTTGACGCGGGGGCGCTCGGGTCGACCACAGTGGTTCAAGCCCAGATCCCAGACCGAGACACGGCCGTTGATTCCACATACACCTCGTCTGGCGCGACGCTGGCCTGCCCGGGCGGGCAGCAGCTTCTCAGCGGCGGAGTTCAGACGGTCCTGGACCGCATTCTGATGACGTCATCGAGGCCAGGTGCGAACGCTGACCGCTGGGAAGGCGCAGTCGCCAGCGACGCTGGCGGGACCTTCCCCGTCGCCGCCACGCTCGACGTCCTCTGTCTCAAGTAGGGGGTGCCACTGCCGGGCGGGCGCGGGTTTGCGTTTGTTATTTGCCACGGCATGGCGATGCCGCTCAGCGGCCGCCGACCACTTTGATCGGGCGTCCCCGTGAATGTCCGGCCAGGAACGGATAGCCGTTTTGAGCGGGCACCACCGCTCGCATCCGGTACTGCGTTGTTGTGAATGTAGCCAGGAATCGGTAGGTGGCGCTATAACGGCCGAACTGATCAGTGCGTGCATTCTGAAACGTCTTCCAGTGCTGCTTCTTGCCCGGATAGCGGGCCTGAAGCACCACGACGCGCGCTTCTTTGTTAGGACCAGGCAGGGAGCCAAACAGCCGTATGCGCCCACCGTTTCTCACCCGCTCGCGTGACAGCTTCAATGAAGGCGCGGCCCTCGCGAAGTAGCGCACGTCGCGCTGGAGTTGGTGCCGGTTGTAGCGGTAGCCGATCTCGATCTCGCGGTTTGGCCCCGGCGCGACGGTGTACCGATAGCGACCGTCCGCATCGGTCTTGACCGTTCCGACATCAGCCAGCGGCTTGCCGGGCGCCAGCGTGGCCTCCCTCACGCACAATGCGGCTCCTGCGACAGGGTCACCTGACCGATCGCTCAGACGACCCGTAATCGTTGCCGACTCCCTCGAACGCACGGTGACCGCATCCTCGTCATTGCGAATAAAGCGTGCACTTAGGTCTGCGCCGCCGGGAACGCGCGAGGCGGGGCAGGAATTGTCCACGTTCACCGTTTTCGCCCCCGCGCAGCGGCTGTTGGGTTCCGATGTTGTGGCGTAGTCGACTGCGCACACTTCGACTTCGTTGGCTCCGTCGTGGAACGGTGCGCTTTGGGTATCGAGCTCGAATTGAGCCAGGCCGGGTTTGACGGAGACCCCAACGCCAGGAGTTCGTCCTGGAGGAA
>JBBPIN010000013.1:0-61079 GCA_038040285.1 Actinomycetota bacterium
GCTGAGGAAGTTCTGTGGCATAAGCCATTTTCTCGCTGCAAACGGACCGAAAAGCGGGGGGTTTGTGCGACAGCCTCGCGTGAAAGCGAGAGCGCCGGACACAAGGGGCGCGACCCTGCCGGCTCCCGCTTGGGACGAGAAGCGGGGGCGGAGGCCGACACCTCTCAAGCAGTCTGAGTGGCTGAGAGCCCGCGATCAAGGGCGGCAGGGCCAGCCCTTCGGAAAATGGGTGGACACGTGGGAGCCGTGGCAATCAGGCGCCGCATTTTCTGCTCCGGACGACGAACCCGAGCTCAAGCGTTGGAAGGCGGCTCGCAATTGCGAGTCCATCTCAAAACCTGCCCGTTTGCAGCAACTTTTATTGATCCGGGCCTCCTGACCCGGCGTTAGGACTGGCATCACCGAGGGCCGGGTGGCGGCCGGCTCGTCGGAGAGACGAAGCCAGTCAACCGCCGTCAAGGAGGACGCAACATGCGCAAGCTCATATTTGTCGCGGCCCTCGTCGCAGTGCTGATCGGTGTGCCGTTCGCCGTTAGCTCCTCGCATCGCGAGGCGCCGTTGACGTCGAAGGACCCAACCGGGGACGACACCGACACCTATGCATTCACGGCGAAGGACGCGCCGGGCGATTTGACGATCGTCGGCAACTGGATCCCGTTTGAGGATCCAGCCGGCGGGCCGAACTTCTACCAGTTCGACGACAACGCCCATTACTACCTGAACATCGACAACACCGGTGACGGCAAGGCCGACATCCGGTACCAGTTCGATTTCAACAGCAAGACCCGCGACCCCAACACATATCTGTACGGGCTCGGCAAGCCGATTCAAGGCGACAACAGCCCGAACCAGAACGTCGTGCAGACCTACACGCTCACGCGTGAGAATCTGAAGAACGGGGTCGAGGTCAGCGCGAAGGTGCTCGGGACCAACCTCTCGAGTCCACCCGACAACGTTGGACCGAAGACGACGCCGGGCTATGAGAAGACGGCCGAGGCAGCGGTCCAAAACCTGCCGGGTGGAGGCAAGGTGTTCGCCGGACAGCGCGACGATCCGTTCTTTGTCGCTCTGGGCCGGGTCTTCGACACGGTCAACCTGACCGGCGCCGGCCTAGGCAACAAGGGCGGCGGCGTCGACGACCTCGCCGGCTACGCGGTCCACTCGATCGTGCTCCAGGTTCCTGAGAGCCAGGTCACCGTGGACGGCAAGTCGGTGAAGTCCGAGAAGTCGAAGAACGCCGTCGTCGGCGTCTGGAGCTCAACCGAGCGCCAGGCGATCGACGTGAATGGCAAGGGATCGGGTGCGTTCAGCCAGATCTCGCGCCTCGGCAACCCGCTGGTCAACGAGGTGATCATCCCGTTGGCCAAGAAGGACATGTTCAACCGCACCATCCCCGCGGACGACGTGACCAATTACGGCACGTACGTCCTCAACCCGGTGCTGGCGGCGGCAATGAACGCCCTGTTCCCGGGCAAGATCAACGCCCCGGAGCACAACCGCACGGACATCGTCCAGGCGGTCCTACAGGGCATCCCCGGGCTGAATGCATTCCCGGGGGCGGCAGGTAAGAACGCCACCGACACGCTCAAGATCAACCTCGGCACGCCGCCGACCCCGAACCCTCAGCGGCTCGGTGTGCTGGCCGGGGACAACCAGGGTTACCCGAACGGCCGTCGTCTCACCGACGACGTGACCGACATCGACCTCCAGGTCGTTGCGGGGGCCCTGAAGGGAAACAAGGTCCCGCTCGGTGACGGGGTCGATCAGAACGACGTCCCGTTCCTGACCAAGTTCCCCTATGTCGCCCCGCCCAACCCGGGCGCGAATCCGGATTACGCCTATGGCTCCCGGATCAAGGCGCTCGCGCAGCAGGGCGGCGACGTGTTCCCGTCGCTCTCGGGCTCGAGCTCGAGCAGCGGTGACAGCAGTGACGGCGGCGGAACCAGCGCCATTGTCTGGGTCCTGATCGCCGTTGGCGCGGTGGTCCTGATCGGCGTTGCCTACGGCGCCGGTCGAGGCCAGAAGGGAAGCGCCTAGACGATCGCTCCGCGAGGGGGTCGCCAGCCGGCGGCCCCCTCCGGGGCGGCTCGTTTGAGACCGCATCCGCACTATGCCAATCGCACTTCAAAGAATCTCTCTTCGGGTCGGCGCTGTTGCGCTGGCCTTCGCCCTAGTGATGCTCGCGCTGCGGGTGATCGACACCTCGGGGCCCATCTCGACGGCCTCCAGGGCCGACCTGGCCGCCGTCGCCGGCTCTGGCCTACCGCCGGGCGCGACCACCGACCAGCAGATCGAGGTGCTTCAGGCGCAGCTGCGCTCGGCGCCAGACGCCGACACCTACGCGAACCTCGGCCTCACCTACCTACAGAAGGTGCGCGAGTCAGGCGACCCGAGCTTCTACACCAAGGCCGACGGGGTCCTGCGCGAGGCGCTGAAGACCGACCCCCAGAACTTCACCGCGACCAGCGGCCTCGGCCAGCTGGCGCTCAGCCGCCACGACTTTCATGCCGGGCTCGTGCTCGGCGAGCGGGCGCGGCGCATCGACCCCGGGGTGGCGCGCAACTACGGCGTGATCGCCGACGCCGAGGTCGAGCTGGGCCGCTACACGGCCGCCGGGCGGACGCTTCAGAAGTGGGTCGACCTGAAGCCCGAGCTTTCTTCCTACGCGCGGGTCTCCTACTTCCGCGAGCTGCACGGCGACCTGCCGGGGGCGCTTGCGGCGATGCAATTGGCGGTCACGGCCGGCGGCCAGAGCCCCGAGAACCTCGGCTACGTGCAGACGTTGGTCGGCCAGCTGCAGCTCGAGAGCGGCCACTACGCGACCGCCGAGCGCGCCTATCGGACGGCGCTGGCCGGCGACCCCGGCTATCCGGCGGCGCTCGCCGGGCTGGCCCGGGTCGAGGCGGGGCGCGGTCAATACGAGACCGCGATCACCCGCTACCAGCGCGCCGTGCAGAAGATCCCGCTGCCCGAATACGTGATCGGGCTGGGGGAGACACAGGAGGCGGCGGGGCGGATGACCGCGGCGCAGGCCAGCTACGCGCTGGTCGGCGTCGAGGTGAAGCTGCTGCGCGCCAACGGCGTCAACACCGACGTCGACCTGGCGCTGTTCGAGGCCAATCATGGCAGCGCCGCGAAGGCGGTCCTGCTCGGGCGCCGGGCTTGGGCGGAGGCGCCGAGCGTGCGCTCGGCCGACGCCTATTCATGGGCGCTGAGCCGGGCGGGCGATGACGCGGTGGCGCTGCGGTTCTCGGCCGAAGCGATGAAGCTCGGCTCGCGCGACCCCTCGTTCCTCTACCACGCCGGGATCGTCGCCCAGCGCGCCGGGCGGACGACGGCGGCGCGCGGATATCTCTCGCGGCTCGTCGCCCAGAGCCCGCGCTTCAACCCGCTCTACGGGCCGCGCGCCCGGATGGCGTTGAGGGAGCTGGGATGAGGCGCGGCCGGATCGCTGCGCTGTGCGTCGCCGCGGCGATCGCGGGCTCGGCGCTGGCCCCATCCGGCGCCGCCGCCCATCCACTCGGCAACTTCAGCGTCAACCACCTCAGCCAGGTGCGGATCTCCGACGGCCGCGCCGAGCTGCACTACATCCTCGACCAGGCCGAGATCCCGACCTTCCAGGAAACCCAGCGCTTCGACACCGACGGCAACGGCAAGGTCGACGGCGCCGAGCGCGGGCCGCTGCTGCGCGCCAAGCTGGCCGAGATCGCGCCGGGCCTGTCGCTGACCGCGGACGGGCGTCCCGTGCCGCTCGGCAAGCCCCACGACGCGACGATCTCCTTCCCGCCCGGCCAGAGCGGACTGCTGCTGACCCGGGTCGAGGCCGACTTCGACGCGCGGCTGCCCGCCGGCGCGAGCCGGGTTCAGGTCCACGACAACACCTACCTGGGCCGGGTCGGCTGGAAGGAGATCGAGGTGCTGCCGGGCGAGGGGGCCGACGTGCGCTCGAACGTCGGCGCGACCGACCCCACCAACGGGCTGCGCAGCTATCCCCAGGACCTGCTCTCCAGCCCCCCCGACGTGCGCAGCGCCAGCTTCGCCGTCAGCCCAGGCTCGGGCCAGGTGACGGCGCCGAAGGGGCCGGATGGGGGAGAGACGACGACCAACGTGGCGCTGGACGGTTTCGCCAACACGCTGGCCAGCTCCAACGACCATGGCTGGCTGCTCCTGCTCCTGCTCGCCGCCGCTTTCGGCTGGGGCGCCCTGCACGCGCTCTCGCCCGGTCATGGCAAGTCGATGGTCGCCGGCTATCTGGTCGGCAGCCGGGGGACGCCGCGCCACGCGGCGATCCTCGGGCTCACGGTCACCGTCACCCATACCTTCGCGGTCTTCGCGCTCGGGCTCGTGACCCTGTTCGCCTCCCAGTACATCCTGCCCGAGGACCTCTACCCGTGGCTCGGGGTGATCTCGGGGGTGATGGTGGTGACGATCGGGCTCGCGGTGATGCGGTCGCGCTTTGTGCGCTGGCGGAAGATGCGGGCGCAGGTCGAGGGGCATGGCCACGCGCACGAGCACAGCCACGAGCACAGCCACAGCCACGCCCCTTCCGACCAGCCGCTGACGATGCGGACGCTGCTGGCGCTTGGTGTCTCCGGCGGCGCGGTTCCCTGCCCCTCGGCGCTGGTCGTCCTGATCGCGGCGATCTCCCAGCATCGGATCGGGCTTGGGATGGGGCTGATCTTCGCCTTCAGCCTCGGGCTGGCGGCGACGCTGACGGTTGTCGGCCTCGTCGTCCTCTACGGCGGTCGCCTTGTCGCCCGCCTGCGACCCGAGCGCCGCATATTCGGCGCCCGCCTGATCGGTGCGCTGCCGGCGCTCTCGGCGAGCATCATCGTCGTCGCCGGCACCCTGATCACCCTGCGAGCGATCCCCCAGGTGGGCCTGTGATCCGAAGCGGCCCCGGCATCGCAATGGCATTCGAAGACCCCAGTCGGATGACCGTCTCGTCCCTCACACCTCCACTTCGGTTCGACAGCCCCGAGACAGTGCTAAACGCGCTGCGCGGACACGGCCTGCGGGTCTCGACCGCGCGCCGCGTCGTCGTGCAGGCCCTTTTCGCCGCCGAGCAGCCGCTGTCAGCGGAGGAGATCGCCAGCGGGGAGGACGCCGGATTGCCGATCGACCTCGCGTCGGTCTACCGCAACCTCGAGACGCTCGAGGAGCTGGGCGTCGTGCGCCACGTCCACGCCGGCCACAGCGCCGGTCGCTACGCGCTGACCGGCAACGGCGAGTCCGAGTACCTCGCCTGCGAGCGCTGCGGCGCCCTGACCGAGGTCGGCCCCCGCGATCTGGACGAGGTGCGGGCGCTGGTCCGCGACCGGTTCGGCTACGAGGTCCGCTTCACCCACTTCCCGATCGTCGGGCGCTGCCCCGAGTGCGCGCAAGGAGACGCCACCCGATGAGCGCGGCGTTTCTCAACTTCCACTTCCTCTTCCGTCCACTCGAGCAGGCCGACCACTGGGTCGAGGGCTTCTTCGCCGGCGCCCCGTTCCTGTTCGCGCTGCTGATCGCGCTCGTGCTCGGGCTGCGCCACGCGACCGATCCCGACCACCTCGTGGCAGTCACCTCGCTTGTCGCCGCCGACGGTGGCGACGTGCGTGGCGCCGCCCGGCTCGGCGCCTGGTGGGGGGCGGGGCACGCCGGGGCGCTGCTGGTGATCGGGGTACCGCTGATCCTCTTTAAGTCCTCGATGCCGGGCTGGTTGGAGAGCGGCGCCGAGACGTTGGTCGGCGTCGTGATCCTGGCGTTGGCGCTGCGGATCGTCTTCAAATGGGCACGGGGGGACTTTCGGGCCGGAAAGCACGAACACGAAGGCAACGGCTCGCACTCGCATCGCCACCTGCGCGAGGGCGAGGGGCCGCATCGGCACCGCCGCGTCCGCACCCCCGGTCAGGCGCTGGGGATCGGCCTGCTGCACGGGCTGGCCGGGACCGGCGCCGTGGCGCTGCTGCTGATCGCCGCGCTGCCGAGCAAGCTCGAGGCGGCCGCCGCGCTGGCCGTGTTCGCGCCGATGTCGGCGGTCTCGATGACCCTCTGCACGACCGCCTTCGCCTGGCTGCTGACGCGGCCGCTGATCGACCCGCTCTACCGCAACGTGCTGATCCCGGCCTTCGGCCTCTTCGGCCTGATGTTCGGGGTCTGGTACATCGGGCTGGGCTAAGCGGCCCGCCGGGGTCTCGCGCGCTGGAGAGCGGGTAGAGGGACCCCGTCCCCGACGGAGGAGGAGCGAATGAGCTTGGCCATTCCAGTGGCTGCGCTGGGTCTCGGATTGATCGGTTTGGTGATCGTCATCCTGGTCGTGATTCGTGATCACGCGGGTGCTTTAGCCGACGCGGGGCTACACCCCCGCGCCCCGCAGGAAGTCGAGCACCTCTCGCACGCAGCGCTCCGGCTCGTCCTCGAAGACGAGGTGGCCCGCCGCGTCCGCACCCCCGGGCTAGGCGCTGGGCCTAACAACAAAAGCAGGGTTGGCTCTGGAACGCGGCGATCTGTAGGCTGGGCCGCCCGATGACCAGTCGGTTCACGCGGGCCCCCAGAGGGGTGGGCTTGGGGCGCGCCCCGAGGATCGGCGCAGTCGCCGCCGCGGTGCTCGCGTTCTCGGTGGCGGCAGCCTCCGCCGCCCGGCCCGCCGAGCGGATTGGCCGCGTTGCTGTGCTGCCGGCGCTCGCCGCTCCCGTGCAGCCGGTGCGGACCGCATCCCCGCCGCCCCGTGAGCACCGGTTGCCCTTCGGCTCGCTGCGTCTGAGCCAGAGCACGATCGTCGCGGCGGCAGCGGATCAGGACGTAACGGTGACCGTGAACCCCGACCAGGCAACCTCCCCCGACCGACTTCGCGTGCGGATCTACCGTCCCGCTCTGCAGAGCAGCCCGCAGAACGGGCGCGGCATCGGCCGCGTGGAGCTTCCCTCTCGGACGCTGAACTTGGAGGGAACCCGTGCGGAGAGCGTGACGTTCTCGAACCTCGACCCGCCCCCCGGGAGCTACCGGCTCCAGGTCATCAACGCCACGTCGGGCGAGGTGTCCGGCACGGCTCCGCTGATCGTTTATTCCCAGGACAGGCTGCCCGCAGGCGCGAGCGGGAGCGCGGGAAGCGGTCCCTTGGCGGGCGACGCGGCCGCCGGGCGGACCCTGGCCTCACCGTCTACCAACAACAATCTAAGCAACGACGCTATCGAGCAGTCGGAGTCCTACGTGGGGGTGGAGGCGGACAATCCGGCGCGGGTGATCGCGGGGATCAATCCGATCGGCGGCGGCAACCCGCAGGCATGGGTCTCGAACAGCTCCATGACCCCGGGCACCATCGTGGTCAACACGCTTCCCTCGACCACCAAGCTGGCGACCGCCGAGGGCGGAGGGACCTTCACCGCCGATCTCTGTTGCGACCCGACCTTCGCCGCTGACGACCGCGGCAACTTCTGGTACGGCGTGCTCTCGCTAAACCCCAACAGCCACATCATCGTCAACCGGATCGCAGGGCCCTCCGGCTCCACGTTCCAGGCCCAGAACACCGCCGTTCCACGCTTCACCACGGGGACCCAGGACAAGCCGATGATCACGATCGACAACGGGGCCTCGAGCCCGAAGCAATACGAGCTCTACGCGACCTGGGTCGAGAACCCAGGACAGAACGTGGTGGTCTCCCAGTGCGACGCAACCACCGCCTCGACCTGCGACAACCCGGACAGCTGGAGCGTCCCGGCGAAGGTCACCGGAGCGGGGGCGACCTACACCTATCCGTCGATCGCCGCCGCCCCCAACGGCGACCTCTACATCACGTGGTGGGATGCGACCAACGACAAGGTCTCGATCGACCGCTGCCTGGCGGCGGAGGACTGCAGCTCGGCGGCGAGCTGGAACGAGGACGCCGACATCGACAACGACCTCGACCCGGGGAGCGCCACGGCGCTGCCGTTCTTCTGCCCGATAATCGCGGCGCCCGTCGGCCGGGTTGGTGCGCTCACCTACGTTGACGTCGGAGCGGACGGCAAGGTCTACGTCGCCTGGAGCGAGCTGCGCAACAACAACACCACTCGCTGCACGGCCAGCGGCACCGACCGCACCTTCGAGAGCTATGTTGCGCACGGGGCCAGCGCCAACACCATCCCCGCGGTCAACACCGGGGTGCGTCTTAGCGACGATTCCGCGAGCGCGCTGAACGACCACTTCTTCGCTTCGCTCGCAGCCGATCCCTCGGCCGCGGCTGGAACGGTCGAGACCGCCCTCTACAGCACCAAATTAGATAGCTCCGGGCAGACCACCCAGCAGTTCTACGTCAGCTCCACCAACGGCGGCGTGAGCTTCGGCCCGATGCAGCAGATCAGCACCGCTGCCTCCGACTACAGCGCCGGCCTGACCAGCAACGACTACGGCGACTACGAGGGGGCTGACGCCGCGGGCGGAGTGTTCTATCCCTCCTGGACCGACAACCGTGCGGCCGCGGGCGGCGATGGGGAGCTGTTCATGCTCACCGCGCCGGGCGGCGGCGGTGGCGGCGGCGGTGGCGGCGGTGGCGGTGGTGGTGGCGGCGGCGGCGGTGACGCGACCGCGCCCAACACGACCATCGACAAGGGGCCGAAGAAGAAGACCCACTCACACAAGGCGAAGTTCAAGTTCAGCTCCAACGAGCCGGGGAGCACCTTCCAGTGCAAGCTCGACAGGAAGCCCTTGAAGTCCTGCACCTCGCCCAAGAGGTACGCGAATCTGAAGCCCGGCAGGCACAAGTTCCAGGTTCGGGGCATCGACGCCGCGGGCAACACCGATTCCACGCCGGCCACGCGGAAGTGGAAAGTGCTCGCCTCCTAGGCTGAGCCTCGGCCTCCACCGCAATTGGGTTACACCCTCGCTTGATCCAGGAAGTCGAGCACCTCTCGCACGCAGCGCTCCGGCTCGTCCTCGAAGACGAAGTGTCCCGCGTCGTCGATGAACACGAGGCGGGCATCCGGCAGCTGTTCGGCGAAGTTGTGCGCGCCTTCGGCCGGGGTGTACTCCTCGTTGTCACCCCAGATGATCAGCGCCGGCACGCCGAGGGCGGCGAGCCGGCCACGATAGGGCTCGAGCTTGGAGAAGTCGCCCGAGCGGAAGAGCTCGAGCATGCCCCGGCGCCCGTCCTCGGTCGTGAACGCCTCCCAGTACTCGCTCACGGCCTCGTCGTCGAAGCGGCTGCCCAGTGTGCCGAGGAGGGCGCCGAGTCCCTCGCGGGAGACGCTGTCGATGAGCGTCTCACCCTGCCCCTTCGTGCGCAGAGCCTTGCCGAGATCGTGCCATTCGCTGTCGGGAAAGAATCCGGTGTTGCTGATCACCAGAGCGACGGCGGCGCCGGGGTGGTCGCACGCCCAGCGCAGCCCGATCAGGCCGCCCCAATCGTGGACCACCAGCACGAAGCGGTCGAGTCCGACCTCCTGCCGGAACCATTCCAGCGCCTCGGTGTGACGCTCCCAGGTGCCGGGTGGATCGGGCGCTGAGTCGCCGAATCCGCGCAGATCTGGCGCGACAGCCCGGCGACCGGATTCAGCCAATGCCGGCAGGAGGTGACGCCAGACGTAGGAACTCTGCGGGAAGCCGTGGACGCAGAGAACCGGCGCGAGCCCCGCGGGCTCGTCGGGGAGAGCCTCGCGGTAAGCCATCTGACCGGCCCGTCTCAGCGTGAGCTCGGCCACCCGCGCACCCTATAGCCGCAACTCCGGCGCGCCGTTACCGTTTCTGCCATGAGCGAAGTCGGCAGAGCCGCGATCGGGACCTGGAGCGGGGGGCGCTACCTGCGCTTCGGCGAGACGATCGACGAGGATCGGCTGGCTGCGTTGCTGCGCCCGGACGGCATCGACACGCTGCTGACCGCCGACGTCTACGGCGAGGGCGAGGCGGACCGGCTGCTCGGGCGGGCGCTCGAAGGCGCGGCCCGCGAGTCCTACAGCCTGGTCGGCGCCGTCGGCCACGACTTCTACGAGGGCGAGCGCGACGGCCCGCGCGGCTTTCCACGTTTCACCGACCCACGGCTGCGCGGCCCGGACGTCTATTCGGACTACCTTCGGATGGCGGCAGAGCGCAGCCTCGAGCGGATCGGCGTCGATTCCTTCGACCTCTTGCTGCTCCACAACCCCGACCGCGTCGGCTACAGCAGCGAGGCGGTCTGGGACGGCATGGCGGCGCTGCGGGAGGCCGGGCTGACGGCGGCGATCGGCGTCGCGCCGGGGCCTGCGAACGGGTTCACGCTCGACCTGATCGACTGCCTGGAGCGGTTCGGCTCCCGGATCGACTGGGCGATGGTGATCCTCAACCCGCTCGAGCCCTGGCCCGGTGAGCTGTGCCTGGACGCCGCGGCACGCAACGACGTAAAGGTGATCACCCGCGTGGTCGACTACGGCGGCCTGTTCTGGGACGACCTGCTGCCGGGCGCCGAGCTCGCCGACGGCGACCACCGCGCCTTCCGGCCGGCGGGCTGGATCGAGGCCGGGCGCGAGAAGCTGGAGCGCATCCGCCCGATCGCCGAGGCCGCCGGGCTGACTCCGATGCAGCTCGCCTGCCAGTGGAACCTCGCCCACGAGGCGATTGAGTCCGTGGTCCCGACCTTGATCCAGGAGGCCGGGCCCGATGCGCGCCCGATCGAGGACAAGCGCGCCGAGCTGGCCGCGCTGCCCGAGCAACGACTCAGCGCCGACGACGTCGACACGATCCGAGCGGTCGGCGACAACAACGGCTGCATGACGCTGAAGGGCGCCAGCCCCGACCACGAGGGCGAGGAGCGCCCCGACCGCTGGCCGCTCACGGCGGAGCTGGTCGAGGTCGGACGGCGTTGGGGCATCGACCCACAGCGCGACCTGACCGCGCACGGGGCGGGCGCCAGGCCTTAGAAGCGGTTCAGAGGGCGGCGCCGTCCGCGCGCAGCTGTGCCGCGAGCAGCCCCGCCTGTTTCATCGCAACCTTAAACTCCTTCGCCTCGGCCACGGCCCTGAGGTAGCGGAGCTGGTCGTCGATGCGGTTGCCGGCGGCGCTGTCGAATGCGATTCGGTCGCGGATGAATCCCAGAGTGGTGACATCGCCGTGCAGAGCGGCCGCGTTCTTGGCTGCGGCGTCAGCGAGGAGCTGCCGGGTCCAGAGCTCGAAGCGGGCGAGGTTGATCTCGCGCGGAGGCCGGTAGCGCAGCTGCAGGTCGAGGCTGGCTTTGGCAACGTCGAGTGCCGCTTGCGGAGCTCTCCGGCTATCGCGCGCGCCAACGGCTTGGTCGAGTGTGTCGAGCGCGTCGCTCATCTCGGCGGCGAGCCTCGGTGGCACCTGGCCGGCCTGATAAGCGCTCCAGGCGGCCTTCATTTCGTGGATGCTGGCCGGCGCGGCTTTCCACTGCTTCGATCGGGCGGCATCGAAGACCTGGTCCGCGCCGTTCGACAGCTTCTGTAGCTCGGCCGGCGTGGGCCCGGAGGTGGCATCGGCGGGCACCGTGAGGGCGTTGGCCTCGAAATCGTGTCCCCCGCCTGAGAAGAATTCGCCGTAGCCGGGGGCGAAGGTCTTTGGCTCGAGGGGCACCTCGTCCTGGTGTAGCTCCTGGCCGACCATCGCGCCCTTGACCGGACCGGTTGGGCCCTGCACGGTCTTGCCGGTCCTCTTTACCGTGACTTCCTCCCAGGCGACCCCGGGGATGTTCTCGGTTCGGTAGACGTCGCCGACCTTGGGGTGGGCGGGCATGATCATCGCCCCGGGGCCGTCGACACCAACCACCCAGGTCCCCTCGGTGGTGGCGGCAAGGCCCTTCGCGTAGTCGACCACGTCCTCGCCGAAGTACCAGACGGAGCCGTCGTCAGCTTGGGCGTAGAGGTCGACCGCGGACTCGGTGATGCGCCCCTTGAGATAGGCGAGGAACTGGGATTGCAGACACTCGATCCGCTGGCCGTTCCAGTCGACGGTCTTGGTCTCGGGCAGGAGGGTGGTCTCGACCTTCAGCGGCTCACCGCCGACCTCGCCAAGGATGACGACCGATTTGAGCCTGCTGATCGGGAAGAGCGGGTTCGTGACCTTGGTGGGATCCGAGAACGTCGGCACGGTGAGGTCGACCCGCCGACTGTCGGGCGCCAGCCTGCGACGGGTGAGCTTGTTCAGGGTGCTCAGCGGCGGCTGCGGGATCGTCGCGGAGTCGGGGGCTGTCGCACCCGAGGCGATGGAATTCGAGGTTGTGGCGCCCGAGTCGCCGCCGCCGCAGGCGCCGATCCCAAGCGCCACCGCGACCGTGATGCCGAACAGTGCTGCACCGCGCCGCATGTCCTCCTCCTCTCGTCCGCAGACGGCGGGGGTGGCTGAGCCACCCGCGCCCGGTCTGGATCAGCGGTTGCTCGACCTGTCGCCGCCGTCCGAGCCGCCGTCGGCCGTTGCGTCGAGGACCTTGAGGTTACGATCGAGGTGCACGTCGACCTGGCTGCCGTCGTTGCGTCTCACCTCGATTTCGTAGTAGCCCTCTTCATCGCGGATCTCGCTGTCGGTGACCCGCCCGCCGCCGGTCTGCTGGAGGGCGACGGCGCTTGCCCGGTCGAGCGCGCTGCCGGTGATCGCCTTGTCGCTGCCGTTGTCGTCACCGCCGCCGGTCGCTCCGGCGATGGCGGCGCCGCCGCCGGCGAGCGCCGCGATCACCGGCGCCGCGATAAGCGCACCCTTGAGTTTGCCTTTCATTTTGTGCCCTCCTGCTGTCGGGGAAGTCGAGACGCCACCGTAGGAACCGGCGATGAGACAGGCATGAAAGCGCCAGCTTAGGGCTGACCGCTAGCACTTCGCCCGCTCGGCGCGAGTGGCGATCGTCCCGTCGCGATCCAGCGGCGGGGACGCCGAGCTAGCCGCTAGCGCCAGGCGAGCTCGAACCAGCGAGCCGGTTGACCGTCGCGATTTAGCGGGCGCAGCGGCTTCAGCACCTGCCCGCCGGCACTCTCGTGCACCGGCAGCCGCAGCTGCAGGTTGCTGACCGCGACGCTGAAGGTCCCATTGGAGGCGCGCACGTAGGGCGCGTCGCGACCGAGCAGCTGCAGCCTCGCGACGTGGCCGGCGGCGAAGTGCCATCCGTTGGGGTGAAGCTGGAAGACGGCCTGGTTGGTGCCGGGCTTGGGCCGCAGGACACCGCGGGTGACGAAGGACTGGGTGCCGCTGGGGGCGACGTCCCAGAGCCGGGCGTCGACCTGGGCGTTGGAGCCGGACACCGCCAGCCGCGCGATCACGGTCGGCGAGCCGATCAGCGTGTAGCCGCTTCCCTGCGCGGCGGCGACGTTGTATGTCGCGGTGTTGGGCTCGACCGCGGCAGCCCTGGTGTGACAGCTGTTGCTGCCCAGGCCTGCGGTCGGGTCGATCGCCGCCGCGACGGCCGGGTCGCCGCCGAGGCCGCTGAAGGTCTGCGCTGCCGCCGAATCGAGGCGCACCTCGCCCGGATGCTGCCGGCGCCAGGTCTTGGAGTTGAAGGGGCCGAGCTGGGTGCTGCCGTTGCAGTTCTGGGTGTAGGTGCGGACCCCGAGCGGGTTGCCCCCGGCGCCCTTCAGGTGGCGGGCGAAGAACTCGGTCGTCAGATTGGCGATGTCGGGCGTGGCGCCGCCCAGGGGCGCCCGCGGATGTCCGGCGCCGGCCGCGAACAGGATCGAGAACTCGGCGCCGGGGAATCGCCTCAGGACCTTGTTTCGGTAACGCAGCGGCTCGTCGACGGGGAAGAGGTCGTCGAGCCAGGAGTTGTAGGTGAGGATCGGGGCGGGGCGCCGCTGCCGCCACCAGGGCAGGTCGTCCTGGAGGTAGTAGACGGAATGGAAGCTCTGGATCTGATTCTGCAGGTCTTGCGAGAGCGCGTCGTCGTAGGGCTCGCCCTGGTTTACGCGCGTGAACCAGCCCGTGAGGTCGGCGCTGGGATCGGCGCCCGGCGGCGCGTAGAAGCCGCTCCCCTGGCCAGCCGCGTAGAGAAGGCTCTGCCAGGACTGCTTCGAGACCCCGATCCGATCGCCGTAGGGGTTTTGGACCAGATAGTCGAGGGTGTTGCCGCTCGGCATCAGCGCGTAGGCGAGGTCGGACCAGCCCCAGAGCGGGACTGCGGCGGCGACCTTCATCCGCTTGCCCTTCGGGCTGCGCCAGTGGACCAGGTTGCCGTTCGGCAGCTCGACACGGTTCTTCAACGCCGCCAGCAGGTAGCTGACGCCGCCACCGTAGGAGGTGCCGGTGACGCCGATCTTTCGCGGCTTGATGAGCTTCAGGTCGGCGAGCTTGCCGGCCAGGGTCTGGGTGTCGCGAGCCTCATAGCGGACGTCGTCGAGGTGGACCCAGCCCTTCGCGCAGCCGGCCGGGTCGGCGGCCCGCGAGGCGGCGCTGCCGCAGGAGTTTCCGAAGCCGCGCGCCGTGTAGGCCAGCACGGCATAGCCCTGAAGGGCGAGCGAGGAATCGCCGCTCTTGCTGCCCGCCCAGCCATGGTGGGAGGCGATCAGCGGGAAGGGCCCGTCCTGAGAGGCTGGGGGAAGCCAGACGTTGACGTCGAGCGGCACCCCGTCCCAGGTCTTGACCCGATGCGCGGTGTCGCCGACGCAGGCCTGGACGCCGTTGGTCTGGGTCGCGCAGGGGATGCCGAGCACGCTGGAGACCTGGCTGGCGGATGCCGCCGGCGCCAGAAGGAGCGCGAAGGCGAGGAGCGTCAGCCCGAAAGCGACGAGCGTCAACAGGGCGATCCCTGCCCACGAAGCCAAGGTCCTCATCCGGCCGCCGATCCTATTTCAGTCCGGCGCCAGTTGGGCCCCGTAATTCGACTAGTGGGCCGCCGAAAATCCAGAATTGGGTAACGGGGTGAGTGCCGTCGGCGCCGCTCCTTACATTCAGTGGATGGCCCGCTCCGAAGCCCGCTACACCTGCCAGCAGTGCGGCCAGGTTTCGCTGACCTGGACCGGCCGCTGCCCCGGTTGCGGGGAGTGGAACTCGCTGGTCGAGGCCCGCCAAAGCTCCGGCGCGTCGAAGCGCAGCCGCTCCGCGGCGGCGCCGAAGCCGACCCGGCTGCGCGACGTCGAGGCGCCGGCCGAGGAGCGGCTTCAAACCGGGATCGGCGAGCTCGACCGCGTCCTCGGCGGTGGCCTTGTGCCCGGCTCGCTGGTGCTGCTCGGCGGTTCGCCGGGGATCGGCAAGAGCACCCTGACCGGGATGGCGCTCGCCAATCTGGCGGGCGCTGGGCGCAACGTCCTCTACGTGTCCGGCGAGGAGTCCGCGGCGCAGGTGCGGCTGCGCGCCGAGCGGCTCGGCGAGCCGGCACTGGAGGTGCCGGTGCTGGCCGAGGCGCAGCTGGAGCCGGTGCTGGCGGCGCTGGAGGCCGAGCGCCCCCAAGTCTGCGTGATCGACTCGATTCAGACACTGCACAGCACCGAGATGAGCGGCGCGCCCGGCTCGGTCGGCCAGGTGCGCGAGTCGGCGGCGGCGCTCGCCGAGGTTGCAAAGCAGCGCGGCATCGCGCTGTTGCTGGTCGGCCACGTGACAAAGGACGGCAGCCTGGCCGGCCCGCGCGTGCTCGAGCATTTAGTTGATTGTGTGCTGCGCTTCGATGGCGAGCGCGAGCGCACCTACCGCACCCTGCGGGCGCTGAAGAACCGCTTCGGGGCGACCGCCGAGGTCGGCGTGTTCGAGATGCGCGCCGGCGGCCTCACCGAGGTCGCCGATCCCTCGGCCCGCTTCGTCGAGGAGGCGACCCGCGAGCCGGGCTCGGTGGTGCTGCCGGCGATGGAGGGCAGCCGCCCGGTGCTGGTCGAGGTGCAGGCGCTTGTCGCGGCGAGCGAGCTGGAGGCCCCGCGCCGGGTCGCCAACGGCATCGACCGCAACCGGCTCAGCCTCGTGCTGGCGGTGCTTTCGCGCCACGCGAGGCTGTCACTCGGCAAGGCCGACGTGTTCGTCAACGTCGCCGGCGGTGTGCGGGTCGACGAGCCCGGCGCCGACCTCGCAGTGGCGATGGCGGTCGCCTCCGCGCACCGCAACCAGCCGCTGGTCGGCTCGGAGGGAAAGCCGCTGGCCTGCTTCGGCGAGCTGGGGCTGACCGGCGAGCTTCGCTACGTCGGCCACCCCGACCGCCGGATCGCCGAGGCGCGCAAGTTCGGCCTCGGCCCGGTGCTGGGGCCGGCCGGTGGCGAGAAGCTCGACGGGCTGGCTGCGCACACGACGCTGCGCGCGGCGCTACGCGCCGCCCTCGGCGGCGGAAAGTCGGCCGAGGAAGACGCGGAGATTCGCGAAGCGGCCTAGCGCAGCTGAGCAGGGCGAGCGGCTAGTAGGCGGATACTGCGCGGGCGATGTCGCAGGAGAACGTCGAAATCGTGCGGCGTGGTTACGAGCGGATCGGAGAACTTGGGCGTCCTGACTATGAGTTCCTCGACCCGGAGATCGAGTGGCGCGGCCCCCGCGAGTTCCCTGATCTGGCCGAGCCGCACTTCGGACACGAGGGCGTGGCGCGTTATTTCGCCAAACTCAACGAAGTCTTCGATGAGTACCGCATGGTCCCGGAGGAGTTCATTGACGCCGGGGGCGATCAGGTGCTCGTGTTCTCGCGCGAGGGAGGGCGCGGCAGGGGTAGCGGAGCAGAGGTTCAGACGAACCCGACCGCCCACCTCTGGACGATCCGCAAGCGCAAGGCCGTCCGTATGCAGAGCTACTGGGAGCGGCCCGAGGCTCTGGACGCCGCCGGGTTGTCGGAGTAGCCCCTAACCCAGCAGCTCGTCGAAGCTGCGGTCGAGGCCGGCGGCCAGTCGATCGAGGCTGTGCAGATGATGGGGGTCGGTGCAGAGGCCGACCCCCATCGTCCCCGCGCAGGAGATCGCCGAGACGCGCAGCGCGTGGCGGTCGGCGGGCTCGGCGATCGAATACAGCTCGCGCACCGGCCGGCCGAGCACGTAGATCGGCTCGCGCGGGCCGGGGACGTTTGAGACCGCGAGGCTGAACTCGTGCGGGCTGGAGGCGAGCCGGACCCCCGCCCGCCCCAGCGGCCCCAGGTGCGCGAGGCCGTGGAAGAAGGAGTAGAGCGCCTCGGCATCGTGGTCCTCCTTGGCGGTCTCCGCCTCGGCCGTGATCCGCGCCAGACGGCGGTCTGGGTCGTCCTGGTCGCAGGGCAGGTCGAGGAACAGGAACGAGTCGCGGTTGGCGACGTCGGTGCCCTCGTCGGGCCGGTGCAGGCTGACCGGGACCTTGACCCGCATCGGGTCCAGCGGCAGCCGCTCGTCCTCCAGCCAGTGGCGGATCCCGCCGGCCACCGCGGCGAGCAGCAGGTCGTTGATCGTCACGTGGACGCCGAGCCTCTCCCGCGTCCCCTTCTCGGCGCGCTTCAGGTGCTCCAGAGGCCGGCCGACGAAGGCGACCTCTCGCTCGGCCGAGATGTGCTCGGCAAGCGGGAAGTCGCCGGGCAGGGGCCGTAGCTCGGTCGCAGGGCGCCCGGCAGCTCGGTCAGCTTTCGCGCCGAGCCGACCAGGCGCCGGGGGTGGGTCATCGATTGCGCCGCGCCCAGCAGCGCGCCGCCAACCGCCGATGCTCGATCGTCGATCGCCCCGGTCAGCAGTCCCCGGCGCCCCGGCGGGCGCTCGGGAAGCCACGGCGGTCCCGGGTCCTCAACGCGCGCCGATTCGTGGTCCCAGAGCATCTCCGCCCCAAGGCGCAGGGCGGTCATCCCGTCGGCCATCGCGTGGTGGATGCGCCAGACGATCGCCGTCGTCCCGTCGTCGAATGGGCTGACCAGGTCCATGTGCCAGAGCGGCCGCGAGTGGTCGAGTCTCTGCGACATCAGCTCGGCGACCGTGCTCTGGAGGGGCTCGTCCGCGGCACTGGCGGTGACCTGCGCGGCGATCTCGAAGCCTGGGTCATCGACCCAGACCGGCGGCGCCAGCCCCAACGGGGTCTGGGCCACGCGGCGCCGAGCCCGCGGCGCACGCCAGAGGCGGCTATCGACGTGGCGGCGCAGTTGCTCGAGGGCGGGTGGCCCTTTGGGCCCCGGTTCCAGGACCAGCACCTTGCAGGTGTGGCCGGTGATCGCCGTCGACTCGAGCTTCAGGATCGCGGCGTCGTCGGGGCTGAGGCGATCGAACGAAGTCATGCCGCGGAGATTGACAGTTGGCGAGGCGGGATAGGGACTACTCGGTAGTGGTTGGCCTAGCTCGCTTGACAACGCTCATTCCGAGCTGTCCAGTGCGAATTCGTCGCTCCGCATTTGCAGGCAGTCTTTGCCATCCTCATTCCATGGCGTCGTTGTCCGGGGATGAGCTTCAAGAGTTGTCTGACCGGCAAGATCCTCGGCTTTTCAGGGCCCTCGACATGGTCGCGCCCGGGACCGCGGTGCGGGAGGGCGTCGACAACATCGTCCACTCGCGGACCGGCGGCCTGATCGTGATCGGCGATCCCGAGGACATCTCGTTCCTGTTCTCGGGCGGGATCAAGCTCGACGTCGACTACACGCCGGCGCTGCTGTACCAGGTGGCGAAAATGGACGGCGCGATCGTGCTCAACTCCGAGGCGACGACGATCGCCTGGGCCAACGTACAGCTGATGCCCGACCCGACGATCCTCTCCTCGGAGACCGGCACCCGGCACCGCACCGCCGAGCGCGTCTCCAAGCAGACCAGCGCCCTGGTGATCGCGATATCGCAGCGCCGCGACGTCGTCTCGCTTTACATCGAGGGCACCAAGTACATCCTTCAGGACATCTCCGGGGTGCTGGCGAAGGCCAACCAGGGCCTCGCGACCCTCGACAAGTACCGCGCCCGCCTCGACCAGGTGTCCTCGCGCCTAACGGCGCTCGAGTTCGAGGGCGGCGGGGTGCTCTACGACGTGCTCGCGGTGCTACAGCGAGCCGAGATGGTGACCCGGATGGCGGTCGAGGTGGAGCGCTACATCGTCGAGCTGGGCACCGAAGGGCGGCTGATCGAGATGCAGCTCGAGGAGACGATGGTCGGCGTGGCGGCCGACAAGACGGCGCTTGTGCGCGACTACAGCGTCGAGGATTCCGAGGAGAACCTGCAAAGCGTCCTCTCCACCCTCGCCCACCTTCCCCACCAGGACGTCCTCGACTTCGGTCGCCTCGCCGAGATGCTCGGCTACGACCGCAAGATGAACACACTCGACTTTCCGGTCGCACCACGCGGCTACCGCGTGCTCGGTCGCATACCACGGCTACCGCGGCTCGTGGCCCAGAAGATCATCCAGGAGTTCGGCGGGCTCGAAGAGGTGCTCGCCGCCTCGAATGCGAAGCTCGAGGCCGTCGACGGCGTCGGCGAGACCCGGGCCAGGGACATCCGCGAGGGCGTCAGGCGGCTCCAGGAGGTCGATCTGGTCGACCGTTACTTGCAGAGCTGACGGACATGCGTGCCGTCATTGACGAGAGGAGACAGCAATCCCGACACTAGAAGAAGACGCGACAGAAGAAGCGACAGAGGCAGCGACAGAGGCCGGCCTCGAGGACGACATCGAGTACGTCTGTGATTTCGAGGAGGGCGACAAGGTCGTTTACCCCCACCACGGGGCCGGCGTTGTTCTCAAGAAGCAGACCAAGGACCTCATGGAGGTAAAGAGGGAGTACCTCACGATCGAGATCCTCCACAACCAATTGACCGTGATGGTTCCCTGTGAGAACGCGGGCCGGGCTGGCCTGCGGCGCGTGATCGATGAGGACGACGTGAAGAAAGTGATTGGCGTTCTGACCGACGACGTGTCGGACATGCCTAAGAACTGGAACCGCCGCTTCAAGTACAACCGCGAGAAGATCAAGACGGGAAACGTCTTCGAGCTTGCCGAGGTGGTCCGCAACCTCGCCATCCGCGAGTTGGAGAAGGGGCTCTCAACCGGCGAGAAGCAGATGTACACGCGGGCCAAGAAGATCCTCGCGTCCGAGTTCATGTACGCGCTCGACAGGGACGAGGAGGAGGCTGAGGAGTACCTGGACGAGCTGCTGGAGGAGCGCTTCGCCGCCAAGGCGACCGCCTGACGCATCAGCCGCAGCGATCGTGGCTGCCGCCGGTTCCGGTGAGAGGCTCGGAGCCGGCGGCCCGAAGGCCCTGGTCGAGCTTGCCGGGCGGCCGCTGCTGGACTGGTCGCTCGACGCGCTGCACGCCTCGCAGCGAGTTGGGCCGATCGTCGTCGCAGTTCCGCCGGGCCAGGAAGCGCAGGCGCAGCGCGACGGGGTGGAGGTGGTCGCCGGCGGCGCCAGCCGCTCGGAGTCGGTCGCGGCGGCCTTCGCGCAGCTGGACGCCGAGGTCGTCGTCGTCCACGACGCGGCCCGCCCCCTGGTGACCGCGGAGCTGGTCGACGCGGTGATCGACGACCTGCTCGACAACCCCGACGCCGGCGCCGTGGTTGCCGCTGCGCCGGTCACCGACACGATCAAGCAGGTGGCGCGGGGGATGGAGGTCGATCGCACCCTCGATCGCTCCAGCCTCTGGGCGGCGCAGACCCCGCAGGCGTTCCGCGCCGAGGCGCTGCGCGAGGCGCTCGGCTCTACGGCGCTGCTCGCGCAGGCGACCGACGACGCGATGCTGGTGGAGCGGATCGGCGGCCGGGTGCTCCTCCACGAGGCGCCGGCGGAGAACGTCAAGGTGACCACGCCGCTGGACCTGCGGGTCGCCGAGCTGCTGCTGGCCGAGCGATAGGCTGGGCTCGATGAGCGAGCCGCAGCAGTTGGCTGACGGCGTCGTCCGCCTCGGCACCCCGATTGTCAATTGGTACCTGGTCGCCGACGACTCCGGAGTCACGGTGGTAGATGCCGGCGTCGCCGGCTATAGCGATCAACTCGAGCCGGGCCCGCGGCGAAGATGCAGAAGGACGGCGCCGACACGCCGATCCATCTGCACCCAGCCGACCGGTACCTGGTGCAGAAGAAGCGCAAGAAGATCGAGGACCCGATGCTTCCGTTGCTGGTCAAGCCGGCAACCTGGCGACTGTTCGGCCACCTCACCCGCTACGGGGTGCTGAGCCAACCGAAGATCGATCACACCGTGGATCTTTCCGGCGGCGAGACCCTCGACGTCCCGGGACAGCCGCGGGTGATCGGCACCCCCGGTCACACCGAGGGCCACGTCGTCTTTCACTTCCCCCAGCACGGGGCGCTGTTCGTCGGCGACACGATGTGCACCTGGCACCCGATCACCGGGGAGCGCGGGCCGCAGCCGATGGCCTTCAACGTCTCCAACAAGACCGCGCTCGATTCGCTGTCCTGCTACGAGAAATTGGACGCGGACCTGGTGCTGGTCGGCCACGGCGAGCCGTGGACCGAAGGGCCGAAGGCGGCAGTGGAGCGGGCGCGTCAGGCGGCCGGAGGGTCGCCGACCCGGTAACCGCGAGGAGGCAGGATGACGAGGACACAGACAGCGAGCGAGCAGATCACCGAGGAGGTCACCTCCTGGCCGGGGGTGACGGCGGGCCCGGGTCGCCGTGGCGAGTTCGCCTTCAAGCTTGGCCAGCGTGAGATCGGGCACCTGCACGGCGACCACGCCGCCCACTTCTCCTTCCCGAAGGAGGTCTGGGTCGAGCTGAAGGACCAGGGGCGGATCGGGGATCATCCCGTCTTCCCCGGCAAGCAAGGTCCGGCGGCGCGCGGGATCGAGGACGAGGCCGATGTCCGCGACGTGATCGAGCTGATGCGGCTCAATTACGATCGCGTCGTCGCTCGCTACGGCCTGCCGGCGCAGACCTAAGCACACCGACCTAGTAGCGCAGCAGGACCCAGACCAGCGCCGCGGTGAAGGTGAGCTGCCCGACTCCGAAGGCGACGCCGAGGTTGATCGCGCCCAGGGGCTCGGCCAGCCCGACGCCGGCGGCGAATGCGGCGGCGAGCGCGAGCAGCTCGCGGGGCAAGCTCATGGGAGAAGCGTAACGCCGCCGCGAGGCGGCTAGCCTGCGCCCTCGTGCTCACCGACTATCACCTGCACCTACGGCCGGACGAGGATCGAACTCCTCCGCACGAGCGCTGGTTCACCGAGCAAAACGTGGAGCGCTACCTAGAGGCGGCGCGCGCCGCGGGGATCGAGGAGCTTGGCGTCTCCGAGCACATCTACCGGTTCGAGCAGTCGCTGAAGCTCTGGAGCCATCCGTTCTGGCAGGCCCAGGCGACGGACGATCTCGACGCCTACTGCGAGTTCGTGCGCTCGACCCCGCTGCGGCTCGGCGTCGAGTTGGACTACGTGCCCGGGGCCGAGGAGCAGACGGCGGAGCTGATCGCGGCGCACGACTTCGACTACGTGGTCGGCTCGGTCCACTTCATCGGCGACCGCGCCGTCGACATGGACGAGTACGGGGTGTGGGCGCAGGAGGCCGATCCCGATGAGGTGTGGCGACGCTACTTCGAGGGCCTGGCGACCGCCGCGCGCTCCGGCCTCTTCGACATCCTTGCCCACCCCGACCTGGTGAAGATCTGGGGCCGACCCGGCCCGCTCCGCGACCGGCGCGTCTACTACGAGACGGCGGTGGAGGCGATCGTCGAGTCGGGAATCGCGGTCGAGGTCTCGACGGCCGGACTGCGCAAGCCCGTCGGCGAGATCTATCCGGCGGCGGATTTCGCCGAGATGTGCGTCGAGGCGGGCGCCCCGTTCGCGCTCTCCTCCGACGCCCACACGCCCGAGCAGATCGGATACGAGTACGGACAGGCGTTGGCCCTGCTCGACAGCCTCGAGGTAAGCGAGATCTGCGTCTTCGAGCGGCGACAGCGACGGCTCGAACCGCTGGGACCGGCGCCGAAGCGCGAGGATGTCGAGTCGTGACCACGCTGTGAGCGTCTCGGTCGGGATCGGGTACGACAGCCACCGCCTCGTCGAGGGCGAGCGCCTGCTGCTCGGCGGGGTCGAGATCGAGCACGAGCGCGGGCTCGCCGGCCATTCCGACGCCGACGTCCTCACCCATGCGGTGATCGACGCCGTGCTCGGTGCCGGCGGCGGCGGCGACATCGGAAGCCTGTTCCCCGACGACGAGGACCGCTGGCGCGACGCCGACTCACTAGACCTGCTTCGCACCGCGCTGGCTGGGGTCTCAGGGCGGGTCCTGAACGTCGATGCGACGCTGATCTGCGAGCAACCGCGGATCGGGCCACATCGCGCCGAGATGGAGCGCAATCTCACCGAAGTTCTTTCCGCCCGGGTCAGCGTCAAGGCGACCAGCAACGAGGGAATGGGGTTCATCGGCCGCGGCGAGGGCGTCGCCTGCCTGGCCGTGGCGGCGCTGGAGAGCGACTAGGCTTTAGGCGTGGACGTTTCCGCGACCGCACGCGAGGTGGTGCGCGATCCGGTAGGGCACCTTTCCGACGCGATATTCGACCTCAAGGTGCTGCGCGAGGTCGGGCTAATACAACCCGCCGGCCCGGGCAAGCTGGCGCGCACGCTCAGGTGGCTGACCCGTTGGGGCACTTCTCCGGGCGGGGCCACCGGGCTGGCCGCGATCCGCGACCCCGACGGCGTCGCCGCGCGTGATGAGCTCGGGGAGCTGACCTTCCAGCAGGTCCATCGGCGCACCAACGCTCTCGCCCACGCGCTCGCCGATCTCGGCGTCGAGGCTGGCGATGGAGTGGGGATCATGTGCCGCAACCACCTCGGCTTGATCGACGCCTCGATGGCCAGCGCCAAGCTCGGCGCCAGCCTGCTCTACCTCAACACCGCGTTTGCGGGCCGCCAGTTGGTCGAGGTGATGGAGCGCGAGGGCCCGCAGGTGCTGATCTACGACGAGGAGTTCACGGCGCTGCTGGAGGGGCTCTCGGAGGACATCACCAGGATCGTCGCCTGGCGCGAGAACGGTGAAGCCGGGGGCTATGACCTCGAGGACCTGATCGAGCGCGGCGACCCCTCCGAGCTCAGCCGGCCCGACCAGGACGCGCGCTTCGTGATCCTCACTTCGGGCACCACTGGGACGCCGAAGGGGGCGCAGCGCTCCAGCCCGACCGGGATCACCGGCGCCGCCTCGCTGTTCGATCGCGTCCCCTACCGCCGCGGCGAGACGATGATGATCGCGGCGCCGATGTTTCACTCCTGGGGCTTTCTGCACTTCATGGTCGGTCTCGCCACCGGCTCGACGCTGGTGCTACGGCGCCGCTTCGATCCCGAGGAGACGCTGCGCGCCACGGCGGAGAATCGGGCTCAGGTGCTCGCCGTGGTGCCGGTGATGATGCAGCGCATCCTCGAGCTGCCCGAGGAGACGCTGCGCTCCTACGACCTCAGCTCGCTGCGCATCACCGCGGTCAGCGGCTCGGCACTGCCGGGTGAGATGGCGATCCGCTGGATGGACCTGTTCGGGGACAACGTCTACAACCTCTACGGCTCGACCGAGGTCGCGTTTGCCACCATCGCCAACCCCGAGGACCTGCGCGCCGCCCCGGGGACCGCCGGCCGACCCCCCCGCGGGACGGTCGTGAAGATCTACGACGAGGGCGGCGACGAGCTGCCGCCGGGCGAGATCGGCCGCATCTTCGTCGGCAGCGACACGGCGTTTGAGGGCTACACCGGCGGCGGCGGCAAGGAGTTGATCGACGGCCTGCTCTCCAGCGGCGACGTCGGTTACCTCGACGAGGAGGGGCGCCTGTTCGTCGCCGGCCGCGACGACGAGATGATCGTCTCGGGGGGAGAGAACGTCTTCCCGCGCGAGGTCGAGGACCTGCTGGCCGAACACGGTGAGATCGCGGAGGTCGCCGTGATCGGGATCGACGACAAGGAATTCGGTCAGCGGCTGAAGGCTTTCGTGGTGCTGAAGGACAACGGCGCGGGGCCCTCGGAGGACGACTTCAAGGGCTACGTGAAGAAGAACCTCGCGCGTTACAAGGTGCCGCGCGAGGTCGTGTTCCTCGACGAGCTGCCGCGCAACGCGACCGGCAAGGTCTTAAAGCGCGAGCTGCAGGAGCAGGGCTAGCTCGGCGAGCCCCGGGGTAGTTTTCGCAGCTTGCGCGAAAATCGCCGATTCTCGCTTGAAGCGCGTTTTTGCCGGCCACCGCGGCTAGTAACTTGCCCGCCATGAGCGATGCCCTGCCCGCTCCGCGCCCGGAGCCGGCTCGGGACGAGCCGGGGAACGAGGCGAAGAGCGAGCCGTCCAATCGACCGGTCCTTCGGCCCATCGAAGGCGCCCGCGAGGCTCATGCTGGCAAGGCCGAGCTTGACGCCCACGAAGGGGTGCAGAAGGCCCTCGACCTGGCCCGTAAGGCGGCCGAGCAGGCCCGCGAGGCGGACCAGCGGGCGAACGCGGCCGAGAAGCGGGCGGCCAAGGCGGAGCAACGAGCGGGCGAAGCGCAGAACGGCGAGCAGGGGATCCGCGACCAGGTCCGCGCCGAGCTGAAGGAGAAGGCGCAAGCGACTCTGCGGCGGTTCAGCGAGCAGGGCCGCGTGCACATGGCGGCCGCGCGGCGGGCCCAGAAGCAGGCGCAGGCGCAGGCGCGTCAGGCCGAGGCCCGCGCGCAGCTCGCCGAGGGGGCGGCCAAGCGACTCCAGGCTGAGACCGCGCAGCACGAGCAGGCGGCCCTGGAGGGGCGCGAGACGGCGGAGCGCAAGGCGGCGGAACGCGCCAGAGCGGCGGAGCGAAAGGCCGCGGGCCGCGCGGAGGCGGCCGAGCAGCGGGCTGCGGAGGCAGTGCGACGCGCCGAGCAGGCCGAACGCAAGGCCGAGCAGCGCGTCGCGGAGCTGGAGGGCGACCTCGAGCGGCGCATCGCGGAGGGCACCGAGCGAGTGCGCAAGGAATCCGAGGATCGAGTCAAGAAGCTGGTCGAGCAGGTCGGGCGCGAGGCCGAGGAAGCGGCGAAGGCCCGCGCCGAGGCCCGCCTGCGCACCGAGTCCGAGCAGATTCGGCGTCAGGCGCAGGAGCGTTCCGACCGGGCCCGCCGTGCCGCCGACGAGCAGGTGCAGACGGCAGCCGTGCGCGCCCGCCGTGCAGCACTCGCAGCCGCCGACGGGTCGCAGCGCAGCGGCTACCGCACCTTCTAGCTGATCAAGTGGTCGCGGCGTGCTCGGCGCGGCGTTGCTCGGCGTCGCGGCGCAGCCGCTCGTGCTCGACCTGCCGCTTCAGCTGGTTGACGCTTCGACGCATATGGCGCCGCAGGGTCGGGGCCGCTGCCTTCTCTGAGATCCAGCCGGCGATGCCGGCGCCGGCGACCCCGTAGGCGAAACGGAACTCCACCCTGCTGCGACCGTCGTCGAGCCGGCGGATCCGCCAGCGCAGGCGCTGGTCCACCCCGGTGACCGAGCTCCAGGCCATGTCGCCGGGCTCGCTCCACTCAACGATCTCGATCAGGCCGCCGACCTCGGCGGCGCCGACCCGGATCAGCACTCGGTGGCGCGCCCCGAGGCCGCTCGACTGGTCGCCGACGACCTCCCAGCGGGTGACGCCCGACATGAACCGCAGGTAGTTCTGGGGGTCGGCGAGGTAGTCCCAGACGGTCTCGCGCGGCGCCGAGATGACGACCGATTCGTTGAGCCTCATCCGATCACCGGAAAGCGTCGCTCGGCGGCGAGCGCGTCGAGGGCCTCCTGCATCTGACGCGTCACCTGCTCGTAGACCTCGTCGACGTCGGGGTCGGGGCCGAACTGGCGGCGCAGGTCGATCGGCGGCAGCACCTCGGTCGTGATCTTGGCCGGCAGCGGGATGTGGCCCATCAGGTCGCCGACGTTGAGCCCCCAGGGCGCGGCGATCGAGATCGGCAGCCCCTTGAGCCGCAACAGCCTGTCGAGCCCCAGCGCCTTGGCCAGCCCGGCGCCGCGACTGAGGAACAGCGCCGTCTCCTGGCCGCCGACCGAGACCACCGGGACGATCGGCACATCCTGCTCGAGGGCCAGCCGCACGAACCCGTGGCGGCCCCCGAAGTCGACCTTGTTGCGCTCCCAGACCGGCCGGTGTACCTCCCAGTCTCCGCCCGGGTAGACGAGCAGCGCGGCGCCGCTGGAGAGCGCCCTCTCGGCGTTCTCGGGCGATGCGGTGACGGTTCCGTACTTGCGCAGCAGCTGGCCCCAGGGCGAGGCCAGCACGAGGCTGTGCGCGAGCTGGTAGAAGGGCCGCTCGACCCCGAAGTAGGTCGAGAAGGCGAGCGTGAAGAGCAGCGTGTCGGGGGTGACGTTGCCGCCCGAGTGGTTGCCGACCAGCAGCACGGCACTGTCCTCGGGGACGTTGCCAAGGTTGCGGACCTCGCCGCGGAAATAGAAGCTGGAAAGCAGCCAGACGAGCGGCAGGTTGTCGCGGATGTAGTCGGGGTCGCGATCGTCGAGGTCGGCGGCAAGTCGTTTCGCGATCCGCCCCCCGACCGCGCCAACCGCGTCGCCGAGCAGCGACCCCAGGGGGCCGGCGACCGTGCGGCCGCGGCCATTCCCGGTCGCAGCGTCAGCCTCGCCGCTGCCGTTGTACTTGGCCTGGTCGGCCAAGGTGGTGGGCATCGAGCGAAGTCTATGCCGAGCGCGCCAGCCGCACCGGCAGCGCCGAAGCGCTCTCACCGGCCGAGGCGATGAACTCACGGATCAGCCCGTGGGTGCGGTCCGGAAGCTCGATCTGCGGAACGTGGCCGCAGTCGGAGAGCACAACCTGGGGCGCGTCGGGAAGCGCGGTGGCAACGTGGCGCGAGAAGCGTGCGGGGACCAGGGGATCGTCGCTTCCCCAGATGAACAGGGCTGGCGGCTCGAGCTGCCCGAGTCGGGTCCAGAAGCCCTTCGGGCCGTCGGGGGCCTCGAGGTAGATCTGGCGCGCGGCAGCGTAGAAGGCGACCCGGGCGGCACGCGAGCGATAGGTGCGCAGGAACTCGTCGGCGGCGATGTCTCCGACGGTGGGATCGAGGCGCTCCGGGCGCGAGACCAAGCCCCAGAAGCGGTCGCGGACCTGGTTCGGGCCCAGCATGTGGGGCAACGCCGCAAGCTCCGGCCGCAGAACCCGGATCAGGGGCACCCACTCGCGCCCGCTACGGAATGCCATCGACGGGGCCAAGAGGCTGAGCGTCCGCACGCGGCCGGGCGCCTGCAGGCCGACCTCGATCGACACCCGCCCGCCCATCGAGTTGCCGACCAGATGCGCGCGGTCGATCGCCAGCGTGTCCATGAAGCGCAGGACGTGGCGGGCGAAGAAGTCGGCGTTGTAGGAGGCGGGGAGGGGCTTGGAGGAGGAGCCGAAGCCGGGCAGGTCGATGGCGTGGACCGTGTACTCGGGGGTGAGCGCGGCGACCGTCTCGTTGAACGAGCTCTTGGCCCCGCCGAGGCCGTGGATCAGGATCACGTGCTCGTCGCCGTGGCCTGCCGTGAGGCTGGAGATCCGCGCCCCCTTCACCCGTACGTCGTGGATGCGAAGCAGCGGCGGACGGTCGTCGGGCAGCCTGAACAGGCCCTCGAAGCTGACCGCTGCGTCGAGGTCGCCGCGCGCCCACAGCCGGCGCTGCTGGAAGGCGTCGAGGCCCGACAGCCGCCCCTCGCGAAGCGCCAGCCAGGTCGCGGCGTCGGTCCCGATCACCACGTCGGGCTTGCGGCTGGGGGAGCTGCGAACCTTGCAGCGGTCCGGTCGCACCTCGACCTCCCAGGTCCGGCCGAGGTCGGAGAGGCGGATCTGCACGATCGCATCACGCCCTTCCTCGCCTCCCAGGTAGCGATCGGGGAGCGAGGCGAAGGCCTCCTGGACCCGACGCAGCCGGTGCTTCTGGATTGAGCTGCCCTCCATCAGCTGCCCAAACCCTAGAGGATCGACCCCACGGCAATAGCATGCCTGCGGCGTGCGCGAGATACGCATCCGCGACACCCTGAGCGGCGAACTGGCCCCACTGCACAGTGGCGACGACGTGGGTATTTACGCCTGCGGGCCGACCGTCTACGGGCGCATCCACATCGGCAATGCGCGCCCCTTCGTGGTCTTTTCCCTGCTCGCACGATTCCTGCGCAAAGAGGGCTATCGGGCGAAGCTGGTGATCAACGTCACCGACATCAACGACAAGATCTACGACGCCGCCGGCGAGGCCGGCCGCCCGTCGGCCGAGTTCGCCGCCGAGATGACGCGCTTGTACATCGAGGACACCGATCGGCTCGGAGTCGGGCGCCCCGATGTCGAGCCACTGGCCTCGGAGACGATCGCGGGGATCGTGGCGCTGATCGAGGCCCTGATCGAGTCCGAGCACGCATATGAGTCGGGCGGCGACGTCTACTTCCGGGTGCGCAGCTTCGAGCGCTACGGCAAGCTGTCCAACCGCCGGCCGGAGGACATGGACCAGGGCGAGGAGGCGGGGACCGAGTCGTTGAAAGAGGACAGCCTCGACTTCGCGCTCTGGAAGGCGCAGAAGGAGGGCGAGGACACCGCCTGGGACTCGCCCTGGGGGAAGGGCCGCCCCGGCTGGCATATCGAGTGCTCCGCGATGGCGGAGGCGGAGCTGGGGCCGTCGTTCGCAATCCACGGCGGCGGCTCAGACCTCGTGTTCCCCCACCACGAGAACGAGATCGCGCAATCGGAGGCCGCGCGGGGAGTGCCGCTGGCGCGGTTCTGGATGCACAACGGGATGGTCGAGATCGACGCCGAGAAGATGTCGAAGTCGGAGGGCAACATCTTCCAGCTCTCCGAGGCGCTCGACCGCTTCGGGCGCGAGGCGGTGGTCGCCTACCTGGTCTCCGGGCACTACCGCCAACCGCTCGCCTTCTCCGCGGAGGCTTTGGAGCAGGCGGCCTCGGGGGTCGAGCGGCTGCGCAACTTCCTGCGCGAGCATCCGCCGGGCGCGGGCGGCGGGGGGGAGGAGGACAGCTTCGTCACCGCGCGACGCGACGGCTTCCTCGACGCGCTGGCCGATGACTTCAACACTCCTCGCGCGATGGCGGAGGTCTTCGATCTCGTGAGCGAGGGCAACAAGCGCGACCTCCCGGGCGCATCCGACGCAATCGTCGAGTTGCTCGAGGTCGTCGGGCTCGAGTCGCTGGCAAGCGCCGAGGATGGCCCCGACGCGGAGGCCGAGCGCCTCTTGACGGAGCGCGAGCAGGCGCGCGGCAAAGGCGACTTCGAGCGCGCCGACCGGATCCGCGACGTGCTCTCCGGGCGCGGTTGGGAAGTGCGCGACGGCCCCGACGGCGCCCGGCTCGTGCGCCGCGGCTAGTAGACGAGTGACCCCACGACACCGCACGCCTGGATGACGCGCGTGGCACGTCGCATCTCTTCGTCCTCGGACCCTCGTGTGCTGAGTGCACACTTCGCGCCCTGCGTCCTCGACCTGCTCGGCCACACGCGTCCCCAGGCGCACGCCGCCGTGGCATCACTCATCTAGATGGGCGATCGCGAGCTGATCTACGGGCGTCGCCCGGTCGCCGAGGCGGAGCGCGGCCGCCGCCGCGTACATCAAGTCTGGCGCACCCCAGAGACCGCGGCCGAGGAGTTGACCCGTCTGGCCGGCTCGCCCGACCACCAGGGCGTGGTCGCGGAGGTCGATCCGTATCCCTACGCCGACCCGGCCGCGTTGCTGGCCGATCGCTCGGCCCTGCTGGTGGTGCTCGACCAGGTGCAGGACCCGCGCAACCTCGGCGCGGTCTGCCGCAGCGCCGAGGTCGCCGGCGCGGCGGGCGTGGTAATCCCGCAGCGCCGCGCCGCAGCGGTCACCGCGGTCGCCTGCAAGGCCTCGGCGGGCGCGGTCGAGCACCTCGAGGTGGCCCGGGTTCGCAACCTCGCCGACTGGCTGGGCGAGGCGCGCGAGGCAGGGTTCTGGGCCTGGGGCGCCGACGCCGGCGCGCCGACCGCCTACACAGAGGCCGACCTGAAGGGCGGCACGGTGCTCGTCCTCGGAGGGGAAGGGAAGGGGCTGCGACCCCGGGTCGCGGCGAGCTGCGACGGGCTGCTGGCGATCCCGCAGCGCGGGCGCACCGCCTCGCTCAACGTCTCGGCCGCGGCGGCGGTGCTGCTGTTCGAAGCGCTGCGTCAGCGCGCCTGAGCAGGGTGAATTCTCAGCCATCCTCAGCGTTTATCCGATCTTTCTCGCGATTTGGCCTGCTTCACTATCCGGGATGCTCGGCGAACTTCCTGCGGGAGCGCGAAAACCGGGAACAGCGAGCCGCTTCGTTGCCGTGCTTGCTCTTGCATGCTCGCGACCTGTGGGCTCGGTGTCGCGACGGCGCAAGGCGCCGGCGGCGAGAGCCGCTCGTCGATCGTCGTCCACTCGGTGCACTCGCGCCCCCATCTGCGCGCCTTCTGGACCGCCAGGCGGATTCGACAAGCCGAGCCGATGTCGGTGCTCACCTTCTCCAAACCCGGTGGGCACGTTGTGGAGGCAGGTGACGCGTCGCCGGCTGCCGCCGACCCCTCGGCGGATGGCACGGACACGGGCGATTCGACCCTCTACCCGAACAGCGCCAACGGCGTCGTCCTGTTTTTCTACGGCCCCGACGGCGTCGTCGGCGACGTCGCCGACCACAACCGCGGCCGCCTCGGACCCGAGCTCCTTGGCCAGCTTCGAGGCCTCCGAGAGCGCGCCCAGCGAGTTGTTGTTGAAACGAGTTCCAATGCTCGGGGAGCGTCATCGACACCAGCGCAGGCAACGTGGTTCTCACCGCCGGGCACTGCGTGATCGATCCCGATACGGGCACCCAGGCAACCGACATCGTCTTCATACCCGGCTATCGCGACGGAGCCGAGCCCTTCGACGAGTGGCCCGCAACGTCGTTCGCGACCACCAGCCAATGGCAGACCACGGCCGGCGGCCCCAACCCCGATGAGGCGGGCGACATGGCGATGCTGACCATCGACAACCGACCTTCGGACTCGGCGACACTCCAAAGCGTCGTCGGCGCGGTCGGGATCGCCTTCAACCAGCCCCGTCTCCAGACCTACATAGAATACGGCTATCCGGCTGCGTTCCCATACGACGGCACTCGCCTTTACGAGCTCACGTCTCCCTGGGGCCGCGACGACTCCCAATTCTCGCCGAACCCGATCGGAATCTCCAGCGACTTCACCGGAGGCTTCAGCGGTGGGCCGTGGCTGGTCGGAAACGCGCCGCTGGCCGAGTCGGTCTCCGACTACGTCTACGTCTCGGCGCCGCCCTCGTGGCTTGGCTACATGTATGGCCCCTACTTCGGCAGCCTCGCCGAGAACCTCTTCGTCAGCGTTGGCGGCTCGGGCGTCGGGCTCCAGCGCGACCGGGACGATCTCGGGGGCCGTCAGCCCGGCCAGCACCGTCGTCCCCCCGAAGCCTTCGAACGCGTTCCTGATCGGATCGATGACCCGCAACCGCCAGCGGGGCGTGGCCACCCTCTGGGTCAAGGTCCCGGGCGCCGGCACCCTCAATCTCAGCGGCCACGGCTTGCGCACGGTGATCAAGGAGCCGGGCGGCAAGGGCACGGTCGGGCTGCCGGTCCGGGCCAAGGGCTCTACGTTGGCAACACTGCGCGACGCCGGTCGGGTCCTGGTGCAGGCGAGGATCGCCTACACGCCGACCGGGGGCGACGCCAATCGGAAGTTCCGCGACCTCGTCCTGCTCAGGCAACCGTGAGGCGCGACGCGGTCCCGCTCAGGCGTCGCTGAGGCGCGCCTTGGGCGTCCTGCGTGCAAACCGCCTTGCAGATTTCCCTGTCTTTTCGGAATTGGGGGTTGACAGAACCCCGTGCTGCCGTCACACTGCCGGGCCAATAAGGGTGAACCTCAACTTGAGTCTGAGGCAGCACCCTTAAGGAGGCGCCCAGGGGAGGTACGTGGCGCCACGACAACTTCACTCGAAGGAGGAAGTTCAGTGGCCGCACCTACCCCCACGCAGAAAACCATGCTGCCAGCGTCCGCTCGGGCGACTGCGCCAGCCGTCCAGCAGCCTAACGCTCAACCTCAGCTTGATGATCATTACCTGGTCGCCCTCGCCAAGGAGGGCAAGCCGGATGCCTATGACGCGATCGTGCGCCGCTACCGCGGCTTCGTGCGTCTGAAGGCTTCTTCGTACTTCCTGCTCGGCGGCGAGTCGGACGACCTGATCCAGGAGGGCCTGCTGGGCCTCTACAAGGCGGTTCGCGACTACCGCACCGACCGCGAGTCGAGCTTTCGCAACTTCGCCGAGCTGTGCATCACGCGTCAGATCATCACGGCGGTGAAGACGGCAACCCGCAACAAGCACACGCCGCTCAACCAGTACGTCTCCTTCAGCCAGTCGCCTGCGGCGGCGGGCGACTCGGACTCGACCCTCGACGAGATCTTGCCCGGCCCCACGGCCTTCGATCCCGTCAACCAGGTGATCGCCACCGAGGAGCTGGAAAGCCTCGTCTCATGTCTGTCCAGCGTGCTGTCCGACCTCGAAAGCCGGGTGCTCTCGCTGTACCTCGATGGCTACTCCTACGAGGTGATCGCGGAGAAGCTGGACTGCGACACCAAGACGGTCGACAACGCCTTGCAGCGGGTGAAGCGCAAGGTGGGCACCCACCTCACCTCGCGCGAGGTGAGGCTCTAGCTCGCTGGCGGTTGCTTTTGCAGAACTGCAACACCGCGGGGCGGTGATGCCCTAGCGTTTGGCGCCGATTGGGCAAGCGCGGGAAAACTCCTCTGCTGGTCGCGATCAGCGCATTCAGTGTCGTCAGCGTCGCCAGCGTGGCGCTCGCGAAGATCGAGCACGGCACGCCCGGGCGCGACAAGCTGGTCGGGACCAAGCGCGCCGACAAGCTGATTGGACGCGGCGGGCGCGACACCCTGATCGGCCGCAAGGGGGCCGACCGTCTGAAGGGCGGCAAGGGCCGCGACAAGCTGCTGGCCGGGCCCGGCAACGACGTCCTCAGGGGCGGCCCCGCCAACGACCGGTTGAAAGCGGGCCGGGGCAACGACGAGCTTCTGGGCGGCCCGGGCAAGAACATTCTCAAAGGAGGCCACGGCGACGATGACCTCTCGGGCGGCCCCGGCACCAACACCCTCAACGGCGGTCCCGGGGACGATCTGCTGGTCGGCGGGCCCGGCGGGGGGACGATGACCGGCGGCCCGGGACACGATCAGTTCAACGAGCTGGACGGGGACCCGATGGGCGGCGAGGCCAACGACGTGATCAACGCCCGCGACGGCGAAGAGGACGAGATCAACTGCGGACCCGGCAACGACACGGCGATCGTGGACGCCAGCGAGGAAGGGGTCATCGACTGTGAGACGGTGATCGAACCGAACACGACAGGAGGGCGACGATGAGCCAAGAGGGCGTGGACCTGCGGGACCCGGAGGCCAGCGAGCGCTTCGAGGCCGAGCATCCGGAGGAGGCGCTGCGCCGCCGCGACTTCCTCGCCCGCACCGCGGCCCTTGCCGGTGGGGTCTCGCTGGCGGGCATGCTGTCGCCCGACCAGCTGGTCAGCGCCGCTGCGCGCATCCAGCAGCGGGTCAAACTGCCCAGCCCGCGCACCATGCCGATCGACACCTTCGTGGTGCTGATGATGGAGAACCGCTCCTTCGATCACTACTTCGGCTGGCACCCGAGGGCGGACGCCCACAACGCGGGCCTCACCTATCCGGACGCAAACGGCAACCCGGTCGGCACCCATCATCTGACCCCGGACTTCCAGGGCTGCGCGTTCCGCGACCCCGATCACTCCTGGTATGGCGGGCGGCACCAGTACGACGGCGGCCGGATGGACGGCTTCGTGCAGGGCAACGCGGCCGGGACCAGCAGCGACTCATACGCCGCCGCCTACTACCTCAAACAGGACCTCGGGTTCATCCCATATGCCGCCGACGCCTTCCAGCTCTACGATCGGTTCCACTGCTCGATCATGGCCTCGACCTATCCCAACCGCCACTATATGTGGTCGGCGCAGTCGGGCGGCCAGAAGGACAACCAGACGCAGTCCAACAGCTGGGAGACGATCTTCGATCGCGCGCTATCGAAGGGCGTCAGCGCGACCTACTTCAACTCCGACCTGCCGGTCTCGGCGCTGTACGGGTCCCGGGGGCTGTCCTGGACCCAGCCTGTGGCCAACTACTACCAACGGGCGGCGAACGGGACACTTTCCAACATCAACTACGTCGACCCGGCGTTCTACGACGGCGGTGGCGGCGACGGCGTCTCAGGCGACGAACATCCGCACGGCGACGTGCGGATCGGGCAGGCCTTCATGTCGGACGTCGTGCACGCCTTCATCGACTCGCCGCAGTTCAAGCGCGGGGCGCTGTTCATCGTCTACGACGAGTGGGGAGGGTTCTTCGACCACGTGGCTCCTCACTTCGTCCCCGACGGCCGTGGCAGCCGAAACCTCTATGAGAACTTCGGCATGACCGGGTTCCGAATTCCAGCCGTGGTCGTCTCGCCGTATGTGAAGCGGGGCGTCGTGAACCACTCATTCGCGACGTTCGAGTCGATCCTGAAGCTGATCGCCTACAAGTTCGGGCTCGGCTACCTCAACAAGCGCCACCGCTACGCGACCAACATCGGGCGAACGTTCGACTGGGAGACGCCCAACTTCAACCGGCCCAACATCCCCGATCCTCAGACGATTGCGGCGACGCCATGCTCGCTGCAGCTGATTCGGGAGGAGGATCGGGCGCAGCGCCACAAGCCGCACGACCTGCTCGACCTGGAGACTTCGGGCCTGCTCGACCGGCTCGGCTACGACGTCAAGCGGCCGACCTACGCGCGCATCTTCCGTAACCCGGACAGCTTCCGCCGGGCGCTGCGCCAGAGCACGCGCTACAAGAGCGGTTAGCGCAGCCCGTGTTCAGAAACGATGAAGCCCGGAGCGGGAATCGAACCCGCAACCTCCGCTTTACAAGAGCGGTGCTCTACCAATTGAGCTATCCGGGCAGCTCGTAATCACCGGCCCAGTGGATGCCTCGGGCCTGATTGTTGAGGGTGGGGTCACACCTAAGCGCATGTAGCCGGAGGCGACCCCATCCACGGGGACAGCATAGATCCGCTCGGTGTCGGCGCAATACACGAGGAATAGATCTGCTTCATCCGTGTAGTCGCGTGCCACCGTCCGGTTCATGTTCGACTGCACGCTCTGAGTGTTGAAGAGGATTACGCCCCGCCGCAAGCGGCCGGTCTTGCACTGCGCGCGGACGAATTCCCCGTCGATGTCCACGACGAGGTCCTACCGCTGATTGATGCCGAACGGGACCAGAAGCCGATACCCGCGCCGAACCGGCTCGGCCAGGATGATGGCCTCTGTGCGTTGACCGACTTCGACGGGGTGGTCGCTGAGAGTGGGTGCGCTCTTCGTAAGCGTAAGCGCGGTCAACCGCCGCACTGTAGCCAGCAAGCCCGTACCAGATGCACGCGAAACGTCTCAAATTTGGAACAAGCGCTCTGGCCAACTGAGCTACTCCGGCGAATTTGGCATACGGAAAATCGACTATTGGTCCACAATGATTTCAATGGAGCGCTCAAGGATCTATGACACCTGCCGATTGGGTGCCTACGCCCACCTAGCTCAATCGGAAGAGCACTCGACTTGTAACCGAGAGGGTCCTGGTTCAAATCCAGGGGTGGGCTCTTTCCGGCAGGCGATGCTCCGATGAAGCTCGAGGGCATCCACCACATCACGGCGATCACCGAGAACGCCCAGCGCAACCTCGACTTCTACGCGGGCGTACTCGGTCTGAGGCTGGTCAAGAAGACGGTCAACCAGGACAACCCGACCGTCTACCACCTCTTCTACGCCGACGAGAAGGGCGACCCCGGTTCCGACCTCACCTTCTTCGAGTACCCAGGCGTGCCCGAGGGACGCGCCGGGGCGGGGATGATCCACAGGATCGTCTGGCGGGTCGGGTCCGAGGATTCGATCGCCTTCTGGCAGGAGCGTCTTTCGGGCCACGGGACCGAATCCGAGCTGCACAACGGGCGGTTGCACTTCTCCGACCCGGAGGGGCTGGGGCACGAGCTCGTGGTGGTCGACGTCGACGACGAACCGCTGATCGCCGACCATCCTGAGGTTCCCGCCGAACTCGCCCTGCAGGGCTTTCACGCCGCCCGCGCCTACAGCCAGGCGCCCGAAGCGAGCCGCTCGCTACTCGAGGATGCCCTCCAGTTCACCCCGTACGGCGATGCGGAGTTTGCCCAATCGGGCGCCGGGTGGCAGACGCGTGGCGACCGCCGCGGTGGCCTCTGGGCCTACGACGTGTCGCCGAGCGAACCCGGCATCCAGGGCGCGGGGACCGTGCACCACATCGCCTGGGCCTCGGAGGTGGAGGAGCACCTGGCGTGGCGCGAACGGGTGATCGAGGGCGGCGCCTCGCCGACCCCGGTGATCGACCGCTTCTACTTCCGCTCGATCTACTTCCGCGAGCCGAGCGGGGTGCTGTTCGAGATCGCCACGCTCGGGCCCGGCTTCACCGTCGACGAGCCACTCGAGCACCTGGGCGAGAAGCTCTCGCTGCCGCCCGACTACGAGCACCTGCGCGCCGAGGTGGAGCCGAGGCTGCAGCCGATCACCAACCCGAGGGTCGCCGCGGCGCGTTGAGCGGCGACGGCGCCTCGTTTACCTGGCGCGACGCCAACCGCACGGTCCTATTCGGGCAGGGAGCGGTGGAGGGCGCGCCCGGCACCCTGGCCGAGCACGGGTTCGAGGAATTCGATCTGCTTTCCACTCCGCGGGCCATGGCCGAGGCCAATCAGCTGGCGGCAGCGGCCGCGGCCGTCCACGAAGTGGCGCCGGGCGGCGTGCCCGAGGCGGCGGCGGCGCTTCTCGGCCACGCCTCCTCGCCGGCGCTGGTCGCCCTCGGCGGCGGGCGGGTGATCGACGCCGCGAAGGCGGTCGCCTCGGTGGAGGGTCAGACCGTGGCGGCGATCCCGACCACCCTCTCGGGGGCGGAGATGACCGGCGTCCATCGCTTCCCGGCCGGCGCCGAGGAGCGGGCCAAGGGCCTGGTTCGCCCCGAGCTGGTGATCGCGGATCCCGAGCCGATGACCAGCCAGCCCGAATCGCAGCTGCGCGCCAGCGCGATGAACGCGCTTGCACACGGAGCCGACTCTCTCTACACCCCGCTCGCCAACCCGGTCTCGAGGATGATCGCGCTGCGCGGCGCGCAGTTGATCGGCGAGGCGCTGGACCAGAGCCCCGACGACCGCGACCGCTCCGCGCTGGCGCTCGGCGCGATCCTCTGCGGCTACGCGTTCGACTCCGCCCTGTTCGCGATCCACCATGTGATCTGCCAGACGCTGGTGCGCGAGCTCGGGGTCCCGCACGCGGAGACCAACGCGGCGATCCTGCCCCACGCGATCGCCTTCATGCGGGAACGGGCGCCGGTGCAGATCGGTGATCTGGCGAATGCCCTACACACCGACCCCGACTCGCTGCCGGACAGGATCGCCGAGCTCGGCCGTCCGCTCGGCCTCGGCGACCTCAGCGTTGACAAGGAGGGCCTGGAAAAGGTCCTCGACGAGATCGAGGCCCGTCCCCAGCTCGCCTTCACGCCCGACCCCCCGGACCGCGAGCAGCTTCGAACAATCATCGAAGCGGCCTGGTGACCACCTGCGGCTGGTCCCTAGGCACGAGCAACTAGCAACTAGCAACTCAGCCTGTAACACCGCCTGACCCCTCGTGTAGCCCAGTACATGGGCGAGGACCCCCTCCTGCGCTACCACGAATACACGCGCAAGCACAGCGTCAATTGGGCGATGTACCTGCTCGCGCGGGGCATCCTGCAGCCGGCCCTCTGGATTTGGCTGCGGCTCTCGAAGGGGGGTCGCAAGCACGCTCGGGTCAAGGGGGCGCTGATCGTCGCCTCCAACCACCGCAGCTTCCTCGACCCGTTCGTGATCGGGGCTTCGCTTCCGTGGCGAAAGCCGATGTGTTACGTCGGCAAGCGGGAGCTGTTCGAGAAGCGCTGGCAGGGATGGCTGCTCTCGCGTTGCGGCGCGTTTCCGATCCGACGCGGCGAGTCCGACGAGGACGCGATGACCACCGCGCGGATGGTCCTGGAACGCGGTGGAACGGTCTGCATCTTCCCCGAGGGCACGCGGATCCGATCCGGCTCGCTGTCGACCCCGAAGCGCGGGGTCGGGCGGCTCGCCCTTCAGACCGGCGCTCCGGTGCTGCCGGTGGCCGTGAACGGAACCGAGCGGGTCCGCCGCGGTTGGCGGATCCGTCCGCGCAAGGTGAGGATCCGCATGGGCCGCCCGATCACCTTCCCGCGCTCCGACCAGCCCTCGCCGGCCCTGGCGGCGACGGTGACGGCGCGCATCTGGCCCAGCGTCGAGTTGCAGTGGGAGGACCTGGGCGGTCTGCCGCCGGTGCGTCGCGCCGCCGTGATTGGCGCCGGCAGCTGGGGCACCGCCGTCGCCGTGCTGCTCGCGCGCGGTGGGCTCGAGGTCCAGCTCGGTACCCGCAGCCCCGAACAGGCGAAGACGATGGAGGAGGCGCGGGTCAACGAGCGCTATCTGCCCGAGGTGCGGCTGCCGGAATCGCTACAGGTCAAGCGCGCCTCCGAGATCGAGCTCGCCGGACTCGATCTGGTCTGCCTCGCGGTCCCGTCGAAGGCGCTGCCGCAGGCGGTCGGCTCGATCGCCGACCGGATCGGCGAACGCACGGCGATCCTGCTGCTCAGCAAGGGGATGGTCGCGCCCCAGGGCGAGCTTCCGAGCGAGTACGTGGGCGGGCGGGTCCGCGCCCGCGCGATCGCCAGCCTCGGCGGCCCAGCTCACGCACGCGAGGCCGTCTCCGGCTCCGCGGCGCTGGTGCTCGGTTCCGCCGACCCCGACCTGCGGGCCCAGCTCGGCGAGGTGTTCGACCGCGCCGGCCTCGTCTGCGAGCGCTCCGGGGACGCCTTCGGGGTCGAGATGGCGGGTGCCGCCAAGAACGCCGCCGCCCTCGCCGCCGCCGCCGCCCAACCGCACGGTCTGAACGCGGCCGGGATCGCCGCCGGGGAGATCTGGCGCGAGTGCGTGGAATACGCGACGTCCCGTGGGGCGAGGCTGGAGACCTTCATCGGCCTCGCGGGAGTAGGTGACCTGACGGCGACGGTGCTCGCGCCGGGCAGCCGCAACCGTCGCGCCGGAGAGCTGCTGGGCGCCGGCATGCCCGCCGATCAGATCCGCGCCGAGATCGGCCAGGCTTCGGAGGGGCTCGATTCCGTGCCCCTGATCGCCGAGACGATTTCGGCCTCGGGGATCGAGGCGGAGGGGCTTCAGGGGCTTGCGGCGCTGATCGAGGGCAGGATTGGAACCGACGAGTGGGTCGCGGGATTGCGCCGTGCAGAGCGCTCCCGCCGGGCCGCCTGAGCGGGGGTACGCTTGCTCCGTGGCAGAGGAAAAGATCGAAGCCGGCCCACCAACGGACCCGGTCGCGAAGGCGGAGATGGATCGCGCCTTCGAGGACCTCTACAGGGCCCACCTGCGCGACGTGTACTCCTATGCCTACTACAGGGTCGGCAACCATCACGACGCCGAGGACCTCACCGAGCAGGCGTTCCTACAGGCCTACCGACATTTCGACCGGGCAAGGCGGGAGTCGGACGGCAGGCCGCTGCGGCCCTGGCTGATCCGCATCGCCCACAACCTCGCCTCCAACTACTTCCGCGACCGGTCGCGGCGCCCGCAGACGCCGCTGGACAGCGCCGATCCGATCTCGGCACCGCACGGCACCGAGGCCCTGGTCGAGGGGCGCGAGGAGCTGCGCAACGTGATGGCCGGGCTGCAGCACCTTCCCGACGATCGTCGCGAGGCGTTGATCATGCGGTTCGCGCTGGGCATGGACAACCGCGAGATCGCGCGCGCCCTGGGTCGCACCGACGGGGCTACCAAGGTGCTGATCCACCGCGCGATCAAGCAGCTTCAAGAGCAGATGGACGAGGAGGCGGGCGATGACTGAGCACGCAGTGGAGCGACTGCTCGCGGACGCGTTGAGGCCGATCGAGCCCCCTGAGAGACTCTCGGGCAGGCTCGAAGAGACCTTCTCCGCGGTTGCCGAGGCCGCGGCAAACGAGCTCTCCGACTGGGCCGAGGCGCTGACCGAGTCAGAGCTGGAGGCGCTGCGCGACCCCCGCAACTGGGTGCGGCCGGCGATTGCGGTCACCGCCGGCGGGGTCGCCACCGGGGCTCTGGTGCTGTTCGAGCTGCGCCGTCGCAGCCGTCAGCGCAGTGGCGGCGGGCTACGGGGGCTGACGGACGAGCTGCGTTCGCGGCTGTAATTCGTCACTCGTCATTTGTCACTCGTGGTTTGGGCCCTAGCCCGAATGACGAATGCCGAATGCCGAATGCCGAACGACTCCTAGGTCGCCGGTGCGGTCCGAGTCCTCGCGACCGCGGGTGTTGCCAGCCCCGCCCCGACCCCGAGCACGCCGAGGATGACGTGCAGGAAGTTGTCCTCGGTGTTCACCGGGATGAAGCCAAGGATCGAGTGGCCGTCGCCGATGATGAATCCCCAGATCGCGATCGCGATGTACACGACCCCGAGGCCGAGCGCATACTGGCGGGCCGCATAGCCCGCAGCCAGCAGGCCCAAGCCCCCGGTGACGATGTGGACGATGTTGTGCCACCCGTTGACGTTCAGGATCCCGAACACAGCGTCGACGTTGCCCGGGCTTCCGAACGACGAGCTGTAGAAGAACCCGATGATGCCGGCGATCACGAGTGTGCCGCCGACCAACGTGGCGTACAACCTTGCTGGGCTTGAACCTTCCATAGTTCCTCCTGGTGGAGTTGCTCCTGTTGATCTTTTCGCGCCAGGCGGACGAATCGTGATGATCCGCACCACGCCGGGGACCGTAGGGTGAGTTGGACGTTCATACGCGATAGCGGCGCGCCCGGATCAGGGCACCCGCGACACGGGGAAACCAGGCAGTGGCCATAGACAAGAAGAGGGCGGAGCGCCTCGGCGACGAGGAACTGATGCCCCTGGTCGCGGGGAAGGACCCGGAGGCATTCGAGGTCTTCTACGACCGCCACGGCGGGGCCGCTTACTCGGTCGCCTACCGGATCGTGGGCGATCGCTCCAGCGCCGAGGACGTGACCCAGGAGGCGTTCCTCTCGATCTGGCGCAGTGGCGCCCGCTATGACCGCGCGCGGGGCAGCGTTCGGTCCTGGATGCTGGGAATCGTCCGCAACCGCGCCATCGACGCCCTGCGCCGCCAGTCCGGACGCGCCCCGAAGCTGGACTTCGACGACGAGGCGGCGCTCGAGCAGCGTCCCTCGCCAGACTTCACCGACGAGCAGGCGCTTCAGCGCGACTCGGCGCGACAAGTGCGCGGGGCGCTCAGCGAGCTTCCCAGCGAGCAGTCGAAGGTGATCCAGCTCGCCTACTTCGGCGGCTTCAGCCACTCGGAGATCGCCGAGATGCTGAGCATGCCGCTGGGCACCGTCAAGGGCCGGATGCGGCTCGGGATCGAGAAGATCCGCACCCAGCTGGCGGAGGGGATCCCATGAGCGGAGCACGAGATCACCGGCGCTGGCGCGCCGACCTCTCCGCCTACCTGCTCGGCTCGCTGGAGGCGGAGGAGACCGAGGCGCTGGAAGGCCACCTGGAGGCCTGCCAGCGCTGCCGAGACGAGCTGCGCTGGCTGCAGCCGGCGATCGACATGATCGGGGAGTCGGTCCCGCAGCTGGAGCCGCCCCCAGGCCTGCGCGCGCGGTTGATGGCCGAGGTGCGGGCAGACGCCGCCGAGCTGTCCCCGGACACGGCCCAGGATAACCGGCGACGGGACGCGCCTTCGCGACGGTCCGGCGGTTTCCGCGCCTTCTTCTGGCGGCCGGCTGTGGCGCTGACCGCGGTGGCGCTGATCGGGGCCGTGATAGGCGGCTACGCGTTGCGCGGCGGGGGCGGCGATGGAACGACGACGGTCGACACTCAGGGCGCCTCGCTCGCGTACCAGGGGGACTCGGGCACGCTGGAGATGACAGGACTGCGTCAGCTGCCGAAGTCCGACGTGTACCAGGCGTGGGTGCAGCGCAACCACCGCATCGTGCCCTCCTCGCTCTTCGACGCGGGCCGCAACGGCAAGGCGACCGCCGCGATTCCACACCACCTCGACGGCGCCAACGCGGTGATGGTCACGGTCGAACCGAGGGGCGGCAGCAAGCAGCCCAGCTCCTCGCCGGTCGTCTCCGTCCCCCTGCCCGGCTGACGGCCGGCTCGGGGACCGCTCAGGAAGCGCCGATAGCCTGCGCTCCGCGATGGCGACCTGCTACCGGCACCCCGACCGCGAGACCGGTGTCTCCTGCTCGAACTGCGGGCGTCCGATCTGCCCCGACTGCATGACCTCGACCTCGGTGGGAATGCGCTGCCCCGAGTGCGCGAGCGAGAGGACCAAGGTGCGCACCGGGACGGCCGCCTTCGGACGCGCCGGCACGACCCCGGCAACCACCGTCTTGATCGCGATCAACGTGGTCGTGTTCCTGATCGAGATCGGCGCCGGCAGCGGAGGTTTCAACGGGGGTGGCAACGTGGTCGACAACTTCAGCGTCTTCGCGCCGAAGATCGCCGACGGCGAGTGGTACCGCGTGTTGACCGGCGGCTTTTTGCATGCCGGCCTCCTGCACATCGCCTTCAATATGTACGCGCTCTACATCCTCGGCAGGCTGCTCGAGCCGGCATTCGGCAGCACCCGGTTCATCGCCATGTACTTCGCTTCGCTGTTTGCAGGCTCGCTGGGAGTCATCTTGCTCGAGCCCAGCACGCCGGCGGTCGGAGCCTCGGGAGCAATCTTTGGCCTTTTCGCAGCCGCCTTCGTGATCGCCCGTGGACGACGACTGGAAGCAATCGCGGCTCAGCTCGGCGTGCTGCTGCTGGTCAACCTGGCGCTCACCTTCGGCATCCCGAGGATCGCAATCGGCGCCCACCTTTTCGGAGCCGGGGCGGGAGTCCTCCTCGGGCTGCTGATCCTGGCCGGAGATCGGGAGATCCTCGGCCCCAACCGGGTTCCCGTCGAGGTGGCGGCGATGGCCTTGCTGGGGATCGCCACGGCGGTGGCAAGCGTGGCGCTGGCCTAGCGGTTCGTCCCGGCGGCTTGCAGGGGGTGACTGGCGGGGCCGTTTGCGCCGCTAGTGCGGTTCTCCAGCGCCTGCGGTGATACTCGAGTTAGCGGCAGTACGGCGTCGTGACCGTGCCTATGGTGTGGAACCCACAGTCGAAGAAGATAAACGAGCAGTAGTTCTTCTGATTGTGGTAGACGTGCAGGTGAAAGTACTGGGTATTAGCGTGGTACACGAACACCATGCGGTACTCAAAGTTGGCGGCCCTATACGGGTCCCAGTGGACCCGGACGTAGCCGACCCCATGGCCGCAATACCCTTGGTGATTCGCGGAGGCGCTCGCCGGCAGCCCAAGCCAGAGTGCGGCCGCTATCAGGCCGACGACGAATACGCTCGCGACACCGTTTCGTGGCTCCGCCGGGACTGACCCCTCCCGGGTCTACTTAGAGCTTGCATGCTCCTCCCCATCCGTGATCGATCCAATGACCATAACAGTCATGCCGCGTATAACTGACCCGCTAGTCAGTTCGAGCGAGTGGGACGGCGCTCTTTACCTTTCGGCCGAAGACTCCAAGGAGAGGTCGAGGTGGGAGACCGGCGCGAACCTGACGCCGGCCGGAGGCGCAGCGCGGCCGGGATGCAGCAGGTGGGCGAGCAGCTCGACTCCGTCGACCAGCCGCGGGCCGGGACGCGAGAAAGAGGAGGCGGCGTCGACGGCCCAGATCCGACCAGCCTCCAGCGCCGCGAGCTGGTCGGCGTTCTCACTCGCCTGCCGGCTCGACTCCTCGACGTAATAGCCGCACGGCATCGCCACCACGACTTCGGGCTCAACGCCTTGCAAGTCCTCCCAACCGACCTCGCGCGACTTCTCGCCGGCCTGCGAGAGCAGCGTCTGACCGCCGGCCACCTCGATCATCTCCGGCACCCAGTGCCCACCCAGAAACGGGGGGTCGAGCCATTCGAGGGCGAGCACGGTGGGGCGGGGCGCGCCGGCGACCCGCTCGCGGGTCGCGGCCAGCCTCGTCTCGAGGCCGGCACGCAGCTTGCGACCCGCCTCGGGCACCCGCGCCGCGTCCGCGAGCCGATCGACGTCGGCGAGCACCTCGGTGAGGGTGGAGGGGTCGAGCGAGATCACCTGCGGGCGGGACGGCCCCCGCGCCGCTACGGCGACCACGTCGTCGTAGGAGACCGCGCAGACCTCGCAAACCGCCTGGGTGACGATCAGGTCGACCTCGAGCTCGGCGAGCCGCTCCTGGTCGAGCTCGTAGAGCGCCCGGCCCTCGCCGGTGACCCGCTTCACCTCGGCGTCGATCTCCCGCGCCGACAGGCCCTCGGGGATCACGGTGCGGGTCAGGTGCGGTTTGCGGCGCGCGTCGGCCGGGAAGTCGCACTCGTGGGTGACGGCGACGACACTGTCGCCCAGCCCGAGGGCGAATAGCATCTCGGTGGAGGAGGGAACCAGGCTCGCAATACGCACGCGGAGGTCACTATGGCACTTCTTTCAGACTCGGAGATCGAGGAGCGACTGGGCGGCTTGGACGGCTGGAGCCGCGAGGGCGACGCGATCACCAAGACGTTCGAGAACGGCGATTTCGTCGGCTCGGTCAAGTTCGTCGACAGCCTCGTCGAACCGGCCGAGGGCATGGGTCACCACCCCGACCTGGAGCTTTCGTGGGACAAGGTCAAGGTCACGATCACCAATCACTCGGAGGGCGGCCTGACCGCCAACGACTTCGAGCTGGCCGGGAAGATCGACGCGCTCGCGTAGCCGCACGGCCGGCTGCTAACTTGATGCCGCCGGCGATGGCAGAAGACGACGACCGCCCGCGAAGTACGAAGCCGCATAGACGCCTGAGGACACCTCGCAGGGGAGGGGGCAGATGAGCGTCATCCTGCTCGTGCTGCTGTTCGTGTTGATCGCGATGAACGGCTTCTTCGTCGCCGCTGAGTTCGCGCTGGTGCGGGTCAAACGGGCTCGCATGGAACAGGCCGCGGAGGAGGGGGATCGCGCAGCCGCCAAGGTGGTCGCGCAGCTCGACCGCATCGGCGAGGCACTCTCCGCCTGCCAGGTGGGAATCACGATGGCCTCGATCGGGATCGGGTTCCTCGGCGAGCCCGCGGTCGCGCGGTTGATCGAGGACATCTTCGGCCTCACGTCGGAGCTTTCCCACGCGTTCGCGGTCGCGATCGCATTCGCCTTCGTCACCGCGATGCACATCAGCGTCGGCGAGCAGGTGCCGAAGATTCTGTCGATCACCCGCGCCGAGCGCACCGCGCGCCGCGTTGCCCGCCCGCTGGACTGGTTCCGCGCCGCCAGCGCCCCCTTCACCCTCGCCTTGACCAAGTTTGCGAACGCGATCGTGCGCCTCTTCGGCGTCGACCCGGCGAACCTCGAGGAGCGCTACGGAGCCGAGGACCTGAAGTCGATCATCGACCGATCGCGCAGCGGCGGCGACCTCGACGCGGGCGAGGCGGTGATGCTGAGCGGCGTCTTCCACCTGCACGAGCAGCAGGCGCGCGAGGTGATGACGCCGATCCCTGCGGTGGTCACCGTGGACGCTTCGGAGACCGTCGAGACGGCGCTGCGGCGCTGCGTCACCTCCGGGCACACTCGGCTTGTCGTCACCGAGGACGACAACCCGGACCGCATCAAGGGGATCGTCCACAACAACAGGCTCGCCCGCCTCTACATGGACGACGGGCCGGACACCCCGATCGAGCCGGTCGTCCGCGACGCGCTGATCGTCCCCGAGACCAGACCCCTTGACGACCTGCTCCAGGACCTGCAGCGACAACGGACCTCAATGGCGGTGGTGGTCGACGAGTACGGGCGAACGGTCGGCATCGTCACCGTCGAGGACATCCTCGAGGAGGTGGTGGGGGAGATCGAGGACGAGACCGACCCGCGTGCCGGCGACCTGCGCCAGCTCAGCAACGGAGAGTGGTTCGTTCGCGGTCACGTGTCGCTGGGCGATCTCGAGGACGCCGGGATCGAGCTGCCGGTCGATACCGACGCCTACAACTCGATCGGCGGTTACGTGTTCGCGGAGCTGGGGCGGCTGCCGAAGCGGGGCGACTCGATCACCGCGGACGGTTACAGGATCAGGGTGGAATCCGTGCGTGAGAACCGCATCGAGGCCGTGCGGATCAGGGGGGTAGAAGGCAGGAGGCAGACGGCGGAAAGCGCCTAGGTCCAGGACTTTTGCGTTCTGTCCGTCTCTGCACCTAGCCTGCCGCTCCGACTCGACCTTCCACTCCCGGAGGCACCATGTGGGTCGTGCGGATGACCGATAAGCAGCTCGAGGTATTGAGGGCGTTGCTGCGCTCCGAGCAGCATCTCGGTCCCGCCCTGCAGGGCGCACTGGAGGGGCTCGACCTTGCCCGCTGGGATGAGCTCCCGGAAGCTGAGCTGCCCTGGGAAGAGGTCGCCGAGGCGGCCCACCGCCAGGGCATTTCGGAGGCAGACGTGATCTGGGACCTCAGCGGCCGGCGACGTAACGCCGCCGCCTAAACAAACAATTGCGGCGCCTTCGGCGCCTGACACGCCTGTGCGGCGGCGCAACGCCGCCGCTCACATCAATTAATTGCGGCGGCTTCGCCCCTGACATGCACCTGCGGCGAACACTCTGTGTCGCCGCTAGATCTCCAATCGCGAATCCTCCAGGTCGAGTTCGCGCTCGACGCGCGTCATTACGTCGTTGGAGATCTCGCCGCTGTTTCGAAGCTCGACCACCGCCCGGCGCTGCGCCTCGAGCAGCTCGCGGAGCAGGCGCTGGTAGGAGATCGAGCGGTCCTCATAACCATCGGAGTCGTCGCCGTCGCGCAGTGCGTTGAAGCGCCGCTGACGGTACTCGTACGCGTTGCGCACCCGCTCGATCGTGTCGTCGCGGGTCCAATCCTCGCGGGCCAGCTCCTCGAGGCGCTCCAGCGCCGCCGCCGCCGCGTGCAGGCGGGCCAGAACCTCTTCGTCCTGCTCCTCACGGCCGTCATCGCAGACCTTCAGGCGCCGCAGCAGCCAGGGGAGGGTGAGCCCCTGGACCACGAGGGTGAAGAGGATCACCGAGAAGGCGAGGAAGATGATCAGGTTGCGCTGCGGAAAGGCGGCACCGGCGTCGGTTTGCAGCGGCAGGGCGAGGGCGGCGGCCAGCGACACAGCGCCCCGCATGCCCGCCCAGGCGACGATCAGTCGCGTTCGCCAATCCGCCCGGCGAGCCCGCTGCTGGGGACGCCGGTCGAGCGCTCTGATCACGTACGGCATGGTGTTGAACCAGATCAGCCGTACGCCGACCACCGCCGCACAGGTCGCCGCCGCGTAACCGACCAGGGTCGCGGTCGAGATCCCGCTCAGGTCTCCGACCACGCTCGGGAGCTGGAGGCCGATCAACACGAAAAGGACCGCGTTGAGCAGGAACTGGAGCAGCTCCCAGACCGGGCGCCCCTGGAGGCGCTGGTCGACGGAGGCGATCTGGGGCGCCATCCAGCCGAGGTAGATGCCCGCTGTGACCGCGGCGAGAACCCCGGAGACGCCGATCGCCTCGGCCGGGAGGTAGGCGGCGTAGCCGGTCGCCAGCGAGATCGTGATCTCGACCGGGGTGTCCTCGATCCGCCGCCGAACCTCTGTGATCGCGGCCCCGACTACCAGCCCGACGGCGATCCCCCCGGCCGCGCTGACGATGAAGTCCAGACCGCCTGAGAGCAGGGAAAAGCTGCCTCCGACCGCGGCCGCGACGGCGGAGCGGTAGAGCACCAGCGCGGTCCCGTCGTTGATCAGCGCCTCGCCCTCGATCACGGTGACGATGCGGCGGGGCGCCCCGAGCCGCTTGGTTATGGCGGTCGCCGCGATCGGGTCGGTGGGGGCGACGATCGCGCCGAGCGCGAACGCCGCCGCCCAGCTCATCCCGTCGATCAGGGTGTGGGCGACGATGGCGACGCCGGCCGCGGTTAACGCGACCAGTGCGACGGCGTTGAGGGTGATCGACCTCAGGTCGCGGCGCAGGTCGCGCAGCGAGGAGAAGAAGGCCGCCGCGTAGAGCAACGGCGGCAGGAAGATGATCAGGACCAGGTCCGGGTTGAGGGTGACGTCGGGCAGCCCGGGGACCAACCCGATCGCCAGCCCCCCGAGGACGAGCATGATCGGGTAGGGGACGTTGATCAGCCGCGCGACGGTGCTGAGCGCCGCGATCGCGACCGAAAGTGCGAGCAGAAGTCCGCCGGTCTCGTTCATCCCGAATAGATGATGGCGGCGACGTTGCGTCGCCGCACTGGCGTGTCAGGCGGCGAAGCCGCCGCAATTGTTTGTGTGACTAGGCCGGCTAACCGTAGTCGTAGAAGCCGGCGCCGCTCTTGCGGCCGAGCGTGCCCTCGCCGACCATCTCGACCATCATGCCCGGCGGCTTGTGGGCGGGCTCGTCGGAGTCGGCATGCAGCGCGTCGCCGATTGCCTCGGCGACGTCGAGGCCGACGAAGTCGAGCAGCGCCAGCGGCCCCATCGGGTGTCCGGCGCCGAGCGTCATGCAGGAGTCGACCTCGCCGGGCTCCATGCCGGTTCGTTCGAGCATCCGCACGGCATCGAAGAGGTAGGGGAAGAGCAGCCGGTTGACGACGAACCCGGCCTGGTCGGGGACCTCGACCGCGGTCTTGCCGAGCGCGCCGCACCAGGCGAGCGCCCGTTCCTTGACGCCGTCGCCGACACCGGTTGGGAAGCAGAGCTCGACCAGCTTCATCCGCGGCACCGGGTTGAAGACGTGAAGGCCGAAGAAGCGGTCACGGTGGCCGCTGCGCTTGCCGATCTCGCCGACCGAGAGCGAGGATGTCGTCGTCGCCAGGTCGGCATCCGGGGCCGACTCGCCGATGGTGGAGAGCAGCTCGCCCTTCACCTCCGGGTCCTCGATCACCGCCTCGACGATGATGTCGCACTCGGCCAGGTCGGCGGCCTCGGTGGTCACCTTGAGGCGGCTGGCGTCAGCGCCCTCGATCTTCGCGCAGGCCGCCGTCGCCTTCTCCTCGGCCCGCCAGGCCGATGCGTCGCTGCGGGCCAGCAGCAATGTCTTGCCGGTCGCGGTCGCGGTTGCCGCCAGGCCCGTGGCGATTGTTCCGCTCCCCGCGATCGCTGGGTGCTTGTACCCCTCCGAGGCGTTCACGCGGAAGGGTTGTTATCACGATCCAGTCATCGGACAGCCGCTCCGGAGCGCCCTGCCTGACTCGCCAGTCAATTTCGATATCGTTGCCGTAGGCGGCCGATTCGGCGTGCTGCCCTTGATCTCAGAGCGAACGGAGGGCTTTCCCGATGGAGAACGGCAAGTTCGGAGGCCGAGAGGTCGTCATCGTCGAGGCGGTACGCACCCCGATCGGGCGCGGCCACGAGGAGAAGGGCTACTACAAGGACGTCCATCCCTCGAATCTGCTGGCCAAGACCTATTCGGAGCTAATCGAGCGCACCGGCATCGAGGCATCCGAGGTCGAGGACGTGATCGCCGGCTGCGTGCAGCAGTTCGGCGAGCAGGGGCTGAACATCGGCCGCAACGCCTGGCTCGAGGCTGGGCTGCCGATCGAGACGCCCGCCACCACCGTGGACCGCCAGTGCGGCTCCGCCCAGCAGGCCGTCAACTTCGGCGCCGCCCTGATCGCCTCCGGCGTGCACGACGTGACGATCGGTTCGGGCGTCGAGCACATGGGCCACATCTCTTTCGCCGACAGCATGCAGGTGATGCAGGAGCACGGCGCGGCGTTCAGCCCGCAGCTGCTCGAGCACTACAACCTCGTCCCGCAGGGGATCTCGGCCGAGATGATCGCCGACAAGTGGGAGATCCCACGCTCCGAGCTCGATGAGATCGGCCTGCGCTCGCACCAGCTTGCCGCCAAGGCGACCGAGGAAGGGCGCTTCGAGCGCGAGATCGTTCCCTTCTCGGTCAACGGCGACACCTACGTCACCGACCAGGGGATCCGGCCCGACACCAGCCTCGAGAAGCTTTCTGAGCTGAAGCCGGCCTTCAAGGAGGACGGCAAGGTCACCGCCGGCAACTCCTCGCAGATCTCCGACGGAGCGGCCGCGGTGCTGATGATGACCCGCGAGAAGGCCGACGCACTGGGCCTGAAGCCGCGCGCCCGGGTGGTCGACCAGACCACGGTCGGCGTCGACCCGGTGATCATGCTCACCGGCCCGATCCCGGCGACCGGCAAGCTGCTGGAGCGCAACGGGATGAAGATCGATGACATCGACCTGATCGAGATCAACGAGGCGTTCGCTTCCGTCGTCGCGGCATGGCGGCGCGAGCTGGAGCCCGACATGGACCGGGTCAACGTCAACGGCGGCGCGATCGCGCTCGGGCATCCGCTCGGCTCGACCGGCGCCCGCCTGATCACAACGCTGTTGCATGAGCTGGAGCGCTCCGACAAGGAGATCGGTCTGGTGACGATGTGCTGCGGCGGCGGGCTCGGCACCGGCACGATCATCCAGCGGGTCTGAGCGGCGTCCCCGGCCGCCGCTAGGGTGCGCCGCCCGATTACACAACCTAGGAGGTATCGATGCGGAGCAGTCTCTACGGGGGACTGTGCTTGGCGGTTCTGGCTGTCGGTCTAGTGGCCGCGGGATGCGGTGGAGGCGACGACGCGCTGACCAAGTCCGAGTTCCTGAAGCAGGGCAACACGATCTGCAAAAAGGGCAATGACCAGATCAACAAGGACGCCAAGCAGACGTTCGGGAACAAGCAGCCGAGCCAGGCCCAGGTGAACAGCTTCACCACGGAAACGTTGATCCCCGTCGTTCAGAGGGAGATCGACGGGGTCCGCGACCTGAACCCTCCCTCCGAGGACAAGGACCAGGTGACCGCGATCTTCGACGAGGCCCAGGCCGTATTGGACAAGGTCAAGAAGGATCCGGCCGCCCTCATACTTGTCAAGCCCGATCCGTTCACGAAGGCGAACCAGCTCGCCAAGGACTACGGGCTCAAGGAGTGCGCCGCCAGCTGAGACAGCAGCGGGCACGATGGACTGCGAAGGGCGCATGCGAGGCGCCCTTCGTCGTTCCTGGCCAGCTGGCCAATCTCTATATGCTGCGGCTCCGTGGATCTGTCGCTGACCCCGCAGGAGGAATCTTTCCGCGACGAGGTTCGCACCTGGCTGGAGGAGAACCATCCGGGGCCGGAGCCGGAGACCTTCGACGAGATCGTTCAGTTCCGTCGCGAGTGGCAGCGCAAGATGCACGAGGCGGGGTGGGCCGGGATCTCGTGGCCGAAGGAGTACGGCGGCCGCGGCGCGACGATGATCGAGCAGGCGATCTTCGTGATGGAGGCGACGCGGGCGGAGACGCCCCCTCCCGTCAACGTGCTGGGCCTCGCGATGGGCGGCCCGGTTGTGATCGCACACGGCACCGAGGAGCAGAAGCAGCGTTACCTGGAGCCGATCCTAACCGCCGAGGAGATCTGGTGTCAGGGGTTCTCCGAGCCTGAGTCCGGCTCCGACCTGGCGTCGCTGAAGACCAAGGCGGTCAAGGAGGGCGACGAGTGGGTGGTGACCGGGCAGAAGGTCTGGACCACCTACGCGCAGTACGCGAAGTGGTGCATGCTGGTCGCCCGCACCGACCCCGATGCGCCCAAGCACCAGGGCCTGACCTACTTCCTGCTCGACATGGAGCAGGACGGGGTGCAGGTGCGGCCGCTGGTCCAGATCACAGGCGAGGGCGAGTTCAACGAGATCTTTCTCGACGGCGCCCGGATCCCGGACGAGAACGTGGTCGGCGAGGTCGGCTCCGGTTGGCAGGTGGCGATCACGACGTTGATGAACGAGCGCGCGGGGCTTGCCTTCGGGGCGATCGCCCAGATCCGCAACAGCATCGACCGCCTTCTCAATCTCGCCAGCGAGACCAGGGTCAACGGCGGCAGCGCGGCGGAGGACTCCTACTACCGCCAGCGCCTGGCCCAGCTGCACATCGAAGCCGAGACGATGCGCCTCAACGCCTACCGCGGCCTCACCAAGACGATGGAGAGCGGCACCCCTGGCCCGGAGGGCTCACTCGGCAAGTGGCAGTGGGCGGACATCCACCAGCGGATCACCGAGCTCGCGATGGAGATCGAGGGTCCCTACTCGCCGCTCGCCCGCGGCGCCAAGCACGCCGTCGCCGACGGCCAGTGGCAGTACGCGTTCCTGCGCTCGCGAGCCAACTCGATCGAGGGTGGGACGACTGACATCCTCAAGAACATCATCGCCGAGCGGGTGCTCGGCCTGCCGAAGATGAGGTAGGCGTGTATTTCGACTTAAACGACGAGCAGCAGCAGATCAAACGCACGGCGCGCGAGTTCATTGCCTCCCGCTACAAGCCGGAACGGATCCGCGAGCTGACCGAGACCGACCTCGGCTTCGAGGAGTCCGACTGGCAGGAGATGGTCGAGCTGGGCTGGCCCGGGCTCGCCCTGCCCGAGGAGCACGGGGGCCAGGGACTGGGGATCGTCGAGCTGGCAACCGTCTTCGAGGAGATGGGGTACGGGCTTCCGCCCTCGCCGCTGCTGTCAAACACGGTCGCCGGCTTGGCGCTCGCGACCTGCGGCACCGATCAGCAGCAGGCCGAATTCCTGGCCCCGCTGGCGGCGGGCGAGAAGCGCGGGACGGTGGCGCTCTTCGACGCCGGCTCGTCGGCGGTGATCGGGGAGTTCGAGATGGAAGCCCAAGCAGGCGACGGCGGCGTCGTGCTCGACGGCGAGAAGGTGCTGGTGATGGACGCCGATGCCGCGGACTTCCTGCTCGTCGCCACCTCTGACGGCAGGCGCCACATCGTCGACACCGACCAGTCCGCTGTGTCGGTGACCCAGGAGCCGTCGATCGACCTCACCCGGCGGGTCTACTCAGTCCGCTTCGACGGCGTTGAGGTCCCCGCCGAGCGCACGCTCCCCGCCGAGCAGGAGGACTACCTGCCGGTGCTGCATCGCGCCTGCGTGGCGATCTCGGCCGAGCTGACTGGCATCGCGCAGCGGACGATGGAGATGGCCGTCGACTACGCCAAGGAGCGCCAGCAGTTCGGACGCCCGATAGGCTCCTACCAGGCGGTCTCGCACCGCTGTGCGCAGATGCTGCTGGAGACAGAGGGCGCGCGCTCGGCCACCTACTACGCCGCCTGGGCAGCCGATGCCTCACCGGAGGACCTGCCCCTCGCCGCATCGATGGCCAAGGCCTACGCCTCCGATGCCGGCTGGCGGGTCGCGGGGGAGTCGCTTCAGGTGCACGGGGGGATCGGCTTCACCTGGGAGCACGACCTGCACCTGTGGCTGAAGCGCGCCAAGGTGGACTCGGCGACGTTCGGCGACGCGCACTGGCATCGCGACCGGGTCGCCGACGCGATCCTGGCGCAGGCCGTCGAGCGCGAGCCGGCGGCGGTCTGAGCCCCGTCCGGGGCATGTCCGCCCTCGACCGCATCTCGGTCGCCGCACTCGGAGACTCGGTCGCCGAGCTGGAATCCGAGACCAGGCTCGCCGAGCAGGCTGGCATCGAGTGCACATGGGCGCCGGAGCTGTTTCGCAGCTCGGTCACCCAGGCCGCTTACCTGGCGGCGCGCACGGAGCGCATCGGCGTGGCCACCGGGATCGCCTGGGCCTTCACCCGCAGCCCCTTCATCCTCGCGGTGACGGCGTTGGACGTTGACGAGATGTCGGGCGGGCGATTTCGGCTCGGCCTCGGTGCCGGTGTGAAGCGGCTCAACGAGACCTGGCACAACGCCGACTACGGAAGACCGGCGCCGCACCTGCGCGAGGCGATCGAGGCGACGCGGCTGATCATGCAGGGGGCCGGGGTGGGAGAGCCGATTCGCTACGAGGGCTCCTACTACGACATCGACATCAAGGGATGGATCCGGCCCCATCCGGCCGCGCGCGAGTCGGTACCGATCTACACCGCGGCTGTGCAGTCGGGGATGGCGCGGATGGCCGGCGACGTCGCCGACGGGTTGGTCGGCCACCCGATCCAGTCGCTGCAATGGATCGATGAGGTGGTGATCGACGGCTTCGAGACCGGGTTGAGCCGCTCGCGCCGAGACCGCAAGGACTTCGACTACCTGCCGACCGTCTGCTGCGCGATCGAGGACGACCAGGCCAAGGCCAACGACCTCGCCCGCCGCACGATCGCCTTCTATGCGACCGTCCGCACCTACATGCCGCTGTTCGAGATGCACGGCTTCGGCGACAACGCGGCGGCGGCCGGCGACGCCTTCCGCAAGGGCGATCTGGCTGGGGTCCCAGCGGCGATCTCCGACGAGATGGTCGAGACCTACTGCGCCGCGGGGCCGCTCGACAAGGTCCGTGAGCGGGTCGAGGCGACCGCGGAGCGCGCCGACGGCCTCTTCCTGACCCCGCCGACCTACTTCATCGGGGCCGAGGAGCTGATCGAGTACCAGCGCCGTATCATCGACGCCTTCGGACCGACGGCCTGAGCGTCAGTCGGCCGGCAGCTTCTTGACGAAGCGCTCGAACTTCGACATGTCGGTCACCGCCGGTCCGTGGCCGGCGAGGATCAACGACGGGTTCAGATCGGCGAGCTTGCGGATCGAGCGGCGGTTCTCGGCCATGTCGTAGGTGAAGATCGGCGGCGGCTCCTTGATCCCTGGGATTCCGGTGGCGTAGCTGATGTTGCGGATCACGTCGCCGCAGATCGCCACCCGGTCGGAGTCGCGCAAGAAGATCACCTCTCCGCGCGCGTGGCCGGGCGCATGGATGACGCGGAAGCCTGCGATCACGTCGCCTTCGCTGAAGGGTCGCTCGACCTTGTAGGGCGGCCCCTGCCAAACGCGGGCGATGAAGCGGTTGATCGGGTTGTCCGCGGCCGCCTCCTGGACCGGTCGCCGGCCCTCCATCGCGTCGACGTCGTCGACGTGGCAGGCGAGCGGGATGCCGCGTGCCTCGCAGACGTCCTTGGCGACGCCCTGGTGGTCCGGATGGACGTGGGTGAGGGCGAGCATGGACAGGTCGCGGCCCTCGATATCGCCGAAGATGCGGCGCCGGTCCCAGGTGCGCCCCGCGTCGATCAGTACGTCGTCGACCAGGTAGACGTTGATCGTCGGGCCGGGAAACTCCTTGATCCGCCAGACACCGGGAGCGAGCTCCTTCATCGAGGCGATCCTATGTGCCCACGGCGCCAGGCGGCAATCGCGCGCCGACAAACTGGACCAGGCCGCTGAGCCGCTGGTGCAGGTCCTCAAAGCCGCGCTCCTGCAGGGCTTCGATGATCTCATGCTGTCCGAAGACGCGGATGCCGCTCAGCCGCTCGGTCACCGGCTTCAGCGGCCCCCGCGGCCCGAGCTGGCGCTGCACCGAGGTCATCAGAGCGATCCGCCCGCCCGGTGCGAGCACCCGCGCCATCTCGTCGAGGCCGGCGAACGGGTCGGCGAACAGGTGCAGGGCGGCAAAGCAGCAGACGGCTTCGAAGATGTCGTCGACGAACGGCAGCGCCGTCGCGTCGCCCCGGATCAGGGTCAGGTTGTGAAGACCGGAGCGGCTCAGGTCGGCGGCGCCGCGCTCGAGCATCGTGCGCGACGCGTCGAGGCCGACGATCATGCCCGAGTCGCCGACGGTGGCGGCGAAGGCGCGGGAGAAGTTGCCCGGTCCACAGGCGATGTCGAGCACGCAGTCACCCGGCGAGAGGCCGAGAAGTAGGCGCGCGATGCGGATCTCCTCGTCCATCCCGGGGCCGCGCACCCCCTTCATCACGCGGCCGAGCGCCGGGCGCCAGTATCGCTCGTAGATCTGCGGCACGAAGGAGGTCCTCATCAGGTCCTGGGTCGGCCCGGTGGAGTCGAGGTCGCCCTCGATCAGGTCGAGGTAGGGGGCGTCCGGGGGGAGCTGCTCGGCGCGCTCCCGGGCCTCCGGCTCGAGCAGCGGCAGGACCCGCTGCATCAGCTCTCTGGCCCGAGGCCGCGCGGCTCGCCGCTGTGCTTGGCCAGATCCTCGAGCCTTGCGATCTCGCGCTCACCCACGACCTTGGCCGGGTGCCCATCGGGCAGCGGTTCGATCAGTCGGCGCACCCGGTTGCGCACCTGGAGGGCGAAGTGGGGGGTGGCGGCGCCGGTCAGCGCTCGCACGTCTTCGACCGTCACTTCGTGCGATGGGTCGAGCAGGCCGGGGTGTTCGGCTTCGCTCATGTGCCGGCGGCAACCCTATCCTGGGACATATGTCAACGGGGCACGCCCACGGGGGACTCGGGCCCGGTCACGGGGTCTCGGCGGAGGCGGATCGCGGCAAGCTGATCATCGCGCTGGCCTTGATCGTCGGCCTGATGGCGGCGGAGGTCGCGGCGGGGATCGTCGCCGACTCCCTGGCCCTGCTCTCCGATGCGGGCCACATGCTGACCGACGCGGCGGCGATCGGCATGTCGCTGGTGGCCCTGCGCCTCGCGCAGCGCCCAGCCGCCGGAGTGATGACCTTCGGCCTCAAGCGGACCGAGATCCTCTCGGCGCAGGTAAACGGGATCACCTTGCTGGTGCTGGCCGGGCTGATCCTGCTCGAGGCGATTCGCCGCTTGGTCTCGCCGCCCGAGGTCGAGGCCGGGCTGGTGCTGGTCGTCGCCCTGGGGGGCATAGTGATCAACCTGCTCGCGACGTCGACCCTGGCCCGGGCAAATCGCCAAAGCCTCAACGTCGAGGGCAGTTTTCAGCACCTGCTCACCGACCTGTTCGCCTTCATCGGCACTGCGATCGCCGCAGGGGTGATCCTGCTCACCGACTTCCAACGTGCCGACCCGATCGCTTCCGTGCTCGTCGCCGCGCTGATGCTGCGCTCCGCGTACGGACTGCTGCGCGACTCGGGGCGAGTCTTTCTCGAGGCCTCGCCAAAGGGGCTCGACCCGCAGGCGATCGGGCGCACGCTCGCGGGACAGGCGGGCGTTGTCGAGATCCACGACCTGCATCTGTGGGAGGTGACCTCCGGCTTTCCGTCGCTATCCGCGCACGTCACCGTGGAGAGCGAGGCGGACTGCCACCGGATTCGGCTCTCCCTCGCCGACCTGCTGGAGCGCGACTACGGGATCCATCACTCGACCCTTCAAGTCGAGCACCAGCCAGAGAAGCTGCTGAAGATCGAGGACGGCTCGGGCGCCGACGGCGCCTGAATCCGTGCCTGGACCGCAAGGCTAGTTGCAAGCGGCCGGCTAACCGCCCGGGGGGCAAAAACGGTCAGCTAGCCTCGGCGTCTTCCCCAGGCCGGTGCCCTCGATTGGCGGAGGCCCTGGAGCTCGGATGCGGTTCGCCCTCGGTCCACAGCGCAAACGTCGCCTGTGGGCAGCGCTGCTGGCGCTGGCCATGCTGCTCACTGCGCTCGTGCTGGGCCTGCGTGCAGGCCGCGCACACGCAGAGGGTGTGAAGTCGAAACTCGACGCGAAGCAGAACCAGCTCGACACGGTGCTCCAGCACAAGGGTGTGCTGACGACGACGATCTCGCACTACAGCGATCGAATAGGCAACCTCGAGGGGCAGGTCGCGGCGCTGCGGAATCGCGAGGCGGCGGTGCAGCGAATGCTCGACAGCAAGCAGGCGCAGCTGGATCGCGCAAAGGCCGAGCTGAAGAGGGAGAAGGCACATCTTCTGGTGGTGCGCGCGCACCTCAAACGGGCGCTGGTCGGCCTGCGGCAGCGACTGGTCTCGATCTACGAGACGGGGACTCCCGACGTGATCACCGTGCTCCTCAACTCGAGGGGCTGGTCCGATCTGGTCACCCGCACCGAGTACATGAACCGGCTCCAGAACCAGGACCAGTTGCTGGTCGGCCGGGTGCGTGAGCTGCGCAACGAGACCAGAGCGGTGGTCGATCGGCTGCGGGCGGCGAAGGACCGGATCAAGGCCGCCCGCGACGCGATCGCAGTCCACAAGCAGGAGCTGGTTCGGACGCGATCCTCGATCGAGGCGCACCAGTCGAAGCTGGAGAGTGCCCGTGGCAAGCGCGAGGACGCGCTGGCCAAGATCAAAGCCAAGGAGCAGGAGCTCGACGGCGACGTCGCCGACCTTCAGGCAAAGATCGCGTCCCAGCTCGCGGGCCCGAGCATCGCGCTTCCGGCCGGGCCGATCAGGGGCGGCTCCAGCGGGATCATCTGGCCGGTGAACGGCCCGATCGTCTCGGGCTTCGGCATGCGCTGGGGCAGCATGCACGAAGGGGTCGACATCGCGGTCCCCACCGGCACGCCGATCCGGGCGGCGGCCTCGGGCACCGTCGCGATCGCCGCGCCGACCGGTGGTTACGGCAACTACACCTGCGTCGATCACGGTGGCGGGCTTTCGACCTGCTACGCACATCAGTCGTCGATCGCCGTCTCGGTCGGCCAAGGGGTGAGCCAGGGCGCTGTGATCGGCTACGTCGGGTGCACCGGGCACTGTTTCGGCGACCACCTCCATTTCGAAGTGCGGGTCAACGGCCAGGCCGTCGATCCGATGGGCTACCTCTAGCTAGCCCCGATCGACCCCAACTCGGCGGCGGGGCAGGCCGTCGGCAGTGCCGGCGGCGCGCTACAGGGTCTCGGCTAGGCGGCGCACACACTTGCGGCGGCTTCGCCGCCTGACACGCCTGTGCCGCGGCGCAACGCCGCGGCAAACGTCACAGATTGCGCTCCAGCCAGCGCAGCGCCACGGTTTGCAGCTCGGCGTCGTGCTGCACCGAGCGGTGGTGCCCGCCCGGCACCACGATCAGCTTGCGCGGCTCGGCCGCGCGTTCATAGAGCTCCTCCGACCACTCGGAGGGCACCTCCTCGTCCCCTCGCGCGTGAAGGAGGATCAGGGGCTTGTCCCCGATCAGGGCAACCGCCTCCCGAAGGTCGTGCTCGGCGAGCCATGGCTCCAGCGCGTCGCGGTCGGCGCGCATCTCCAGGGGGTCGCTCCGTAGCCCCTCGGCCAGCATTCGCTCGCTGGGGGGACAGATGGCGATCGCCGCAGCAATCGCGTCGCTGACCGCCGCGGCGTGGATCGCGACGAAGCCGCCCATGCTCGAGCCGCGGACACAGACCCGGGCCGGGTCGACCCCCTCGTGGGCTGCGAGCTTGCGGGCCATCGCCACGGCATCGTCGACTGCGGTCGGCGACATCTCGCCCAGCGATTCGCCGTGCCCACGCTGGTCGTAGGCAAGGGTCGCCCAGCCGAAGTCGGCGGCGAGGCGCGCGAAGTCGGCGTGGTTCTCCTTGCAAGAGCCGGCGCCATGCAGCACCACCATCCCCGGCCAGGGCGGATCGGACTCCGGCAACCAGGTCCGGTAGGCCAGACCGTCGTGGAAGTCGTGCTCGGTGGCGCGTGCGGAGCTGGGCAGCTCCATGCCTGCATCCTGACTGAAACCGTCACAATCTTTCGTCCCATGAGCGCGAGCGAAACGGCAACCGGCGCCGATCCGATCTCAGGCTCGGCCGTCTACCCGATCGGCAGCCGCATCAACGACCGCGGGCATCTCGAGGTCGGAGGCTGTGACGTGGTCGAGGTCGCGGCCGAGTTCGGCACCCCGGCCTACATCTACGGCGAGGACGACCTTCGCCTCCGCGCCCGCGCATATCTGGACGCCTTCCGCGCCCGCAGCGAGGACTTCGAGGTGCTTTATGCGAGCAAAGCGCTGCCGGTGACCGCGGTCTACCGACTGTTCGCCGAGGAGGGGCTGTCGGTGGACGTCGCCTCGGGCGGCGAGCTCCACACGGCGCTGCGCGCGGGCTATGACCCGGCCCGCATCTACATGCACGGCAACAACAAGACCGTGCAGGAGATCCGCATGGCCGCGGAGGCGGGGGTCGGCCATCTGATCCTCGACTCCTTCGACGAGATCGAGCGCTGCGAGTCGGTGCTCGACTCGCGCCAGGACGTGCTGATCCGCGTCACCCCGGGCATCAGGCCCTCGACCCATGACTTCGTTCAGACCGGTCAGCTGGACTCGAAGTTCGGCTTCGGCCTCGAGGACGGCCTCGCGGCGCGCGCGATCGAGCGGGTGCTCGACTCGGAGAAGCTCAACCTGGTCGGCCTGCACGCGCACATCGGCTCGCAGATCTTCGAGCTGGAGCCCTACACCCTGGCGATTCAGGCGCTTGGCGAGCTGGCCGGCGACTGGTGCCGGCTGCTGAACGTCGGTGGAGGCCTCGGCATCGCCTACACCGGCGAGGACGAGCCACCGTCGATCGAGGCTTACGTGGACGTCAAGGCGCGCGGCGTCGCCGAGGTCTTCGACCGCCCACCACGGCTTCTGATCGAGCCCGGCCGCTCGCTGGTCGGCAACGCGGGCCTCACCGCCTACGCGGTGGGAACCGTCAAGGAGATCCCGGACCTTCGCACCTACGTCGCTGTCGACGGCGGGATGTCCGACAACCTGCGCCCGATGCTCTACGGCGCCCGCTACGAGGCGCTGATCGC
>JBBPIN010000014.1:0-60468 GCA_038040285.1 Actinomycetota bacterium
AGACCTTCGGCAAGCCGATCGCCCAGCACCAGGCGATCCAGTTCAAGCTCGCCGATATGGCGACCAAGGTCGAGGCGGCGCGGCTCCTGACCACCAAGGCGGCGCGGATGAAGGACGCCGGCGAGCGTTCCGACCTCGAGGCCGGGATGGCGAAGCTGTTCGCCTCCGAGAGCGGCAAGGAAGTGGTCGAGGATTCGTTCCGCATCCACGGCGGCTACGGCTACTCGAAGGAATACGAGATCGAGCGCCTCTATCGCGATGCGCCGCTGCTGCTGATCGGCGAGGGCACCTCCGAGATCCAGCGGATGATCATCGGTCGCAAGCTCATCGAGCGGAACAAGATCTAGGTGGCCGGCGACGGGCAGCCCGTCGCTCTGGTCAGCGGCGCGAGCCGCGGGATCGGCCGCGAGGTGGCCCGCCAGCTCGCCGCCGATCACGGCTATCTGATTCTAGCCGGAGCCCGCGACCCCGAGGCCGCCGGCCCGCCCGACCACGAAGGGATCACCTTCGTGCAGCTCGACGTCGCCGACCAGGCGAGCGTCGACGGGCTCGCGGAGCGGGTCGGGTCTGACCCCGGGCGACTCGACGCGCTGGCCAACAACGCGGGCGTCTACGGCGGACCCGACGGCGCCGCCGATTTCGACCTCGACGACGCACACGAGGTGCTGGAGACCAACCTGTTCGGCGCCTGGCGCCTGAGCAAGGCGATGCTGCCGCTGCTGCGTCAGAGCCCCCAAGGGCGGATCGCCAATGTCTCCAGCGGTGCGGGCCAACTCGACGACATGCAGGGTGGGCGCGCCGCCTACCGGATCTCGAAGGCGGGGCTCAACGCGCTCACCCGGATCCTCGCCGCCGACGAGGCGGGCAGCGGGATCCTCGTCAACACGATGTGCCCGGGCTGGGTTCGCACAGACATGGGCACCTCGGCCGCCCCGCGCTCGGTCGAGGAGGGCGCCGACACCGCCGTGTGGCTGGCGACGCTGCCCGATGACGGTCCGACAGGCGGATTCTTCCGCGACCGCAAACCGATTCCGTGGTAGGGAAGCAATTGCGGCGCCTTCGGCGCCTGACATGCCAGTGGCAGCGCCTAACGGCACCGCCTAGGATCACTAGATGGCGTCCACCCAACAACTAATCGAGACCGCCGTGCGGCGCTTCCAGGAGGAGGTGCCGGCGCTGGCGAAGCTGAAGCTCGTCTTCGAGCTGGAACTGCGGGGCCGCGGCGACGTGCAGATGTTCCGGGTCGAGCTGCCGGGGCCGAAGATCACAAAGGGTGTCGCCGACCATGCTCGCGCCACGGTCGAGATCTCCCGCTCGACCTTCAACGATCTGGCGGCCGAGGGAACGGCCAGCGACTACCGCGAGGCGTTCGAGCACGGGCACATCAAGGCCTCCGGCGACCCCAATGTCTTGAAGCTGATCGCCCAGGTGGTCGAAAGGCACGAGAAGCGGGCGCGGCTGAGGAAGGTCCGCTAGCTGGGCGTGGCGTCAACCTCGGCTCGGGCGAGGCGGCTTGACCCTGAGCGGTTGCCGCGCCTGCGGGCGGCGGCGCTCCTTCATCGCCCGGTCTCGATGCGAGAGCCCGTGGACGTCGCCAGGGCGATCGCCGGAGCCCAGGCGCAGGACACCTACGCGGGTCCGCTCACGTTCCGCTCCCGCAGCCGGCGGCTCACCGCAGCCGATATCGATCGCGCCCGAACCAGGGAGCGCTCCCTGCTGCGCACGTGGGTGATGCGCATGACCATCCACCTGATCCCCACCGACGACGCCGGCTGGCTCCTGCCCCTGTTCGAGCCGGCGATCGAGAAGTGGTCGCGGCGGCGCTTGGAGCAATTCGGGATGTCCGCGCGCACGCAAGACAAGGCGCTTCGCGTCGTCAAGCGGGCGCTCGAGAAGGAGGGCCCGCTCACTCGCCCGGAGATGGCCGAACGGATCAGCAGCGCAGGCGTCGAGCTGGACTCATCGACCCGCCTCCACATCATCCTGGTCGCAGTCACCTCAGGCATCGCCTGCCTCGGTCCGAACCGTGGAAGCAGCACATGCCTCGTGCTGCGGGACGATTGGCTCGGACAGCTTCCGCCCTTCGACCGCGACGCGGCGCTCGCGGAGCTGGCGCGCCGCTACCTGCGCGCGTTCGGCCCCGCCACCGAGCGCGACTTCGCCTATTGGTCCGGTCTCGGGCTGCGCGAGGTGAGGACTGGGCTCGCCGGGATCGCAAGCGAGCTCACCGAGTCGCGCCTTGGCGACCACACAGCGCTCTCCTTGAAGGGGAAGCGGAGTCGGCTGCCGCCGACCGGGCAGGTCCGCATGCTCGGTGCCTTCGACACCTACATGCTCGGATACCGCAGCCGTGACTTTGCCGTGCCGCCCGAGCACGTCGCCGCGGTCAAGGAGGGAGGTGGCGGCTGGATCCGGCCGGTGATCGTCCGCGACGGAGTCGTGATCGGGGGCTGGCGCTCGACCCGCTCGGGCGGCCGGATCGAGATCTCCCTCAATCTGCTCCAGCCCCTCTCAGCCGCGGTGCGGAAGGCGATCGACGCCGAGGTCGCCGACATCGCCCGCTTCGAAGGCATCCCGGTGGAGATGGCGGGCGACGCGGCCGGATAGCATCCCGCGCCGATGAACGACGAAAACCACGAGCTGATCACCGACCAGGCCGGTCGCGAGGCCTCCGGCGCCCACCGCTACGGGCGCTATCTGGAGGAGTTCGAGGTCGGCGACGTCTACAAGCATTGGCCCGCGAAGACGGTCACCGAGGCGGACGACCACCTCTTCTGCCTGCTGACCATGAACCACCACCCGCTGCACATCAACGACCTCTACGCATCGCAGTCGCAGCAGGGGCAGAACGTCGTCGTCGGGCCGCTTGTCTACTCGCTCGCCCTGGGGATGTCGGTCAGCGATGTCTCCGGCAAGGCGATTGCCAACCTGGCCACCGAGGAGCTGAGCCATCCGGCGCCGGTCTTTCACGGCGACACGCTGTTCTGCGAGTCGGAGGTGCTCGAGGTGCGCCCCTCGGAGTCAAAGCCCGACCGCGGCATCGTCAGGGTCCACACCCGCGTCTACAAGCAGGACGGAACCCTGGTCGCCGAGTTCAAGCGCGCTGTCCTGGTCCCACGCCTCCCCGACGGCGAGACGCCCGAGGCGGAAGGCCCGGTCGAGTAGAGGCGACCCTGCGCGGGTAGGCTTCGCCCATGGTCAATTTCAAGCGACTCACCGATCAGGCGAAGAAGGCGATCGACAAGCGGGGCGGCATGGACTCGCTGAAGGAGGACGCCGGCGAGCTGCGCGATATCGCCAAGGGCAAGGGCAGCCTCAAGGACAAGGCCAAGGAAGCAGGCAAGGCGGTCAAGGACCCCGACGCCGAGGCCGAAGAGAAAGCGCCGCCGAAGCAGTAGTTGCGGCGGCTTCGCCGCCTGACATGCCTGTGCCGGCGCGCATCGCGCCGGCCCCGCATCAATGCGCCTCGTCGGAGGCGTGGGCCGGGGGTCTTGACTCCTCGGCCAGCGAGGTGATCTCCAGCGGCCCGCGGGCCGCGACCTCGAGCACCTCGCTCGCCTCCTCGGCGGAGCGCGCGTAGAGCTCGACCAGCATGTGCACGACGATTCGCTCCTCGTCGTGCTTGTGGAAGCGCACGTGGGTGAAGAACTCACGCGTGCCGGCCTCACCGAAGGCGCCGTAGGTGAGCGACTCGGCGGCCTCCGGCCCTGAGCAGGTCTCGACCTGGTCCTGGTCGATGGCAACCGTGCAGGAAGCGACCCATGGAGTGCCCGCGACCATGCGCTCCCAGCGGTCCTCGACCGGCGCCACGCGGTCTCCCTGCAGGATCAGGTGGGGCTGGTCGTGCATGCAGTCCAGGCACTGGACGACCGCCTCCTGTACCTCGTCCACACCCTCTGTGGGGATTCCCGAGTCGGGCGCGACGCGGCGGATCGCGTCGTAGTGGATCTGGATCTCGAGGTTCTGCGACCAGCAGCGGTAGCAGCGCAGCCAGGCCGATCGGTCGCCGTTCAGCTCGCTCATCGCTCCCATTGTCCCGCCTGGCGCAAATTGCGCCAGTCCGGGCGGGCCCGGACGAACGGCTAGGCGGGAGCGGCCGTCTGCCCGGCGCCGTTGCGCTCCGCAACCAGCTCCACGATGTCGCCCATCATGCGGTTGATCTCGAAGTCCTTGGACGTGTAGATGCGCGCCACGCCGTCCTCCTGAAGCTTGCGCGCGTCGGCGGCCGGAATGATCCCGCCGACGACGACCGGCACGTCGACGCCCGCCTCGCGCAGCAGCCGCACGATCTCAGGGACCAGCTGCATGTGCGAGCCGGAGAGGATCGAGATCCCAACCACGTCGACGTCCTCCTGCAGCGCCGACTCGGCGATCTCCTCGGGGGTGAGTCGAATGCCCTGGTAGACGACCTCCATGCCTGCGTCGCGGGCCCGCAGGGCCACCTGCTCGGAGCCGTTCGAGTGACCGTCGAGCCCCGGCTTTCCGACCAGGATCTTGATCCGGTGCCCGATCTCCCCGGAGACCTCGTCGACGCGCTTGCGCACCTCCTCGAGCAGTGCCGGGTCGCCGGCGGGGGCTGCCCCGCTCACCCCGGTGGGGGCGCGGTAGTCGCCGAACGCCTCGCGGAGGACGCCCGACCACTCGCCGGTCGTGGCACCAGCCTTGGCGGCGGCGATCGTCGCCGGCATGATGTTCTCGCCGTCGTCCGCCGCGACGCGCTGCAGCTCTTCGAGCGCATCGCGAACCGCATCGGTGTCGCGCTCTGCCCTCCAGCCCTCGAGCGACTCGATGCATTCGCGCTCCACGTCGGGATCGGGCTTGAGGATGCCTCCTTCGGCGTCGGCGGTGAGCGGAGAGTCCTCGGTCTCCGTGTAGGCGTTCTGACCCACCACCTTCAACTCACCGCGCTCGATCTTCGCCACCCGCTCGCGATGCGACTCGACCAGCCGCGCCTTCATGTAGGGGACCGCCTCCACGGCCCCGCCCTGCTCTTCGACGATCGCCATCTCTTCGCGGGCCGCCTCGACCAACTCCTCGACCAGCCCCTCCATCACCGGCGAGCCCTCGAAGACGTCGGGGTACTCGAGCAGGTCGGTCTCTTCGGCGAGGATCTGCTGGATGCGCAGGCTCCACTGCTGATCCCAGGGGCGGGGGAGGCCGAGGGCCTCGTTCCAGGCCGGTAGCTGGATCGCCCGGGCGCGGGCGTCGCGGCTCAGCGTCACCGCCAGCGCCTCGAGCACGATGCGCGGCACGTTGTTCTCCGGTTGGGACTCGGTGAGGCCAAGCGAGTTGACCTGTACGCCGTAGCGGAAGCGCAGCATCTTCGGGTCGGTGACGCCGTAGCGCTCGCGGCCGATCTCGGTCCAGATGCGACCCATCGCCCGGAGCTTGGCGACCTCTTCGATCAGCCTGATTCCGGCGTTGACGAAGAACGAGATGCGGCCGAAGACCTTCGGGAAGTCGGACTCGGAGACCTGTCCCCGCGCCTTGACCTCGTCGAGCACCGCGATCGCGGTGGAGAGCGCATAGGCGATCTCCTGCAGAGGCGTAGCGCCGGCCTCCTGCAGGTGGTAGCTGCAGACGTTGGTCGGGTTCCAGTCCGGAACCTCGTTGACCGCGAAGGCGACCGTGTCGGCGATCAGCCGCATTGATGGCTCGGGCGGGAAGGCGTAGGTGCCGCGCGAGAGGTACTCCTTGATGATGTCGTTCTGGGTCGTCCCCTTGAGCTTGGTGCGCTCGACGCCGTTCTCCTCGGCGACGGTGACGTAGAGCCCGAGCAGCCAGGCTGCGGTCGCGTTGATCGTCATCGAGGTGTTCATCTCGTCGAGCGGGATGCCGTCGAGCAGCGTGTGCATGTCGCCCTTGTGGACGATCGAGACGCCGACTTTGCCCACCTCACCGCGGGCCAGCGGTTGGTCGGGGTCGTAACCGGTCTGCGTGGGCAGGTCGAAGGCGACCGAGAGGCCGGTCTGGCCCTTCGCGAGGTTGCGCCGGTAAAGCTCGTTCGAGCGGCGGGCGTCGGAATGGCCCGCGTAGGTGCGCATCACCCAGGGGCGGTCAGGCTCAGGCAGGCGATGCTCGGCCATACATAGATGATATGCCGGGGCCCGACGGGCGCCGGCAGTTGCATGTCAGGCGCCGAAGGCGCCGCAATAGATGTGTTATGCCCGTGGCGACCCGGCGCCGAAGTCGCCGCAAATATGTGATTTCCGGTGCACGCGCACGACGGAGCGCATCTTTCGCCCGCGCCTGTGTTTAGGCTCTCCGGTGCACGTCCAGTAGTGCCTCAGACGAAGTCATGAAACGACCCGTCCGGATCGCGATCCCGCTTGCCGTCCTCGGCTCGGCTGCTGCCGCCGCTGCAGCGCTCGGTGCCTCGATCCCGATCTACACCAACGCGATGTCGAGCACGGCTGCACGGGGACAGCTCGTGCATCTCGGCAAGAGCACCTGTGCCCGCGGCGGTGGCGCAGGGGCGCTGAACGTCACCGTGGGCAAGCAGACGCGGGAGTGCCAATTCCGCACCCCCGTGGTCGGTGCCAACCTCGACATCACCGCCACCACGCGCCTGCTGGCGGGCACACCGAGCACGATCCAGGCTCGCACCTTCGTCGCCGTCTCCCTGCGCGATGGCGGCAACGGCCAGTACCAGCTCGCCGTGTTCCCGAAGAAGGGCTCCTTCCAGCTGCGGCGCGACGTGCCCCCGAATGTCGATCGCACGCTGCTGGCGAAGGGCAAGGCCAGTGGCATCAAGGCGGTGGGCAAGCCGAACAAGCTGCGCCTACAGGCATTTCCCACCGCAACCGGGGAGACCCACTTGACCGCCTTCGTAAACGGCAAAAAGCTGGCCTCGGTGGTCGACGACGCGCACACGGCCTCGACCCTCACCGGCCGCTTCTCGACCGTGTCGGTCGGTTCGGCCAAGGCGGTCAAGGGCGCCGGGGCGAGTTTCGACGACCTCACGGTCGCGGTCCCCGATCCCTTCGGTTGACGCACGCCGCCGGGGCGGCATCCGTCTAGTCTCTTCGCCGTGGAGACGACCACGGTGGAGCGCCCCCGCAGCGCCGGGCCGGACTCTGGCTTGGGGGGCAACTGGATGGTGATCGTCGAGAACGACAATCACAACACGTTCGACCACGTGGCCCAGACGCTTGCCCGCGTGGTCCCGGGGATCAGCATCGAGCAGGGGCACCGGTTCGCCGACACGATCCACAACAGCGGCCGGGCCTGCGTGTGGACGGGCCCTCGGGAGCCGGCGGAGCTTTACTGGGAGCAGCTCAAACAGGCGGGGCTGACGATGGCCCCGCTCGAGCAGCACTAGCGAGCTAGTCGTCCCCGATGCTGCACTCGGCGTCGTCCTCCACACTGGGCAGGCGCTCGAGTATCTCGGTGAGGGTCTTCAGCTCCGGTTTGGCGAGGCGCGCCCCGACCAGCTGCTCGATCACCGCGTCGTGCGACCGCCCTGCGGCCTTCAGCCTGCTCATTCCGTCTTCGGTCAGCACCGCGTAGGTGACGCGGCGGTCGCTCGCGCATTCGGCTTTCTCAACCAACCCCGCATCCCCGAGGCGGTCGAGCATCCGGGTGATCCCGGAGGGCGAGAGGATCAGCTGCGTGGCGAGGTCGATGCGCCGCAGCCTGGATCCCTCAGCGCGGGCCAGCAGCAGGAGCACCTCGTACTCGTTGATCGTCAGATCGTGCTCGGAGCTGAGGCGCGCGTCGAGCTCCCGGGCAATCGCTGCGTAGGCGCGCACCAGGCGAGCCCAGCTCTGCTTAGCGTTAGTTGCTTGTGTCGTCAAATGTTGCATGATCAAGTAATGGGGCTAGAATTGCTTGCAGAGTCAAGTTTATCCCCTTAGTCAAACGGAAAGGTTTTTCAAATGACGACAGCACAAGCAATTCTCCCCAAGGGCAGCTGGAAGTCCGACCCCGTCCACTCGAGCGTCGGCTTCTCGGTCAAGCACATGGGCGCGGGAACTTTCCGCGGCAGCTTCGACGACTACGACGTTTCCCTGAGCTTGGTCGAAGGCGAGCCTCGGCTCATCGGTTCGGCCAGGGTGGAGAGCGTCGACGTCAAGGACGAAAACCTCAAGGGACATCTGCTGTCCCCGGAGTTCTTTGACGCCGAACGCCATCCGGAGATCTCCTTCGTCGCGCGGGATATGCGCGAAGAGAGCGACGGCATCGTGGTCGAAGGGGACCTGACGGTCAAGGGCTTCACCGGGACGGTTGAGGCCCACGGCTCGATCAGCGGTCCGGTTGAGGCTCTGGGCGGCGGCCATCGAGTCGGCATCGATCTGGAGACGGTCGTCGATCGCCACGATTTCGGGCTTGACTGGAACGCCGATCTGCCCCAGGGCGGAAAGGTCTTGGGCGACGATGTGACCCTGACCGTCCACCTCGAGCTGGTCAGCGAGGAGTAGCCATGCGGGTGCTGGCGATCTCAGGCAGCCTGCGGCGCGACTCGCACAACACCAAGCTGCTGCGGGCAGCGAGCGAGTTGCTGTCGTCGCCCGCTCAGCTCGAGTTCCTCGAGGGGCTGGCCGACGTCCCGCCCTACAACGAGGACGAGGACGTCGATCCAGCGCCCCCGGCGGTGCAGAAGCTACGAGAGGCGATTGCCGGCGCCGACGCCGTGCTGATTGCCTCCCCGGAGTACAACGCATCGATCCCGGGCCAACTGAAGAATGCCCTCGATTGGGCGTCGCGGCCGTTTCCCGACAACGCGTTTCGCGGCAAGCCGGTGGCGGTGATCGGTGCCAGCACCTCGATGTTCGGTGCCGTTTGGGCCCAGGCGGAGCTGCGCAAGGTGCTGGGCGCGATCGGTGCGAGGGTGATCGACCGCGACCTACCGATCAGCACCGCGGAGGAGGCGTTCGACGCGCAGTTCAAACTCGTCTCCGACGAGCAGCACGAGAAACTGGCCGAGATCCTCGAGGAGCTCCTCGAGGAGGCACGTCGCAGCGAGACGACTCCAATCGCCGCCTAGTTCCGCTACTCGGCGCCGACGAGCGAGTGCCAGACCGGTAGGACCGGCTTGCCGTAGTAGTTGATCGCCTCTTCGCGGGCGGCCGTGGTCTCCTCCGAGTACCAGTAGCGCTCGAAGTCGTCGTGGCTCTCCCAGACTGCGGCCTGGCGGATATGGAGGGGGTCGTCGATGTTGCGGGTCAGAGACCAGCTCGTGGCCCCGAAGGCGAGCACCCGGGCCGCCGCTGGTGTCCAGATCTCGAGGAAGCGATCGGCGCGAAACGGCGTCACGTGCCAGTCGATGTAACAGACCTCGGCCATCAGGCGCCGACCTCGGCCCGGATCGCGCCCGGGCCCTCCTCGGTCTTCCCCTCCCGCTCATCCTTGGCGCCGACCAGGATCGAGATCTTGCCGAGGTGCTTGTTCTCGTACAGCAGCTGGTGCGCCTCGGGGACGCCCTCGAAACCCATCGTCTGCCAGAGCACCGGGCGAATCTTGCCTTTGGCGATCAGATGGTTGGCCCGCATGCACTCATACGCGTTGGCGAAGTGCGATCCGATGATCTGCTTCTGGCGCATCCACAGGTAGCGGACGTCGAAGTCGAGGTTGTAGCCGGAGGTGGCGCCGCAGATCACCACCTTGCCGAACGGCTTGGCGACGAAGACCGAGGTCGGGAAGGTCGCCTGGCCGACGTGCTCGAAGACGATGTCGGGCGCGTCGCCGAGGATCTCTTTGACCCGCTTCGCGAACCCCCGCGCGACCTTGGATCGCTCCTTTTCCTCCTCCGGCGACTCGTTGCCTGTGCGCATCATGCCCGCGAACTCGGTGCGGTTGATGTAGTCGACGGCGCCGAGTTGCTTGACCAGATCGCCCTTCTGGTCGGAGGAGACGACGCCGACCGCGTTGGCCCCCGACGCGGCGCAGAGCTGGGTCGCGAACACTCCCAGCCCGCCGGCGGCGCCCCAGATCAAGACGTTCTGCCCGGCCTGGACCTTGCACTGGTCGATCAGCATCCGGTAGGCGGTGAAGTAGGTCAACCCGTAGGCGGACGACTCGGCCCAGCTGAGGTTCTGGGGGCGGGGCAAAAGTTGCTGGGCCTGGACTTTGGTGAACTGGGCGAACGAGCCCCAGGTGGTCTCGTAGCCCCAGATCTTCTGGCTGGGCGCCGCGAGCGGGTCCAGTCCGTGCACCTCGACGTCCTCGTAGGAGGCCTGGTTGCAGTGGACCACGACCTCGTCGCCGGGCTTGTGCTTGGTGACCCCTTCGCCGACCTTCCAGACGATCCCCGAGGCGTCCGAGCCGCCGATATGGTGGCCGTAATCGGGGTGATCGCCGTAGCCGAAGACAGAGACCGGCTTGCCCAGCGCCGCCCAGACGTTGTTGAAGTTGACGCCGGCGGCCATCACCCGCACGATCACTTCGAACGGCCCTGGCTCGGGCACCTCGATCTCCTCGAGCTGGAAGGCGGTCATCGGCTCGCCCTCGCGGTCTTGCCGGATCACCCAGGCCGCCATCGTCTCCGGCAGCTCGCCGAGCTGGACGCCGAGCTTCGAGACTTCTTCGATGTCAACCGCCAAGGGGCTTCCTCCGGGCTCGATAGGGCGGCGCAATCCTAGATCAAGCCCGGCAGCGGGTCAGGGTTCACGTCCGCCGCGCGGCCTACCCTCGTGAGTCCACATGGAAGCGTCAGAGAAGCTCACAGCAGAAGAAACGAGCACCGTCCGCGCGATCGACGGGCGCCTCGTGATCGAGCGCCTGGAGGTTGAGGACGAGCGCGCGGCCAGGGTGGTCCGGGAGCGCGCGGAGTCGGGTCAGCCGCCGGCCGAGACCGTCTCCAAGTCGATCGAGATCGGCGCCCGCGTGTTGGAGCGGGAGGGAACCGCGGCCGAGGTCGACTACGTTAAGGCGGAGTTCGGGAAGCACACCGCGGAGCTTGCCCAGAAGCTGGTGAGGATGATCGAGACTGGCAACGACCTGCTTGCCGAGGAGATCGCCAAGAGCTTCGGCGCCGACCGTCAGGGAACCGTTCAGCATCAGATCAAGGAGCTGCTTGACCGCTCCGCCGAGACGCAGCGCGAGACCCTGGCTCGCCAGTTCTCGGCCAAGGATGGCGCCAACCCGCTGTTCGACTTCAAGGACGGTGTGATCCGGGCGCTGAAGGAGGGCGAGGTGCGCCGTCAGCGCGACGGAGAGGAGAGCCGCAAGCGAATCGATGCCCTGACCCGGGAGATCTTGGAGCTGAAGGAGCGCGAGGAGGCCGATCGACGAGTCGCCGAGGCCGAGGAGGTCGGGACCCGCAAGGGACTCACCTTCGAGGAGAAGGTCCATGGGGTGATTGAGCGGATCGCCTCGGTGCGCGGCGATTCCGCCTCCCATACCGGTGGTGAGCAGGCCGAGGGCGGTGGAAAGAAGGGCGACACGCTGGTCGAGCTGGGGGCCGCCGACGGTCCGTCGGCAGGCCGGATTCTGTTCGAGGCCAAGGACAAGAAGCTGTCTCGAAACGACGCCTGGCGTGAGCTGAACGAGGGGATGGCCGCGCGGGCCGCCTCGTTCGGGGTGTTGGTCGTCGCAGGCGACGAGCGCGTCCCCGCCAGGTGCGAGCAACTGCACGAGTACGAGGGCAACAAGATGATCGTCGCGGTCGACCGCGAGGACCCGTCCGGGCTCGCCATCGAGGTGGCCTACCGGCTCGCCGCGGCGCGAGTCACGATGACCCGCGATACGGGCCTGGAGGTGGACGCAGCCACGGTGCGAGACACCACTCAGGAGGCGGTGTCAACGCTGAAGCAGGCGCAGGCGATCCGCTCCACCTTGACCGGGATCAAGACCAGCTCCGACAAGGCACGCGTCGGGCTCGACGCGCTGGTCGAGACCGTTCGCGCCAAGCTCGAGCGCATCGAGACTCTGGTCTCGAGCGACGACGGCCCGACCGACTAGGGCAAGAGCAAGTCGTTCTGCGAGGAGACGCGGGCGGGTCCGACATAAAACGGCGCCGGAGTCGCCCCGGGGAGGTCGGCCGCCTCGAGCGTGTAGTGGCCGGTCCCGAGCGCGACCTTGTAGACGTTGTTGCCCTTGGGGACGATCGGGCCGGAGCGTTTCTCTGAGCCGCCCGGGCCGTGGATCTCAAGTGTGGTCTGGGTCGCAGTGGTGTTGGAGGTCGTGAAGTTGACGACCAGGTCCTTGATGTCTGCGCTCGGCTCGTTGACGCCGTTCTGGCTCAGCGGGGCGCCGTTCGCGCGCTTTACCCCGACCGCGGCCGGCTGGGCCGAGACGGAGCTGTTGGTGATGTTCACCGTCACCTCCGCCGCGAGCGGGGGCCGCGGATCATTGGGGTGGCTCGTGGGTCCACACCCGACGCCGAGTAATCCCAGCGCGAACGTGCCGCTTGCGGCCAGGATCGCCTGTTTGCCTCTCCCGCGACCCATCTCGGCCCAGAATCTAGCCGACTCGACCCGGCACGCGCCCCGGTTCCCCGCCTTTCAGGCGAACCAGACCGAGTTCCGCGCCCTCAGCATCTCCTCCAGCTGGACCTGGATCCGGGCCCGGATCTCCTCCGCGATCGCCTGGATCGCGCCCGAGTCCTCGGCGATCTCCGGCCCGTACTCGGACATGTCGACCGGCTCGAGGAAGCGGATCTTGAACTTCGCCGGCAGGTACATCAGCCCCGCCGCGAGCCCGAATTGCGGGAACGCGTGGTTGAGGGGGAAGTAAATCAGGCCGCTGATCCGTTGCAGCGGGCGCAGGTGGGCGAAGATCGGCATCGCCTCCTCGGCCCCAACGACGGCGATCGGGACGATCGGGACGCGGGCGCGGATCGCGGTGCGCACGAAACCCCCGCGGCCGAAGCGGCGCAACCGGTAGCGCTGCCAGAGCACCTTGCGGCTGCCCTTCTGGCCCTCCGGGAAGACGATCGCCAGCCGACCCTCGTCGTGGAGCAGGCGCTGGGCGTTGTCACGGTGGGCGCTGACCATTCCGAGCTTGTTGGTGAGCATCCCGATGCCGGGAAAGCCCCTGAACCAGTTCTCGCCCAGCATGTAGAGCGGGCGGGGATTGGGGTGCTCGTTGCGGATTGCCTCCATCACCATCGGCCCGTCCGGCGGAAGCGCGCCCGAGTGGTTGGCGACCAGCAGCGCCCCGCCCTGCGAGGGGACGTTCTCGATGCCCTCGGTCTCGACTCGGAACCAGTAGCGGTAGTACAAGTTCAGCAGCGGCTCGACCAGCGACACGAAGCCCTCGGAGCGGCCCCAGTCGTCAAGCGAGCGCTCCTCGTCTGTGGCCGGCAGTAGCGCCCGCAGGTCGCGCAGGTTGGCGCGCTCTGGCACGACCTCGGGCGTGACCTCGGGCCGAGCGTAGTCGTCGGCGCGTGGGTCAAAGGTCGGCGCCACGGCCGCCTCTTCGGCTCCCGCCCTCGCTTCTACCGGCCCGCCCATCGAGGGCTCGGTGACCACCGGGCCGCCGACCAGCGGACTGTCGGGTCCGAGGCGGCGCCGGCCACCCAACCAGCGGCGGCGGGTGCTGGGACGCCTGGCCCCGTTGCTCACCGGTCGGCTCCGAATGGCAGCTCGACGACCTCCGCCGTTGCGGTTCCGTCGCCGACTCGAACGGTGCTGCCCGGCTCGGCCTCGCGGCGCACGACGGCGAGGGCGATCGGCCCGAGGGCGGGGGAGACGCAGGCGGTGCCGATCGAGCCCACGTCCCGGTCCTCGAGCTGCAGCGCGGCGCCGGGCTCCGCCGGCGCGCCGAGCCGCAGGCCGCGAAGCCGGCGGTTGGGCTTGCCTCGGTAGTGCAGCCTGGCGACCGGCTCTTGGCCGATGTAGCAGCCCTTCTCGAAGTCGACTGCCCGCTCGACGATCCCCGCCTCAGCCGGCATCGTCGACTCGCCCATCTCGGCGCCCAAGCGGGGGCGCCCAGACTCCACTCGGGCGATCTCCGCGGCAGCCTCGCTGATTTCGACGGCGCCAGCGGCGCTCAGCAGCTTGCGGAGCGAGGCCTGCTGGTCGACCCTGGTGATCAGGTCGAGGCCGAGATCGGTGGCCACCCCAAGCACCTCGACCCCGTCCCACTCACGGAAGCGCTGCGCGTGCTCCGGCCCCAGCCCCTCGAAGCCGGCAATCCCGGCGGCCCGCGGACCGAGCAGCGCGGTGATCGCCCAGCGATCGAAGACGTCTTCGATCTCGACCTCGCGCCCGACCGAATAGGTCTGAAGGTGACGGAGCACCGTGGGGACGGCTTGTGGCTCGAGGTCGAGCCAGATCTCCCCACTGCTCAGCCGCAGGACCCGCATGTCCGCCTGGATGTGTCCCTTGCGGTCCAGCAGGGCCGCGTAGCAGCCCCCGTCGGCGCCGAGCGCCTCGACGTCGTTGGTGAGCTGCCCCTGCAGGTACTCGGCCGCTTCGGGGCCGCGCACGATCAGCTTGCCCCGATCTGAGCGGTCCAGAAGGCCGGCCTCCTCCCGCAGCACCCGGTACTGCGCGTCGAGTTCCGGCATCGCCTTGGTCGCCATCTCCCATATCCTATCTTTAGGCTAATCTAATTTCTGATTGTGTCCCGACGAAAGGAAAATCGGTCTGCGGGTCGCAGCGGAGCACACCGGTTCAGCCGCCGTCGACTTCTGGGCGGAGCGGCGGTTGGGGCAGCATTGCCGGTCCTTCACGAGCTGATTCCCGACGCCGGACTCCATCATGCGATCGAGGGGACGAAGGCATCCGGCCCGAAGATGCACGACGGGGCAGCCGGCATGATGCACAGCGGCTTCCAGAGCGGTGGCCCCGAGGTCAATCACGCCTCCAACGGCTTCGATCCCAGCGAACTCGTGCGCGACTTCGACTGGGGCCGCACCCGCCCCCTGGCCAGCGGGCGCGTCCTGCGCGAGTGGGAGCTGGCCGCCACCGACAAGGATGTCGAGGTAGCCCCCGGTGTCACCTACCCTGCCTGGGTCTACAACGGGCGCATTCCCGGGCCGACCCTGCGCTGCCGTGAGGGGGAGAAGCTGCGGATCCACTTCGGCAACGGCTCATCCCATGCGCACACGATCCATTTTCACGGAATTCACCCCGCCGCGATGGATGGGATGCCCGGGGTCGGCGAAGGGATCGGTGGGGGGTTGATCGAGCCAGGCGGGACCTTCACGTACGAGTTCGACGCCGCACCCTTCGGCATGCACCACTACCACTGCCACACCAGCCCCCTGTCGCAGCACATCGCCAAGGGGCTGTACGGCACCTTCATCGTCGATCCCAAGCGCCCAAGGGAGGACGCGGATGAATTGGTGATGGTCATGAACGGCTTTGACACGAACTTCGACAACGAGAACGAGGTCTACGCGGTCAACACCATCGCCTTCCACTACCAGCGCCATCCGATCCGGGTCAAGCGTGGCCAGCTGGTGCGGATCTACCTGCTCAACATCCTTGAATTCGACCCCTCCAACTCGTTCCACATCCACGCCAATTTCTTCGACTACTTCCCGACCGGCACCCGGTTGGAGTCCGCCGAGTACACCGACACGATCGCGCTGGCGCAGGGACAGCGGGGCATCCTCGAATTCCGCTTCCCACACAGGGGGAGGTTCATGTTTCACGCCCACAAGACTGAGTTCGCCGAGCTCGGCTGGCTCGGGTTCTTCGAGGTGACGTAGTTGGAAGCACGGGGCGCGACACAGCGGACGCCGCTAATGGCGCGGGTGCCGGCCTGGGCGCTGGGGCTTGCCCCTCTGGCTCTGATCGCTGCCGTGGTGGCTGCGTTTGCGCTGCTCGGGGGCCCGGGCTTGAGTGATCGCAACGGTCCCCCGGTCGAGGACCTCACGTTCGAGCGTACGGTCTTGAGGCCGGGGGAGATCGAGCTGTCATTGCGAAACGACGGTCCCGATCCCGTGCGGGTCGCCCAGGTGTCGGTGAACGACGGATTCGTTGACTTCCAGGCCGACCAGCGCGAGATCGGCCGGCTCGGTGCGGAGAAGCTGACCATCCCCTATGCGTGGATCGAGGGCGAGGGGTACGACATCGTCCTTCTCACCTCGACCGGGGAGACGTTCGAGCACGACATCCCGGTTGCCGTCGAGACCCCCGCGACTGACTCGGGCTTTTTCGGCCTGATGGCGCTGCTCGGCGTCTATGTGGGAGTCATTCCCGTGGCGCTGGGGATGCTGTGGCTTCCCTTTGTGCGCAGAATCGATGCGCGCTGGGTGCGGGTGCTGATGGCGTTGACGATCGGTTTGCTTGCTTTTCTCGCCATCGACGCGATCCAGGAGGGAGTGCAGACCGCCCTGGGCGGGTCGCAGGTATTTGGCGGTGCTGCGCTGGTCTTCCTCGGGGCGCTGGCTTCATATCTGGTGCTTGCCGGGATCGAATCCTTCATGACTGCCCGCGAGGAGCGCCAGCGTGCCGCCGGGACGGGTGGCGCCTATTTGGCACTGCTGGTCGCGATCGGTATCGGGCTGCACAACCTCGGTGAGGGGTTGGCGATCGGCTCGGCTTATGCGGTTGGTGCATTGGCACTCGGGACGGTCCTGGTAATCGGGTTCGCGATTCACAACACCACCGAGGGGTTGGCGATCGTCGCCCCGCTGGCCGACCGACCACCTGGAATCCGGCGCCTCATCGTCCTCGGCCTGATTGCCGGAGCGCCGGCCATCCTTGGCGCCCTGATCGGCGCCACCGCCTTCAACTCGAACCTCGCTGCGCTGCTGCTCGGGGCCGGAGCCGGGGCGATCGCCCAGGTCATCCAGCAGCTTGTCCCGGCGATCCGAGACGAGTCCGGCCGGGCCCTGCACGCAGGGAGCATCGCCGGCATCCTCGCGGGGTTGGTCCTCCTGTACATGACTAGCTTGCTGGTCAGCGTCTGAGGAATTCGGATGGCAACGCCGAACACCCACGGCCGCCGCGGGCGGAGCGCCCCGAACTCAGAGGCGACTGAGGACTACCTGAAGGCGATCTACGCACTGTCGAGGCGCGGCAGGGGACCGATCGGCACCAGCGAGCTGGCCGAGCGGCTCGGGGTTGCCCCGGCGACTGCAACGGCGATGCTCAAACGACTCAGCAACATCGGGCTGGTCCGTCACCAGCCGTACCACGGCGTCACCCTGACACCGGCCGGAGAGACGGTCGCGCTTGAGGTGATCCGCCATCACAGGCTGTTGGAGTCCTACCTTAGCGACGCACTCGGTATGCCCTGGGACCGCGTGCACGAGGAAGCCGAGGTGTTGGAGCACTACATCTCTGAGGAGCTGGAGGGGCTGATCGCGGCCAAGCTCGGCGACCCGAGCCATGACCCGCACGGCGACCCGATTCCAGGCCCCGACCTGAAGGCGCCGCCGAGCGACGCGAGCCGCCCCCTGGCGGAGCTTGGGCCGGGTGAGCGCGCCATCTTCACCCGGGTCTCCGACAGCGATCCCTCGATGCTGCGCTACCTGGCCGAACGCGGGATCAGACCCGGCGTGGACCTGACCGTGACCGATCGCCAGCCCTTCGGGGGGCCGGTCTCCGTGAAGGTCGATGGGGAGAGTCACGCCTTGGGCCGTGACCTGGTGCGGAGGATGCGAGTCTCGGGTGCGACGCCTGCCAGCTGAAACCGGCACGAGTACGCTTCAACCCGTGGCGCTCGCCGACGACTTCCAGGAGCTGCTCGATTCGCTGCCGGCCGATTGGACCGACCTCGAGCTGGACATGCGGATCGACGACGAGAATCGCTACGTGGACGCGGCCGTGATCCTCAGCACCGTCAACGCGCAGCCTTATTCGAAGGCCGACTGGCACTGGCGCCTGCTCGTCGCCCACAGCTTTGGACACGCGGCGGCGGCGGAGACCGTCAATGGCGTGCTGGCAAAGCTCGACGCGGAAGGGATCGGGGGCGAGATGGCGCTGCGCGAGGTGCGCGAGGGCCGAACGGAGGTGGTGCAGATGTGGGGTCGGCCGGAGAGCGTCCGCGAGGAGTTCCGCCAGCGGCGCGGCCTGTGAGGGGGCTCGCCGCCGGGGTGTCTTAGGCGCGTGGCCCGGATCGTCGTGATCGCGCCCGAGCTCTTGCTCGGCACCCGTGTCAAGGAGACGCTGACCGCGGCTGGGCACGAGGTCGGGCTTGCGCCGACGATCCCGGAGGCGCCGCTTGCCGGGGCCGAGCTGCTGATCGCCGACCTCGAGCACAGTGAACCGGACGCCCTGGTGGGGCTCGGCCTCCCGGTGCTCGGCTTCTACCCTCACACCGACGCCGAGCTACGCCAGAGGGCGGAGGCGGCCGGCGTGGACCGGGTGGTGCCGCGCTCGCGACTGGTACGCGAAATGCCCCAGCTGGTCGAGCGCCTACTCGGCGGCTAGTTGCGCGTCATCCGAGCGGGAACGCTTGCGCCTCAACCTCCTTCGCTCGGGCTATCGTCGCTGGGCCGGCGAGGATGCCGTGCTCGGCGTCCCAACGCGCCCACCCGACCAGAGCGGCCGTTCGCAGCTGCCCCGGTGGCGAGAAGGCGGACCGGAGCACGTGCAGCTCGGCCTGCTGCTCGGCGCGGTCGAGCCCGGGGTTCGCGGCAAGCAGGTTGTCGAGTCCAGCGGCAGGATCCCGCAGCGTGGCCTGGTAGCCACGCTTCGTGGCGCCGACAACCCCGCGCACCAGCTCCGGATCGTGCCGAAGCGTGGACGCCGACGTGCACAGCACCAGCTCCGGGTAGGGCGGGGCGCCGTAGCGGTCGACGCGGAATACCCGCACCGGGACTCCCTGCCGCTGGAGCGCCACCGCCTCGGCGTTCCAGAAGCCGGTCGCGGCGTCGACCTTGCCCGCGGCGAGGTCGGCGACCGCGTTGAAGCCAATCGTCACCCGATCGACCTTCGCAGGGTCGCCACCGTCGGCCGCCACCTCCGAGTCGACCACGGCGTCGTCGGAGGGCAGTCCGGTGACGCCAACGCGCCGGCCCTCCAGGTCGCGGGGTCGACGAACCGGCCCGTCCGCGCGGGCGATCACCGAGGCCAGCGGCCGCTGCACGATCGGTGCGACGCCGACCAGGTTCAACCCACGCTCGCGGGCGATGCCGAGGTCGTGGATGTCGAGGATCGCGAAGTCGGCCCTGCCGGCCTCCAGCAGCTTCGGGGCGTCGGTCGAGGCCGACGGCGCGCGCACCTCGAGGTCGACGCCCGCGTCGCGGTAGTAACCGCGCCGCAGCGCGACGTAGATCCCGCTGTGCACGGCGTTAGGCGTGAAGTCCAGCACGAGGGTCGCCCTCCGAGGAGCGCCCGGTTCAGCGCCGTCCCCTCCACAGCCCACGACGGCGAGCCCGAGCAGGACGGCCGCCAGCGACGCGACGACCATTCTCATGCGCGCGCCAGCATAGCCTTGGCCGGATGGCCGAGTGCGGCGCAACTCGTCCCCGTTCGGTCAGTTATTGATTCGCAGATGAGCCGATTGGGGATACGGCCGGGGCCGCTGGTCTGCGCGCTCGGGTTGCTGGTGGTCCTGGCGCTCGCGTCGGAGGCGCAGGCCCGGGGGACGCCGCTGATCGCCGCCGCGGGCGACATAGCCTGCGGTCCCAACAACCCCCGCTTTAACTCTGGGTTCGGCACTTCCAACAGCTGCCAGGAGCTCTTGACCTCGAACCTGCTCGTCGGCCGATCGCTCTCGGCGGTGCTGGCGCTCGGGGACCTGCAGTACGACGACAACGGCTCGCTGGACAGCTTTCTCGACTCCTACCAGCCCACCTGGGGACGCTGGCATGCCGCCAGCCATCCGGTGATCGGCAACCACGAGTACGACGACGGCCAGGGTGCGCAGGGCTACTGGGACTACTGGGACGGGGTCGGGGTCGGCGACGGCGCGGCCGGCGTGCGCGGACACGGGTGGTACTCCTACAACCTCGGCTCCTGGCACCTCGTGGCGCTCAACTCCAATTGCGACGAAGTCTCCTGCCGCGGCAGCTCGCGGCAGCTGAGATGGCTGCGACAGGACCTTCGCGAGCACCCGCGCCGCTGCGTGCTCGCTTACATGCATCACCCGCGTTTCTCATCGGGCGTGTACGAGGAGCCCGGCGACACCCGGGCGCTCTGGAACGCCCTCTACCGGGGAGGCGCCGACGTGGTCTTGAACGGGCACGAGCACATCTACGAGCGCTTCGCGCCGCAGCGACCGAGCGGCGTCGTCGATCACAAGCGCGGCATCAGCCAGTTCACGGTTGGCACCGGGGGTTATTTCCTCTTTCCGATCGATTCGCCACGTGTGCCGCACAGCCAGTTCGCCTACAACCAGGACTTCGGTGTGCTGTTCATGAGCCTCGGTTTCAAGCGCTACGGATGGTCGTTCGTGGACGTCTTCGGTCACACGATCGACCACGGCACGCGCCGCTGCCATCGCGAGAGAGACGGCCGCGCCACCGCAGTCATCATCGACACCGGCATGGCCACGGCGGGGCTGACAACCGAGGCGGTCAGCGGCCCGCCGACGCCGCGCGCCGCCGGTCTGGTTAGACTGCCGCCGGCATTCAACCCGAGGAGGTTCGACGCTGTGCAGGATCGAGGACTCGCTGCCTACATCGCTGAGCTAGTCGGCACCCTATTTCTGGTCTTCTTCATCACCAGCGCCGTCACCCTGTTCGTGGCGACCGGAAACCAGGCCCAGTTCGGCTCCGACTTCGCCGTCATCGGTCTCGTCCACGCGTTTCTGCTCTTCGGTCTGATCTTGATCTTCGGACCTGTCAGCGGGGGTCACTTCAACCCCGCGGTGACCGTTGCGGTCGCGGCGATCCGCAGGATCGACCCGATCGACGCCGTGATCTACATCCTCGCCCAGCTCTCCGGCGCCGTGCTCGGTGCGCTGCTGACCAAGGCCCTGCTGGTCGACGAGGGCCGGGCGGGCCACTATGGCGCCGTCCAGGTCAGCTCTCTGCTCGGCTCGAAGCTCCAGGGCTTCGTCGTCGAGGGCATCGGCGCCCTGGTGTTGGTCCTGGCGGTGCTGGTCGTGGCGCTCGGAACGCGCTCGGCGAAGGAATGGGCCCCGCTCGGCATTGGGGCGACGCTGGGATTCGCGGTGATGGTCACCGGCCCGCTCACCGGTGGCTCGCTGAACCCGGCCCGCTGGTTCGGACCGGCGCTGGTCAGCAACACTTGGGGTGGCGTCTGGCCGTATGTGCTCGGCCCACTGGTTGCGGCATTGATCGGCGCCGTGCTGTTCCGCTTCGTGATCGAGGCTGGCGAGAAGGTCTCCCCGCCAATCCCCGGTCAGGGCGGCAGGCAAGGGCCTAACACCTAGGGACGGCGCCGGCCGTGCGCTAGCGTGCCTGGTGTGCGCCGGGTCACCTTTTCGCGTAACTACACGCTGTCGCTCTCGCGGACCTGCCAGTGCTACTGCAAGTACTGCGCCTTCGCCACCCATCGCGCCCACATCTACACGCCCGAGGAAGTCGAGCAGCGCCTCGACGATGCGCTGCGGCACAACTGCAAGGAGCTGCTGGTTCTCACCGGCGAGCGGCCGGAGGTAAACGACGAAGTCGCGGCCCGGCTGCGCTCCTGGGGCCATCCCGACTTCACGTCCTATGTCGTCTGGACCTGCGAGCGGGCGCTGGAGCGGGGACTGCTTCCCCACACCAATGTCGGGGTCCTCGACCGTGGCGACCTGCTGCGGCTGCGCGAGGCCACCGCGTCCCAGGGGCTGATGCTGGAGTCGGTCTCCGAGCGGCTGATGGAGACCGTCCACGCCGGCTCTCCAACCAAGCACCCGGCGCGGCGGCTGGAGATGATCGACGCTGCCGGCGAGCTGCGGGTCCCGTTCACGAGCGGGATCCTGGTCGGGATCGGCGAGACCGAGGAGGAGCGGATCGCGTCGCTGGAGGCGCTCGCCGAGCTGCAGGCCCGCCACGGCCACATCCAGGAGGTGATCCTGCAGAACTACGTGCCGCATCCGCGCTACTACGGGCGTGAGGTTGCTGACATTGCTGAAGCTGCCGCGAACCGCCGTTGGAATCAGGACGGTCACTCGTCACTCGTCATTCGTCATTCGGCTGGGGCTCAAACCCCGAATGACGAAGGACAAATGACAAATGACGAGATCCACCTTCCCGATTGGGCTACTCCAGTGACTCTGGATGATATGAAGCGCCTGATCTCCGAATGCAAACGCTTGATGCCCGAGGTCGGGATCCAGGTGCCGCCGAACCTCTCGGACTGGTGGTCGGAGCTGGTCGAGGCAGGTGCCACCGATCTCGGCGGCCTGTCGGCAAACGGCGACCACATCTCGCCCGAGCACGCCTTCCCCAGTCCCCACCAGGTGCGAAAGGAACTTGCGCCGCGCGGCTTCGCACTCACCGAGCGCCTCTGCGTCTACCCGCAATACCTCGAGCCAGAGTGGATGGAGCAGGGGGTGCTGGACCTGGTGAAGCTGAAGTACTGGAGCTTCATCCCGCGCCGCGGCTCCGGTCGCCGTCGCGAGGAGACGCTCGATTCGGGCCTCGCCCCGAAGGCGATCGCCAAGGGGCGCGAGGGAAAGCAGCTCTCGGAGGACGAGCTGACGGCGCTGTTCGCCGAGACCCGCCCCGAGGTGATCGAGGAGATGCGGCTGGCCGCCGACGAGCTGCGGGCCGAGCTCGCCGGGGAGCAAGCGACCTTCGTCGTCAACCGCAACATCAACTTCACCAACATCTGCATCGTCGGATGCGCGTTCTGCGGCTTCGGCCAGGGCAAGCGCTCGCCCGACGCCTACCACGTGGAGGAGGAGGACTTCGTCGCCAGGGTGGAGGAGGCGGTCGAGTTCGGCGCCACGGAGATCTGCATGCAGGCCGGCATCCACCCCGACTACACGCTCGAGGACTACGGGCGCTGGCTTCGTCTCGTCAAGCAGGTGGCGCCGCAGATCCACCTGCACGCCTACTCCCCGATGGAGATCGAGTTCATGTGCGAGCGATCCGGCCGTGAACCGGAGTCGGTCTTCGAGTACCTGATCGAGTGCGGCCTGGGATCGACTCCGGGCACTGCCGCCGAGGTGCTCGACGACGGGGTGCGCCAGCGGATCTCCCCGAACAAGCTGCCGGTCGAGCGCTGGGTGCGGATCATCGAGGCCTCGCACCGGGCCGGGCTGCGCTCCTCTTCGACCGTGATGTTCGGCCACATCGAGGAGCCCCGCGAGCTGGCCCGCCACATGCAAGTGGTGAGGGCGCTGCAGGAGCGGACCGGCGGAATCACCGAGTTCGTGCCGCTCAGCTTCATCCCCTTCCAGACGCTGCTCGGCCGCACGCACGGGATCGAGGAGATCGAACGGGACGAGAACCTCAAGCACACCGCCGCGTTCCGGCTCGCGCTCGGCCGCACGATCACCAACCTGCAGGCGAGCTGGGTGAAGATGGGTCTCGAAGCCGCAACCGAGAGCCTGCGCTGGGGGGTCAACGACCTCGGCGGCACGCTGATGGAGGAGAACATCTCACGCATGGCGGGTTCTCATCACGGCGTGCGGCTGGAGCCGCAGCAGCTGATCGAGGCCGCTCGAGCAGCGGGTCGAGTTCCGGCCCAGCGCACGACGCTCTACGAAATCATCGAGACGTACTGAGCGCCGAAGCGCCTAGCCGTCCAATCTCTTTACCCGATCGCAAAATGCGGGTTTATGCTGGGAGCAATGCTGTCTCCGTTTGAGGCGGCGACCAGAGGAAGGAACGGAGTATGGGCGACGCAATCCGCATAGAGCAACGACTGCTCGACCTGTTCGCGGGCCGGAGTCGCAAGCAGGGACCAAAGCAGCCCGATCGCGAGTCGCCACGCGAGATGGAGCGGCGGGCCGTCGAGCGGTTGTACGGCGGCCACCCGAGCGTTGTCGTGCGCACCGAGCGGGAAGCGGGAGATAAGGGCAGCTAGCCTGGGTTTCGGTCCGCGGCGCTGGCGGTTGCCGCGACAATCAACTTGTGGACGCGATGGTGCTCGAGCAGCAGCGGCAGCCGCTGCGCCAGGCCGACCTCCCGGTCCCCGAGCCCGGTCCGGGCCAGGTGCTGGTTGGCGTTCACACTTGCGGGGTCTGCCGCACCGACCTGCATGTCGTCGACGGCGAGCTGACCGAGCCGAAGCTTCCGCTTGTTCCTGGGCACCAGATCGTCGGCACCGTCGAGCGCGCGGGGAAGGGGGCCCAGCGGTTCGCGGTCGGCGATCGGGTCGGCGTGCCGTGGCTCGGATGGACCTGCGGCGAGTGCCGCTACTGTCGCTCCGGCCGCGAGAACCTCTGCGACCGCGCCCGCTTCACCGGCTACGACATCGACGGCGGCTACGCCGAGGCGGCGGTCGCCGACGAGCGCTTCTGCTTTCCGATCCCGGAGGGCTACCCCGACGCCCATGCGGCGCCGCTGCTCTGCGCCGGCCTGATCGGCTTCCGAGCGTTGCGCCTCTGCGGAGAGGAGGCGGAGCGAATCGGCTTCTACGGGTTCGGCGCCTCAGCCCACATCCTCTGCCAGGTTGCCGTCCACCAGGGACGACGCGTCTTCGCCTTCACGCGGGCCGGGGACTCGGAGGGGCAGGACTTCGCGCGCCGGGTTGGCGCAGAGTGGGCTGGAGCGGTCGAGGATCAAGCCCCTGAGCTGGTCGACGCGGCGATCGTCTTTGCGCCGGTGGGTGAGCTGGTCCCGGCGGCGCTGCGGGCGAGTGCCAAGGGGGCGACGATCGTCTGCGCGGGGATCCACATGAGCGACATCCCCGAGTTTCCCTACGAGATTCTCTGGGGCGAGCGAGCCGTGCGCTCGGTTGCCAACCTGACCCGGCGCGACGGAGAGGAGTTCATGGAGCTGGCGCCTCGGGTCCCGGTGCGCACGGAAATCCAGGTCTATCCGTTGCAGGACGCCAATACAGCGCTCGACGACCTGCGCGCCGGTAGGCTTGCGGGAGCAGCGGTTCTGAGCGTGACCGATGGCTGACGTCACCGTAAAGAGGCTTGAGGAGTTCGAGGCCGTGTTCGGCGGCGGAATGCGCCGCGTCCGGGCCGGCCTCGGTGTGACCTCGTTCGGGATGCAGGTGATCGAGCTGCCGCCCGACTTCTCGATGTACCCCTCCCACGATCACTCCCACGACGAGCAGGAGGAGGTCTACCTGACGCTCGGCGGCAGGGCGACGCTGCAGGTCGGGGAGGAGGAGTTCTCGCTGGAGCCCGGAGTCTTCGCCCGCGTCGGCCCTGGGCAGCAACGCAAGTTGGTGACCGGCGACGACGGCGCCCGGATCCTCTGCCTCGGCGGCCACCCGGGGGAGGCCTACGAGCCGCCGGACTGGACCGAAGAGGGGGGCGCGCTTCCCCCGATGCCGGGCAAGGAACAGGCGCCGACCGCCTAACAGGGCGCCGACCGCCTAGCGGAATAGGTCCTCCTCGCGGGAGCGTCGCAGCGCTGCGGCCCCCGGACCGTCGTCTTCGGTCAGCTGGCGTTCCAGGCCCCGGACGATCGCCGCCGGCACGCCGCTGGCCTTGTCGCGGACCAGGTCGGCTGCTGCTGCCGCCTCGTCGGCGATCGCGATCGCAGTGGCCGTCAGCGTGCGCCCGCCGGCGTCGGCACGTCCGCGCCAGTCGTCGAGGGGGCGCAGGCCCGCGCAGCCGATCGCCACCTCGTACTGGCCATGTCGCCACGCCCGGCCGAAGCTGTCCGAAACCACGACGGCCACCGACGCGCCGCTCGACTCCGTGAGCTCGGCACGGATGTGGCGGGCCGATGCATCTGGATCCAGCGGCAGCAGCGTGGCGGAGCCCTGGGGGACGTTCGATGTGTCGACTCCGGCGTTCGCGCAGACCAGCCCATGCCGCGTTTCGCAGATCAGCACGCCGCGCTCGGCGCGGATGACCTCGCGGCACTCGTCGAGCACCAGCTGCACGATCGCCGGGTCCTTGCCCAGCCCGGCCGCGAGCTCCTGGGCACGCTCGGAGGGTTTGACTTCGGAAAGCTGCACCACGCGGCTCTCCGCCTTCGAGACCACCTTCTGCGAGATCACCACGACGTCACCCTGCTCGAGGTCCGTCCGGGCGGCGATCAGCTCCCCCAGCCGGTCGCCTTGTTCGATCTCGGGCAGCCGCTCGATCGCGAGTACCCGCAGCTCCCTCGCGCTCACAGCACCCTCGGTTCGCGCTCGGCCCGGCACCAAGCTCCTTGGTAGAGCCTCGCGCTCACAGCCCCAGCACCCGAGCCGTGTGGACGGCCCGCCCGCGGCCCGCTTCGAGTGTCGTCGTCAAGGCGACCAGGTCGGCTGGGGTGTCGAGGTCGAGGGCGAGCGAGTCCAAACGCTCGACCCCGTGCGGAAGGCCTGCCGCCCGAGCGGCTTCGAGATGGCGCTCGCAGCTTCCCTCGCCGAATGCCGGGCGGATCGCGTTCGGGGGTCGCAGCAGCAGGGCGTTGGTGCCGGTCCCATGGCGATCGGGGACGATCGCCACGTAGGGGTCCGGCACGGCGGTGAGCAGGCGGTCGAGGTCGCGCGGGTCGAGCAGCGGGCAGTCACCGGGCACCAGCACCACGCAGGATGCGGCGGCGGCCTGCGCTTCACCGATCCCAATCAGGGCGGCCTCGGGGTGTCCCTCGTCGCCGGGGCCTGAGACCACGTCTGCGCCCCCATCGCGCGCGATCTGCTGCGCGGCGGGCTCGCCGCTGACGACGATCGTCCGGTCGATCATCCGCGCAGCGCCGACCGCCTCGAGGACGTCTTGCAGCATCGCGGCGACCAGCGCATGGCGGCGTTCCTCGTCGATCCCGACGCCCAGCCGCTGCTTGGCGGCGTCAAAGCGCTTCACCGGCAGGACCGCGGTGGCTTTAGAGACCATCCAAAAACCCCCGCGCACGCCTGGCGGCGCCGGAGGGCGCGAAGCAGCGTCCTCCCCGGCTCACGTGGCCGTGCCACGCTTCGCCGGCTGCGTTCTTGCCAGGCGCCCTCCGGCACTCGCCAGCCGCACCCGCGAGTTTTCGGATGATCTCTGCGCTCATCCTCGAGCGAGGCTAGCGCCGAAGCCGAGCACGACCCGAGCCACCCGCTTGCGGGACTTGGCGCTGTCCATGAGGATCGGCGCGGCCAGCGTCTTGATCCCCTCCGGCGGTGGGTCCGGATCGCCCCCGTCCACGACCATCCCGTCGAGCAGGCCCTCGTAGAGGCCCGCGACCCCGGCCGCCGTCGCGGGCCGGCCAAGGGCGCGCATGAACACTTCGGTCGGGCCCTTGACGACCCGGCCCTCGACGAACGGGCTTACCGCGACCACCGGCGCCGTCGCGGTCATGATCGCCTCCCGCATCCCGGGGACGGCGAGGATCGGCCCGATGCTGATCACCGGGTTGGAGGGGCCGATCACGATCAGCGACGCGGCCGCGATCGCCTCCGTGACCTCCGCGGTCGGTCGAGCGGAGGAGATGCCGCCCAGCTCGACGGCCTCGATCGGGGGCTCGGCCTGGTCGACGATCAGGTACTCCTGCACATCGCGCCAGCCGGCTGGGGTCTGCACTCGCGTGCGGACCGGCTGCTCGCACATCGGCAGCACCGTCGCCTTGACCCCGACGGCGCGGGCGATCTGCTCCTGGGCGGCGGTGAGCCTCCCTCCTTCGGCGAGGAAATGGCGCCGGTAGAGGCAGGCGGCGAGGTCGCAGTCGGTGAGTGCGAACCAGTCCGGGGCGCCGAGCTTCACCAGCCGCTCGAATACGACAAGGCTGTCGTCGCGGATTCCCCAGCCCCGCTCTTCGTCGATGTCGCCGGAGAGCCAGTAGGTGATCAGGTCGGGGTCGGGGGAGACGTGCACTCCCAGAGTCTCAATGTCGTCGCCGGTGTTGGCGATCACCGAGAGGTCGGCGCCGATCCGCGTCTGCATTCCGGCGGCCAGCTTGGCGCCGCCGGTACCACCGGCAAGCAGTGCGACCTTCATCGGTTCACTCGGCCCAGTGGTCCGCGCCGGGGATGCCCGTGATGCGAATCCCGGCGTGCGTCTTGTAGCGGCTGTTGATCGAGATCAGAAGCGGCGTCAGCTGCTCGACGATGCGTGCGGTCTCCAGTGCGCCGGCGTTGACCGCTCTCAGCCCCGGGATCAACTCCACCAACCGCGCCACCGTCGCCTTGTCGGCCTTGCGATCGCCGCAGAGCAGCACGTCCTCGTCGAGTTCCCGTTCGAGGTCGCCGAGGACCGGCGCGCTGACCGTGTGCAGCGCCGAGACAACCGTCACGCCCTTGGGCACCATCTCCTGCGCCTGCTGGGCGGCGGAGCCCTGCCAGACCCCGAGCGAACGGGTCGCCTTGCCACTCACCGCTGCGGCAAGTGGCACCGTGCAGTCGACCAGCAGCTGGCCGGATGCCAGCGCGCCCCGAAGGTTGCTCAGGTTCTCCGACTGGGCGCGAAAGGGAACGGTGAGGAAGACGACCGGCGCCCCGCGTGCGGCCTCCTCGTTGACCCGCCCCTCGGCCTCGGCGTCCGGTACCGCCTCGGACAGCCGCCCCGCCGCTTCGGTCGCGCGCTCGGCATTGCGCGATCCGATCACGACCGGTACGCCTGCGGTCGCCCAGCGCAGCGCCAGGCCGAAGCCGAGGGCGCCCGTTCCGCCAACGATCGGGATCGGAGGCGTCGAATCGCTCGCTTGGGCCATCGGCGCGCCAGTGTAAGTGCCACGCCCACCAATGGACGCCCCGTTCCGGCGGCTGCAAATCTTCGCCTAGCTGCGTCCTCGGTCGGGTGAGTAGCTCGACTACTCACCCTCCGAGCGCCGAAGGCGCGGTGCGAGCGCGCAGCGCGAGATCCTTGCCATGCTTGATTTTCGCTCGCCGGAAACGGGCCGACATTGGCGGACGCGACACTGAATGGGCCGTATGCTCCGGGCCGATGAGATTGGAGGCACGCAAGGCCCTGGTCACCGGGGGGGCCGGAGGCATCGGCACTGCGATTGCCCGCCGCCTCGCGGGTGAGGGCGCCGAGGTCTGGGTCGGTGACCTGGACGAGGACGGCGCCGCCAAGGTCGCGGCGGAGATCGGGGGTCACGCGGTGCGGCTCGACGTCACCGACCACGAATCGGCCCGCAGCGTGGTCGACTCGATCGATGACCTTTCGGTGTTGATCAACAACGCCGGCACCGACGAGTTCGGCTTCTTCAACCAGACCAAGCCCGACATGTGGGAGCGGGTGCTGGCGGTCAACCTCAACGGCGTCCTCAACTGCACCCACGCGGCGCTGCCGGGCATGCAGGAGGCCGGTTACGGTCGGATCGTCAGCATCTCCTCGGAGGCGGGGCGTGTCGGCTCCAAGGGCTCGGCGGTCTATTCGGCGGCCAAGGGTGGGGTGATCGCGTTCATGAAGGTGATCGCGCGCGAGAACGCCCGCTTCGGGATCACCGCCAACTCGATCGCCCCGGGCCCGATCGAGACGCCGCTGCTGATGGGCGCGGCGCAGATGGGCGAGCTGGGAGAGAAGCTGATCGAGACGATGAAGGGCGCGACGCAGATGCGCCGGCTCGGAAAGCCGGACGAGGTCGCCGCCGCAGTCGCCTTCCTGGCGGCCGAGGAGTCCTCGTACGTCACCGGCGAGACGCTGGGCGTCAGCGGCGGCCTGGGGATGGTCTGATGCCCGATCCGATCACCGAACCGGTCGCCTGATGTCGCGCAACCCGCAGCGCAAGCTGGCCTCGATCAGCGAGGTCGTACCGGACGCCGACCGCCCCGCGGAAGCCACCCTGGAGCCCGGGCTGCAGAGGGTCGACGAGTTCGTCGTCGAGGGCCGGCTGGTCACCGACGTGGGGGGCACGATCGGCGCCAGCGTGCTGTCGACCCCGGGGATGGTCGCCGTGATGGAGCGAAACACCGCGGTTCTCAGCTACCAGAACCTTCCCGAGGGGAAGGCCACGGTTGGCTTCGAGGTTTGCGTCAAGCACGTGGCCGCCGCGGTTGAGGGGGCGCTCTGCCAGGTGCGCTCCAACCTGCGCGAGGTGGTCGACGGACGCAAGCTCCGCTTCGAGGTCGAGGTGACGGATGGCGACCGCACGATCGGCGTCGGGACGCACGAGCGGCGCGTCATCGAGGTCGGCGGGGTGAAGAAGGATTGAGCCCCGCCGGGCTCCCCGACCGCGTCCGGATCCGCGAGGTCGGCCCGCGAGACGGGTTCCAGAACGAGCCCGAGGTGATCGGCACCGACGACAAGGTGCGGCTGATCGACATGCTGTCGGAGACCGGGCTGGCGCGGCTGGAGGTGACCTCGTTCGTGCGCGCGGACGTGATCGCGCAACTCGCCGACGCCGAACAGGTGCTGGAGCGGATCGAGCGGCGCGAGGGCGTTTCCCTCTCGGTGCTGATCCCGAACGAGCGCGGGCTGGAGCGAGCCATGGCGATGCGCGACCGCTTCGAAGAGGTCAACCTGTTCCTGTCTGCGTCGGAGACCCACAACCAGCGCAACGTCAACCGCTCGATCGAGGAGTCGCTGTCCGGCCTCGAGCGCACGATCGAGACCGCGCGAGGAGAAGGGCTGCGCTGCGAAGGCGTGATCTCGGTCTCCTTCGGGTGTCCCTACGAGGGTGAGGTCCCGCCCGAGCGCGTCTTCGAGATCGCGAAGCGACTGGCCGTGGCCGGGTGTGAGGAGGTCGCGTTCGGCGATACGACTGGGATGGCCAACCCCCGCCAGGTGCACGAGTTCTTCATCGCGGCCGGCGAGCAGCTCGACTCGGTTGAGCTGACCGCCCACTTCCACAACACCCGCGGTCAGGGGCTGGCCAACGTGCTGGCGGCGCTGGAGGAGGGCGTGGACTCGTTCGAAAGCTCGTTCGGCGAGCTGGGCGGCTGCCCGGTCCCGCCGGGGTCGACCGGCAACGTCTCGACCGAGGACGTGGTCTCGATGCTGCACGAGATGGGAATCGAGACCGGGATCGACCTGGCGAAGCTGATCGAGGCCTCGCGCGCCGCCCAGGAGACACTCGGCCGGCCCCTGGGCGCGCACGTCCTGCGCGCCGGGCCGGTCGATTGGCAGGGCTCAGTCGACGCCTAGGATCTCGAGGTCGGGGGACCGAGAATCAACAGACTTTGAGTCAGCAAATCGCAGACGCCAAGACCCATTATTTCGCTGCAATTGGTGGTCCTTTTCAGGAGCTTTGGGCGGGCCCCAAGCGGCGCAATCGGCGATCTCCCACTAGGCTGCACATTCGATGAGGAGCGACCGTTTCAGGGCAGCCGCCGAAGGGAAGGATTTTTCGGCGGTGGACGAGCTTTTCGCTGAGGAAGCCTCGTTCCGCAGTCCGGTCGTCTTTGCGCCCTACGAGGGCCGCGAGGCGATTTCGATGCTCCTGGGCGCCGTCGTCGAGGTGTTCGAGGATTTCCGCTACACCGATCAGGTCGAGTCGGGCGACACCGCTGTTCTCATATTCGAGGCCCTGGTCAGCGATCGCGAACTGAACGGAGTGGACATCCTGCGTTTCGACGCCGACGACAGGATTCACGAGTTGATGGTCATGGTGCGACCGATGAGTGCCGTGAACGCACTGGCCGAAGCGATGCAAGCAAAGCTGGCAGGGGCGGGAAGCGGATAAGCTCGGGGCCGTGAAGAGGAGGAAGGGAAGAGTGGAGACGATCGAACGGATTCGGAACGCGACTTTCACGCGCACGCGACGCGGGTATGACAGGCGCGAGGTCGACAACTACCTGTCGAAGCTGGCCGAGTGGCTGGAGGGCGGTGGTGCCGACCAGGTTCACTCCGACACGATCAAGCACGACCTGGAGCAGATCGGCCGCAAGACGGGCAAGATCCTCACCGCGGCCGAGGAGGCTGCCCAGTCGCTGCGGACGGACGCCGAGCACGACGCGCGCCAGATCCGCGAGGTCGCACACGGGAGCGTGGAGTCCATTAAGACCTCCGCCGACGAGTACGCCAAGCACGCGCGCGAAGAGGCCCAGGCTTTCGCCACCAAGGCCCGCGCGGAAGCGGAAGCGCACTCGACGCAGCTTCGAAGTGAGGCCGAGACAATCTCGGCCCGAGCGCACCAGGAGGCAGAAGCGCAGGCCACGAAGCTCCGCGACGAGGCCGATGGCTACGCGAAGAGGGTGCGCAGCGAGGCGGACGCCCACTCCTCCAAGACCGTGAAGGAGGCCGAGGACAAGGCGATCCAGATGGTCGAGGAGGGCGCCAAGCGCCGCCGCGAGATGGAGAAGGTGATCGCCGACCTGGAGACGAGGCGCGACGCGGTCGTGGGCGGGCTCGAGAAGCTGTCGAGTCAGCTCGCCGGCGCGGCAACGGTAGGCAAGGCGGCGGCGGAGGCGGACACCAAGCCGCCCGTGACCGACACCAGGCCGCCTGCAACCGACACCAGGCCGCCGGCGACGAACACCGGCCAGACGACGAACGACGATGGACGGGCCGCGACCGACGGCAGGTCGGCGCCCACGGAGGCCAAGCCCCCGCCGACGGACGCCAAGCCGCCCTCCACACCCAGCCAACCGCCGCCGCCCGCTCCCAGCAGGCAGTGACCGACATCCGACCGGCGTTGGAGGCGGCGCTGGCCGGCGGTCCTGAGCGTCATCACGCGAAGCTAGCCGAGCAGGAAAAGCTTCCCGTCCGTGAGCGGATCGAGCGGCTCGTCGACCCCGAGTCGTTCGCGGAGGAAGCGCTGCTCGCCAACTGGGAGCGGGAAGGTTTGGGTGCCGACGGGGTGGTCACCGGTCTGGCGCTGGTCGGAGGGCGCCGCGCAGCGCTGATGGCCAACGACCCGACCGTCAAGGCCGGGTCGTGGGGTCCGAAGACCGTCGAGAAGATCCTCCGCGTCCAGGAGCGGGCGCTGAAGTTGGGCGTGCCGATGGTCTATCTGGTCGACTCCGCCGGGGCACGGATCACCGACCAGGTGCAGATGTTCCCGGGCCGCCGCGGCGCCGGGCGCATCTTCTACAACGAGGTGCGGCTTTCGGGCCAGGTGCCGCAGGTCTGCCTGCTGTTCGGGCCGAGCGCCGCGGGAGGCGCCTACATCCCGGCCTTCTGCGACGTCGTGATCATGCGCGAGGGCAACGCCTCCATGTATCTGGGCTCCCCCCGAATGGCCGAGATGGTGATCGGCGAGAAGGTGACGCTGGAGGAGATGGGCGGCGCGAAGATGCACACCGGCGTCTCGGGCTGCGGGCACTTCCTCGCCGCCAGCGACGAGGACGTGATCGATCTGGCGCGCCGTTATCTGTCCTACATGCCGGTCAACTGGCGCGAGGACCCACCGGCGGCGCCGCCGGCCGACCCGGCCTCGACAGCTTCGATCGGCGACATCGTTCCCGCCGACGACAACCAGATCTTCGACATGCGCGAGGTGCTCGACGCACTGCTTGACGCCGACTCGTTGCTCGAGGTGCATGCGCGCTGGGCGAAGGAGCTGATCACCGGCTACGCGCGCCTCGACGGCCGCGCCGTCGGCATCGTCGCCAACCAGCCGAACGAGAAGGGTGGCGTGCTGTTCGTCGACTCGGCCGACAAGGCGGCCCGCTTCATCCAGACCTGCAATGCCTTCAACGTCCCGCTGCTGTTCCTCGCCGACGTGCCCGGCTTCATGATCGGCACCGCGGTAGAGCGTCAGGGCATCATTCGCCACGGGGCGAAGATGATCAGCGCCGTGGCCGAGGCGACCGTCCCGAAGATCTCGGTGATCGTTCGCAAGGCCTATGGCGCCGGTCTCTACGCGATGGCCGGCCCGGCGTTCGAGCCCGATTGCTGCATCGCCCTCCCGACCGCTTCGATCGCGGTGATGGGCCCGCAGGCGGCGATCAACGCGGTCTTCTACAACCAGATTCAGGCGATCGAGGACCCCGAGGAGCGCGAGAAGTTCGTGGCCGAGAAGCGCCGTGAGTACGCGGAGGACATCGACATCCTGCACCTCGGCTCCGAGCTGGTCGTCGACGCCGTCATACAGCCCGAGCAACTGCGTGCCGAGCTGATCCGCCGCTTCGCCTACACAGAGGGGCGCGACCGCCGTTTCGCCGAGCGACGCAACCCGGTGACGCCGGCATAGGGCCGCTGCGCAGGCGCACACCTTAGCCCCGTCCGCGCATCGCTACGGTGTGGAGATGGACGCGCGCACCAGTCGTCTCCTCGTCGCGGCGGCCGGCGGCGTCGCCGCCCTGACGGCATTGCTGCTCGCGGCGTACTTAGTCGGACCGGTTGCCCGTTCGGACGCCACCGCTCTGCACGGGCTGATGACGTTGTCCGAGCATCGGTGGATCTGGGTCGTCAACGACGGGCTCGTACACAGCGTTGACCTGCCGTTTCTGGTCGCGGCGCTGCTCGTGATCTGTGGCACCGGTCTCAGCTGGGGCCGGCCTCGGCAGGCGGTTGCGGCGGCGCTATTGGTCGGCGGCGCCAACATCGCCACCCAGGTGGTCAAGATCGCCGCCGCGAATCCTCGATATCAGCCGATTCTGGGTTCCGACCAGCTGGCGGGCACAGCGTTTCCAAGCGGTCATGCGACCGCCGCGATGTCGCTGGCGCTGGCCGCTGTTCTGGTTGCCCCGAGTCGCTGGCGACCGGCGACTGCGATCGTGGGTGGCGCCTTCGCCCTCGCGGTCTCAATCGCGCTCGTGATCCAGGGCTGGCACTTCCCAAGCGATGTGCTGGGGGGCTTTCTGGTCGCCGGGACCATCAGCATGCTGGCTCTCGCCGGCCTGCGGGCAATCGAGGGCAGGAGGGCCGGAGGCGCTGCAGTCGACCGCCAGCCCAGGTTCTCGGTGCGATCGATCAGCGTGCAGGTGCCCGAGGCCTTGGCGGCCGCCGTGGCGATCGGCATCGCCCTGCTGGTGGTCACGCACCCGAACGCGCTTACCGCATATGCAGCCACCCACACGATCGCGGTCATTGTGGCGATCGGAATCGCCGCCGCCTCGGTCACGCTGATCTACGGCGTGGCTTTCGAGGCCGACAGGCGCTAGCTTCTCGCCGGCTGCTCCTCGGGGACGTCGTCGCGGCCCGTGTCCTCGGGCGATCGCCAGTGCTCCGCCGTGCCCTCGGTCGACGGCTGGCGCTGCTCGGGCGTCGGTGTGACGCCGGCCCAGCCGGGCCGCTCGGCGACGCGCTGCCTGGCGGCGTTCAGATAGTCCTCGATCAGCGTCAGGCTCTCCAGGCCGGGCATCTCGGCGATCGTCTCGTCGATCTCGCGCGCGGCCTCAAGTCCCTCCTCGCTGCCGTCGCCCATCAGGTAGAGGGCGAGCGCGTCGGTCTCCTCCTGCGTCTTGATGCCGGCGCCGACCGGAGTCCAGAACGCCTGCAGGGCGCGGCGCACCATCCGGCCGGCCGCCGGATTGCCCTCTATTCGCGCCTTCGCCTGGGCCCGGTAGAAGGCGAAGTGGCGCCGCTCGTCCTGGATCACGCGGCGCAGCATCTGGTGGAGCACCGGGTGCGAGGAGCGGCGCATCAGCTGGTAGTAGCCGGTCAGCGTGGTGAGCTCGTTGATCGCGCCCCAGGTCATGTGGATGGCGATGAAGTTGCGGGTCAGCGCCGAGCCGACCATCGAGGGCACGATCGCGAACCCGTTGCCGACGCGGATGTCGGTGCGCAGCTGGCGCAGGCGGTTGGGGCGGGTTGGCATCGGCGAGGAACCGTCGGGGAGCCGGGGCTCGATCGGCTCCTCGATTCCGTAGGCGCGCAGGAAGTCCGAGAATGCCTCGCCGTGCCAGAGCTCCTCGTAGACCCAGCAGGAAAGAAACGCGGTGATGTAGGGATCGGCGGCGGCGCGGGTGGCGAGCAGGTCGCGCAGATAGATCACCGTGTGGGACTCGATGTCCATCATGTAGTGCATGCACATCACGTCCCCATCCGATAGGTGGTGGTTGGGGATGCCCTCCCAGTCGAGATGGCTGAGGTCCACCTTTTTGGAGTTGCGCATGTAGCGATCGATGTCGAAGTCGACGACGGTCTTCTGCTCCATTTCGGTCCTCGGTCGGTAGGCGATTGGATTGCTGATGCTGCGCGCTCTCCGGAAACCTACGAGATGGCGGAAATAGCGGATCACCGGTCGTTCTAGTCGATTCTGGGGTCGATGGGCGCCACGCTCGTGCCGATAGCTCCGCAGGCGCCGTTTTACACGGCTCGACGTGCAATGCCATGTTGGAACTGTCTCCACATCATTTCGACCCCCCTCTGAAGGCCCGCCTGCGGTTCTCCAGCGGCGCTCCGACCACCTCTCGCATCGTCGAGGACAGGGCGCTGATGGCGCGCACCTTCGCCTACCTGTTTGGGATCGGCGGCACGCTCGCGTTGGTGACTCTGCTGCTGCCCGGGTCTCCCGACCGCGCCGAACTGCCCTCCGCCGCCGTCGCGGTCGAGGCGTTTTTGACCACCGCCCTGCTGCTGCTCGCATACGATCGCCTGCCGGCCTGGATGTTTCGCGCCGCCCCGATGCTCGGCAACCTGTTCGTGGCGCTGGCCCTGGTGTTTGGGGGAACCCAGGCGACCGGCGCGTACGCGCTGTTCTACTTCTGGGTTGCCCTCGCCGCGTTCTACTTCTTCGAGCTGCGCTGGGCGATGGTCTGCGGGGCGGTGGCCAGCATCTCCTACGCGGCTGTCCTGGTGATGCGCCCGGAGGTCCAGCTGAGCGAGCTCAAGTGGCTGATGCTGACGGGGGGGCTGTTCGTCTTCGGCGTGACCGTGGGCCGACTGCGCTCACGGGCCGAGCAGCTGGTCACCCAGCTTTCCTCCGCCGCCAGCATCGACGTGCTGACCGGCCTGCCGAACCGCCGCGAATTCGACACCAAGCTTCGCCAGGAGGTCGCGCGCGCGAAGCGGGTCGGGATCGAGTTTGGACTGGTGCGACTCGACATCGACGGCTTTCAGCCCATCAACGACAGCGCCGGCCACCATGCCGGCGACCTGCTGCTCGACCAGGTCGCAGAGCTGATGCGCCGGCAGGTGCGGGAGACCGACACCCTGGCGCGCGTCGGCGGCGACGAGTTCGGCGTCATCGTGCCGGAGGCGGCTCAGGTCGACACCTATCTGCTCGCCGAGCGCCTGCGAAAGGCAGTCCGCGAGGGACTGCAGGATGGACCGCACCCGCTCACGCTAAGCGCCGGGGTGGCGATTCACGGCAGGCACGGCAACCGGCCGCAGGAGCTGACCTCGGCCGCCGAGCAAGCACTGCTGGCGGCGAAGCGGTTGGGGCGCGACCGTACGGTGATCTTCAGCGACGAGGTCGCCTCGAACCTTCTCGAGCTCGGTCTCGGCGCCGCCAACGAGCTGCCGACGAGTCTGGAGACGATCCTCTCGCTCGCCGAGCTGGTCGACGTCAACCAGATGGGCTCGGCGCGCCACTCCCAGGGGGTCGGACGTTACGCCGAGGCGATGGGGGAGAAGATCGGGTTGTACCCGGACGACGTGCAGCGCCTTCGCCTCGCCGGGATCCTTCACGACGTCGGCAAGATCGGCGTCCGGGGCTCGATCCTGGCCAAGCCCGGCCCGCTGACCGGGCCGGAGATGGAGGAGATGCGGACCCACCCGGAGATCGGGGCGCGGATCGCCCGCAACGCGGGGCTCACTGACATCGCGACCTGGATCGCCGCTCACCACGAGCGGCCCGACGGCCGTGGCTATCCGCTGGGCTTGGGTGAAGGGGACATCCCCCTAGAGGCGCGGATCCTCGCGGTCGGCGACGCGTACGAGGCGATGACCAACGACCGCGCCTACCGCTCGGCGATGAACGAGTCGAAGGCGCGCGCCGAGCTGCGGCGCAACGCTGGAAGCCAGTTCGACGAGCGGGTCGTCGAGGCGTTCCTGTCGCTGCTGGAGTCTGACGCGTTCGACGAGCTGGCCCGGACGAACGGAGTTCAGGCCGAAGTGTCGAGTCTCTCGGCCAGCTCGACGAAGTAGTCGAGCGCCGCCGGGTTGGCGAGCGAGTCGCGACTCGCGGCCTGCTCGGGAGCGGTGCCCATCAGGATCCGCTTAACCGGGACCTCCAGCACCTTGCCGCTGAGTGTCCGCGGCACCTCGGCGATCCGGTAGACCGCATTGGGAACGTGGCGGGGGGAGCAGCGCTCGCGGATCCGTTGCTTGATCTCGTCTTCCAGCTGCTCGTCCAATTCGGCGCCTTCACGCAATACGACGAACAGCGGCATCCATCCCTCCGTCCCGGGTCTGGGAACGTCGACGACCAGGGCATCGAGCACGTCCGGGATCGCCCCCACGGCACGGTAGATCTCGCTGGTGCCCATCCGCACTCCCTGTCGGTTGATGGTCGAGTCGGAGCGCCCGTAGATCACCGCGGTGCCCCGCGAGGTGATCTCGATCCAGTCGCCGTGGCGCCAGATGCCCGGGTACTGCTCGAAGTAGCTGGCGCGGTAGCGAGAGCCGTCCCCGTCGCCCCACAGGAAGAGCGGCATCGAGGGCATCGGCTCGGTGATCACAAGCTCGCCGACCTCGTCGATCACCGGGCTTCCCCCCTCGTCGAAGGCCTCGACCTTGGCGCCCAGCGCCCGTCCCTGAAGCTCGCCGCGGTAGACGGGAAGCAGCGGAACGCCGCCGACAAAGGCGGTGCAGACGTCGGTGCCACCGCTGGTCGAGAACAGCCAGGTGTCGCTCCCGAGGTGGTCATAGATCCAGTCGAAGCTCTCCGGGGACAGGGGAGAACCGGTCGAGCCGACCGCGCGCAGGGCCGAGAGGTTGCGACCGGCGCCGGGCTCGACCTCGGCCTTCATGCAGGTGGCGATGTAACTGGCGCTGGTGCCGAAGCAGGTGATGCGGGCGCGGTCGGCGAGGTCCCAGAGCACCCCCAGGCCGGGGTGGCCGGGGCTGCCGTCGTAGAGGACGATGGCCGCCTCGGTCAGCAGGCCGGAGACGAGGAAGTTCCACATCATCCAGCCGGTCGTCGTGAACCAGAAGATCCGGTCCCCGCGTTGTCCGTCGACGTGCAGATGCAGCTTCTTGAGGTGCTCGAGAAGGATCCCGCCGTGCCCCTGGACGATCGCCTTCGGAAGCCCGGTGGTGCCGGAGGAGTAGAGGATCCACAGCGGGTGGTCGAAGGGGACGGACTCGAAATGCAGCTCGGCGCCGCTACCGGCCGAGGCGAGCTCGTCCCAGGTGATCGCGTTTCGCAGCGGTGAGAGGTCGGGGTCGGCGTCGAGGTAGCCGAGCACGGCGGTGTGCTGGAGCGTGGGCATCTGCGCCTGTAGCCCGGCGAGCACGTCGCGGCGGTCGAACCCCTTTCCGTTGTAGCGGTAGCCGTCGACGGCGAACAGCACCTTCGGCTCGATCTGGGCGAAGCGGTCGACGACGCTGCCGGGCCCGAAGTCGGGCGAGCAGCTCGACCAGACCGCGCCGATGCTGGCTGTGGCGAGGAAGGCGATCACCGCCTCGGGGATGTTCGGCAGGTAGGCGGCGACGCGGTCGCCGCGCCCGACGCCGAGGTCGCGCAGGCCGGCGGCGATCCCGGCGACCTGGTCGCGCAGCTCTGCCCAGCTCAGCTGGGTCAGGTCCCGCAGCTCGGAGGCGTGCAGGATCGCGGGCTCCCTCTCGCGCTTGTCGCGGAACAGGTGCTCGGCGTAGTTGAGCTCGGCGCCCTCGAACCAGCGCGCCCCCGGCATCGTGCGGTCGCTGAGCACCGCCGAGTGCGGGGTGGGGGAGGTGACGCCGAAGTATTCCCAGATCGAGGACCAGAAGTCCTCCAGCTCGGTGACGGACCACTCCCACAGTGGCGGGTAACCGTCGAAGCGGAGGTCGCGCTCGCTCTCCAGCCAGCGCATGTAGCGGGTCATCGCGCAGCGCTCGACCATCTCGGCCGGCGGCTCCCAGAGCAGTTCCCCGGGGCGGCCTGCTGTCGCCTCTTCCATCGCGCCCGCTTATATCACCGGCTCTGCTGCCGGCCCACGTCGCGGTTGATCTGGCGCGCCAACTCGACCGTGAACTCGACCGCCCGTGTCATCGCGTCCTCGTCGAGCTGGTCCGGGGTGTCGGCGTGCGTGTGGTAGTAGGGCGGTCCGACGCCGTCCTCGGCGCCGATCAGCGAGATGGCTCGAAATCCGCGCGTTCTGGCCGGCAGCGCGTCGGTGTGGAAGGGGATGCGGATCGGACGCGCCCGGTAGCGGTCGCCGTCTTCGCGGTCGGCGGTCGCGATCGCGTCGCAGAGATCGAACAGGCGGCGATCCAGCTCGTAGCTGATGATCGCGCCCTCGCTGGCGAGGTAGTGGACGTCGCCGTAGGAGACGGAGTCGACGTTGACGAAGAAGGTGTTCTCGGCGTCCAGCTCCTTGCGATGGGTCGCAAACCAGCGCGCCATGCCCTCACAGTTGCATTCCTCGGCGCCGGGGAGGACCACCCAGACGTCGAGGTTCTGCGGCGGGTCGGCGTCGAGCAGCTCGGCGGTCGAGAGAACCGCGGCGACGCCGGAGGCGTTGTCGTAGGCGCCCGGCACGACCCCGGAGAGCGCGATGTCTATCAGCAGCGCGAGGGTGACGAGCAGCAGCGCCATGGGGATGAGCTGGGCGATCGCCAGCCCTTGCGTTTCGATGCCGCCCAATCGTGCTGCGCTGATCGCCAGCAGGGGGACGATGCCGACCCAGAAGAAGAGCCTGATCGGGCCGAGCAGCAGCCTCGCGGTCTCGGGAAGGCGTTTTGCCGCGCGGGTCGAGCGGGGCCCGAAGACGAGCCCGGTCTTGGCGGCGTCGTAGTGGGCGCTCAGTACGAGGCGGGCCGGGGCGGAGGGATTGGGGCCGGGGGAGACGACGTTCTGGGAGGCACGGCGGAAGAACAGTCTGCGGATCAGGTAGAGGCGCGTGTTCTGGTCCAGGTAAAGGGAGGTGGCGGCGATCAAAACGATTACGAAGCCGAGCGGCGCCAGCACCAGGGCAACCAGCGAGCCGGCGATCGCCAGCAGCACGTGCGCGGCCATCACCAGCGCGTACTCAGGGTGGACGTAGGTCGGCTCGATCGCGACCTTGCGGCCCATCTTCCGCAGCCGCTCGGCGAGGCGGTTGGCGGCCCGGCGCTCGGCGTCGGTGCCGGGCCATCGACCCTCGAACGAGCACAGCTCCTCGATCAGCTCCCTGCGGTTGGCGGCGTTCAAGGGCGGCGGATTATCGCGGTGTGGGCGGCTCTATCGTGTCGGGTGCGCCGGAGTGGCGGAATGGCATACGCGATCGACTCAAAATCGATTGTCCGAAAGGGCATGTGGGTTCGACTCCCACCTCCGGCACTGCGGATCGCCGCTTTCGCGGTCGGCGCCTAAGCCGGCTGGGGGGCGCCCGTGTCGGGAGGTGGCTCGGCGCCGTAGTCCTCGCCGGAGCCGATTGGCCGCTCCTCCTCGACCGACCATTCCTGGTTGAAGCCGATCATCGCCACGGCGATGACCAGCACCTGGAGCGGGATCAGGATCACCAGCAGCAGGCCAATCAACGTGTCGGGGAGGATCGCGGTGTCGAAGCCCGACTTGTCGCGCGCGAACCAGCTCGGGGCGGCGACCGCGGCAAAGATCAACAACAGGATCGAGAGCGCCGCCGAGACCGGCAGTACGCCGCGGCTCCAGCGCGCGACCATCACCGCGAAGAAGACGTAGAGCATGACGTAGATGATGCTGATGAGCCCCATGCCGGCGCCACCCTCGAGTAGCGACCAGCCGCCGATCGTCACCAGCAGGCAAACTCCGGCTGTGGCCAGCAGCAGCAGCACGATCACGGCCTTCGTCGTGATGGCTTGCGGCTTCTCCCTGTTGGGTCGCCACAGCTCGTAGCCTGGCCTGACCTCTCCTACCGCCATCAACGCAAGCATAAATCCCCGCGCTAAAGAACGCGACAGTTGGGTGCCGACCTAGTATTCGTGGCCACGCGCGGGCGTGGTGGAATTTGGAAGACACGCCGGCTTTAGGTGCCGGTGCTCGAAAGAGCTTGGGGGTTCGAGTCCCTCCGCCCGCACTCTGGCAAGCCCAGCGATGTTGCGATCACGGCCGTTGCCAGAGGCCTCGGCGTTACGATTCGAACGCTTGGGGCAGTGGCCAAATTGGTTACGGCACCGGTCTCCAAAACCGGCGATTCCAGGTTCGAGTCCTGGCTGCCCCGCTGGCGACTCGCTAGCCCTTCGGCTCGAAGCGGTGCAGAGAGTAGTAGCCGACCAGGTAGAGGGCCTGCCCGTCGGAGACCATCGGCGTGTAGCCCGGTGAGCCGAAGCTGAAGACCTTCTTGTGCGTCAGCACGTCGATCCCGATCGACTTGCCGGTCGCGAAGCTCGACGTGTAGACGGTGTGACCGATCACCACCGCTGTGCCCGGTATCGAGCCGCCGACGTCGTAGCGCCAGCGCAGCTTGCCGCTCAGCGCGTCGATCGCGTAGAGGCGATGGTCGTAGGAGCCGATGTAAACGGTCGAGCCCGGCGTGCCTGGAACGTCGGCGACCGCCGGCGAGCCGTAGACGAAATTGCCGGTCTGATACGACCAGCTGTACTTGCCGGTTTTCTGGTCGAGCGCGAACACGGTGCCGTCGTCGCGCCCGGCGTAGACGCGCCCGTTCGCGACCGCCGGCGAGGAGTAGAAGCCGCCATCGCCGCCCGGCGGCAGGTCCTGTGTGTTGACGCGCCAGATCTCGCGCCCGTCGGAGGCGCGCAGCGCGAACATCGCGCCGCCGTAGTCGCCGAAATAGACCATCCCGCGGTCGAAGCTGGGGCTGGCCTTGATCACATGCGGGACGTGGAACGTCCAGCGTGTCTTGCCGTTGGCGGTGTTCAGCGCAAAGAAGATCCCCTTGTCGGAACCCGATGTAGATCGTCTTGCCGATCACCAGCGGCGATGACTGGAGCGTCGTGGGGAGCTTGCGCTTCCACTCGATCTTCGCGTCGCTGGTGTTCAGCGACAGCAGCGTCCCGTCCTCGAAGGAGACGAATACCTGGGAGCGTCCGAACACCGGCGCCGTGACGTCAGACGCCGGGCCCTTGTAGCGGCGGTCACGGCGCAGGTCCCAGACCACCTTGCCGGTCTCGGCGTCCAGGGCTCGTACGTTGCTGTACTTGTTGACGATGAAAAGGCGGCCGTTGGCGATCGCGGGCGGGAACTCGATCAGCGCCTGGTCGTTGTAGGCCCAGTCCTGCTTCAGCGGCGGATTGAGGTCGCTGGGCAGGTAGTGGAGGCGCTGCGGGACGCGGCCGAACAACTTCCACTCGATCAGCTTCCCGCCTTGCGACGAGCTGCCGTCGCCAATTGGACCGTTGCCGTTACCCGCAGAGCCCCCACCACAACCGCTGGCCAGAACACCGAAAGCGAACGCCAAGACGAGCAAGGTGCCTCGCCAAGGCAACGCCGAGGGGAAGGTCGAGAAGCGGCTTCGCATCGTGGGAGCTATCGGCACCTGTGCGCCCAAGCCAAAGGGCGGCAGCGGCGTCCCAATTCGGCTCCCCGGCGGAGACCTATAATCGGCCGGAGCGTCGGCGGGCGTGGTGTAACGGTTGCACGAGAGCCTTCCAAGCTCTTGGTGCCGGTTCGAGTCCGGTCGCCCGCTCTAGGAGCGGAAGGGAGCTGGCATGCTGGAGCGACGCTACTCCTGAGACAGGAGTGCTCGAATGAATCCGCCTCGACGGGCGGTACGGCGCCGGTGGCAGTTTGCGCAGACCACATCGCACTTCGCGATTTCGTTGAGAACGGCCTGCCAGGTTAGGTGTCTGAGCCCGTAGGAGATCGTGAACTTCTTATCCGCAAGGTGGTCGAACTCGAGTACGAGCGGATCCCGTTCACCGCAGTCCGTGCATGGGTGCGTTCGGAAATACTCATTCAAGTACTTCGCCCGTTCTCTGGTCTGCGCTTGTTTTCGGGCCGCAGCCTGATCGATGTACCTCTGGCGATTCGCTGCGTAGTGCTCCTTTCCGTACTCAGATCGACACGGACGACAGTAGGTATCCCGCTGACCGCGCGCCTTGCGATGCCACGCAAACTGTTCGGTTCGCTTGAGCTCACCGCAGCGCGAGCACGTCATGCAGGAAGTAGGCTCCAACATCCAAATCGAACACATGTTCGCAGTCAGCGCGGACGGAATGTTGGCGTAGACTCAGCCCCATATCGGGGCGTGGCGCAGTCTGGTAGCGCATTCGGCTGGGGGCCGAAAGGTCGCTGGTTCAAATCCAGTCGCCCCGACTATCTGAAACCGACGCGTTTGCGGCGGTTTCGTGGTATTCATCACCCCGGCCAGCTCAAATGGCGGGGTCCATTTGGGGTCCAATTTCTGGCAGAAACCCCCTTTTTCAGGAAACCCCCAGCTCGGTTGTCGACGATCACTTCGTCGAATGCGGGCGGCTTCATGCGCGTTCCGCTCTTCGCGCAAAGCAGGAGCGGTCCACCGGAGCGGCTCGGCCACCGCTTGCTGTCTCGGGTGCGGGTCTAACTAACTCTGCGCGGGCGCCACGGAATGCGCGCTGGTTGGGATGCGCGTCGGTAGCGACTGCTGCGCTAATGCGGTCGGGCCACGAACGCCCCAGTTGCGGCAAAATCGCACCGGTGGAGATTGAAATCGAAATGTTGCTGAACATCCGTTCCGCTCTGGCCGATCACGATGAGAATTGCGATTCAGAGGCGAAGGCGATCCTCATGAACCCCGGCAACTTCGACTTGATCGGTTGGGTGGAGGTACTTGGCCTACCGGTCCTGCCCGACGAGCGTGTTGAGCCCAAAATGGCCCGCGTCCTCTGCGGAGTCGGTACCGGCGGACACTGCGAAGAAGGCCAGGTCGTTTGGGATGAGGATGGCCAAGCGTGGGTCGCCGCGGAGCCAGAGGCCTAGCTGATCTTGTCCGAGAAGTTCGAGTGGGCGAACAGAGAACCTGTGAACATCGCGCAGAGCTTGTACTTCAGATGCACTGCGGCATCCTCAGACAGCTGGGCAATCCGGTGATCCTCTAGGAAATCGTGGTGGACGGTGATCGCGGCGTACAGAAGTGCCAGGCCCTCGGGCATGCCGAACTCGTCGAGCGCTGGTAGATAGAAGTAATTGATGAGGTGGTCGTGGGTCCGGAGGTCTTGAAGCGCCCCCTCCTTGACCGCCCCCTCCTCCACGAGCTGATCAAGAGGAAGGACTGGCGCCAGCGTCCGCACCGGGTGGGCGTAGCCAGTTGCCCCCTGGGCCGTCATGCTGCAGGTAGGGGTCACCAACATCCCGAAGCCCGAATCGAAGGGCCCGGAGAGGAATTTTCGACCGCCGGCACTATGCTCGATCGCGTCGGCAGGCCAAGGATAGCCTCGGGGCACGTCGCGGAAGAGGTCGCCCTGGCGCACGTAGTCCGTGCGCTCGACGTAGTAGGCCTCGTTTGGGGGCCGGAGTTCCCAGTTATCTAGCGCCACGGGACCACGCTAGCGCGTGACCCCGGCAGAGATTAGGCGTTGTAGTCCTCGTCGGTGAGGATGTGTTGCTTCTCTGGCTCTTGGCGCTCGGAAGGCAGCGTTGTATCGGGAGCAAACTGGCTCCACATTTCCTTGCGCATCCGGTCGACGTCCGCCTTGCGGAAGCGGCGGAAGCCCGACCCCGGCAATCGAGCAGCCTGAAGCAGCCCTCTTTTCTCGAGGTTTCGCACGGTGTTCTCGTGCACGCCGAGCTGCTTGGCGGTCTCGCGGACATTGAGGAACTCGGTAGTAGGGGACATGCTTCACCTCCTTTGGGGGGCCCGACAAGTTCAATATATACACATTGGGTGCTATATAAACCATGTTGGCCGTATGATCTATAGCGAGCTTGTGTAGCTTGTAGACTTTGTGCTACCATGTCGGCACGATGCCGGACGCACTTGAACTAGATCGTCGGCCCACCAGTCGGGGCGAAACGCTGATCACGCGTCCAGAGGCGTCCCGACCGAGCCAGCCTCACCGAAAGGACTGAGTCCGTTGCAGATCTATGTCCACCAGCAGAACACCGAGCTGAAGCTGATCGAGGTCAAGGAGACCATCACCATCGAGGAGCTGGCCAGCGCCCACGGCGAGGAGGGGGCCACCTTGGTCTGGATCGAGGATGTCGAGGAGGTCCTGGAGGCCAGCACCACATTGGCCGATGCCGGAATCGCCGAGCGCTCCCACGTGCACATCTCGCGCTGCCACCGGATCACTGTCAGGGTGCGCTTCGGCGGGGACGCCAAGAGCCGTGAGTTCGCGGCCGGCGCGACGATCGCCCGCGTTTTCGAGTGGGCCACCGGCAAGCATGGCTTCGAGCTCACCCCAAGCGAGCGCGCCAAGCACACGCTTGGCATTTGCGACACGCTGACCCAACCGGATAAGTCCGAGCACATTGGCTCGCTCGCCAACCAGGAGTGCTCGGTCTGCCTCGACCTCGCCCCCAAGGAGCGCTTCGAGGGCTAGTGGCCGAGCCGGCAAAGCAGATGGCGCCGGATGAGGCCGCGTTTCTCGAGGACCTCGCCGGCGCCCGTTTCCTGGCAGGCGACGACGCAGGCCGCTGGCGACTGGTCGGTGGAGTCGATTGGCCATTCGCCACGATCGCCGTCTCCGCCGCACCGAGGGAAGGCAGTCCGAGCGAGTTCGCGATCCGCTTCGAGCTCAGCGGTTATCCCGGCAGCGCGACTGGTACGCCTTGGCACCTGACGGAGGGCCGCGCCTTGTCGGCCGAGGAGCGGCCTAAGGGTGGACGAGCCGGTCTAGCCTTCAGGCCAGACTGGAGCAACGGACTTGCCCTCTACATTCCCTGCGACCGGGTCGCGGTCCAGGGTCATGGCGATTGGCCCACCAAGCATCCGGGGTTGCTCTGGGACCCGGCAGTTGGGATCACCTCCTACCTGCGCGTTGTTCACGAGGTCCTGCACGAGGACGACTATGCGGGTGTCTAGGTGGCTCTCCCGCAGGGTTCTCAGGCGCCGTTCTCGGCTGAGGTTCCACCGAACCGCCTGGCACGCAATGATCGAGGAGCTCGGCCGGCGGGGCGAAGGGCGCCGGGAGGCGGGAGCATTTCTGCTGGCACCACGGAAAGGTGAGCGGCGCCGTGTTTCCAGGATTGTCTACCTGGACGATCTCGACCCCCACTGCCTCGTCGGAAGTATCCACCTGAATGGTGACGCCTACTCCGCACTGTGGAGCCTTTGCGATCGAGATCAGCTTCGCGTCATCGCTGACATCCACACCCATCCCGGCAAGGGGGTCAGGCAGAGTGCAATCGATATGGACAACCCGATGGTCGCGCGCCGTGGCCACCTGGCCCTGATCGCGCCCGATCTGGCGACTCGCCCGATTTCACCGCGTGAGCTCGGCGTTCACGAGTACCTGGCAGAAGACGGATGGTCGTCGCGGTTTGGCCGCAAAGCAAGGCGGCTCGTCTACGTGGGGCGGCACCCGTAATGGAGCTGCGCGCGGATCAGCTCCACCGCACGGTCAAGCTGGAGATGGATGAGGGCCGCGCACGAACGCTGGAGGAGGCCGAGGCCCTTGCTGCTGGCTACGTACTCCAGCTGCAGATCGGCGCTGGAGCGGAGCAGAGTCCCGCGCTCCAGGCCGCGATCCTCACGGTCGTCAATACGGCAAGTCGAGCGTTTCTGGGGGGCGTACGGGTCCAGATCGCAGCCGATCCAATGCTGAACGCCGGTTGGGCGAAGAACCTCCATCTCAGCGAGGCGATCGAAAGCTTCGGGGGAATCATCGTCAAGGAGCCGAGCGAGGAGCACTTGACCTTGATCCTCGGTGATCCGCGAACCCCCGTCCTGGGAGCGATCACCCTCTATCCGACCTGGGAGGGATGGAGTGGCGGCGTCGTCGAACACCCTGGTGAGCGACTTCAGGAGGACGCCGACTGCTCGCTGGCCGCAGTGCTCGCCAGCGCACTCGCCGTCAGCGAGGCCTTCCAGCACATCCGCGGCAACCCTGAGGCCGGACGGCGAATGATCGGCTTGTCGCTATGGAGGCCGGAGCTGGATTGGACCGACCCAGAGTCGTTTGGGCCAGAGATCCACTATCTGCCATCTCAGGCGTGGATTCTTGGACTTGGCCACCTCGGCCAGGCCTACTGCTGGTGCCTCGGTTGCCTGCCATACGCGGATCCCCGGCAGCTCTTGCTCTATCTGGTGGACTTCGACATTGTCGAGGAGGCCAACGAAAGTACGGGCCTGCTCGTCGATCGCGAATCGGTCGGGCAGACGAAGACTCGGGCGGTCGCGCGCCGCCTCGAGGAGCTCGGCGTGCAGACCAGGATCAGCGAGCGGGCATTCGATTCACATACCCAAAGGACGGCGGACGAGCCGACGCTCGCCCTCGCAGGCTTTGATGATCCGGTGCCCCGACGTGACCTCGAGGACGCGAACTTCGAGCGCGTGATTGATGCTGGCCTCGGCGCAATGGCGGCGCACTACAACGAGATGCAGGTACACGCGTTCCCGTCCGGCTTGCGCGCACATTCAGCCTTCCGCAGTCAGGTCCAGCCCACCATGCGTCCAGACCAGGACGCCTACAAGGATCTTGTCGAGCGGCGGGTTGAGGCGGGAGAGACTCATGGCGAGGCCGAGTGCGGGGTACTCGAGATTGCTGGTCGCACCGTCGGCGCCGCGTTCGTAGGCACTGTCGCTGGGGCTCTCGTCGTAGCCGAAACGCTGCGGATCCTCTGCCGGGGTCCGCGTTACCAGGTGATCGATCTGTCCCTGCGCAGCCCCAAGTACCTAGAAGCCATTGCGAACGAGGCACCTGGACCGTTCGTCAATCCCGGGCACGCGCTTGCGGCGCGGCCTGGGTGAGCTAATCGCCGGTCTGCTCGGCTCGGTACTGCAGAATCAGAGAGTCGGGCTCGATCTGCTCGGTCATGAACGAAACCATCCACTCGCGCAGTGCTCCCAGCGCATCCTCGGTCAGGCGCAGTCCGCGGTGCGTTCGCAGTAGATCGCGACGGACGGGCTGGGCGTGGTCGAGTCGCGCAAAGCCTTCGGCGAACTGCGGCGCCTTGCTCGCCGGCAGATAGAAGAGGTTGGCGAAGTCATACACCTGGATGCGGCGGCGGATCTCCTCGGAGTAATTGCTGGCTCCGTAGACGGGCACCGTCCAGAGCACATCAAGGTGCGTCGGGTGCTTTTCGGGGCGCAGCTCCGATGCTGCTGATCCACCAACGATGATCACCGGTCTGTTTCGTTTGGTTCGCGTGACCACGGCGGCCTCGGTGGACTCGAGCCGAATACTGTGGATTGGGGGATGGTCGAACACGTCATCGGTTCGCCCGACGATCTCGAAGTCCAGCTCGCGGTCGTTGTCTTGGTCGACCCGGGTGAATTTGAGGGCGTGTCGCGGGGGCATATAGACGGGCTGATCGGCCCAAATCTGACCAGGCTGATAGCCCTTCTCGGAAGTCTCGTAGAAGTCGATGACGCCAAACACGGCTATAGGGCCTCATCGATGCGCACCCGGCCTCTACCTCTCACTCCCGGCGACAGATCAGGCGCGGGCGGGAGATCCGCAGCGGGGAGTCGGGGGGCACGCGCCAGCTGGGCTCGCGACGCGCGCCACACGTCCAAGCCGGCGCGCAGCTGCTCAGACGTCTCGGGCGGCTGGAGGGCCGGAGCGGGGCGTGGCCTCACACCGGCCTCGGCCGCGGCTGAGAGATCGAGCAGCTGGCCGCGGTGCGCGTCGCGCATCGGCGCTGTGTGAAAGTACACGTGATCCAGGAGCAAATTGAGCTCCTCGGTGGCCCACCTATCGACGACGTGGTTAATCGTCAGGCTGACCGACGGCGGCCACTCCTCGTCATCGGGAATGTCCCTGGCGCCGTTGTAGATGACCGCGTCACCGAAGCCCGATGAGAAGAGGGCCTCTGTCTTCTCTAGGAGCTCGAGCTTCGCTCCGAGTTCGGCGGCGTAGGGCCCATAGTGCAGGAAACGCCATTTGAGCCCGGTCAATGGCTTGCCGCCACCCTCCGCACGCGCAACGTCGATTAGGTACAGGAGCTTGACTAGCTTGGTGCGCGTCACCACGGCGCTGCGCATGCGCCCTTTCCCCACCACGTAGCGAATCAGCTCCCCGAGATCCGGAGGCCTTCGAGCGGGCCACGGCATCCGCTAGATGGTACGGAAGCTCAAGGTGAACGTTCTGAATGCGCTCCCCATGCGGGAAGCGCCCACTCTTCCTTTCCCGCGAGGAGCAGTAGCTGTTGGCGCAACGGGCACCAGACCGGAGGAACCCATAGCGATTCGAGCCACCAATGGGTCGACTAGCCCGACGTCCATCCACTTGATGCTCCGTCCGCGGACTGAGTACCTTCGTTTCGATGTCGCAGCAGACGAGTATCTGGGAGAAGGTCAATTTCGAGATCGTCAGGGAGGCCGAGTCAGGCGATGGCACCAATGCCGAGCCGTGGCAGAAACCTGACTGGCTTAAGGCCTGGCAGCGCAGGCGCCCGTATATCGATGCGCTGGCGTCCGTGCTCTGGCTCTACATCATCCTGAAGGCGTTTGTAAGCGACGTTGATCGCGAGATCGCAAAAGCTGTTGGTGCCGAGTCGCTTGCTGATTACCGCTTCTTTTTCTTCCTAGCCATCGTGGCTCTTGTCGCGCTACTCGTGCGACGTCCGCGACGCGTCTTCATTGCGCTCGCGTACATCGCGTTCTTCCCGCTTGTTCTGGTGTTCTTCAGGCTGCCGATAGCGCTCGTGAAAACGAAAAGCTGGATTGCTTTTCTGACAGCTACAAATGTCGTGTCTGCGGTGGTATTGAATCTCCGCAGCCTGATCCTTGGATTTGCTGCTGGCGCTCTCGGGACCCTGGTCATAGTCATCTCAAGCTGGCACGCATTGCTGATGATGGGCGCCATCACCATTGCCGCGCTGCTCGGCGTGTCGTATTGGCGAACCATCAAATTCTCGCTCAGGCCTGCGCGCTTCCTGCAAATGCAGCAACGTGCCATCCAACGCATAGTTGACGGCGACGGCCTCCGCCAGCTAGTGGCTGTCAACGAAGCGCTGCGCAGTGAGCAGATCGAGCGGTTTGACGAAGAGCAGCAGCAGACCTTCGTCAACAAGCTTGGCACCAGCGTTCTGGCGCATCGATGCCTCTACTTGTGGGCGTATGAGTTGGATCGATATCGGCGAAGCGGGGTTCCAGTTCTCTTCAATCTCTTGGCCTACGTGGGTCTGCTTGCCCAGACGGTCTTCAGCCTTACCTTGATCAATTACGCGGTCTACAAGATTGACGGTGCGGCGTTCTCTTTCGTTCACACTCCGTCAATCTGGGTGTTTGCGCGGTACTCGATTAGCTCGCTCTACGGAAGCGAGATTGCCGCGCTCCAGCCACAGAGCGATCTCGCGAACATCCTGGTGGTCCTTAGCTTTCTAGCCGGGGTCATTCTGCTCGCAGGCGGTGCCTATTCCGTCTTCATGGGTGTTCGAGCGAGGACCAACGACGCGGCTGCTCAAGAAACGATTGATCGCATAAGAGCTCAGGGGCGCCGGCTTGCTGAGCTGCACAAGGAGGAATACGAGGTCAGCGTAGATGAGGCGGCGCAGCGTCTTGAGGACTTGCGGTTCGCCCTAATGGGACTCATTGAATACGTGACATCTCGTGTCCCAGCGGACTTTGGTTGGGACGAGGCGAGAGATAGATCGCCTCGCGCTTCCTGACGACCGTCGGCTTCTTCCTCCGCTTTCCCCTTCGCGTGAAAGCGGCAGCGCAGACGCTGGGTGAAGCGAGCCGCATCCCTCTTGAATCGCCGGACAGCGGCATGTTCGGCGGGTGATCAACTGGCTCTATCTGTGGGCCAATGCAGGTCAACGAAGCCCGTTCTGGCCCACTTTTATTCCCCCGACGCCCAGCTCCTGGTCGTCATGTTGCGTCGCCTGCGGCGGACCGCTGAGCTAGCGATGAAGGTCCCGCGGGCATAAGGCGACAGGACCTTCTCGAAACCGCCAACCTCAGTTTCCGGAGCTCCGACAGGCAGAGCGCGGATCGTCCTAAGGTCGGTTATTCCTCGCACACCGAGTCCTGCGGCCCTTTGAGTGACGGTTTCCGGACCTAGCGCGGGACTAGCCTGAATGCTCATGCCCCGGCGCGTGGTCGCAACTGACTTCTTCGGTTACTTCCGACCGTCGGAATGCGAGCTGCGGGTCTGGCTTCGAGCCGCCGGCGTTGAAGAGTCCCCGCCGGGTCCCTTCGCCAAGCTTCTCATGCGGCTTGGCCAGGAGCATGAGGAGCGACATCTCAAAGCATTTCCCGTGCACCTTGACTTGGGGGGTGGGAGCATTGCGGAGAGGGCACTCAGCACCAGGGAGGCGGTCGCCCGCGGGGAGCCGGTCATCTACCAGGGCGCGCTGAGGGCTCAGACCCAGCTAGGCGGCGAGCAGGTCGAGGTCGTCGGCGTCCCCGATTTCCTCATCCTGACGCCGTTCGGCTACGCGATCCGGGACTCCAAGCTTGCTCGCCGCATATCTAGGGGTCATCCGGAGATCGAGCTGCAGCTAGAGCTTTACGGGTGGCTCTACGAGCAGACTTTCCGAGAGCGGCCCGTCTCACTCCAGGTCCATAACGGCGTGGACGAGATCGCCGTCATTCCCTATCAGGGGGGCGGTCCGGCGCTCGCGATGCTGGAACGGATCATCGGGCTCCGTACCCGGGCGGACCCGCCGCCGCTTGCGGTGGGCTGGTCGAAGTGCTCCGGATGCGGCTACTTCGGGCGGTGCTGGCCCGAGGCCGAGAAGGCTCGCGACGTCGGCCTCCTGCCCGGCGTGGATCTCGGTCTCGCCTCGGAACTCCGCGGGATGGGGGCGGGCACGATTCAGAGCCTGCGTACGAGATTCGACGTGAGTCGTCTGGCGGGGATCGAGCGTCCCTGGGGAAGGAAGCGAATGAAGGTGGGCGAGGTGGTGAGCCGGCGGGTCCTCGCGGGAGCACAGGCTTTCGATGAGGGGCGCCCGGTGATCTTGAGCGAACCGGCCATTGCCCAATCGCCGAACTACGTCATGTTCGACCTGGAGGGCATGCCTCCGCAACTGGACGAGCTGGAGAAGGTGTACCTGTGGGGGCTGCAGGTCTTCGGAGAGCGGACCGGGCCGTTCCGGGGAGCGCTGGCCGAGGCGGGGCCGAAAGGTGACGCGCACGGGTGGGAAGCGTTCCTTCGCGAGTCGGAATCGCTTCTTGGGCACCACGGGGAGATTCCGTTCGTGCATTGGGGAAGCTACGAACGATCGAAGCTCGATCTCTATATCGATAGGCACGGCGACCCCGAGGGAACAGCGGAGCGCGTCAAGGCAAATCTCCTCGACCTGCTGCCGATCACGCAGGAGGCAGTGGCGCTGCCGCTTCCGAGCTATTCCCTGAAGCTGGTCGAGGGTGTGGTGGGATTCGAGCGCACCCTGGACGAATACGGCGGCGACTGGTCAATGGCTCGATACATCGAGGCGACGGAAACCTCGGACGAAGGCCTGCGCGAACAAATCATCGAGGAGATCCTGGCGTATAACCGCGAGGACCTGGAGGCGACCTGGGCGGTCCTATGCTGGCTTCGGTCGCTGCCGGGACGGTGCGAGTGAGGGCTACGAGCGCCCCGCTCTGTCCGTGACCTCTTCCAGCAATTCGGTCGCGAGCTGCCAGAAGCGGCTCGGCTTGCGTCGGTAGTACTGCTGGCGCTGCCCTTCGACGCGCTCGAGGCGCTCAAGAAGGCCCGCAGTCTCAAAATGACGGAGCTCGGCCTGAACCTGGTTGTCAGCGACGTTGAGGGCTTTCGCGATCTCGCGGGCGTACGTGATCTCGGAGCCGGTCGCGATCGCTGCGGCCGTCTCGAGGCGATAGCGGCTGCCGAGAAGGGTCTTCGAAACTGCGCGCGCGTGTTCGGTCTGACCGGCGACCTAGCTAACTTATAGAAACGTGAAACATGAAACGAAAAACCGCTCCCGCGGGAGGGCCGGCCGCGGGCGCACAAGGGCGAGCGCGACAGCCGGTGACGGCAGGGTCTCCGATGCCCCGGACGTGAATCTCGAGGTGCTTCGTCGGAGGGTCTTGAAGTACACGCGCGCGGCGAACGCAGACTTACGGCAGGCGGCGCGCAACCTGGGACGTCGAGTCGCGCGAAGCCTGGACTCGCATTGGACGGCGGGGCGTGAGGGCGAAGGTCCGATCGACGTTGTCGACCTGTTCAGCGGCTGCGGCGGCATGTCGGCGGGGTTCCAGGCGATCAACGGGGCAGTGCCCGCTTATCGACTGCTGCTCGCCGTTGACATCGACGAGGTCGCGAACGCGACGTACGAGCGAAACCTGGGGATGGCCCCGATAGCCGCTGACGTCAACGAATACGCGGACGATCCGTCGCAGCTGAGAAGTGTCCTGCGCTCACGCGGACGGCGGCGCTCGAGACCGCTGGTGATGATCGGCTGCGCACCCTGTCAAGGGTTCTCCTCCCACAGGAACGGGGAGGGCACCGGGGATTCCCGGAACTCGCTGTTCGGCTCCTTCGCGCAAGTCGCCGCGGCGCTGAAGCCGGACGCCGTGGTGGTCGAGAACGTCCCCGAGCTCTTTACGGAGCGTTATTGGCCTCACGTGGAGTTCGCTCGAAGCGTCCTTATGGACGCGGGGTACCGCGTGCACCTGTCGATCCACAACATGGCGGAGTTCGGGGTGCCGCAGGAGCGCTTCCGGGCACTGATGCTGGCGATGCGAAGGCCGGTCGCGCAGTTCGGCGGCCATCTGAGCCGGGACCGATTTCGTACGACGCGGGACGCGATCGCGGCGCTGCCGGAGATCTCGGCGGGAGAGCATCACCGGGACGACCCGATGCACTACACCGCGCACCACCGCGAATCGACGCTCGAAACCATTCGGGCCGTGCCGAAGGACGGCGGAAACAGGCCAGCCGACGTTGGACCGGCGTGCCTGCGTCGCGTCGAGAAGCGGCAGGGGAAGCCAGCCTACGAGGACGTATACGGACGGCTTCGATGGGATCGCCCCGCCGTGACGATCACGAACTACGCCCGCAATCCCGCGAGCGGAAGGTATGTGCACCCCGAGCAGGACCGCGGCCTGTCGGTGAGGGAGGGAGCGTTGCTGCAGTCATTCCCCGCCGAGTACCACTTCGAGGGCGGGCTGGATCCGTCGTTTCGGCAGATCGGGAACGCCGTTCCGCCGGTGTTCGCGGCGCAGTTGGCCGCGTACGTTCTCGGCGAGGTGCTAGCCGTGGAGGAGCCGACGGACGTGCTGCCCGAAGGTCTACGAGAGCCGGTCGGGGTGTCTTTCTCGCGGTTGATCCCCGCGCTCAAGTCGGGCTCCCGCTTGCTCGCTTAGGCGAATTTACGGCAGGCTCACCGCATACAGTGGACGCGTGGCAGCCCCCAGACGTCCAAGCGCGATCGACCTCTTCTGCGGGGCCGGCGGTCTCAGCCTCGGTCTTGCCCGAGCCGGGTTCCGGGTGGCGCTCGGGCTCGACTCCTGGGGGCCGGCGGGAGAGAGCTACCGAGCCAACTTCTCCCATCCGCTGATCGACCGCGACATAGAGGAGGTCTCCGCTGACGAGATCCTGGAAGCCGCCGGCCTCAAGAAAGGACGGGTGGATCTTGTGGCCGGGGGCCCGCCGTGCCAGGGCTTTTCGATTCAACGGATCGGAGCGGACACCGACCGGCGAAACCAGCTGGTCTTGGAGTTCGGTCGGATGGTGAAAGAGATACGGCCGCGCGGGTTCTTGATGGAGAACGTTCCGGGGCTCCTCGGCAAGCGCGGGCGCCATGTCGCTGACGCGTTCAGCGAGCTGCTTGCGCCGGACTACGAGACGGTCTTCGAACGGGTCAACGCGGCCGATCACGGCGTGCCGCAGATCCGGCGCCGCATCCTGTGCTTCGGCTGGCGAAGGGGCGCGGAGCCAGTGCGGTTTCCGGCCGCGAAAGAGGGCCCGGTTCCGGTGAGAACGGCCTGGGACGCGATCGGCGATCTGCCCAGTCCGCCGCTGGACTTCACGGCGCCCCCCGAAGACCCGCTCCACGCACGCTCACGACTTTCCGAGCTGAACCAGGAAAGGCTCCGCTCGATTCCTCCCGGGGGAGGATTCGAGGATCTACCGATGGAGCTCAGGGTGGCGTGCCACAGGGGCGGTGCGTCAAAGATCGGGCATAGGAATGTCTACGGGCGGCTCGCTCCGGATGAGCCAGCGGTCACGATCACGGCGCGCTTCGACAGTTTTACGCGAGGAAAGTTCGCGCACCCGAAGGAAGACCGGAACATCACGCTGCGCGAAGGCGCTCGCCTGCAGACGTTCCCGGACGAGCATCGGTTCTTCGGAACCCGCGAGGAGATCGCCGCCCTGATCGGCAATGCCGTCCCGCCTCGCCTGGCAGAGGTGGCGGGGAAAGCCATCTTGGAGTCAATCGCGGGCGAGCGGCGAAGCGAGCGCAGCCGCACGCTGGCGGCATAGGATCGTCCGGTGGCAGAGTCGCGGACAACCTGGGGCGGTTCCCTGCATCAGACCTTCCGCCTGCTGCCGGAGCCCTCGGCACACGTCCGCCCGTTCCTCGAGTCCGACGGTAAGACGCCGGACCAAGTATTGGACAACCTGCCCTACGACGCCGCGCGGGGCGGGGGCGGCGAGTCGCCTGACCCGAAGCGGTACAGGGACGGCAAGCAGCTCTACCAGACCGCCGGCCTGCTCTACGAGGATGACGAGGGCATCGTCCAGGTGACCCGGTTCGGCGCGACGACCCTGCGGTGGCTGGACCTCCTGAACGAGGGGAACGCGCCGGTCCTGGGGACCCACGCCGCCTACGCGCTGGCGGCCTGCCAGCTGCGGAACCCGACGGGAGCCGGAAGCCGCTACGACGAGTCAATGGTGGTCTTCCCCTTTTCGTTCATCTGGAGGGCGATGCTGCGCTTGGAGGGCAAGATCAGTTCGGCCGAACTGAACCGCGCGATCTTCAAGGTGAAGAACGTCGACGAGCTCGAGGACGCGATCGACGCGGTCAGGGCCGCGCGGGCGGCGGGCGACGAGGAGCTGCTCGGCGAGGAAGTCGTGACCGGGAGCCGGAAGAACGACCGGATCATCCCGTGGATCTCGCTCGCGTCCTTCGGCTACACGCTGATCGCCGATAAATCGGACGACGAGGAGAAGACCTACTACACCATGCGCGTGCGGGCACGGGGCGTGCTCGAGAGGGCCGCCAGCCTGCGGTTCACGCACCATGAGTTCGGCTCGGCCGCCGAGTACACCGAATACGTCTCAGACCAGGGTGGCTGGCCACCGGTGGCGGTGTAGCGATGGCAGACGCGACGCCGGCGACCCAGGCCAAGATGGACCAAGTGGTGACGGCCGCCGACAAGTACGGAGATGTTTCGATGATCGCCCTGGCGGGCGTGCCAGGGACGGGGAAATCACACGTCGCGCTGCTCGCGGCCCAGGCGATCGCCGACGATCCGTTGATGGTCCGTGAGACCCAGTTTCATCCGGCGGTGACGTACGACACGTTCGTCGAGGGAATGCGGATCGACGAGACGGGGGCGAGCGTCTTCCGCGACGGGGTCTTCCTGGAGTGGAACGACCGCGCCTTGGCGGACAGCAACCACAGGTACGTGCTCCTGATCGAGGAACTGACCCGGGCCAACGTCGCCGCGGTGCTCGGAGACCTGATGACCTACTTGGAGTACCGGGACCGCTACTTCATGGCTCTTTACAGCGGCAGGCCGGTGAGGGTGGCGAGCAACCTCGTCCTGATCGCGACTTTCAATCCGACGGACCGCACCGCCCTGGACCTGGACGCGGCGCTCCTCAGGAGGCTCCGTGTAATCCCCTTTCCTCCCGACACCGGGCAGCTCGGGGAGATGCTGAGCGGATCGAACCTGTCCGAGGCGGCCCTCCGAAATCTCCGCGGACTGTTCGAGGCCTGCCAGAGCGAGTTCCCCGAGGACTTCGAGTCGATGATGCCGTTCGGGCACGGGATTTTCTCGCAGGTGACCGAGGAGCAGCCCGACCTGCACGAGCTGTGGAACGAGCGGATCGTTCGCCTCCTCAAGCGGCCGCTCCTGGAACCGCATCCGTTTACGGAGGTGATCACCAGCAACTATCCGTGGACGGACCCCGACTACAGCGCTTGACGGAACCGTTACAAATCCCGGAGCGGGGACATGCGGACGTCTCGCCCGAGGACTGGGCGCGGCTCTCGGGCGAGGCCGAGCTCTGGCGCCTCGTCGAGCGGGGGATTCTCCGCGTGTCCGAAGTTTCCAGGGGCAGGTTTCGACTGCACGGGACGAGCTACGTGGGACGGGCCGAAATCGGCGGCGTGCAGCTAGAGCTGGTCGAGAAGGTTCCGGGCGCGTTGAGGGCGCTCATCGGGTTCGCCTCGCAGAGCGCGTTCAGAGTAGAGGAGGTCGAGGCGCCCACGTCGGAGCTGGGTGAGCTCGCGGCGCTTCTGATCTCGGCTTACGTGTCTGCCCTGCGGGGTCACGTCTCCCAGGGCCTCGAGTTCCGCTACGCGGAGGAGCTGCACGTGGGCAGTCTGGGCGGCGGTCGGCTCGACATTCGGGAGACTATTCGGGTCAGGACTCGGGGTCGGCGACACGTCGCCGCCTTCCGTCGGCCGGTGATTCGACACGACACGCGAAGGAACCGAGTCCTGCTGGCCGCGCTCGTCGAGGTCGAGCGCCTGGCGAAGGTGGTCCCCGTTCCGCGGGAGGACCTGTCGCGAGCCCGAGGTTTGGCGCAGTTCTTCCACGATGCGCGCGACGTGGAGGTGCTGTTCGGGGACAGACGGCCGCTCGTCGAGGAGGCGCGGCGGCTGTCGTCTGAGGAAAGGCACTCCGCAGTCGGTGACTTGCTGGCGCTCGCCGCTGTGGTTGTCGCGCGGGAGAGTTTTGAGCTGGGTGCCGAAGAGGTGGGGACGGTTCCCCGCTCGTGGTTCCTCAACCTGGAGACGCTTTTCGAGCACGCGGTCCGGTCGGTGCTGGCGCGGATCTGTGCCGCCGACGTTCGGACGGGATCGGCATTCGGGCGCCCGGTGTTCTCGGGGTCCACGAGTCAGTTCAACGCCGACCCGGACCTTGTCGTAGGGGGTCCGCCGCGCTTCGAGGCGATCGGTGACGTCAAGTACAAGGAGTGGCCCGGCACCGACGTTGCGCGTCACCACGCGGATCTGTACCAACTGGTCGTTCACGCCAAGGCGTTCGAAACGGAGGAGGCTTTCCTGGTCTTCCCCGGCGAGCGGTTCGAGCGAAGAGACCTCGGAGTTGCCACGACGGGCGCCAGGACGCGCCTGTTCGCAGTGGACGTTCTGCGGCTCGACGCCGAGCTCCGGCGGGTGGCCTCGGTGCTTGGCCTCCACATGGCGAGCGACCTAGAAGCGACCGAGGCGGCGGCGTGAAAAAGGCGAAGGCTCGAGGGTCGCGGCGCCCGCCGCTGAGCAAGTCCGAGCAAATGGCCCGGGTCCGGAGCTCCAACACGAAGCCTGAGCTGACGCTCAGGCGCGAGCTGTGGCGGCGGGGCCTTCGATACCGGCTGGGCGTTCGGCTCCCGGGTCGGCCGGACATCTGCTTCATCGGCCGACGGGTCGCCGTTTTCGTCGACGGGTGCTTCTGGCACGGCTGTCCCGACCACTACACGGCTCCGCGTCAGAACTGGGAGTTCTGGCAGGCAAAGCTCGAGCGGAACATGGAGCGAGACCGCCGAGTCGACCGCGAATTGCAGGACGCCGGCTGGAGTGTCCTGCGGCTTTGGGAGCACCAGACGCACGGCGAGAGCCTGGTCGAGGCGGTGGAGGCGGTAGAGCAGTCGTTACGCGAGGCGTAGGCTCGAGCCGTGACGGCGCCGCGTCCAGTCTTCGTTGTCGCCCTGCTCATCTTCGTGGCGTGCTTCGGCGGCGAAGCCGTATGGGGCGCGGCGGCGTCGCGCAGCCAGTTCAAGGTAAGCCACTGCGACTTCCATACGGGTCAGGGCTGCCCGCCGCCGCCGGCGCCGAACAGCTGCCACCTGAAAGGCGAGGAGCAGGACCAGCACTGCACCCCCGGCGTCCTCAACCCCGCGGTCAGGCAATCAACGATCGACAAAACGATCTGCAAGTCCGGCTGGACCTCGACGGTACGCCCCCCAACCAGCTACACCACCCCTTTGAAGCTGCGTCTCATGCGGGCCTACGGAGTCGGAGGCAAATCCCCGTCTAGATACGAGCTGGATCACTTGATATCGCTTGAGCTCGGCGGTGCGCCGTCCGATCCGCGCAATCTGTGGCCCGAGTCGCACCACAATTCGTTCAATAAGGACGGGCTGGAGAACTCGCTCAATCACAAGATCTGCGCAGGCCAGATCAGCCTGGCCGTAGGGCAGCGACGCATTGTCAAGTGGCGGTCATACGTCAGCTCCTCCGGCGGAGGCGGAAGTGGTGCTGCCGATAAGGACTGCTCCGACTTTGCCACGCAGGCCCAGGCGCAAGCCTGGTTCGACAGTCACGGCGGCAGTGCCTCGAACGACGTCGACGGGCTGGACGGCGATCACGACGGCAAGGCCTGTGAGTCTCTGCCTTAGCGCTGTCAAGGTTCGCAAGCCCGAAGACAGCGCCAGGAGAATCACTACGGATTAACGCCTAAGCCACCGGCGACTCGGGCCGCCGCGGGGGCCCGAGAGTAGAGAGTGGGCTGCTCGAGCCGGCCGCCCCGGCTCCTGCTTTCACGCGATTGCAGCAGCCCGCTCACCCCGTCGCTTCGCTCTTACCTGTCGTCCAACCGATAACCCACGCCGTACGGGACCGACTGATCGCCGAGCGCGAAAAGC
>JBBPIN010000015.1:0-55740 GCA_038040285.1 Actinomycetota bacterium
CGCGACGAAGCGTCGACGCGAACGCAGCAACATTCGGGTTCAACGCGCGGGCCGCGAGCAACCTAGCCGGAGACAATGCGCACGTACAGAACCTGATCGCTCGTGAGGTGGCGGCGGAGCGACGCTGGCGTCAGCTGGTGGCTCGACCGGCGCTGGAGGGGAACCCCCCGCCGACCGCACGCCAGGAGAATCTCCGCAACCAAGTCAACTCGGCACGTGACGCGCTGTCCGCCAGTCAGGTAGCCGCGCGAAGCGATCTCGGGGACAAGTTCACCGACGAGCGGCTCAGGACCACGCTGATGATCGCAGTGGGGCTGATCGCCGGCCTGATCTTCGCGATCCTCGTGTTCTCGTGGCTGATCGCATCGATGCGCCGCCCCCTCGAGGGGTTGGTTGATGCGTCCAGGGACCTGGCGGGCGGAGACCTGCAAACCAGGGTGGAGGTAGCTGGACCGGCCGAGACGCAGACCCTGGGCACAGCCTTCAACGAGATGGCCGACGAGCTTCAGGGCGCCTACCGCGGCCTCGAGGAGGGCCGGCGGCGCCTCCAGGTGACCCTGGAGAGCCTCGGCGACGGCGTCCTCACCGTCGACTCCAGCGGGGTCGTGACCGACGCCAACCCCGCGGCGAGAAGGTTGCTGTCCGGTGCAACGATCGGCTCGAAGGTCCGCGAGGTCCTGGTCTCAGACGCGGTTACCCCGCGAAAGGTGGAGCGCCTGCTGGCTGGCATCGAGCGGGGTGAGCTGCGCACCCCCGAGGGCGGGACGGTGCTGGCGATCACCGGCTCGTCGATGGGTACCGAGGGCGGCAGCGTGCTCTCGATCCGCGACGTCTCCGAGCGTGCCCGTCTGGAGAGGATGAAGGACGAGTTCGTGCTCACCGCTTCGCACGAGCTGCGCAGTCCGCTCACCTCGGTGCAGGGCTTTGCCGAGCTGCTGATGCTCGAAAGGGACGACCTCTCCGACAAGCACGCGGAGACGGTCGAGATCATCCTCGACAACACCCGTCACCTGGTCCGCCTGCTCAACGACCTGCTCGATCTCGCCCGTAGCGACGCCGGCAGGCTGACGATCAACCCGGTCCGCTGCGAGATCGGCCCGATCGTCGCCGGCGCCGCGCGACTGATCATGGGGCTGACCAACTCGCGCCAGCAGCGGCTCGAGGTGGAGATCGAATCCGACCTTCGTCAGGTGAGCGTCGAGCCGGACCGCATAATGCAGGTCTTGGTCAACCTGCTCACAAACGCGACCGAGTACTGCCCCCAGGACTCGACGATCAAGGTCACGGCCACCTCGGTGGGCTCGGAGGTCGAGGTGGCGGTGTCCGACGACGGGCCCGGGATCCCCCCGGACCAGCTCGACCACGTCTTCGACCGTTTCACCCGGGGCGAGGCGGGCCTCACCCAGAGGGTGGGTGGAACCGGCCTCGGCCTGGCGATCGTCAAGTCTTTGATCGAGTTGCACGGCGGAGCGATTGGCGTCACTTCCAAGGAGGGCGAGGGCGCCACATTCCGCATTGTTCTTCCCGCCCTCTCCGAAAGAGAGGCGGTCGAGGAACCGGCCGCCGCGGCGGTCAAGAGTTGATGACCAGGGTCCTGGTCGCCGACGACTCCGAGACCATCCTGCTGCTGCTCCGCACGCGGCTGGAGATGGAGGGCTATGAGGTCTCGACAGCAGCCGACGGGCAGGAGGTCGTCGAGGCGCTGGCTGAGACCGATCCCGGTCAGGAACCCGACCTGATCCTGCTCGACGCGATGATGCCGCGAATGTCGGGGCTCGACGTGCTCCGCACCTTGCGCGACGAGGGCAGCGAGACCCCGATCCTGATCGTCAGCGCCCACCGCGAGGAGGAGACGCTCAACCAGGCGGAGGGCCTGGGGGCCAGCGGCTGCATCGCCAAGCCGATCGACTTCGAGGACCTGCTGGGCCGGATCGCAAGCCTGACCGCCAGTTGATGTTTGCCGCGGCGTTGCGCCGCGGCACATCACGTGCGGCTGCTGCGCAGCCTGACATGCATGTGCCGGTGCTACGGCACCGGCCAAGAACAACTGTCAGGCGCCGAAGGCGCCGCAATTGCCTGGCCGCGACTAGCTGCGGGCGACCTCGAGGCGGAGTTGGCGGCCCTTGAGCTTGGTGCCGTCGAGGCGCTCGACCGCCTGGTCGGCGGCATCGGGTGCCAGCTCGACGAAGGAGAAGCGCTCCAGCACCCGAATCGAGTCGATCGACTCCTCGGGCAGGACCGCCCCTTCGAGCAGAGCGAAGCGCAGGTCCTCCTCGCTGACCCCGCTGCGACGGCCCCGGTTCACGAACAGCTTCACCAGGCCGCGATCCGCCGCGCCGTTGTCGTCGCGCTTGCGCTCCGCCTTGCTGCGCCGCCGCGGGCGCGGCGCGTGCTCGAGGCGCTCCTCGGGCGGCTCCCAGGCACCGATGCTTACCTTGGCCTCGCGCTCGATGCGCGGGATCTCCTTGCGCTGGGTCGGGGTCACCAGGGTGATCGCGCGACCGGTGCGTCCGACGCGACCGGTGCGGCCGATCCGGTGCACGTAGGCATCGGTGGTATCGGGGACGTCGTAGTTGATGACGTGGGTGACGTGCTCGATGTCCAACCCCCGGGCGGCGATGTCGGTGGCGACCAACAACCGGACGCGGTGCTCCTTGAAGGAGATCATCACGCCGTCGCGCTGGCCCTGGCTCATGTCGCCGTGCAGGGCCTTGACGTCTAGGCCGCGCTCCTGGAGCGTCTTGTCCAGCCGCGCCGCGCCGATCTTGGTGCGGCAGAAGATGATCGCCTGCTCGGGCTCCTCGGCCCGCAGCAACTCGATCAACTTCGCGGCCTTCTCGCGACCGGGCACCTCCAGATAGGCCTGCTCGATCGCGTCCACGGTGAGTTTGCGTGGGGTGATATGGATCGTCACCGCGTCGTACATGTATTGCTCGGCGAGGCGCCGGACCGGCGGCGGCATGGTCGCCGAGAACAATCCCGTCTGGCGCCCGTTGGGGCATTGGCGCAGGATGCGCTCCACGTCCTCGATAAAACCGAGGTCGAGCATCTCGTCGGCCTCGTCGAGCACCACGTAGCGCGCCGAGGTCAGCACCAGCGAGCGGCGCGACATCAGGTCCATCATCCGCCCCACCGTCGCCACCACAACCTGGGCGCCGGCGCGAAGCTGCGCCTGCTGGGAGCGGATCGGTGCGCCGCCGAAGATCGCCACGATCTCGACCGGAAGGTGCTCGGCGTAGGCGCGCAGCGCCTGGGTGACCTGGATGCATAGCTCGCGGGTCGGCGTCAGCACGATCGCCTGCACGTCGTTGCTCGAGGGATCGAGGTACTGGAGCAGCGGCAGACCAAACGCCGCCGTCTTGCCGGTCCCGGTCTGGGCCTGCCCGATCAAGTCGTGCCCTGCGAGCAGCTCGGGGATCGCCTGCTCCTGGATCGGAGTCGGCTCGGTGTAGCCCAACTCGTCAAGGGCCGTTTGGATTTCGGGCTGCAGGCCCAGTTCGTGAAACGCTGTCATAGCGGCGGGTCAGCGTAGCGGGCGGTGCACGGCAGGCACCCCCGCCGCGCCTAACGGCTCGGATCGAGGAGCAATTTGCCCTGGCTGCGCCGCCCCGCGATGTCCTCGTGCGCGCGCTGCACCTCCGAGAGCGGGTAGACGTCCCCGATCACAGCCTTCAGCTCGCCGCTTGCGGCGGCGCCGAAAAGCTCCTCGATGCCGCGGCGCAGAACGTCTGGGCGGCTGAACAGGTGAACGAGCCAGAAGCCGATCACGGCGCGGCCACTGCGCATCAGAGTTCCGGTGCGGACCTCGTTCTCCTCGCGCGAGGCAATCCCGAATGCCACTAGGCGGCCGAACGGCGCCAGCACCCCAAGAGTCGCCTCGAACGCCTCACCGCCGCTCATCTCCAGCACAACGTCGACCATCTCCCCGTCGTTGGCGGCGAGGATCTGTTCGCCCAGGTCGTCGGCGCGAGAATCGACGGCGGCGTCGGCACCCAGTTCGAGGGTCAGCGCCCGCTTTTCCTCGCTGGAGGCGAGGGCGATCACCCGGCCGGCGCCGGCGCGCTTTGCGAGTTGCACGGCAAGGCTGCCGGTTCCGCCCGCGGCGGCCTCCACCACGACGCTCTCGCCGGACTCGACCCGCGCCGAGAGGTTGAGCAGACTCCAGGCGGTGAGGCCCTGCAAGAGCAGCGCCGCGGCCTGGTCGTCGTCGACCTCGTCGGGCACCGGGATAAGCGCAGCCTCGGGGACCGAGACCTGCTCCGCGTAGCCACCGTTCATCAGCAGCGCAGCGACCCGACGGCCGTCGGGTGTCGTGCCGCTGATCTCGGCGCCCGGTACCAGCGGCAGCTGCTGGTCGGCCAGGTAGTCGTTGCGGGTCACGTGGGTGTCGGCGAAGTTGATGCCGGAGCGCGCGACCTGCACCAACACCTCACCGTCACCGGGCTCGGGGTCCGGCACCTCGGTGTGCTCGAGCACTTCGGGACCGCCGAACTCCTTGATCTGCACAGCCTTCACAGCCGTGGGGAGTTTGTCGCACCTGGCGCTGCGATGCTCAGAGACGAGGCGCGACGAACAGCTTTCGGTCCGTGAAGTCGACCGAGCCCCCACAGCCGCAGGCGGCGTAGCGAAGCTCATAGGTGTGCTGGCCGGCCGAGGTCTTGAAGAGGACCGGCCCTGGGGCGCCGTCCGTACCGCAGATGATCCCCAGGATGCCGGGGGTCGCGATCGTGATCGGCTGTCCCGCCGAGGAGGAGATCAGGGCGCCGGCGTTAGAGCCTGTGCTGTCGCAAAACTGGCTCTGCCCCGGCATCGGCGCTCCGTCCTGGTACAGCGACACGGTGCCGTCGTCGGACATCGTCACCTGCGCCCAGACTTCGATCAGACCCGAGGAGGGAACGGTAACGGCCAGCCGCGGGCCACCGAGATCCTGAAAGTCGGTGTCGATGTTCGTCGAGTCGGGCCCGGAAGCCGCAGCCGACTGGACCCGCGCCGAGTCGACGGTCTGGCTCACTGCGCTGGCGAGCAGGCGAGCGTTGTGCCCGCGCTTCAAACCCCGGCTTGCTCGCTTCAGCGCCCGCTTGGAACGATGAAGCGCGCGCTCGGCCTTGCTGTTCGCGTGGGTCGCCAGACCGAAAAGCGATCCCCCGCTGCCGAACGCCGGGACCGCCACGGCAATCACCAGCACCGCGGCCAAAGCTAGGATCACGTGCCTTCGTCGCAAGGCCGTCGATCGTAGGTCACCGATCCAACGGCCCTTCGGCGCCTGGACACAACTACGAGCCAAGCTTGGGAGTGCCGTTTTGTCGCTGACAGCAGTTGGATCGATCGCCTTCGACTCGGTCAAGACCCCGTTCGGGGAGCGCGAGCGGATGCTCGGGGGCTCCGCCGTTCACTTCTCGCTCGCCGCCAGCTTCTTCAGTGAGGTGCACGTGGTCGGCCCCGTCGGGGACGACTTCGGGGAGGGCGAGCTGGCGGTGCTCGAGGATCACGGCGTCGCCACCGAGGACATCGAGCGGATCGAGGGCGGCAAGACCTTCTTCTGGCGCGGCCACTACGACTACGACCTCAACACCGCGCACACCGACGACACGCAGCTCAACGTCTTCGGCGACTTCGAGCCGAAGCTCTCCGACGCCTCACGCTCGGCGGACATGCTGTTCCTCGCCAACATCCAGCCCGAGCTGCAGCGCCAGGTCCGGGCGCAGTGCGAAGCGGCCCACTTCGCCGCGCTCGACTCGATGAACATGTGGATCGAGACGGCGCGCGAGTCACTGCTGGCGGCGATCGCCGAGGTCGACTGCGTGATCATCAACGACGCCGAGATCCGCGAGCTGACCCAGGAGCCCAACCTGGCGCGCGCCGCCCGCACGGTGACGGGGATGGGCCCGCGCGCCGTGGTCGCCAAGCAGGGCGAATACGGGGCGGCGCTGTTCACCGAGTCCGGATTCTTCGCCCTGCCCGGCTACCCCCTCGAGGACGTGCGCGACCCGACCGGCGCCGGCGACAGCTTCGCGGGCGGCTTTCTCGGCTACCTTGACAGCCAGGGCGGCGAGCCGGACGATGCGACGCTGAGGCGGGCGATGGGCTACGGAACAGTGCTCGCCTCCTTCAATGTCGAGGAGTTCGGCACCGAGCGGGTCGCTCGCCTGACCCGTGCCGAGATCGACGACCGCTTCGAGGCGCTGCGGCAGATGACGCAGTTCGAGGCCATTCCCGCCTACCCGGAATCGGACTAGAGACGCAGGGCCACGAGCCCGGCCGCGAGCAGAGGCATTGCGACCGAGAGAGCGCGCAGCGCGCCGTCGAGGGGCGCGGCGAGGCTTTCCATCGTCAGCTCACGTGAGGCGCCGCCGGCCAAGCGCTGCTCGCCGCTCACCGCCAGGGTGCGCCGCCGCAGCTCGCGCACCGGCGTGGAGAGGCGCCGCTGCGCGATGCTGACCCAGAAGCAACCCAGCGCCGCCCCCGCCCCGGCGATCGCCTGGCCTGCATCGTGCACCCCGAGCGCGTTCGACCACCAACCGGTCAGCGCCGGGAATGCTCCCCAGGCCGCAGCGAACCAGAAGTCGGTGTGGAAGCGCCCTTCGAACAGCTCCAGGTTGTACGCGACGACCAGGAAGGCTCCGGCCACGATGAAGGGAGCGAGGCTGACCGAGACGACGAACAGGCCCGCAATGCCGATCGCTAGCGCGCCGCCGAGGCCGAGAACGGCAAGCCCAATCAATGTCCGATCGGACAGCCGGGTGCCGAGTGGCCGCCCGTTCAGCTCGTCGAGGGCGTGGGCGCTAACGCCCACCGCGAGAAAGAAGGCGCCAATCGCCGCGGCGAGGCGGTTGGCATGGATCTGCGGCGCGGTCGCGGCTCCAATCGCCACGTAACTCAGGTTCCATAGCGTGTAGGGCGGATGAAGGACCGTGAGCAGATCGCGCCAGCCGCCGGGGCGCAGAGCATAAAAAGCCGGCCTTTGGGACCGCTCGCCGGCCGGGTGCGGCCTCGTCTCAGCCTTCATCCCGGACTCCCCAGATCACGACGCCGCCGCCTAAGCTCATACACCGGGCCCGCGTCGCGCTGATCCCGGCGCTGCGCCACAGCTCGAGCTGGCGCTGCAGCGGCCAACGTGCGTAGAAGCCCTCGATGCTTGGCCCAAGAAAGCGGCCGACGTCGTACCAGTCGCGCCCGGCCAGCCGGCCAAGAGTCGGCAGCAGGGCGCGAGTGTAGAGACGCCAGGCCCAGAACAGGGGGCCACGCCGCAACACGGGCCCGCGAGGGACGCAGAACTCCAGGCAGGCGATTCGTCCGCCCGGCCGTACCACCCGTGCCAGCTCGCGCAGCGTCGAGGCCGGGTCATCCACATAGCGGAGCAGATAGGTGAAGGTGAGGTGGTCGAATTCGGCGTCGGCAAACGGCAGGCGCTCGGCCTCACCCTCGACCAGCTCAACGCGCCCGGCGAACTGGGGATCGGAGGCCAGCTTGGCTTCGGCGCGAGAGAGCATCGCGGCGCTCTGGTCGAGGCCGACAACGCGACAGCGGTAGCGATGCACGAGCTGCTGGGCGACAAGGCCGGTTCCGGTCGCAACGTCGAGGACGCGGTCCTCCGGACCGGCGCGAACAGCGGTCACCATCGCCCGGCGCCAGCGCGGGTCCTGCCAGAAGCTCAGCGCCGCACCGAGCTCGTCGTAGCGGTCCGGCAGCCCTTCGAACAGCTGCAGGGCGTGTCGCTTGCGCTGGTCGCCGTTCGGCATCTCGGAGGCGTTCCTTTCCACGGGCGTCTGGTGAATTCTGCACGCTCGGTGCCCGCAAGCTGCGAGAATTCGGTCTCAGGCAATCGAGGTCTAGGAGAGGCGATGGCCACCAAACAGAAAACCGAGGATCAGACCGAGGGTGCATCGGTGGACGGGGCCAGCGCCGACGGCGACTCGCTCAGCGTCACCGACAACCGCACCGGCCAGTCTTATGAGCTGGAGGTAACCGACGGGACAATCCGCGCGATGGACCTGCGCCAGATCAAGGTCTCCGAGGACGACTTCGGCCTCATGGCCTACGACCCCGCGTTCACCAACACGGCGTCCTGCCGCTCCGCGATCACCTATATAGACGGCGACGCCGGGATCCTCCAGCACCGCGGGATCCCGATCGAGCAGCTCTGCGAACAGTCAACGTTCCTGGAGGTCGCCTACCTGCTGGTCTTCGGCGAGCTGCCCACGCAGGCGCAGCTGGAACGCTGGGTCTTCGATGTCACCCACCACACGTTCGTCCACGAGGACATCAAGAACCTCTTCGAGACCTTCCGCTACGACGCCCACCCGATGGGGATGCTGCTCTCCGGCGTCGGAGCGCTCTCCACCTTTTATCCGGACGCCAAGCAGATCGACGATCCGGAGCAGCGCTATATGGCGGCGATCCGGCTGATCGCCAAGATGCCGACCCTCGCCGCCTTCGCCTACCGCCACAACATGGGCCTGCCCTACGTGTACCCGGACAACGACCTCGACTTCGCCGGGAACTTCCTGTCGATGCTGGTCAAGAAGACCGAGGTCAAGTACGAGCCCGACGAGCGGCTCACGAAGGCGCTCGACGTTCTGTTCATCCTGCACGCCGACCACGAGCAGAACTGCTCGACCAACGCGGTGCGCAGCGTCGGCTCCTCCCAGGTCGATCCGTACTCGGCCGTCGCCGCGGGGGTAGCTGCGCTCTACGGGCCTTTGCATGGCGGCGCCAACGAGCAGGTGCTGCGGATGCTGCGGCGGATCGAGACCTCGGAGAACGTCCAAGGCTTCCTGGAGGGCGTGAAGAAGCGCGAGGAGCGGCTGATGGGCTTCGGCCACCGGGTCTACAAGAACTACGACCCGCGGGCGCGGATCATCAAGCAGCACATGGATGACGTCTTCGCGGCCACTGAGTACAACCCGCTGATCGAGATCGCGCAGGAGCTCGAGAAGCGGGCACTGGACGACGAGTACTTCACCGACCGCAAGCTCTACCCGAACGTCGACTACTACTCGGGGATCATCTACGAAGCCCTTCAGATCCCGACCGACATGTTCACCGTGATCTTCGCGATCCCCAGGACCTCGGGCTGGGTGGCGCAGTGGATGGAGGCCAACGACGACCCCGAGCAGAAGATTGCGCGCCCGCGCCAGATCTACACCGGCGAGCTCGACCGCGACTACGTGCCGATCTCAGAGCGCCAAGGGCCCGAGAAGATCGTTGGCCCGCCGGCGCGCCGGCCGAAGCGCCAGCGCCGCGGCGCCTGAGCAGCAGCCCCGAGTCATGGGGAGGGATGGCCGCTACACGCTGACCGTGCGCCACGGCTCGGAGGTCGAGCGCCGGCAGTTGGAGGACCTCGAGCAGGCGATCGAGGAGCTGCGACGACTGGCCGAGGCAATCCGCTCCGAGGGCCCGCTGGAGAGAGTGGGCTCGCTGCGCGACTTCGAGCCCGCAGAGCAGGTGCACGCGCGGCTCGAGATCTCGACCGGGGGCCTGCTGCGGGGCCGCGACGCCGGCCTCGATGTGATGGGTGACGGGACTTTGGTGCCCTACAGGGGCGGGATACGACGAACGCAGCTGGAGCTGCGGGATGGCCAGAACCCCTTCGACGCGGTCGGCGAGGCGCTGGCCGGAGCGAGCCGATGAGCGCCGCCGAGGGTCAAGGGGTTCCGGAGGGCAGCGTCGCGGTCGGCAATCGCGTCAGGCTGCCGGGTGGGGCCGAGCCGCCGTTCACGGTGTTCATCAACGGCGTCGAGCAGAGCGAGGGCGACGACTACCGGGTCAGCGGCGGCGAGATCGTCTTCAGCCGCCCGATCCTCAAGGAGAAGAAGCTGACCGGCGTCCGCTGGCTATCGATGCTGGCCGGCATCGCGGGCACCTACCGCAAGCACGAGACTGTCGACCTGGAGTTCAGGCGCGGCGGCAAGGTCGAACTGGCCTCCGATCTCCCGATCCACGCGGATGAAGGACCTTCCGCCGACCGTCACCACGACGGGCGCTCGCACTGAGCTACCGGCGAGGGTCTCGCTCGCCGCCGTGCTCGTCGTGATCGCGACCCTGGCGGCGATGACCGTCGCCGTCCTCACCGTCGATCCACTGCGGGAGGCGGTCGACGCGGCGCTGCACGGCGACACCGCGGGGGTGCGAGAGGCGATCCATGGCCTCGGCGTCGCCGGGCCGCTGATCGTGCTTGGCATCTGTCTTATCCACGCGGTCCTTTTCTATCCGGCAGAGATCGTCGACGCGGCTGCCGGCTTCGTCTACGGCTTCGGCCCCGGCCTGGCGCTGGTGATGACCGGCTGGATGCTGAACGCCTGGGCTGCGTATGCGATCGGGGGATCGGTCGCATACCCGCTCCTGCACCGCCTGTTTGGCGCCCAGCGATTCGGCCGCGCCGAGGCGATGGTTGCCCGGGGTGGCATCACCCTGCTGCTGACGGTCCGCCTGATCCCGATCCTCCCCTTCAGCCTGGTCTGTTACGCGGCCGGCGCCGCCCGCGTGCCGCCCTGGCGCTACACCTGGACGACCGCCGTCGGCTATCTGCCGATCACCGTGCTCTCGACGTACCTCGGCAGCCGGCTGGAGCACCTGCACCCAACCGATCCGCTGGTCATCGGAGCGGTCTGTGTGGTGATCGCGCTGCTGTTCGCCGTGCGCTGGCTCTCGCGGGCGCTGCAGGCTGAGGAGCCGGCTAGCTAGTTGAAGACGTACAGCAGCAGGAAGGCGACGATCGCGAAGGTGGCGCCGGCGGCGATCATGCCCTTGTCCTCGCTGACGATCGCTGCGGTTGAGCGATCGTCGGCGCGGTCGTAGATCAGGTAGAGGTAGCGGAACAGCCCGTAGACCACCGGCGGGATCGTCCACATCATCTCGTTGCCGATCAGCGGCGAGTTGACGGTGTAGATGGCGTAGGTGAGCACGGTCCCCGCGGTCACCATCGCGACCATCTGGTCGAGGAAGGGAAGCGAGTAGTGCTCGAGCACGGGTCGGCTCTCGGTCCCCTGGTGAAGCTCGGAGACCGCTTCCTGGCGGCGCTTGGTGAAGCCGAGGAAGCAGGCGAGCATGCCGGTGCAGAGGATCAGCCACTCCGACGCATGCACGTCGACCGCCTGGGCGCCGGCGGCGACACGGAGGATGAACAGGCCGGCGATCGTCATCACGTCGATAATCACGATCTGCTTGAGCCCGAAGCTGTAGGCGAGCTGGGCGACCCCGTAGCCGAACACCATCAGGCCAACCTGCCAGCTCACCGTGGCAAACGCGAGGGCGAGGGCGACCACCGTCAAGGCGATCGCCAATGCGACCGCCCTTCCCTCCGCCAGCTCCGCCGCCGCGATCGGGCGGTTGCGTTTGCTCGGATGGGCGCGGTCGAACTCGACGTCGTTGAGGTCGTTGATCAGATAGCCGGCGCTGGAGATCGCGCAGAAGGCGACAAAGGTGAACATCGCATCCGCGATCGCCCCGGGGTCGTGGAATTTGCGGCCGAACATCAGCCCGGCGAACACGAGGACGTTCTTGATCCATTCCTGAGGGCGGATCGCGACCAACGCCGCCCGCAGCGGCGGGCGCGGCGGCTTTACGGCAGTCGTCGTCTCCGCCCCATCCCCGGGCGCGGAGCCCGGCGAGCCTTCAGGCTCCCCCCGCTCGACGGTGGGGTGTTCGTCTGTGATCGTCTCCATGGGCAGGTGCCCGGCTGAGCATCAAAGGCCCTGCCCAGAACGGGTCAAACGCGGTCGCGAAAGGGTAGCGCCGGGGGGCTCGGACTATCGGGTTGGATCGACCAGTACGCCCGGGTTGAGGGTTCCTGCTGGATCGACTGCGGCCTTGGCGGCGCGCAGCGCATCGGCGAAGGGGTCGGGGCGCTGGCGGTCGTACCAGGGACGGTGGTCCCGGCCGACCGCGTGGTGGTGGGTGATCGTTCCGCCGCCCTCGATCACCGCCTCTGAGGCCGCGGCCTTGATCTCGTCCCACTGCTCGACCTCGCCGCCCCGCACGGCGGGCGCCAGCACCGTGAAGTAGGGCGCCGGCCCGTCCGGGTAGACGTGGGTGAAGCGGCAGCTGACCCGCGGAGACCCGGCCCCGTCGGCCGCGGCGCCGCAGACCTCTGCCACCTTAGAGCGCGCCGCCTCGATCGCCACCGCGTGAAAGTCCTCGAAGCGGTCCCATGTGATCGCGGTCTCGAAGGTGTCGCTGAGCACTCCGCAGGCGACGAAGGTGTCGCGGAGATATGGAGCGCCGAGAAACGCTGACCGCCAGGCGGACACTGAGTCGCTGTCGCCGCCGGCCTCCGCTCTCGTTCCTCGTTCCTCGTTCCTCGTTCCTCGGCTGGCGCTTCTGACCTCGCCTGGCTGACCCCCCTGCTGCCTGGCGATCTCCAGGGCGAGGTCCATCCAGTGATCCACGGGGTGGTGCGCGGACTCGAAGCCGAGCACAAGCAGCGCCTTGCCCGGCCCCGGCGAGGCGCCGGTCGTCTCGGCCTCCAGCGCGTCGAGCAGGCGGCAGTTGGCCGGGTAGAGCCCGGCCTGCGAGACCTCGCGCACGGCCCGCGCCGCAGCCGCGAAGTCGTCGAAGCCAACGCCACAGGAAGCCTTGAAGCGCGGGCGGTCCTGAAGCCGCACCCAGGCCTCGGTGATCAGGCCCAGGATCCCCTCGGAGCCGAGCAGGGCGCGGTCCGGCGACGGCCCGGCGCCCGACCCCGGCAGGCGGCGGCTCTCCCAGGCGCCGCGCGGGGTGATCGCCCGCACCGACTCGACCAGGTCGTCGATGTGGGTGTAGAGGGTCGCGAAGTGCCCACCGGCCCGGGTCGCGATCCAACCTCCCAGGGTCGAGTACTCGAACGACTGCGGAAAGTGGCGCAGGGTAAGGCCGCGATCGCGCAGCTGGTCTTCGAGATGGGGGCCGGCCGCGCCCGCCTGGATCCGCGCCGCGCGCGACTCGCCGTCGATCTCCAGGACCCGATCGAGCCCTCCGAGGTCGATCGAGACGGCGCCGCCGTAACCCTCGCCGACCCGCGGCTCGACCCCGCCAACCACGCTGGTCCCGCCACCGTAAGGGATCGCCGCCGCACCCAGCTCTTCGCAGAACGCCAGCACCCCCTCGACCTCTGACTCATCGCGTGGGCGGGCGACGAGGTCGGGCGGGTTTGGGAACTCGCCGCGAAAGCCGCGCACCACGTCGCGGTAGGCCTTGCCGAGCGCGTGGCTGAGTCGCTCGTGGCGCTCGTCGCTGAAGATCTCGGCCAGCGAGTCCGGCGCTTGCAGTCGCGGCGGCGCCAGCTCGACCTGGTCGAGCGGGACCGGATCGCGCACCTCGCCGCCGAACCCGAGCCGCTCGCGGATCTCCTTCGCAGCCGCCTCCAGCTCCGCCCGCGAGGGCTGCTGGTCCTCGAAGCCCCAGCCCCAGTGCTTGCGGCGGCGGGTCGCCGTGGTTACCAGTGCACTCCCCGCATCAGGTAGGCGAAGGCGACCTGCTCATTGGAGGCCTCCTCGCCGCGCGGCTCGGCCGGAGCCTTCTTCTCATCGCCCTTTGCGGCGCGGGAGTCGGGGAACAGCTTGTAGGCGCTGTTGAGGATGTAGTCGATCGACTTCGGGTTGATCGCGTAGAGCAGCTGGCCGAGGGTCCCGATCGGGGTGGCGATCCGCTTCGGCTTGTGGATGATCGCCTCGGAGATCATGTCGGCGGCCTTCTCGGGGGTGATGGTCGGGAAGCGGTTGTACATCTTGGTCGGGGCGATCATCGGGGTGCGGACCAGCGGCATGTGGATGGTCGTGATGTGGACGCCGTCGTCGAAGATCTCCGACGCGATGCAGCGCGAGAACGCGTCGAGCGCCGACTTCGAGGCCACGTAGGCCGAGAAACGCGGCGTGTTGGTCTGCACGCCGATCGAGCTGATGTTGATGATGTGCCCCGACTTGCGCTCCCGCATCTCCGGCAGCAGCTTCAGGATCAGCTTCACCGGCCCGAAGTAGTTGAGCTGCATCGTGCGCTCGTAGTCGTGGATACGGTCGTAGGAGAGCGCGATCGAGCGCCGGATCGAGCGGCCGGCATTGTTGACCAGCACGTCGACGTGCCCGTGGCGGGCGAGCACCTCCTCGGCCATCCGGTCGATGTCGTCGATGTCGGAGAGGTCGCAGGGGTGCACGTAGGCGACGCCGTCCCCGGCCTCGATCTGATCCCGGGTCGCCTCGAGCTTCTCCGGGGTGCGGGCGACGAGCAGGACGATGCCGCCGGCGTCGGCGATCTTCAGCGCCGCCGATCGCCCGATCCCCGAGGACGCGCCGGTGACCATCACCAGCTTCCCGCGCACCGCCGACTCCAGCGAGGCCGAGCCCTGCAGACGCCTTCCCAGCCGCAGCAGCTCGTCGGGGATCTGTTGCTCAATCACCTGCGCCGCGCCGCTGATCAGGCCGCGGCGGCCGCGAACCGCTCCAACCAGCGTGCGATCGCCGAACAGGTCTGGGTCCAGATGCCGCTCCCAGTAGTCCCAGAGCTTGTCGGCATATGCCTCCAGCGGGGACACGCGGATGTCGGTGCCCTCCAGCGCCGCCTGCGTTCCCCGCGAGTCGAAGTGGGTCGGATAGTTGACGTAGATGAGCACGGCGCGGGGGATGCCGAAGTCGGAGAGGACCCGGTCGGCGAGGGCGCCGGCGACCGGCAGGGCGGAGAGACCAAGGCGCACGACGGGGTCCGCCGCGTCGATGGCCGCGGCCGGGAGCCGGACCGAGGACTCGGGCGCGTGGGCGGCGCGGGCGAAGACGTCGATCACGTCGCCGGCGCTGGGCGGCTTCGGATCTGTGAGGTGAAAGGCCCTGCCGTCGAGGCCCTCCTGGTGCGCGATGTGGTCCATCGCCCGGACGACGAAGTCGACTGGGACGATGTTGATCTCCCGGCCCTCCACACCCAGCATCGGCATCCACTGCGGAACCGTGTTGCGGATCCTCCGGATCAGCTTGAAGAAGTAGTACGGGCCGTCGACCTTGTCCATCTCGCCGGTCTCCGAATTGCCGACCACGATGCCCGGCCGGTAGACGCGCCAGGGTCGCAGGCACTCGGAGCGCACCACGCCCTCGGAGTCGTGCTTGGTGCGGAAGTAGGGATGGACGTCGAGGTTCTCGGCCTCCTCGAACATGTCCTCGCGCCAGGTGCCGTGATAGAGGCCGGCGGCGGCGATCGAGCTCACCATGTGGACAGTCCCGGCTTCGACGGCCTCGGCAAGGTCGACCATGTGACGCGTGCCCTGGACGTTGGCGAGGCGCTGGCTCTCCGCGTCCGCGGTCATGTCGTAGACGGCCGCCAGGTGGAACAGGTGATCGACCTGGCCCTGCAGCCGCTCGAGGTCGGAGTCCGAGATGCCGAGCCGCGGCTGCGAGACGTCGCCGACGATCCCCACGACCCGGTCCTCGCCGACGCCCCAGCGGCGTCGCAACTCCTCGAGGCGCCCCTTGGACCCCTCGCGGACCAGCACGTACACGGTCCCCTCGCGCTGGAGCAGCAACTCGACGAGATTGCGGCCGATGAAGCCCGTCGCGCCGGTGACGAAGTAGTTCATGCAGCACCCCGCAAAGTCCGGAATTTCACCCTAGCTCGGCACCCTACACTCTGGGGATATGGCCCTTCACCTGGATCCATTCGAGCGCGAGCCGCTACCCGGTGAGCGCAGGGTCCGCGCCGCCGACATCCGCCACGAGTGGCAGGTCTCGCGCGACGGGATCGAGGTGATCGCCCACGGGGCCCTGGTCTGCCCGCGGTGCGACGCGCCGCAGGTGATCGCAACGCCGATCCCGGCTGGCTCGCAGGTTCACTGCGGTTTCTGCGGCCACGGTGCGCGAGCCCGGGAGTTCCTGGTCCGGGACATTTTTGACACGGTCGCCAACGAGGCCTATCTGGTCGCGCGGCTCGCCTAGACTCCCTAGCGAGACATGAGCGTCGAGATCCAGATGCCCCAGATGGGCGAGTCGGTGACTGAGGGCACCGTTCTCGAGTGGCATGTCTCAGAGGGAGAATCGGTGCAGGAGGGTGAGACGGTGGTCGAGGTCTCCACCGACAAGGTGGACGCCGAGGTTCCGGCCCCGGCCAGCGGCGTGATCAGCAAGATCCTCGCCCAGCCTGACGACACCGTGCAGGTGGGCGCGGTGCTTGCCGAGCTGGAACCGGGCGAGGACGGCGCAGCGCCTTCGGGCGACGGCGCCGCCGCGGCGACCGCCGAGCAGGAACAGGAACCCGAGCCGACCGCCCCAACCGCCGTAGCGGAGGAGCCTGCGCCGGAGGATGGTGACTCCCGGGCCACCCCGGTCGCGCGTCGCGCCGCAGCCGCCAACGGTGTCGATCTGGCCAAGGTCGCCGGCTCGGGTGCCGGCGGCAAGGTCACGAAGGCCGACGTCATGGCGGCGGCCGACGGCGACGGCGCCGGGCCCGCTGGCGTCGCGGTGAGCGGCGAGGAGAAGCCACTGCGCGGCCCCGCGGCGATGCTCGCCAACGCGATGAACGAGAGCCGCACGGTCCCCACGGCGACCTCGTTCCGCACGATCGCCGTCGACACCCTGGACGCGAAGCGCAAGACGCTCAACGGCGTGCTGAAGGACAGCGGGATGAAGGTCTCCTTCACCCATCTGATCGCCTGGGCGATCGTCAAGGCGGCGATCGAGTGGCCGGTGATGGTCCGCGCCTTCGAGGAGCGCGACGGCAAGCCGTTCGTGATCGAGGCCGGCTCGGTCAACCTCGGGATCGCCGTCGACGTCGAGCGAAGCGACGGTTCTCGCAGCCTGATGGTGCCCTGCATCAAGGGGGCCGACACGCTCGACTTCAAGGGCTTTCACGGCTACTACGAGGAGCTGATTACAAAGACGCGCGAGAACCAGCTCACCGCCGACGACTTCCAGGGGACCAATATCTCGCTCACCAACCCCGGCGGCCTCGGCACGATCGCCTCGGTGCCGCGCCTGATGACCGGCCAGGGGACGATCGTCGCCGCCGGCTCGCTCGCCTACCCGGTCGAGTGGGCGCACGCTTCGGCGGAACGGGTCAAGCAGCTCGGCGTATCGAAGGTGATGACGCTGACCTCCACTTATGACCACCGGGTGATCCAGGGTGCGGAGTCCGGCTCGTTCCTGGGCCGCATCGAGGAGTTCCTCCAGGGTGAGGACAACTTCTATGAGTCGGTCGCCACAGAGCTTGGGCTGAAAGCGAGCGTGGTCACGACCGCCCACCCGGCGTCTGCTTCGGCGCCGCCACTCACCGCCCCCGCCGCCGCGCCCGGCGCCGCCGCGCCACCGAGCGAGGAGCTGCTGCAGGGGGTGCAGGCCGCGACCTCGCTGCTGAAGGCGTACCGCACGCACGGGCATCTGTCGGCCCATCTTGACCCTCTTGGCACAGAGCCGAAGGGCGACCCGGCGCTCGAGCCCGAGACCCTGAACCTGACTCCGGAGTTGATGGCGCAGATACCGGCCTCGATCCTTCGCATCGGCGTTCCCGGCGAGACCCTGCTCGACGCGCTGCCTCGGATGCGCGCCGTCTACTGCGGCACGATGGCCTACCAGCTCGAGCATCTCTCCTCACACCAACAGCGGGTGTGGCTGCGGGAGATGATCGAGACCGGCGCCCATCGCCAGCCGCTCTCCGAAGAGGAGCGCAAGGCACTGCTGCGGCGCCTGATCGAGGTCTTCCAGTTCGAGCGCTACCTGGAGAAGGCCTACCTGGGCCAGAAGATGTTCTCGATCGAGGGCCTCGACGTGATCGTCCCGATGCTGGGCGAGATCGCGACCCTGGCACAGCGCGCCGACGCGGAGGAGGTCGTGTTCGGGATGGCCCACCGCGGGCGCCTCAGCGTCCTCGCGCACACGCTCGGCCGCTCGCTGGAGTCGATCTTCGCCGAGTTCGAGGGCTCGAAGGCGATCGAGGCGGTGAAGGCGGTTGCCGCGATCCCCCACGGAGGCACCGGCGACGTCAAGTACCACTACGGCCACGTCGGCTCCTTCACCACCGCGGACGGGAAAGAGATCGAGGTCGGGCTCTATCCCAACCCCAGCCACCTCGAGTTCGTCGACCCGGTGGTCACCGGCGCGGCCCGGGCATCGCAGAGCGTTCGCAAGGGGCCGAAGCTCGAGCACGACCCGAGGATCGCGCTGGCGGTGCTGCTGCACGGCGACGCCGCGTTCCCCGCGCAGGGCGTGGTCTCTGAGACGCTCAACCTTCAGTCGCTGCGCGGCTACACCGTCGGCGGCACCGTCCACATCATCCAGAACAACCAGGTGGGATTCACCACCGATCCCCAGGAGGGGCGATCGACGCCCTACGCGGCGGACATGGCAAAGGGCTTCAACGTTCCGATCGTCCACGTCAACGCCGACGACGTCGAGGCCTGCATCGGCGCCGTCCGCCTCGCAATGGCCTACCGCGAGCGTTGGGGTCGCGACGTCGTCATCGACCTGATCGGCTACCGGCGCTTCGGCCACAACGAGACCGACGAGCCCGCCTACACGCAGCCGCTGATGGCGGCGGCGATCAAGCAGCACCCCCCGGTCTCGGAGACCTACGCCGAGAAGCTGATCGGCGAGGGCGTCGTGTCCCCGGAGGACGTCGAGGCAACGTCGCAGGCGCGCCGGGACCAGCTCGGCGACACCCTCAAGGAGCTGCGCCGCAAGATGGAGGCCGGCGAGTACGAGGACCCCACCGTGACGACCGGTACCGGCGAGCTGGACCGCAGCGCCAGCCCCGCCGTCGACACGATCGTCCCGGCCGACAGGCTGCGCGAGCTAAACGAGGAGCTGCTGAGGGTCCCCGACAGCTTCACCATCCACCGCAAGCTTCGCAAGCCGCTCGGCAAGCGGCGGGAGGCGCTCGAGGAAGGAGGGATCGAGTTCGGTCACGCGGAGGCGCTGGCGTTTGCCTCGCTGGTCACCGAGGGCGTGCACGTCCGGCTCACCGGCCAGGACACCGAGCGCGGCACCTTCTCGCATCGCCACCTCGTCCTGCACGACGAGAAGACCGGGCTGAAGTACTGCCCGATGCAGCACCTCGACGACGCGGGGGCGCCGTTCGAGCTTTACAACAGCCCGCTCTCGGAGACCGCCTGCCTCGGCTTCGAGTACGGCTACTCGGCCGCCGAGCCGGACTCGCTGATCCTCTGGGAAGCCCAGTTCGGCGACTTCGGCAACGCCGGCCAGGTGATCATCGACAGCTTCATCGTCTCCGGCGAGGCGAAGTGGGGACAGGTGAAGCGACTGACGCTGCTACTCCCGCACGGCTATGAAGGCGGTGGGCCGGAGCACTCCAGCGCCCGGATCGAGCGCTTCCTGGCGCTGGCGGCGGAGGGCAACATCCGGATCGCCAACCCGACCACCGCCGCCCAGTACTTCCACCTGCTGCGCCGCCAGGCGTTGATCAAGAAGGCCCGCCCACTGATCGTCTTCACCCCCAAGAGCCTGCTGCGGCTCGACCGTGCAAGCTCGACCCTTGACGAGCTCACGAACGGCCGGTTCCACTTCGTCCTCGACGACCCGACGGCCGGCGAGCGGCGCGACAAGGTCGAGCGCCTGGTCTTGTGCAGCGGCAAGATCTACCACGAGATGGACGCCAACCCGCGGCGCGAGGCGGCCGAGAAGGTGGCGATCGCGCGGGTCGAGTTGCTCTATCCCTTCGCCCGCGACCAGCTCCAGGAGGTGATCTCCTCCTACCCGAAGCTCAAGGACGTGGTCTGGGTCCAGGAGGAGCCCAAGAACATGGGCGAATGGAAGGTGATGTGGCGGCGGGTACCGGAGCTGCTACCGAAAGGCGTCTCGTTCAGCTACATCGGCCGCCCCGAGCGGGCCAGCCCGGGCGAGGGTTACGCCGGCACCCACGCACACGAGCAGGAGCGCATCGTCCTCTCGGCGCTGACGCCCGACGCCTAGCTCGGTCTCGGGGCGCCCGGTCGAGGGTCCCTCGGCCGCGGCACGATCACCGCAACCAACCGGGGCCTTCTCGGCGCCTGTCCTGCCTGCCCTACATGAATTGTCATCGGTTTCATGGACCCAATGGTCGGCTGTTCGGGCGCCGACGCCTATGGACCGCTGGACAGGGTGCCCGCTTGCGGCCTGGACCGAGATGAGTAGTCCCGCGATCCACGCGCGCGTGAGCGCGAAGCGCCCTGGCTATCGTGGCGGCTATGCGACGAAGCTCCGACGCGCTGCGAAAGCCGGTCCCGGGCCCGCTCTTTGAGTGGGTAAAGCGGGCCTCCTGGGTGGAGCTGGCGATCTTCTCGGCGCTGATCGCCTTCTGGCTCTTGCCCGGGTTTGAGACCGAGACGTTCATATTCGGCCTCGTGCACGGGATCGGCTACATCCTGCTCTGCCTGCTGATCTGGTTCACCTGCCTGCGCCACCAGGCACCGTACACGCTTCTCGCCGCCACGCTGACGCCGGTCGGCCCGCTGGGCAGCGTGATCGCGATCGAGCTGATCGAGCGCAAGGGTTGGGGGGTCGCGCCGCGCGAGGAAGCGATCGTCGACGCCCAAATGCGGGGTTGACGGCTCCCCTCGCCCCTATAGAATTCGGTATCCGAGGGAGTAAGGCTCGCCCCTGGAGGTTCTGCCTCCGGGGACGGAACGCGTCGGCATCCCTCCCTGGCTACCGACGCGCTGGCGCGGTGCGGGTCGCGCGGACCCCCTGCCTCCCGCGACCCCGCCGCGCCGATGCTTTTTTCGCGGGTTCCTAAGTGCTGCGGTCGCGCAGCTGCCGAAGCACTCGCTGGAGGATGCCGCCGTGCTGGAAGTAGCGCACCTCGTTCGGGGTGTCGAGGCGGACCGTGGCCTCGAACTCGATCGGGTCCGAGCCCTCGGGGCGCGCGGTCACGGTGACGCTCTTCGCCTTGCCGTTCCGGAGGTCGGAGACGTCGATCTGCTCCTCGCCCGTGAGCCCCAGCGATTCGAAGTCCTCGCCGGCGGCAAACTGAAGCGGCGCCACCCCCATCCCGATCAGGTTGGAGCGGTGGATGCGCTCGAAGCTCCTCGCGATCACCGCCCGCACCCCAAGCAGCTTCGTGCCCTTCGCCGCCCAGTCGCGCGAGGAGCCGGAGCCGTACTCCTCGCCGGCCAGCACGACCAGCGGCACGCCTTCGTCGGCATATCGCATCGCCGCCTCGAAGATCGTCGTCTCCTCGCCGTCGGGGAAGTGACGCGTGAAGCCGCCCGCTCGCTCGACCAGCTGGTTGCGGAGGCGGATGTTGGCGAAGGTGCCGCGGATCATCACCTCGTGGTTGCCGCGCCGCGAGCCGTATGAGTTGAACTCGGCCGGCCCCACTCCCTGCTCGATCAACCACTGCCCGGCCGGGCTGTCCTTCTTGATCGCGCCGGCCGGCGATATGTGGTCGGTGGTGATCGAGTCGCCGAGCACGGCGAGCACCCGCGCGCCGCCGATCGGCTCCACCGCTTCGGGCTCCTGCGGCATCCCGTCGAAGAAGGAGGGACGGCGTACGTAGGTCGAGTCGGGCCAGGTGTAGCGATCGCCCTCCGGCACCTCGACCGCGTTCCACTCCTCATCGCCCTTGAAGACCTCGCCATAGCTGCGCGTGAACATGTCGGAGCGGATCGAGTCGCCGACCACCTGCTTGATCTCCTCGGAACCCGGCCAGATGTCGCGCAGATAGACGGGCTCGCCGTCGGAACCCTTGCCCAGGGGGTCCTCCATCAGGTCGATGTCCATGCGCCCCGCCAGCGCGTAGGCGACGACCAGCGGCGGCGAGGCGAGGTAATTGGCCTTCACGTCCTGGTTGATGCGCCCCTCGAAGTTGCGGTTCCCCGACAGCACCGCGCAGACCATCAGGTCCTTCTCGTCGACCGCCTTGGAGATCTCTTCCGGCAGCGGCCCGGAGTTGCCGATGCAGGTGGTGCAGCCGTAACCGACCAGGTTGAACTGCAGCTCGTTGAGGTACTCGGTCAGGCCCGCCTTGTCGAGGTAGTCGGTGACCACGGTCGAGCCCGGGGCCAGCGAGGTCTTCACCCAGGGCTTTCGCCGCAGGCCCCGCTTTACCGCGTTGCGGGCCAGGAGTCCCGCGCCGACCATCACCGAGGGATTGGAGGTGTTGGTGCAGCTTGTGATCGCCGCGATCACCACCTGGCCGTGATCGAGCTCCACCGTTGTGCCGTCCTCCAGGGTGACCTCGATCGCGTCGCTGGTGTCGCGCTCGGCGACCGCCGTGTCGGCGGGGGCGCCGCGCGGGCGGCCGCGCTCGTCGTTGTGATCCTCGCCGGGGGGGTCGGAGGCGGGGAAGGAGCCGGCGACCGCCTCGTCATAGTTGTTGCCGAGGTGCTTGGCCGCGTCGGGGTCCTCTTCTTCGAGCGCCTCGATGAATGCTCGCTTGGCGCTCGCCAGCGGCACCCGGTCCTGGGGGCGCTTGGGCCCGGCGATGCTCGGTTCGACGTCGCCGAGGTCGAGCTGGAGGGTGTCGGAGTAGGTCGGCTCCTCGGACTCTTCGACGTGGAACATCCCCTGCTCACGGGCATAGGCGTCGACAAGCTCGATCAGCTCGGTCGGGCGCCCGGTGAACTCGAGATAGCGCAGCGTCTCGGCGTCGACCGGGAAGATCGCGCAGGTGGACCCGAACTCGGGCGACATGTTGCCGATCGTCGCCCGGTCGGCCAAGCCGAGGGTGGAAAGCCCCGGCCCGAAGAACTCGACGAACTTCGAGACAACGCCCTTCTCGCGCAGCATCTCGGTAACCGTCAGCACCAGGTCGGTCGCGGTCGCCCCCTCCGACAGCTCGCCGGTGAGCTTGAAGCCGATCACCTGCGGCAGCAGCATCGAGATCGGCTGCCCGAGCATCGCCGCCTCGGCCTCGATTCCGCCCACTCCCCAGCCCAGCACCCCGAGCCCGTTGACCATCGTGGTGTGCGAGTCGGTGCCGACCAGCGTGTCGGGGTAAGCGGCCAGGCCCCCGTCGCCCTCGCGGCTGACCACGACCTGAGCGATGTACTCGAGGTTGACCTGATGGCAGATGCCGGTGGCCGGCGGCACGACGCGAAAGTTGTCGAAGGCCTCCTGGCCCCAGCGCAGGAATGCGTAGCGCTCGCGGTTGCGCTCAAACTCGCGCTCGGCGTTGATCGCGAAGGCGCGCGCGTTGCCGAACGCGTCGACCTGCACCGAGTGGTCGATGACCAGGTCGACGTCGACGAGCGGGTTGATCGCCGTCGCGTCGCCGCCCAGCTGGTCCATTGCGTCGCGCATCGCCGCCAAGTCGACGACCGCGGGCACGCCGGTGAAGTCCTGCATCAGCACCCGCGCCGGCTGGAAGGGGATCTCGACGCTGGGCTCGGCCTTGGCGTCCCAGCCCGCGATCGCCTCGACATCCCCGGCGGTGACCGAGTCGCCGTCCTCGAGCCGCAGCACGTTCTCCAGCAGCACCTTCAGCGAGTAGGGAAGGCGGGCGACGTCGAATCGCTCCTGGAGCGCGTCGAGGCGGTGAATCTCGTACTCGCGGCCGCCTACATCGAGCTCCGAGCGGGCACCGAAGGAGTCGCCGCTCATGTCAACGCGCTCACCGTTTGTCGGATTGCCGGGCCGCGAGGTCCTCGGCCGTGCGCCTCGCCATGCCCCCGCTCTGGGCACGCGACGAGATGCCCGGCGTCGCCAGGGCCAGATGCGCCGCCATCCGCTGCTGGATCGGCGCCACGGCAATCTCCATCTTGTTCTTTTCGATTGCCCGTACCACCGCTGCGGCCACCCGCTCCGGCGTGGTGGTACCCAGGCCCGGCGGCGGCTTGGCGCCGGAGTCGGCGAACATCCCCGCCTCGCGCACGAATCCGGGGGCGACCACGGAAACGCCGATTCCCTGCGAGGCCAGGTCGGTGCGCAGTCCCAGCGCAAAGCCCCGCAGGCCGAACTTGGTCGCGTTGTAGAGCGAGCCGCGCGGGCTGGCCGCCTTGCCCGCAAGCGAGGCGATGAAGACCATGTGGCCCTGGCCGCGTTCCGCCATCGGTTCCATGAGCGCCCGCGCCATGCGGATCGGCGACTCGAGGTTGACCCGCAGCGCCCGCTCGACCTCCTCCTCGGAGAAGTCGGTGAGCAGGCCGGTTCCCGGCAGCCCAGCGTTGGCGACCAGGACGTCCACCTGCCCGGCGTCGGCAACGAGCTTCGAAGCCGCGCCGTCCTGGGCGAGGTCCGCAGGGATCGTGATGTGACCGCTGCCCGGCAACTCGGAGGCGAGCTGCTCGAGCGCCTCGGCGTTGCGGCCGCTGAGCACCAGGGAAGCGCCTCGGTCGGCCAGCGCCTCGGCGATCGCGCGCCCGAGGCCGCCGGTCGCGCCGGTGAGAAGAGCTGTGGCCCCCGTGACCTGCATCGATTCCAACCTACCACCGGGCGACCTTCGCCAGCCTGCGGCGGCGCTCAAGCTCATGCCGGGATATGCTCGTCGTCGTGAAGCTCTACGTCTGCTGGGGGACCTTCCAGACAATCCGCCCCGGAGGGCATCCCTGCCACACGGCCCACAAGGCTCTGCGCGACGCGGGCTACGAGCCCGAGGTGATCAGGGTGCATGGGCTCGGGATCGGCCCGATCAAGTGGATGACCGAGGGTCGCCGTGAAGTCAAGGAGCTGACCGGCCAGCCGGTGGTGCCGGTGCTGATCGCTGATGACGGAGAGGCGATCAACGAATCGAAGCGGATCGCCGAGTGGGCTCAGGCGCACCCGGCCGCCTGACCCAGCCACCTGGCCCTTGCGGCGCTTGCTAATCCGCCTTCGCTTCATGCCCTTCGTCGGCAAGTTGTTAGAGGGTCCGCTTCTTTGCCTTGCGCCCGGGCGAGAAGGTCACAATGCCCAACTGCAGAAGATCCCTTGGGCAAGTGCCGTTGCCTGCCCGCAGGAATCCCGTGGGTTGGTGCGAATAGGCACTTGATTGTGTGCTTGCCTTCGCAAACGTCTAGGGAAATGTGTAAGGTGCCGCGACTTCGATAACCGGTAACTGCCGAATCCGCCGCCCTACGCGGCAGCGGAACGGGGGAACCACTCAAGGGGCGAACCCACGTGTTTTGGCTACGTGGGAGCGCAGGCTCCTTTCGCGCTAGCCCGACAGCTAACCCCGTAGGCCGACGAAGGAGAACTGTGTTGGCGTGCAAGGACAACGGGCTTAAGGCAGGGCTAGCGGCCGTGGGGGTCAGCGTCGCGCTGATCGCCTGGCCGGCCGGTGCCTTTGCGGACGGCGGCGTGGCGGCTCCGGGCGATCCGACACCCCCGCCCCCGACCACGACCACGCCACCCCCGGATCCTGCCTGCACGATCGGCGGCGGCGGGGTGGGCTCAACCTCCAGCTGTGGGCCGATCGGTAAGGCGAAGCTGCTGAGCACCGGCCTCGCGGTCGCGCCGGCCGACGCGCCGGCCGTGGTCAAGCGGGCAATCCGCTGGGCGAACCAGATCGTCGCCCTGCCATACCGGCTGGGCGGCGGCCACCGCTTGCCATGGACGCTGGACAGCACCTATGACTGCTCGGGCACCGTGAGCTGGGCGCTGCATGGCGCAAGGCTTCTGAGCTCGCCGGTCCCCTCGGGCAGCTTCCGCCGCTGGGGCGTAACCGGCGCGGGTCGCTGGATCACCGTCTACTACAACAGTGGCCACATGTTCGCGACCATCGCGGGGCTTCGCCTCGATACGTCGCAGGTACCGGGCAACGGCCCGGGTTGGAGCACCCGCATGGTCTCCCCCGTGGGATACGGCATCCGCCACGCGCCGGGCCTCTAGCGCGAAGCTCGGCCTCGCCAGCCCCTAAAGGCAGTTGGGCCGACCGCCTCTACAGGGCGGCCAACCGACCCCGCCAACTTTGTGCATTACTTCCAGCGCCGCCTCGTATAGCGTCTCGGCGAGTCGCAACTTGGCGCCTTCGTGGGACTGGAAGAGAGCACGACATCGATCACGGCAAGCGAGCGGACATCCGACGGCCCTGAGCCGGTGGAGTCCCCAGGTCGCGAGGACGCCCCCGACGTCCGTCTTTCCGGGCTGACCAAGCGCTACGGCGACGTGGTGGCGGTCGACGGGGTCGACTTGGAGATTGCCCGCGGCGAGTTCTTCACCCTGCTCGGCCCCTCCGGCTCGGGGAAGACGACGACGCTCCGAATGATCGCCGGCTTCGAGATCCCCGACGCGGGCACCGTGGAGCTGGGGGGGCGCGACGTCCGGGACCTCCCACCTTACGATCGCGAGGTCAACACCGTGTTCCAGGACTACGCGCTGTTTCCGCACATGACCGTGGCCGAGAACGTCGAGTACGGCCTGCGGGTCAAGAGGACCGCCAAGGACGAGCGGGCGCGGCGGCGCGCCGAGGCGCTCGAGATGGTTCGCCTCGCCGGCCTCGACTCCCGCAAGCCGTCCGAGCTCTCGGGCGGACAGCGGCAACGGGTTGCGCTGGCGAGGGCGATCGTCAACCGCCCACGGGTGCTGCTGCTCGACGAGCCGCTCGGCGCGCTGGACCTGAAGCTGCGCGAGCAAATGCAGGTGGAGCTGAAGACGATCCAGAGCGAGGTCGCGATCACCTTCGTCTACGTGACCCATGACCAGGACGAGGCGCTGACGATGAGCGACCGAATCGCCGTCTTCGACGCCGGGAGGGTCGAGCAGGTCGCCACGCCGGCCGAGGTCTACGAGCAGCCGCAGACGGCGTTCGTCGCAGGCTTCGTCGGAGTCTCGAACCTGCTCGAGCGCGACAGCAGCCATTTCACGATCAGGCCCGAGAAGATCCACCTGCTCGAGCCAGATCAGGATGCCGCCGGGTTGCGGACCGAGCCCGGGCGGATCCGTGACGTTTCCTACGCGGGCAGCTTCACCCGCTATACGGTTGAGCTTGATTCAGGTGGAGAGCTTTTGGTCGTCCGCCAGAACCTCGAGACCTCCTCGCAGGAGGCGCTCGAGCAGCGCGGACGAAAGGTGACGGTCGGATGGCGACCCGAGCACACGGTCGCGGTCACGGCGGAGACAACGAGGGAGGAGGAACCCCTATGAGTGGCAAATCTGCAGGCAATCCCGCAAGGGTGGCCTGGTCCATCGTTGCCTCTCTGGTCGCGTTGATCGCATTGATCGCGGCTGGCTGTGGCGGCGGAAGCAGCAGTAGCAGCAACGGCAACGAGCTTCAGAAGGTCGGCAAGGGCGAGGGCAAGCTGAGCCTCGTCGCCTGGGCAGGCTACGTCGCCGATCCCTGGAAGTCGGCATTCGAGAAGCAGACCGGCTGCCAGGTCAGCGTCAAGGAGGCCGGCACGTCCGACGAGATGGTGCAGTTGATGCGCACCGGCCAGTACGACGGCGTGTCGGCGTCGGGCAACGCCACCGCGCGTTTGGTCGACGGCGGCGACGTCAGTCCGGTCAACGTGGACCTGGTGCCGAACTACAAGACCGTCTTCGCGGACATCAAGGACCAGCCCTACAACACGTTTGACGGGGTGCATTACGGCATCCCGCACGGTCGCGGGGCAAACCTGCTGATGTGGAACAGCAACGACGTCAAGCCGGCGCCGACCTCGTGGGACGTGATCCTCGATCCCAAGAAGGCCGCAAAGTACAAGGGCAAGATCAGCGCCTACGACGACCCGATCTATATCGCCGACGCGGCGGTGTACCTGAAGACGCACGACCCCAGCCTCGGGATCGACAATCCGTACGAGCTGAACTCGAAGCAGTTCGACGCGGCGGTGAACCTGCTCAAGGAGCAGCAGCCGAACGTCGGCGAGTACTGGTCGGACGCCGCGAAGCAGATCTCGGCGTTCACTAACGGCGACGATCAGGTCGGAACGACATGGCAGTACCAGTACTTCGCCCTGAAGGCCGACGGTCAGCCGGTGGCCGTCAGCCCAGCCTCCGGGTTCCTCCCCAAGGAGGGCGCGACCGGGTGGTCAGACACCTGGATGATCAGCTCGAAGGCCAAGCATCCAAACTGCATGTACGAGTGGATGAACTTCGTCATTTCGCCGAAGGCAAACGCTCAGATTGCAGAGTCGTGGGGTGAGGCGCCGGCGCAGAGTAAGTCGTGCGGCCTCACCACGGACCCGAAGTTCTGCGCCGAGTACCACGCCGGCGATCCGTCGTTCTGGAAGCGGGTCTACTACTGGCAGACGCCGCTCGCCGACTGCGGAAACGGCAGCAGCGACTGCAAGGACTACAACGCTTGGGTCCAGGCGTGGACCACGATCAAGGGGTGACCGACACGCGCCTGTTCGAATGAGCAAATCGCCGTGGAAGCCGCTGACGCCGTAGCGCCAGCGCCGAAGAGGTCGGTGGGCCGCAGGCTCGCCGGCCTCTTCCACGGTCGCCCCCGCCTGCAGGTCGGGGCGCTGCTGGCCGGGCCGGTGGGCTGGCTGGTGATCGGCTACCTCGGCTCGCTCACCGTGCTGTTGATCGCCGCTTTCTGGAGCGTCGACGCGCTCAGCGGCGAGACGATCAAGTCGCTCAGCCTGAGCAACTACAAGACCCTGATCGACGAGCCCGTTTACGGGCACGTGATCCTGCGGACGGTGCGAATCGCCGCCCAGGCGACCGTCACCGACGCCCTGCTCGCCTTCCCGATCGCCTTCTACATGGCCAAGCTGGCAAGTCGGCGCATGAAGGGCGTCCTCGTCGTCGCCGTGCTGATGCCCTTGTGGTCGTTTTACCTGGTCAAGGTCTATGCCTGGCGAACGATGCTGTCGAGCGGCGGGGTCATCAATTGGGCGCTCGATCCGATCGGACTGCACGGCCCCGGCTTCGGCATCACCGCGGTTTGGCTGGTGGAGAGCTACCTCTGGCTACCGTTCATGATCCTGCCGATCTATGCCGGGCTCGAGCGAATCCCGGACTCGGTGCTCAGCGCCTCGGAGGACCTTGGGGCCTCCCCCTGGACGACCTTTCGCCGCGTCATCGTGCCGCTCGCCTGGCCGGCGGTGGTCGCCGGTTCGATCTTCACCTTCTCGCTGACGCTGGGCGACTTCATCACGCCTTCGCTGGTCTCGCCCAAGACCCAGTTCATCGGCAACGTCGTGTTCCTGAACATCACCAACAATCTGCCGCTGGCCTCCGCGCTTGCCACGGTGCCGATCATGATCATGGTCGTCTACCTGCTGCTCGCCCGGCGGCTGGGCGCGTTCGAGCACCTATGAGGCTCTCGCGCCGCTCTCACAACCTGATGCGGCTCGGGGTAGGGGTCACGCTGCTGTTCATCTACGTGCCGCTGTTCGTGGTCGCCCTATACGCGTTCAACGACAGCATCACGCTGAAGTGGCCGCCGGAGCACCTGACCACGCACTGGTTCGGGGTGGCGGTGAATGACCCGGGCGTCAAGGACGCAGTCCTGACGACGGCCAAGGTGGGGCTGGCGTCCACCGCGATCGCGCTGCTGCTCGGGACGCTTGCCTCACTCGCGGTCGCCCGCCACCGCTTCTTCGGGCGCGAGACGATCTCCTTCCTCGTCATCCTGCCGATCGCGCTGCCGGGGATCGTCACCGGCGTCGCGCTCAGCAACACCTTCACCCAGGTGCTGGGCATCCCCCTCAGCCTGTTCACGGTGGTCGTCGGCCACGCGACCTTCTGCATCGTCGTCGTCTACAACAACGTGATCGCGCGCCTGCGCCGCGTCTCGGGCTCGCTGGAGGAGGCATCGGCCGATCTCGGCGCCGACACCTGGCAGACCTTCCGCTACGTGACCCTGCCCAACATGCAGACGGCGCTGGTCGCGGGGGCACTGCTCGCCTTCGCGCTCTCCTTCGACGAGATCATCGTGACGCTGTTCACGATCGGCGCCGGCCAGGAGACTCTGCCGATCTGGATCTACAACAATTTCTTCCGGCCCAACCAGATACCGGTCGTCAACGTGGTCGCGGTGCTGGCGCTGCTGATATCGATCGTCCCTGTCTACCTCGCATACCGCCTGACCCGCGAGGAAGGCGGCGCGGCGGCGGCCCGCGGCGCAGCGCCAGAGACGACGGCAGCCCTACCAGCCCGGATGTAGGCGCGAATTCCCGGGGGCGGGGGCTGCCCTACTCCAGGTTCACCATCACGTGCTTGATCTCGGTGTAGTCCTCGAGCGCGTAGATCGAGAGGTCCTTGCCGTAGCCGGACTGCTTGTAGCCGCCGTGCGGCATCTCCGAGACCAGCGGGATGTGATCGTTAATCCACACGCAGCCAAAGCGCAGCGCGTTGGCGACCCTCATCGCCCGCCCCACGTCGCGGGTCCAGACCGATGACGCGAGCCCGTAGCGGGTGCCGTTGGCCCACTCGATCGCCTTCGCCTCGTCGTCGAATGGCTGCACGGTGATCACCGGCCCGAAGATCTCGTCCTGGACCATCTCGTCTTCCTGCTCCAGTCCGGAGACCACGGTCGGCTCGAGGAAGTAGCCGGGCAGATCGGGCTGCGAGCCGCCGGTCACCACCTCGGCGTTGTTCGGCTTGCGCTCCAAAAAGCCCTCGACGCGCTCCCGCTGGCGCTCCGAGTTGAGCGGGCCGAGGTTCGTGTCGGGCGACGTCGTGTCCCCCATCACATAGCCCTTTGCCTCCTCGGCGAGCCCGCTGACGAACTCGTCGTAGATGCCCTTCCCGGCCAATACCCGGGTCGCCGCGGTGCAATCCTGGCCGGCGTTGTAGTAGCCGGTGCCGGCGATCGTCTCCAGTGCGGTGGCCATGTCGACGTCGTCGAAGACCACGACCGGGGCTTTTCCGCCCAACTCGAGATGGACCCGCTTGAGGGTGTCCGCGGCGGCCTTGGCGATCCACTTTCCGGTCGGCGGCGAGCCGGTCAGCGACACCATGTCGACGTCCTCGTGGGTCACCAGCGAGGAGCCGGCCGGTTCGCCATGCCCGCCGATCACGTTGAGCACGCCAGCGGGGAGGATGTCGGCGCACCACTCGGCCAGCTTCAGGGTCGTTATCGGGGTCGTTTCGGCGGGCTTCAGCACCACGGTGTTGCCGGCCCCGAGCGCTGGCCCAATCTTCCAGATCGCCATCATCAGCGGGTAGTTCCAGGGCGTGATCTGGCCGACCACGCCGATCGCCTCGCGGCGGATGATCGAGGTGTGACCCTCCATGTACTCGCCCGCGGCACGACCCTCCAGGCAACGCGCGGCGCCGGCGAAGAAGCGCAGGTTGTCGGCCATCACGGGCACCTCGTCCTCGAGCACCGCGTTGCGCGGCTTGCCCGCATCGGCGGACTCGAGGTCGGCGATCTCGTCGGCCCGCTCCTCGATCAGGTCGGCGATCTTCAGCAGCGCCGCGGATCGCTCCATCGGCGGTTTGGTCGACCAGTCCCCGAACGCGGAGCGCGCCGCCTTCACGGCCCGGTCCACGTCCTCCTCGGTGGACAGCGGCGCCTCGGCGATCGGCTCGCCGGTGGCCGGGTTGACGACTTCTTCGGTGGCGCCGTCGGCCGGGTCGACCAGCTCGCCGTTGATGAAGTTCTGCAGTTTCGTAAGCGTTGCTGTTGCCATGTTTCCTCTTCTCCGCTAGGAACTAGTGACTCCTTCTGCCAGTGCTTCCTCCACCGGAACGTACTCCGCGCCGACTCCCTCCGCCACCGCGGGATGCGTCACCTTGCCGCTCGCGACGTTGACCCCGAGCCGCAGCCCGGGGTCGCGGCGGATCGCGTCCGCAACGCCCTGGTCGCCCAGTGCCACCGCGTAGGGCAGCGTCGCGTTGGTGAGCGCGTAGGTTGAGGTGATCGGTACCGCGCCGGGCATGTTGGCGACGCAGTAGTGGGTGATCCCCTCGACCTCGAAAGTCGGTTCGTGGTGGGTCGTCGGTCGAGACGTCTCAAAGCAACCTCCCTGGTCGATCGCGACGTCGACCAGCACGGCGCCCTGCTTCATCACCCCGAGCTGCTCGCGGCGAACCACATAGGGCGCCCGCGCCCCGTGGACGAGCACGGCTCCGATCACCAGGTCGGCGCGTGGCAGCATCTCCTCGATCGCCAGCGTGGTGGAGAAGACGGTGGAGCAGCGCCCGCCGAAGGCGATGTCGAGCTCGCGCAGGCGATCGATCGACTTCTCGAAGACGAAGACGTCAGCCTCCATTCCGATCGCGATGAAGGAGGCGTTCATGCCGACCACGCCGCCCCCGACCACCATCACGGTCGCCGCCGCCACACCGGGCACGCCGCCGAGCAGGATGCCGCGGCCGCCGAGTGGCTTTTCGAGCATGAAGGCCCCGGCCTGGGTCGCGATCTTGCCGGCGATCTCGCTCATCGGGGCCAGCAGCGGGAGGCGCCCGTGCGAATCCTCGACCGTCTCGTAGGCGATGCCGATCGCCCCCGACGCGCACAGGCCCTTGGTCAGCTCGGGGGCCGGGGCGAGATGCAGATAGGTGAATAGCAGCTGGCCGGGCCGCAGCAGCTCGACCTCGGGAGGCTGCGGCTCCTTCACCTTCAGGATCATCTCCGCCTCGCCGAACACGGCGGGAGCGTCGGGGGCGATCCTCGCTCCCTGCGCTTCGAAGTCGGCATCCGCGACCGAACTGCCCTCGCCCGCTCCGCGCTGGATCAGGACCTGATGGCCGCGCTCGACCAGCTCGCGCACGCCTGCCGGCGTGATCGCGACCCGGTACTCGTCGGCCTTGGTCTCGGTGGGGACGCCGACTCTCATACGGATGCGCTCTCGGTGACGTCGAGCTCGAAGCGGCTGCCGCGGGTCTCCAGCTCGGCGAACATCTCCTCGGGGCTGATGCAGCTCTCCGGCGGCAGCGCCCCGCGCGCGGTGATGCTGCCGCGAGCCAGCAGACGCACGGCGGCGGAGATCGGGGCGGCGGTGGAGACCACGCCTCCGCCCAAGCCCCACTCTTCGTGCGAGCCGGTGACCGCGCGGATGCGCACGAAGCGACCGTGGCCGGAGGCCTCGACCATGTGCACCGAGACGGTCCGCGGGGAGGGTGGCTGGGCCTCGCGGGCGGCCTCCCTCACCTCCTCCTCCGACGCCGTAACCAGGTCGCGCAGGCGATCCAGCAGCTCCCTGGCGAGCGAGAGGCGGAAGCTGGCCTCGCTGCAGCCGAAGCTCTGGCCGAAGGTGCGCAGCTCCGAATGCAGCGTGTAGATCGTCTCCGAGCGACCCAGCGGCGCGCCGAAATCGACCTCGCCGCCCGGCGTCATCGGCGCGGTCCGCGTCGGCTCACCGTTTCGCAGCACCACCGGCCGCAGTTTGAGCTCGTCGAGAAGGGTCTCCAGTGCGTAGGGGAAGCTGGGGCCCGGGGGCGGCTCGAGGTCGCGGCCGGCCGCGCACACGTGGATCGAGTCGACGTCCCCCAGCTCGCGCGCCGCGCGGGCGGCCATCAGGTTCGTCTTGCCTGGGCTTGAGCCGATACCGAGGATGGCGGTGAGCCGGGCCCGCTCGAAGTCCGGGCTGAGCAGCAACTGCTCCCCGGTCACCCGGTAGAGGCCGCCGAGGTCGAGGTAGTGGCAGTCGGCCTCCAGGCAGGCCCGCATCGCGTCGAGGTTGACGCGATAGCTGGCCGAGTTGACAAGCGCGTCTACCCCGGCCAACTCGGCGGCGAGGTTGCTGCGCGCGTCGGCGCCGCGGGCAGTCGCCTTGCCGAGCCCGTGCTGGTCGGCCACCTGCTTGGCTTTCTCAGCTCGGAGGTCGAGCAGCAGGACCGATTCCACCTCTTCGGAGGACGCCAGGTCGCGCACGATCGCCGGTGCGATCGTCCCCGCGGCTCCCAGAACCGCCACCTTCATCGGACCAGCTCCCGGGCCCGCAGCGCGAGCCAGAACTCGATCCGGTCGTGCGCCCTACCGAGGTCGCGGCCGGTCAGCTCCTCCACCTTGCGCATCCGGTAGCGAAGCGTGTGGCGGTGGCAGAACACCTCGCGGGCGGCCCGCTCCCACTGCCCGTTGTTCTCGATGAACGCCTCCAGCGAACGCAGCAGCTCTCCTCCGTAATCGGCGTCGCCGTCCTCGATCGGGCCCAGCACGCTCTCGCAGTAGAGCCGCAGCGCCTCGTCGTCCTGGAGCGAGAGCAGCAACGTGAACGCGCCGAGGTCCTGCCATGAGGCGACGTCTGGCGCCTCGCCGTTGTCGAGCGCCGTCGCCTCCAGCGCGCATCGCGCCTCGTGAAACGAACGACGCAGCGCCTCGGGCGAGGCCGGCCGGCTCGCCGCCGCCCGAGCCCCGCCGCGCCGCACCGCGAGTACGCGACGCGCCGCTGCGGCGACCTCGATCGGGTCATGCTCGGAGGCGTCGATGACCGCGCAGAGCAGCTCGCGTCCGCCGGCCGCGTGCGGCGCGACGAGCGCCGCGCATCCCGCCTCCGCAAGCGCCACCTCGAGAGCGCCTTCGGCGGCGCTCGCATCGTCGACCGAGAAGACCAGCACCGAAGCTTCGCCCTCGATCCCGAACGGCGCCAGGCGGCGGCGCAGGTCGCCCGACTCCAGACGGCCCCCGAGCGCCGCCGCGAGCACGTCACCCGCCAGGCGTCGCTCGGTCTCGCGCTCCACGCGGCGGCGCATCAACTCCAGGGCGACCACGACGACCGCCTGTTGGAGGATCAAGCGCTCGAAGTCTCCGAGCCCGCCGGAGTCGCGGATGATCACCACCCAGGCCTGCGGTGGTCCGCCACCAGGCGAGACGACGGGATGGGCGAGGGCCCGTCCCGCCACCGAGGCGTGAGCTGGTACGAACGGGTGCCCGTCGGCGGCGTGGGCCGCCGCCTCGGATCGGATCGCAACCCCAACCGCCTCCGGGAGGTCGCGGCGGAAGGTGCGCGAGGCGAGCAGCTCGCCGTGGCCGTCGAGCACCAGCACCGTGCCGCCGACCGCGGCTGCGATCGTCGCCGTCAGCTGGTCGATGCCCCGTTCCTCGAGCACCAGCCGCTCGAGCCGCCGCTGCACGGCGATGCCTCGCTGGAGCACCTCGTATTGCTCATTGACCAGCCGCGCGAACGCCTTTTCGGTGAGGGCGATGAACGGCATCGAGTAGGGCACCTCGAAGAGCGGGAAGTCAAGCTTCTCGGCTTCGTCGATCAGCGCCTTGGGCAGCTTGCGGTGGTCAAAGCCGGTGCCGAAGCCGAGGCCGGCGAGGTTGTGGTTGGCAAGCCGGCGTACGAAGGCGCGCTGCTTGGCGGCGCCCTTGAGCGAGATGCCGGTGGTCAGCATCAGCTCGCCGCCGGAGAGCCACGGGGTCGGGTCCTCGAGCTCGGAGATGTGCACCCAGCGGACAGGATTGGACAGCGACTTGGAGCCCGCCGCCGACTCCAGCTCGAGTTCGTCCAGAAGGCTTCCGACCGTGAGCATCCTGCTCCTAGCCCAGCACCCGCTTCGCGGCCGCGCTGAGCACGTCGTGTAGGACCTCGTGGATCTCGGCGAACTGCTCCGTGTCGGCGATCAGCGGCGGGGCGAGCTGCACCACGGGATCGCCGCGGTCGTCGGCGCGGCAGATCAGGCCGCGGCGAAACAGCTCGCCGGAGAGAAAGCCGCGCAGAAGGTCCTCGGACTCATCGTCGTCGAAGGATTCCTTGGTGTCCTGGTCCTTGACCAGCTCTACGGCATAGAAGAAGCCGGCCCCACGCACGTCGCCGACGATCGGGATCTCGCGCAGGCTCTCGAGCATGTCGCGGAACTCGCCCTCCTTGCGCTGCACGTGTCCGGGCAGGTCCTCGCGCTCGTAGATGTCAATCGCCGCCATCGCCGCCGCCGCCGCGACCGGGTGCGCGGCGAAGGTGAAGCCATGCGAGAACGTCGCGTTGTCCTGCATGAACGGCTCGGCGATGCGATCGGAGACGATCATCGCTCCCATCGGCACGTAGGCCGAGGTCAGCGCCTTGGCGGTGGTGATGATGTCGGGCCGATAGTCGTAGCGCTCGCTGCCGAACCAGGTTCCGATCCGCCCCCAGGAGCAGATCACCTCGTCGGAGATCAGCAGCACGTCGTGGCGGTCGCAGATCTCCCGAACACGCTGGAAGTAGCCGTCCTGCGGGGGGATGCACCCGCCCGCGTTCTGGACCGGCTCGAGGATCACGGCGCCGACTGTCTCGGGGCCCTCGAAGAGGATCCGCTCCTCGATCTTGTTCGCGGCCCATAGCGGGTCGCGATCGGCCGGCCAGCGGTAGCTGCCGGTGTTGGGAACGTGAACCCCGCCCGGGGTCAGCGGCTCGAACTGGGAGCGCAGGGCCGGGATTCCGGTCGCAGAGAGCGCCCCCAGCGAGGTTCCGTGGTAGGCGATCTCGCGTGCCACGACCTTGTGCTTGGCGCCCTTTCCCATCACCCGGTGGTAGTTGCGCATCAGCTTCAGCGCCGACTCCACCGCCTCCGATCCGCCGGAGGTAAAGAACACGCGGTTTAGGTCCGCAGGAGCCAGAGAGGCGATGCGCGACGCCAGCTCGATTGCACGGGGGTGCGCGTAGCTCCACACCGTGAAAAAGTCGAGCTCCCCGATCTGGCGGGCCATCGCCTCCCCGATCTCCATGCGTCCGTGCCCGGCGTTGACGCAGAACAGGGCCGAAAGCCCGTCGAGGTAGCGGTTGTCGTGCTCGTCGTAGACGTAGCACCCCTCACCGCGGGTGATGATCGGGACCTCGGCCTGCTCGTAGGCGCCATGGCGGGTGAAGTGCATCCAGAGATGGCGCTTGGCGAGCTCCTGCAGGCTCGCCTGTGAAGCCTTGGTCGCAGTCTCGGAAGCAATTGCCATTTCCTCTCCTCTGCGTGTCAGCTTTCGGCTACGACGATATGGACAACGCTAGAACCGATTTGGCAGGAAAGCAAGTGGTCATTGGGTCAAGTCAACGAGTACTCCTTGTACATAACGTACAACGACCTGCCGGAGTTTTGGGACATCCGCCACTTGCCTCCGTCCTGGTGGCGACATAGCCTCGGCGGCGGCGCGACGCGGTAAGGCAGTCAAGGAGAGAGGAGAGGCATGGAAAGCGCTTCAGTTGCCGTACCCGGAGCGGCTGCCGGAGGATCCGGCGGGGCAAAGGAGGGGTGACAAGGGACTGAAGAGCGGGGCGCGCGGTTACCTCTCCAATCTAGTCATTCTCCGTAATGACGGATTAAGGATGGCGAGATGGGGGAGCTAGTGGTTGGCTACGACGGCGCGGAGTGCAGCACGGCGGCCCTGGACCTAACCTCGTCGTCCCGAGCCCCGCATGGGGGGTCAGGTCGGTGCCCGCCGACAACCCCGAAGCTTGACGGTCCGAAGCTTGACGGTCGGGGCCGGGTTACTGCGGCGGGCATAATTTGAATTTGTGGGCGCGTTCGGCCCCAGAGAGCCGATGACCAGAGAGGAAAAGAACCCAAGCGTCGAGTTGAGAGGCGTGACCAAGCGCTTCGACGAGGTGACCGCCGTCGATCGTCTCAGCCTCGATATCGGTGAGGGCGAGTTCTTCACCCTGCTCGGTCCGAGCGGCTGCGGGAAGACGACGACCCTGCGGGTGGTCGCCGGATTCGAGGAACCGACCGGGGGGACAGTCCTGATCGATGGAAACGACGTCGCCGACCTGCCGCCGCACAAGCGACCCACCAACACGGTCTTTCAGAGCTACGCCCTGTTCCCCCACCTCAACGTGGAGGAGAACATCGCATTCGGCCTGAAGCGAAAGGGCGTCGACAGGGGCGACATAGCCGGTCGGGTTTCCGCCGAGCTGGAGCGGGTGGGTCTCGCCCGCGAGGCGAAGCGAAAGCCGAGCCAACTCTCGGGCGGACAGCAGCAGCGGGTGGCGCTGGCCCGGGCGCTGGTGAATTTTCCCAAGGTGCTGCTGCTCGACGAGCCGCTGGGCGCGCTGGACCTGAAGCTGCGCAAGGGGTTGCAGGTGGAGCTGAAGGGAATCCAGCGCGATGTCGGGATCACCTTCGTCTACGTCACGCATGACCAAGAGGAGGCCCTCACGATGTCGGACCGGATCGCGGTCATGAATCGCGGTCGGGTGGAGCAGATCGGTGATCCCGAGGACGTCTACGAACGCCCGGCGACGACCTTCGTGGCCGGCTTCATCGGAGTCTCCAACCTGATGCCCGCGACAGTCGAGGAGGGCGGCAGGGTGCAGCTGGAGAACGGGCCGACGGTACGCACGGCGGAGGTCGACGGGTTCCGAACCGGAGAGCGCTGTCAGGCGGTCGTGCGACCGGAAAAGCTGCGCATCGCGCTCGCCGAACAGGGCTCCAACGGGGATGCGCCGAGTGTCGAGGGAACCGTCGAGAGCTCGCTCTATCTCGGGACCTCCACCCAGATCATCGTCGACCTCGGTGGCGGGGTTCGGATCACCGTGCTGCACCCCAATGCCAGCGAGGCCGAGCGCCAACGCCTTCCCGGGGGCGGCGCCCGCGTGCGGCTGAGCTGGGAGCCCGAGCACATGCACTTGGTGAGGGAGTCACCCGACCCGGCGCAGGCCGCCGGGCGCGAGACGGCAACCCAGACTTTCAACACAGAAGGAGAGGAACAGTGAGAACAGCGCGAGATACGCGAACGCTTGTCGTGGCCGTCCTGATGCTGGCGGTCGCAGCGGTCATCGCCGCCTGCGGCAGCGAGGAGACGATCGGCGGCGGTAACAAGGGAGAGGTGCAGGTCGCAAAGGCGGGCAAGCCGACCGGCGACGTCACGATCTCCAACTGGCCCGGCTACATCGATCCGGGCAAGAACGGGACGGTCGCGGAGTTCGAGCACAAGTTCGACGTCAACGTCAGCCACATCGAGGACATCAACGACAACGTCCAGTTCTTCGGCAAGCTGCAGCCGCAATTGGAGCGAGGTCAGTCAGGCGGCCGGAGCCTCTTCGTGGTCACCGACTGGATGGCGAAGCAGATGTACGACCTCGGCTATCTGCAGGAGCTGAACCACGGCGACCTGCGGACAGTGTTCGACAGCATCCTGCCGGAGCTCGAGAAGTCCGACTCCGACCCGCAGCGCAAGTTTTCGATCCCGTGGCAGGGCGGCCTGACGGGGATATGGGTCGACACGAAGAGAGCCCCCGAGATCAGGTCGGTCGAGGATCTATTCGATTCCAAGTACAAGGGAAAGGTGACGATGCTGACGGAGATGCGAGACACCGTGCCCTTGGTCCTGCAGAGTCAAGGGGTCGACGTCGCCGAGGCGACCAAGGAAGAGTGGCTGGCGGCGATCGATCGCCTCAAGGAGGCGGCCGATTCGGGCCAGATCCGCCGCTTCACCGGCAACGAGTACACCGAGGACCTGACCAGCGGCAACGTGGTCGCGGCGATTGGCTGGTCCGGGGACGCGTCCCTGATCGGCCGGGAGGGCATTGAATGGCGCAAGCCCGCCGACGGATGCGACCTCTTCTTCGACCAGATGGTCATCCCAGTCGGCGCCCCCAATACTGCGGCGGCGCTCGCGTTCATGAACTTCGTCTACCGGCCCGAGGTGCAGGCCGACATCGCGGAGTACGTGAACTACGTAACGCCGGTCGAGGGAGTCCAGGAGATCCTCACGCAGAGGGATCCGGAGCTGGGCCGCAACCAGCTCATCTTCCCACCCCCGGAGCTGACGCGGGGTTGTTCGGGGGACCCCGACCCGCCGGGAAGCGCGCAGGACCAGCAAGAGGTCACGGAGGCGTTCCAAGACGTGATCACCGGGTGACCTAGAGCCGGCGGCGGAGGCTAAGCAGATCCGAGCCATGAGGACTCGAACGTGAGGCTCCGCCGCCGGCTGGTTCCCTACGGGCTGCTGGCCCCGGGCGCAATCTGGCTGGCGCTGTTCTTCGTGGTGCCGATGTACTTCATGGGCGAGCTTGCGCTGCGCTCTGGAACCCCCGCTATCGGCTTCACGTTCGACTGGGCCTGGTCGAACTTCCCGGACTCGCTGGACGGAAACACCGAGCAGATCGTGCGCTCGTTCTACTACTCGGGCGTGGCGACCGTGCTTGCGCTGCTGATCGCCTATCCCCTCGCCTACGCGATCGCCCAGGCCTCTCCGCGCTGGCGGCTGCTGCTCCTCTTCGCCGTGATCGCGCCGTTCTTCACGACCTACCTGATCCGCACGATCGCCTGGAAGACGATCCTCGCGGACTCCAGCCCCGTGGTCGACGTGCTCCAGGCCCTGGCGCTTGTGCCCGACGACGGGCGGGTTCTGGCGACCTCGGGCGCGGTGATCGCCGGGCTCACCTACAACTTCCTTCCCTTCATGATCCTGCCGATCTACGCCAGCGTCGAGCGACTCGACATGCGGCTCGTCGAGGCCGCGAGGGATCTCTATGCCTCTTCTGGCCAGGCGTTTCTGCGGGTGACGCTGCCCGTCACGTCGCCGGGGATCGTGGCCGGTGTACTGCTCACCTTCATCCCCGCGTTCGGAGACTACGTCAATGCCGCAATCCTCGGGGGAACGAACCAGGCGATGATCGGCAACCGGATCCAGTCGCTGTATCTCTTCCAGCGCGACTACCCCGAGGCAGCGGCGCTCTCGTTCTTGATGATGGCGCTGATCCTGATCATGGTCGTGTTCTACATCCGACTCGCGGGGACCGAGGCATTCATGGGCGAGGAGCACGAGGGGCGCTAGCGATGGAGGCCGCAACAGCGACCGTTGGGGCCGCCGCCGGTCGGCCGGCGCGGGCCTGGCGCTGGCTTCGCCGTAATGCACTACGCATCTACGCCGGCCTCGCGATGACCTACATGCTGATCCCAATAGTCGTCATCGCGGTCTTCTCGTTCGGGGAGACGCCGAGGGACAAGCTCGATTTCGCTCTGCATAGCTTCACGCTCGAGTACTGGCAGCACGCGTTCGCGATCGAGGAGCTCAACGACGCCCTGATCACCTCGGTGAAGCTCGCAGGGCTCGCGACCCTGGGCTCGACGGTGATCGGGACGCTGATGGCCCTGGCGCTGGTCAGGCACCGGTTCGTCGGCCGCCGCGCCGCCAATCTGCTGATCATCCTGCCGATGGCCTCACCGGAGATCGTGATCGGGGCCGCGTTGCTCTCGATGTTCGTCTACTACCAAGTCGGCCTCGGCTTCACGACGCTGCTGATCGCCCACATCATGTTCTCGATCAGCTTCGTCGTCGTCGTGGTCAGATCCCGTTTGATCGGCTTCGACCGCAGCCTCGAAGAGGCGGCACAGGATCTGGGCGCCACGCCCCTGGAGACGTTTCGCTACGTGACCCTGCCGCTGCTGGCGCCGGCGATCGTCGCCGCGGCGCTGCTCGCCTTCGCACTCTCGATCGACGATTTCGTGATCTCGAACTTCAACTCCGGGACAACGGTGACCTTCCCGCTCTACGTCTTTGGCGTCGCCCTGCGCGGAATCCCGGTCCAGGTCAACGCGATCGCGACGATGCTGTTCATCATCACCACGCTCGCGATCCTGCTGGTGATCTGGCAGCAGCGGCGAGCGGAACGAATGTCGGCCGTACAACCTGACCCGGAGCCAGCAGCAAGCTAACCCCGTGGGGCCGGGGATAGGCTGGGAGCATGGAAACGCGGCTGCTGATCGGCGGCGAGCAGGTCGCCACCGTCGGGCTCGCCTCCGCTTCGCCGCCTCACGGGGCCTAGGCCCCATGGCGGACCAGGAGGCGACGCCGTACCTCGACGCTCTGCTCGCCTACGCCGCACGGGACCCGGGCCGCTTCCACATCCCCGGCCACAAGGGCGGCCCCGGCGCCGACCCTGGGCTGCGCGCCCTGGTCGGGACCGAGGGCATCGCGCACGACATCCCGGCGCTGATCGAGGGAATCGACGTCGGCCCCCGCCCGACCCCGTTCGAGCAGGCGCAACGCCTCGCCGCGGAGGCCTGGGGCGCGCGCCGGACCTGGTTTCTGATCAACGGCGCCTCGCAGGGAAACCAGGCCGCGTGCATGACCCTCGCGCACGTCGGCAAGCCGGTGGTCGTGCAGCGCAACGTCCACGGCTCGGTCGTCGATGGGCTCGTGCTCGGCGGCTTGGTCCCGACCTTCGTCGCGCCGGAGCTCGACCCCGAGCTGGGCGTCGCCCACTGCCTGGCGCCGGAGGCGCTCGATCGGGCCCTCTCCGACACGCCGGACGCGGTCGGGGCGCTCGCGGTCTCGCCGACCTACTTCGGCGCCTGCGCGGACCTCCGCGGCTTGGCCGAAGCCGCCCACTCGCACAGCGTCCCGCTGATCGTCGACGAGGCCTGGGGGGCGCACCTTCACTTCCATCCCGACCTCCCCGAGGACGCTCTCGCCGCCGGCGCCGACCTGGTCATCTCCTCGACCCACAAGATCGTCGGCAGCCTCGGCCAGGCGGCGATGCTTCACCTCGGCGCAGGGGAGCTGCTGGACGAGAACGTCGTCGATCGCTGCGTCAGCCTGGTCGAGTCGACCAGCCCCAGCGGCCTGCTCTCGGGGTCGCTCGACGCGGCGCGCCGCCAGGCGGCCGTCCACGGTCGCGAGCTGCTCACCGAGACGATCGAGACCCTGCTGCGCACCCGCGAAGAGGTGCGCGCGATCCCCGGCCTCGACGTGCTCGACGAGCGCCTCGCCGGTCGCCCCGGGGTGGCGGGGTGGGACCCGCTGCGGCTCTCGATCGACGTCCGCGGGACCGGCACCACCGGCTACCGGTTGGCGACCGTGGCGCGTGAGCTCGACGACATCAACTTCGAGCTGGCGTCCGAGAACGTCGCCGTCGCCACCTTCGGGATGGGAGCCCCGGCGAAGCCGCAGGCAGACCGCCTGCTGGCGGCGCTGCGGCACGCGGTTGAGCAGATCGGCGCTACGGCGCCCGACGAGCATCCTGAGTTCGCCCCGCCGCCGCCCTGGGGACCGCTGGCGATGACTCCTCGCGAGGCCTTCCTCGGTCCCCAAGACGTGGTCGCCTTCGACGCGGCCGAGGGGCGCGTCGCCGCCGAGTCTCTGGCCGCGTATCCGCCCGGCGTCCCCAACGTGCTCCCCGGCGAGCGATTGACCCGCGAGACGCTCGACTACATCACCGAGAGCGTCGCCCACGGCGGCTACGTACGCGGCGCCGTCGACCGCGAGCTGCGCACGCTGCGGGTGGCGAGGAGAGCTAGATGAGCGAGCCGCCCTGGGGAGTCGACTCCGAGCACGGGCGGCTGCTGGACGTGCTCCTGTGCAGGCCGGACAACTTCCGCTGGCTGCCGACCAGCGCGATCTCGCAGGCGACGCTGGAGTCCGGGGCGAGCTTCGACGCCGACCGCGCGCGCCGCCAGCACACCGAGATGGTCTCCATCTATGAGGCAGCGGGGGTGCGTTGCCACTTCCTCGAGCCGGACCCCGCGCTTCCCTACCAGGTGTTCGCGCGCGACTCCAGCGTGATGACCCCGTGGGGGGCGGTGGTGGCGCAGCTTCGCCAGTGGTGGCGCCGCGGCGAATACGCGCCGGTGATCGGCTTCTACCAGGGCTCGGAGATCCCGATCAAAGGCATGATCACCGCCGCGGCGCTGGAGGGTGGCGACGTGATGATCGTCGAGCCAGGCCGGATCTTGATCGGGCACGGCGAAGCCCGCACCCAGGAGCGGGCGGCACGCCAGCTCGCGGAATGGTTCGAGCAAGAGGGCTGGGAGGCACGCGTGGAGCGGTTCCCGGAGGAGTACGTGCACATCGACGTTCTGGTCTGCGTGCTGGCCGAGAGGCTGGCCGCGGTCTGCGTCGAGGTCGTCTCAGCCTCCTTGGTGCGGTGGCTCGAAGGGGTTGGCTTCGAGCTGATTCCGGTCCCCGCCGATGACGCCTTCACCCTCGGTGTGAACGCGATCTCGCTGGGCGCCGAGCGGGTGCTGTCGGCGGCCGGCGCCGCCCCGCTGAACGAGGCGATCAGGGCCCGCGGCCTGGAGCTGTTCGATCCGGAGCTCGATGCCTTCACCCTCGGCGGCGGCGGGGCGCATTGCCTGGCCCAGGTGCTGCGCCGCGAGCGGGTCAGATGAGTCCCGCGGCAGCGAACGCCCGACCGAAGAGCGCCCGATGACCGCATCGTCGATCGACGCGGGACGCGTGATCGCCGACCTGCGCGAGCTTGACCGGCGCACCGGGGGACCGGGCGGCGCGCGCCGTGTCTGCTGGGGGCCCGATTGGGCCGAGGCGCGGCGCTTCCTCGGGGAGCTGCTGGTCGAGCTCGATCTCGCCCCGGAGGTCGACGAGGCGGGGAACCTATGGGCCTACCTCGAAGGCGAACGCGAGCCTGGGCTGGCCGTTGGCTCGCACCTCGACTCGGTGCCGCAGGGTGGCTGGCTCGACGGCGCGCTGGGGGTGATGGCGGCGCTCGGCGTGCTGCGGAGCTGGGTGCAGAGCGGCGAGCGGCCCCCGCGGACCTTGGCGCTGGTCGACTGGGCAGACGAGGAGGGAGCACGCTTCGGCCGCAGCCTGTTCGGGAGCTCGGCGGTATCGGGGACCCTTGTACCGGACGAGCTGGCTGACCTTCGCGACGCCGACGGTCGCGGCATCGCGGAGGTGCTCGCGGAGTCGGGCGTGGAGCTGCAGCAGGCCCCGCGCGCCGCATCTCGCCTCGAGCGCCTCAGCGCCCTGCTCGAGCTTCACATCGAGCAGGGCCCGATCCTGGAGTCGGAGGGAATCCCAATCGCCGCGGTCTCCGGGACGGTCGGGATCGAACGCTGGCGCTTTGGCTTTGAGGGCAAAGCCTCGCACGCGGGGACGACTCCGATGGGCGCGCGCCGCGACGCCGGGCTAGCGGCCGCCGAGCTGGCGCTGGAGTGCGAGCGGATCGCGGGCGAGCACGACGGAGTCGCGACCACGGGCTCGCTGCGAATGCTGCCCGGTGCCCCCACCGTGGTGCCGGGCGAGGCGGAGCTGCTGGTCGACCTGCGAAACGCCGACCCCGACCTCCTGGGTCAGATGCTCGAAGAGGCGCAGGCAGCCGCCCAGCGCGGGGCGCAGGCACGAGATTGCACCTGCACCGCTGAACTGGTCTGGCACATCGAACCGGTCGAGTTCGACGCCGGCCTCGTTGACAAGGCGCGCCAGGCCTGTAACGAGGCCGCCGGCTCAGACCGGGTGCTGGTCAGCGGGGCGCTTCACGACGCCGCCGAAGTGGCCCGCAGGCTGCCCGCCGCGATGCTCTTCGTTCGCTCGGCCGGCGGTATCAGCCACTCCCCCGAGGAGGACAGCTCCGAGGAGGACCTGGAGCTGGCGATCCGCGCCTACGCGGATCTCGCCGAGCGCGCCCTTCGTCGCAGCTAGCCATTTCGCCGTAAGCCGGCGGGCGTCGCTCGCTAGGGTGCCGCCATGGCCACCTTCGACGCCCTCGCCGATCTTCCGATCGAGATCGAGGGCTACGAGCTGGAGGATCGCGACCGCACCTACGGCACCTTCACCCGACCCTCGACGATCGTTCACCTCCGCGGCGGCGGCCAGGAGGGCGTAGGCGAGGACGTGGTCTACGACGTCCTCGACCACGTCGCCCAACGCGACGCGGGCCCGGTGCGCGACCTCTCCGCCGCGACCACGCTGGGCGAGCTCTGCGAGCTGGTCGGCGGGCTCGACCTGTTCGCCGAGGCGCCGCCGGTGCGCGAGTTCTCCCGCCACTACCGCCGCTGGGCCTACGAATCCGCTGCCCTCGACCTGGCGCTGCGCCAGAGCGAGCTCTCGCTGCACGAGGCGGTCGGCATCGAACCGCGCCCGCTCAACTTCGTCTGCTCGACCCGCCTTTCCGCGTTCGACGACGAGGAGAGCCACTCCACAACCGAGCCGCTGCGAAAGCGCCTCGCCAATTACCCGACCCTGCGCTTCAAGCTCGATCCCGAGAACGACTGGGACGACGAGCTGATCGCCGAGGTGAAGGAGCTGGCGCCGGTCGACGTGCTCGACCTCAAGGGCCTCTACAAGGGCACCCCGGTCGACGTCGAGACCGACCTCGAGCTCTACCGGCGGGCGGCCGAGGCGTTCCCCGAGGCCTGGCTCGAGGACCCCGACATCAGCGAGGAGACCCGGCCGGTGCTGGAGCCCCACGCCGAGCGGATCACCTGGGACGCGCCGCTTCACTCGCTGGCCGACATCACCTCGCTGGAGCGAAAGCCGCGGGCGATCAACTCGAAGCCCTCGCGGTTCGGCTCGCTGCAGGAGCTGCTCTCGGTCTACGAGCACTGCGAGCGCGAGGGCATCGGGATCTATGGGGGCGGCCAGGGCGAGACCGGGCCCGGCCGCGGCCAGATCCAGTACCTCGCCTCGCTGTTTCATCCCGACACCTCCAACGACGTCGCTCCCTCGGGCTACAACGACCCCGCCGTTCCCGACGGCCTGCCGGTCAGCCCGATGGACCCGGTGCCCTCGCCCACCGGTTTCCGTTGGGGCGAGTAGGGTGCGGGCGAGATGGAGGTGAGCTGATGGCAGACAAGGGATTCGCCGAGGCGCTCAACGACCAGATCGCGAACGAGTTCGGGGCCTCGATGCAGTACGTCGGCGCGGCGGTCTACTACGACAACGAGACCCTGCCGCGCCTCGCCGCCTTCTTCTACCGTCAGGCGCTCGAGGAGCGCGACCACGCGATGATGATGGTCCAGTACCTGATCGACACCGACGAGGAGGTGCGGATCCCCGACATCACCTCGCAGCAGACGCGCTTCGACGACGCGGTGTCACCGGTGCGGATGGCGCTCGAGCAGGAACGTCGGGTCGGCGGGGAGATAAACGCGCTGTTCAAGCTCGCACGCGACACCGACGAGTTCCGCGCCGAGCAGTTCATGCAGTGGTTCGTCAAGGAGCAGGTCGAAGAGGTGGCGCTGATGTCGGACCTGCTGAACGTCGTCGAACGCTCGCGCGACAACCTGCCGCTGGTCGAGGACTACCTGGCCCGCGAGCAGCCCGGCGAGGAGGGGGCGGACCCCATCGCCCCACCTGTCGCCGGCGCCGCAGGCTAGGAAACGCCCCGAGCCACAGGGTCAATAGCCGTGGCCGCGGTGGACGGGGAGATGCGTGACCTCTCCCCCCGCGCGCTTTCGGAGGTCGACGATCGAGTCGTGGACGTCGTCGGCGAGAGCGTCCGCCAGCTCCCGGGACTGGTTGATCTTCACCAGTATGCGCAGGATCTGCTGGTCCTCGTTTTTGGGTGGGAGATGGTAGGCGGGGACCATCCAGGCGCGACGCTGGGCGAGCTCGGCGACCAGCTGGTCGCCGGTAAACGACTCCTGCTCGCGGACGCATGCGATCACAAGCGGCAGGCGCGGGGTTCCGCCGAGCAGCTCGAGCGCGTCCTCGGCGCCGAGGCGTTCGGCGAGGGTGGCGGCGTTCGTGTTCATCGCCCGGACGAGCGAGGCGTAGCCCTGTCGTCCGTGGCGGACGAAGTTGTAGTACTGGGCCAGGATCAGCGCCGAGCTGCCGGAGAAGTTGAGCGTGAAGGTCGCGTCGCGCTCGCCCAGGTAGTCCTCGTAGAAGACGAGGTCCTCGGGCAACTGCTCCTCGTCGCGGAAGACGAGCCAGCCCACGCCGGGATAGACGAGCCCGAACTTGTGCCCGGATACGTTGATCGACTTCACCGAGTCGAGACGGAAGTCCCAGGCGAAGTCGGGGTCCGAGAAGGGAAAGACGAACCCCCCGCTCGCGGCGTCGATGTGCATCGGGGCATCGAGGCCGCGGCCGCGTAGCTCGGCGAGCATCTTGTCGATGCCGACGACGTCGTCGCACTCGCCGGTGAACGTCGTCCCGACCACGGCGACTACCCCGATCGTGTTCTCGTCGATCTGCGGCTCGAGGTCCTCGGGACCAACCGTGTATCGGCCACGCCGGAGCGGAACTTGGCGCGGCTCGACGTCGAAGTAGCGGCAGAACTTGTCCCAGACGACGTGCACGTCGGCGCCGTAGACGAGGTTTGGACGGTCCACGGACTTGCCGGCCTTCTCCCGGGCCGCCTTCCAGCGCCACTTCATCGCCAGTGCGCCGAGCATCACGGCCTCCGAGGAGCCCGCACAGGCGGTGCCGGGAGAGTCCGGCTCACCGATGCCGTGAAAGAGACCGTGGAGCATCCGCACGCAGCGCCGAGAGACCTCCGCGGTCCTGGGGTACTCAGCATGGTCGATGTAGTTGCGATGCAGGTTTTGGACGATCACCGCGCGCGCCTCGGGCTCCATCCACGTGGTCACGAAGGTGGCCAGGTTCTTCGCCGGATTGCCGTCCAGCAACATCTCCGACTCGACCATCGCAAGCGCGACTCGCGGCTCGCAGCTGTGGTCGGGGAGGTGCCGATCGGCGACCGGCTGGGTGAAGTAGCGCTCGGCGAGGCTGGTCTCGGTCGGCTGGTCCGGCTTGGCGTTATCGGGCACGGAAGCCTCCAGTTCGATCGGCGTGGGCGTCTGTCCGGCGCTCCCCGATGGCAGCCAATTTACTCGCGCGCGCGTCACCCGCGCATTGGACGCATGTCTTGGACACTTGTTCGTTGCTGCGGCGCACCTCTCCAGGTCCGCCGCTCGGAGGTCGATTCTCCTCGCGCGGCGCGGTCCGATGGAGATCTGCGCACCAGCTCAGACAGCGAGGAGTGTTGATGCAAGTGACGACGAGAATGCGTTCCCTGGCCCTCGGGGCAGTTGCGGCCACGATGCTGGTCGCCGTTCCCGCGGCCAGCGGCAATGGCGAGGGGCATCCGCCCGGTGACGGGCATCCGCCCGCGTTCGGTGTGGCGAAGTTCTGCCACCGGCTTGCCAACAATCCGCGCCTCAACGCCAATCAGCGGGCCACGGTGGTTGCGGCGTGCAGACAGCTGAAGAGCGATTTCCAGGCGGCGCAGGCGAAGCTCATCGCGGCAGTCAACACCGCGCAGGCGGAGGTCGGTCAGGCCCGCGCAGGCGGAGGTACAGCAGGCGATCCGCTCCGCCATGGCGGCCTGCTCGAACGGTCAATTCGATAGCCAGGCATGCCATGACGCCCGTGCACAGGCCGAGCAGGTCAAACAGCAGGCGATGCAAGACCTCAACGCCGCACGCATTCAGTTCCAGCAGGACGTGAAGGCGGCGTTCAGCGCCTTTAGATCGGCGCTCGCGCCGTTGAAGGGTTCGCTTGGGCACGAGGGCGCCAACCACGTCGGCAGCAGCTGACGCGTCGGCTTCCCGAGGACTCCGGGATGCGACGCCACACGGCGTCCTGAACGGGAGCGACGGGACTCGAACCCGCGGCCTCCGGCGTGACAGGCCGCTAAAAGCGCAGCAACGCGGGGGAACGGACGGCGACGCAGGGCGCGTAATCCCACTTCCCATGCGGGATCGCGTCCGGTCGAACCGCATCGGCAAGCGGAGTCCGCAGACGCCGGACCGCGAGCGTAGTGGCGTTGTAGTGGCGACAGCTCGGATCGAGGTAGCGGCGTAAGCGCGACCCGGTGCGCGGTCTGCCGATCCGCGCTCGCCGGTGGCGAGGACCGGGCGGCCGAGGCGCTACTGCTCCGACCCTGGCTGCGTCACCTACCCGTAGCCCCCGTGGCTGACGCACCGCGTACGGCTCGGCACGAAGCGGCTGCCCTCCGGCGAGGTCCGGGCGCAACGCGAGCCCTGCTATGTCATCCGTGCCGCCACGATCGTGAGCTCGTTCATGCCCACGATCGAGGGATGCTGCTCGGCCATCCGGAGCAGCCAGGTGCTGCCGCTGCGCGGTGACCCGAAAAGCCAAGCCAGGCGCGATTCCACTCTGCGAGCCCTCTGCGCGCGTCGATCGCATCACCACTGCCCCAGCAAGCGGCCCGGTCGCGGTCCGAGGCTCTGTGGATCGAACGAAGGTAGGCTGCGACGCACGGTACGGCATTCGACCCCACCGCTGTGTTCCCTAGCGTGAGCACTCGCACCCCTCTCGAGAGCGAACAGAGGTTTTTCTTCCTCCACGTCATGAAGACGGCCGGCGGGACCCTGCGCCAGCAGATCTTCGCCAACTTTGAGCGCGACCAGGTGTATCCCTGGGGACGCCTAGATAGCGACATGCTTAAGGCCAACTGCAACCTCGAGTACCTAGCCAACCTGCCGGTCTCGCGACGCGCTCGGATTCGCGTATTCACCGGACATTTCCCGTTCGTGGCTGTCGACTTGCTGGGAGGAGACCTGACCACGATCACGGTCCTGCGCGACCCGGTCGAGCGCACGATCTCGTTCCTTAGGCAACGCAAGCGCAACAACCCCGTGCATAAGGCGCATCGCCTGGAGCAGATGTACGAGCACCCATTCTTATTCCGCTGCTTCATCGAAAACCATCAGGCGAAGCTGTTTGCCCTGACATCGCAGGACAATCCGAAGTCCTACATGGATGTGCTCGATGTGGATGCGAGGCGGCTTGAGATAGCCAAGCGGAACCTCGAGTGCGTGGACGTGGTCGGCATCCAGGATCGCTTTGACGAGCTCTTGTCCGAGCTTGAGCAGCGCTTCGGCTGGAGCCGCGCCGCGGTCCTGAGCAGCAACGTGGACCCGGGAACATCACCGGAAGTCCCGGCGACGTTCCGGCGCCGTATTGCCGAGGACAATGCAGCCGACATGGAGTTCTTCGAGCACGCTCGCCGGGTCTGCGAGCAGCGTCGCCGCTCGACCCCGAAGACGGCCCGCTCCCGATGACGGCGGCGCCGCTCGGCGCTCTCCTGCGCCGCCAGCTGGGCGTCCCGGATCCGCCTCGCCTCGCGCTCAGCGACGATCACCTCGAACGTGGCCGGCTCCGGGTTCACGGCGTCGATCATGTCGGTGGCCCGCCGGCTCAGGCCCCGTTGGGTTTTCCGCAGTGAGCTAGCGGCGCGCCCCGTTCGATACCGGCGCGTGCCGATCATCGAGGCGGATGGACCCAGAGGTCCATCTCAGACTGCTGGATCGGCTTGTAGAGCGAGTCGCGCAGCGTCTTCACGAGGGCGGGGCTCTCGGGGGCCAAATTCTTCGTCTCGCCAGGATCCGACTCGAGGTCGTACATCACGTCGACGCCCTCGACGCCGGTCCAGTGCCCGAGCATCTTGAGGTTCCTGCGGCGGATCATGGGCCAGCCCAGGCTGCGCGCGCAGAAAACGTCGCGGTCAGCGTCCTCCGGCGCGCCGCGGAGCACGGAGGCGAGGCTCTCGGTGTCGAGCCGCGCGGGTGACTTGAGGCCAGCGAGCTCGAGGCAGGTCGCGGCAAAGTCGCAGCTCTGCACGGGCGCGGCGACCCGACGGCCGCCTTCCACGCCCACGCCGAGCGCGAAGAACGGCACCTTCGCAAGGTCGTCGAAGGGGAGCCAGGGCAGCTTGCCCGTGAGCCCGCGGTGCCCGCCGTAGTCCCCGTGGTCGGACGTGAAGAAAACTACCGTGTCGTCGAGCGAGACGTGGCTCATGAGGCGCACCACCTGGTCGTCGATCTGCCGGATCATCGCGCGGATGGCCGCGAGCGTCCACTTCACACTCTCCGGCGACAGGGCGGATACGTACTTCGGCGACAGAGCGGATACGTACTTGCGCCGGTAGGACTCCTCGGCGGGCGGCGCGAGCGCCTGCTGGAACACCTCGGGCAGGTCCCGGTTCACCTCGAAGCCGTCCGCCGGGATCGTCTCCACCTCCCATGGGTACATGTCTCGATAGCGCTTCGGCGGGTCGTACGGCGCGTGCGGGCCCGTGTACGACACGATCGCGAAGAACGGCTGGAAGCTCTGCCGCTTCTCGAGGAAGTCGATGGCCTGATCGGTGATCCAGTGCGCGGGGTGGAGCGCCTCGTCGTGCGGGAAGCTGGTAGCGCCCGGCTGGCGCGGATCGGCGAGGTCTTGCGCTTCAAGCCACCGCCGATAGTCGTCCACGTCTTCGGGCCCGTAGCCCGCCGTTCGCCCGAGGTGCTCGCACGAGCGCACGACCTGGAAGCCGTGGCGCGCGTGTATCGGCGCGAAGTGCATCTTGCCGAAGAGCCCGGTGTCGTATCCGGCGCGAGCCATCGCATGCGCGATGTTCCAGTAGCCCTCCTTCAGCGCGCGGCCGCCGCCGACCCGCGGCAGCCGCTCATGGAAGATGCCCGTCAGCAGCGCGGACCGCGCGGGAACGCACAAGGTGGAGGCACTGTATGCGTTGTCGAAGATGACCCCTCGGTGAGCGAAGCCGTCGAGGTGCGGCGTGTCCGAGCCGCGGCGCCCCACGCCGCCCATCTCGTGGGCGTAGCCAACTGAATCCGCCCGCTGCTGGTCGGTCATCACGAGGAGGAAGTTCGGACGCTTCGGCATGCTCATCCCTCCATCCACAGATCAAGCTTCGGCGGCCGCGCCGGGCATGCTATCCAGTCCGCTCGTGTACCTCAGCGGCCAGGGGAGGCCGCTGACAGATCATGTAGTGCTGGATGTATCGCTCGGGCGGGTGCAGCTCCAGCACCTCCCAGCCGGTATCGCGGACGAGCTCGAGCGCGTAATCAGGTTCGTACCTCGCGATCTCGAGCGGGCGGTCGGGGATCGCGTCGGCGAATCGGCGGTCCTCCTCGGCCGCGCGGCGGGCGCGCCCTCGGGCGACCGCCTCCTCGGTTCGCTTCCTGATCTCCGGATCCGGGCTTGCGAGCGCCTCGTCTATCGATTTAGCGAAGTTCGCCTCGCGTTCGCGGTCCCTGAGGAACAGTGAGAAGACGAGCTTGGCGTCGGGCTTCGCATGACGGCGAAGAAGTCGCAGCATGGCGACGTAGTCGTGGGGAGCAAGGTGCGTAAAGACCGAGAACAGGCAGATCAGGTCGAAACGCCGTCCTCCGACTGGCAGTGCCTCGAAGCTCGCCAAATCCGAGCCCTCCGCGTTGTACATCGTGTTGTGGGCGTCGAGGTGATGGAACTCGAATCTCGGGTCAGAGACGTTTGCTTTGAGCCACTCGATGACCTCCGCCGAGGCGTCGATCCCGACGTAGCGGCCGACCGGTATCGAGTCGTCGATCAGCGTCTTGACGACCTTGGTCCCGCACCCGACGTCGAGCAGCCGCACACCCGAGAGGTTGTTACTGCCCAGGGTGCGGCAGAGAAGCTCGACCGCGAACCGGCCGGATTCGAGCCACTCCTCGCGCGTCTTATGCCCCCCGCGCTGGAGCTCTGGCGGAACCGGAAGCGGGGAGGTCGGGATATCCACGCTGGACATCGTATGGTGATCTTCGCCGCACCGGCTCACGCTGAGAAGGCCACGGTCACCTGGCCGAAACGATTTCGGCGAAGAAAGTCCCTGTGTGGAGTGGTGTGGTGCCACATGTAGCGTTTTCTCCCGGATTCGACCGTAACGGCGCGGGTAGGACGCACCCGCGGACGCCCGATCCACCCCCTCTCGCGTCCGCCGGATGCGCCTGCGCGGGTATGCATCAGATGCCCTTCCCCATCCCCTTGAACATCTCAGCGACTAGAGCCTTCATCGCGGGAGAGCTTTCGCCCTCTTGCTCTGCTCGTTTTGCGTTCCTCGCACGGTACGAGTTGCGCCACTGTCTCATTAGGTGGAGGCTGTATCTCGGCCCTCTGAGGTTGTCGTACCACTCCCGGTTGCGCTCTCGGTGTCGTTCGGCCCATATGGGATCGGTAGCCCGCCGCTCTCGCTCGTACTCACGTCGGCACTGGCGGCACTCGCTCCGTAGGCCGTTGCGTTTGCGAGCTTCCTTGCCGAACTCGCTGGCAGGTTTGGTCTGGTGGCAGCGAGTGCAGGTGGCGCTCACGCCGGAACCTCCAACGGCGGCAGTCGCCTCCCCGTGAAAACTGGACGCTTGACGAACCAGCGTCGTTGTCTCGGTCAGAGCTCATCCGGCACGGGCGAAGGCAGGCTGGCGTCGTCCTCTGATCCTCCCGGTCGCTGCTGCCCGATGGTTTTGCAGGGTAGATCACGTACCGTCGGAGGATCCCCCTGACTAGGACCGCCTCGAGCCGGAGTGTCTCGTTGCGTCCGAAGAGGGCGCGCGTGGGCGACCCCGAGTGCGACCCCGGTAGAACCCGACCGCGGGCACCACAGCGCCACCCGGAGTGAGGCTGAAGTCGCCCGTGGGCCAGATGCCGAGCGCCTCGGTGGGCGAGATCTGGCCGAACAGGTTGCCAGGGCCTGGCCCATGAGGCGTGAAGGTCTCAAAGCCTCCGAGAAGCGACCATCTCGCCCGAGCTCGGGAGCGACCAGCAGGCCCGAAGATCATCAGCACCAACTCGCCTCTCGGCGCGTCGGTCTCAGCGAGATGAGCTCTTGGCGACGCAAACGAGCCGCCAGCGGCTCAGCGCTCGTTGGCCGCGCTTGCGCAGGTCCTTGCCGGGGCGTCCTAGGGTCCGGCCGCTGCCTGGATCCGGTCAAACGTCCCCGTGCGTGTCCAGACGGCGAGCGCGTTGCCGATTCCGTTCACCGCAACCTGGGGACTGAAGGCCAACCCGGAGGTGGAGAGCTGCTGCAACGAGCCTAGCGTCCCGGACGCCGTCCGGGTGCGGGCGAAAACATTCAGCTGTGAACCCTTGAAGCTCTCCCAGACTGCAACCCCGTTCCCATTTGCGGCGATTCCGATCTGGGGCTCTTCGTCATCTTCCCCTGTATTGGAGATCGTCTGCACGGTGCCCACTGCACCGGCGGACGAGAAGGGAACTAGCTGGACCCTGTCGCAGTTACACGCACTGCCAAACCGAGACCAGTCCACCAGTCCACTGCCGGTTGCGTTGACCGCGACCTGCGGAGCGAATGCATTCAAGGTCGCGACGGAGAGGTCTCTTGTCGTGCCGAGCACCCCCGACGCTGAGCGGGTGCGCCCTTGGATCCGTTCGTTGCTCCCGTCGAAGCGCTGCCACACGACGACGGCGTTGCCGTTCGCATCGATTCCGACCTGCGGCGCCTCGGCGTCCCCGGGGGCCGCCGAGAGCCCCTGCACCGTGCCCACCACCCCGCCGGCGGAGACGCTGACGGCTTGGATCTTGTCGACGACTTGGACGCTGTTGAAGCGCGACCAAACCACGACCGCGTTTCCGTTTCCGTCGACTGCAGCCTGAGGAGCGAAGGCGTCCCCCCCCGCGGGGGAAAGGGTCTGCACCGGGCCGACCACACCCGCGGACGAGATCTGAACCTCCTGGATCCGCTGGTTCGTTCCGTCGAAGCGCTCCCACACGACGATCGCATTGCCGTTTCCGTCGATCGCGACCTGAGCCACTTCAGCGTTCTGAAGCGGATCCGAAAGCGTCAGCACCGGGCCGAGCACGCCGCTCGAGGAGCGGGTGACGGCCTGGATCCGGTCGTTCGTCCCGTCGCTCCGGGTCCAGGCGATGATCCCGGTGCCCGTCGGGTTGACCGCAACCTGAGGGCTGAAGGCATTCTGCCCCGCGGCGGAGAGGGTCCCCACCGCGCCGAGCACGCCATTCGATGCGCGAGAGCGAATCTGAACCCTGGTGTTGGTCCCATCAGAGCGATACCAGACGCCGAGTCCGACGCCGGTACCCGAAAGCGCCACCTGGGGCTCCTCGGCATTCTGAAACGTGTCAGACAGGTACACCGGCGATGTGAAGCTCGCCTGCGCCGTGGCGGGAACGAGAATCGCACCCAGCGCTAGGAGCGCCGCAATTAGCCGCGCTGATCGGCCCCGGGAGAGCAGCCAATCAATTCGCCGAAGAATCACCGCACCAGGAAAGCTCAGCTCGAACTCCAATCACCATCGCCCTTCGGAACAGAATTGCAAGAGAGTCTACCAAGGGCGGCGCCGCGCCGGGTGATGACGATCGTGCGCCCCTGCATCGTGTCTGGTCCCAATGTGCGTCGCACGCCTGCCGGTGGGGCGCGTCTGAGGGCGCATGGCTTCCGCCTGGGGCGTGGGCCGCGTGCGCCGGCGATGCCTCGATCGCCGAGGCGATGCCGAACGTGACGCTAACCGTGGAAGGCGCCCGCGAACCCGCATGGGAGGCTTCCTCGGCGACGTTGATTGGGCACTAATGGGCACTGACTCCGACCCGCCGGATGCCGAGCCCGGCGAACAACTCTCTGGAGGCAGCGAAGACTGCCTCAACTGCAGGGCAAACTAGAGACGGGAGCGACGGGACTCGAACCCGCGGCCTCCGGCGTGACAGGCCGGCGCTCTA
>JBBPIN010000016.1:0-55704 GCA_038040285.1 Actinomycetota bacterium
CGAGCATCAGCCGGTGATGATCCACCGCGCGCTTCTCGGCTCGATGGAACGTTTCGCGGGCATCCTGATCGAGCACTACGCGGGGCGATTCCCGGTTTGGCTGGCACCGGTGCAGGTGATCCTGCTGCCGGTCGCCGACCGCCACGTCGACTTCGCCCGAACGATCGAGATCGGCCTGCGCGCCGAGGGCATCCGCACTCAGATCGACGAGCGCTCGGAGTCGGTCGGCAAGAAGATCCGCGACGCCGAGCTGGCCCGCGCTCCGTTCATGCTTGTGCTCGGGGACAAAGAGCAGGAGGGGGGCGAGGTTTCGGTCCGCTCGCACGAGCAGGGCGACGTCGGCGGGATGAGCTTGGAGAAGTTCGCCGCGATGCTCGGCAAGGAAATTCATGCGGCGTAACCGGGGGCCTGTGTCATACTCCGGCCACTTGACTGCCGGTACGACACACGCCACGCGCCGCTGAGCGCCCGCCGTGCCCGCTCTCGCAACCCTCCTCCCAGACGCTTGACGCTCGACCGCTCCTCTCACTAGTGCCGGTCCCGCGAAGGTTCGATCGGCGCCCCCCCGAGCGCGACCCCACCCGGATCAACGAGAGGATCCGGGTTCCCGAGGTGCGCCTGGTCGGCGCCGACGGCGAGCAGGTTGGCGTCGTGCAGATCGAAGAGGCACTTCAGCGCGCCCAGGCCGAGGACCTCGACCTGGTCGAGGTGGCTCCCGAGGCGAAGCCTCCGGTGGCACGCCTGCTCGACTACTCCAAGTACAAGTACGAGCAGGAGCAGAAGGCAAAGGCCGCCCGCAAGCACCAGCAGCAGGTCAACATCCGCGAGATCAAGCTGCGCCCGAAGATCGCCGACCACGACTACGAGACCAAGAAGGGCCACGTGGTGCGCTTCCTGCGCAACCACGACAAGGTCAAGGTGACGATCATGTTCCGGGGACGCGAACAGGCGCATCCGGAGCGCGGGAGGCGGCTGCTTCAGCGCCTGTTCGGCGACGTCGAGGAGCTGGCGACGATCGAGTCCGAGCCGCTGCAGGAAGGGCGCAACATGAGCATGCTGCTCGCGCCGAGCCGTGAGGCCCCCCGGGCCAGCGCGAGCTGAGCGCGCGCCTCACGGGCCGCTCAACGGATCTACGCTCGGCCCGTGGGCGGGTCGTCGATCAGCCTCCGGCCGCTTGATCGTGTAGTCGAGCCAGCTCGGCCGTCGGCTCGCTGAGCAGATCGCGCAGGTCGAGGGCGGGTGAACATCACCACCCCCTCGCCGTCATCTGAGCGCGGCCACTGGTTTTCGGGGTGACGGCTTACTCCGATGAAGTGATGCCGGCTCCTGCGCGATCTGGTAGTACTCAGAACTGGGTACACCCAGGATTGAGTAGTTGGGTAGATTGCTGCCGTCAGCAGATCTTCTGACGCAGAGCAGCGACCTACGGAACGCGTCACAACAAATGCACGGCAAGCAATCGTACAATGAGGAGTATGCAAGCACCGCCTCGTCGACCCTCCAATCCGTCGAAGCTCAGGCACGCGGTTCGAAAGAACGCGCAGGCGCTTTACAGCCGGGCCGCTAGCTCTCCCAGCGTGCGGACGCTTTATGACTGGGCGGCTAGCTCTCCCGCAGCCCCGTTGCTGGACCTCCGCGTCGTCCAGCGAATGATGCGGAGGTTTCAGAGGCGAATGCATGCGGCCGACGTGCTCGAGATCCTTGGTGCTCTGGATGCCTCGCAGGTGCGGACGTGGCGGGTAGCGGGAGGGTGGGCTGTCGATGCTCTGCTCACCGAGCAGACGCGCGAGCATGTCGACCTCGACCTCCTGTTGGATTCCGCCGACGAGGGGCGGGCTCAGGCTGCTCTCGAAGAGCTTGGTCTCCGGCGGACCAGGAACAAGAGGAGCGATTTCGTTCCGGATGCCTTGATGCCAAGACGAATCTTCATGCGCGACGATTGGGGCCGGATGGTGGATCTTCACCCAGTCGATCTGCACACATGGCCTGGGAGCTGGTTCGAGAGGCTTCAGCGCGAGGCTCAGCTGTCCTTTGCGATCGATCCCGCCGATGCATTCGCGGAAGGCAGCATTGCCGGTCGCTCCGTGCCGTGCCTCTCGGCGGGACTCCAAGTCGCAAGCCGGCAGGTCTACGAGCCGAGTGACGCCGACCGGCAAGACGTGACCCGGCTGTGTGCTCGTTTCGACCTACCTTGCCGCCCGATCTCGACGCCCCGACTCGCCTGAGCGAATCGAGGCCTTGATGCGGATCGGGTAGGAACTGGCGGCGAGTCTCAGATCGCTTCTCAGATCGCTTGTTACCGGCCGCCGGTCACTGGATAGCACGCTGATCATGCCGGTGGCGACCGCAGGGTCGGCCCTGGCAACTGCGCTTGGCGGCAAAGCACCCGACAATTCCCGCGACCTTCCTCCGCACATCACGGTGCTCTATCCCTTCGTGCCTGCACACGCGATCGACTCCGCTCTCGAGGCCGCCGTCGTCGACGTCCTGGCCGGCGTCGCACCCTTCCGGTTCCGCCTCGCTCGCGTTGCCTCCTTCCCCGGGGTTCTCTACTTCGAGCCGCATCCGGTCGAGCCCTTCCTCGAGCTCGCCGAAGCATTTTGCGCCAGATGGCCCGAGTTTCCGCCATACGGTGGCGAGTTCGACGAGATCGTTCCCCACCTGACGGTGTCGATCGGGGAAGTGCCATCCGGCCTCGTTGCGAGGCTGGAGCGACTGCTACCGATCGAGGCAACCGCTCGAGAGGTCTGGCTGCTGACGCAAGGGGTCGACCACCGCTGGACGACGCGAAAGAGGTTCCATCTCGGCCCTTGACCGCGATGCCGTCGATAGCGATATCGTCGAAGAGCCGGAGTTGAGGCGCTCGAGTGCGACTGCCTGAACGCGAAGGACGGCGCCCCCTGCGCGCACGGTGTTTCGGCCGCTCTTGAGGCCTGGCGGGTCGCCAAGCGTGGCGGCGATGAGAGAAAAAGCTCAGCCGCGAACGAAGGTCGCCCTGGATGAGCGACCCGAGGGCACTGTTCGCTACGCCCAGAAGCGGATGATCGCCGGCTAGCGGTACGCAGCGCGTCCCGCAACGGACAGCTTCACGACCTTGAAGGAGCGCTGATGCGGCGTCGGATCACAGTTGCCCGCCGCGTCGCGGGCCCGGACGGCGAATGTATGCGGGCCATAGCTCAGCCGCTTCAAGCTGCGGCGCGAGGAGCAGGAGCGCCAGGCACCGCTGTCCTTGCGGCACTGAAAGACGCTGGTCGGCTCGCTCGAGGTGAAACGGAAGGTCGGGGTGCGATCGCGCGTCTCACCCGAGGGTCCGGCTGTGATTTTCGCCTCCGGCGGGGTCCTGTCGTCCGGGGACGGAGCATGTGGACGCGGAATGTAGGCCGCGCCGCCGATCATCGCGGCCGCCTGGTCACGCACCGAGGCGACCTCGGCCGGCGACACCGTCGTGAGGCGCATCGAGAGGAAGAGGTCGCGCGCCACTGCCATCGCGTCGCTTCCCCGACCCTGCTGGAGGAGGGCATGCAGGTACTCGTAGTCCTCGCGACCGTCGCGAATCCGCTTCAGCCGCATCGACTCGACCGGGATCGGGTGAGTGCCGCCGACGACGTCCGGCGTTCCGGGATAGAACAGCGTCCCGTCGCCGTTTCCCCCCGAGCGGTACTGGTCGGTCCAGGCTGTGGAGTGTGCCCGGGTGGTGCTGTAGTAAAGCTCGCCGCTGGCGCCGGTGATGAACGCCAGCCAACCCATCGCCCGCGCCTGAGAGGCGGGTTGGTCTATGGCGTAGCCCGGCCAACCGCTGTATTCCGAGGACTCCGAGTTGTTGCAGGAGAAGCTCCGGCACGACGTATAGGGCCAGAGGCTCCGTCGCCCGTCCGCGGTGTGCCAGGCGCTGTACGCAGCCGCGCCGTCGCGGTCGATGTCGTTGACGACAGGCGAGAGGTCGGTGGCCCACGCCGGGGTGTTGGCTGCATCGGTGGTGACCAGCTTTCGCACTCCCGGCCAGATCGATTCGGCGCTGGCGGCGGTGGCGTTGCAGTCGTTCCACGCCTCCGCGGTGTAGGGCTCGTCACAGATGTAGTCAAAGAACCGGCTGGCGACGATCGGGTACTTCTGCGCGAGATCGCGCCAGGGAGCGAGGCAGTTGGCGGCGCAGTGGTACGCGTCCAGCGCCGTCAGCTTCGCACCGGGCAGCTGCACCCGGGGACCGGTGCCTTCGAGCAGGGGCAGGACCTTGGCCACGAATCGGGACTCCGGAAACGGCCAGAGGTTGGCGAGGGTGACGCGATTATTCAGCGCCGCCACCGCATAGAGCGTTTGGTCGCCGCCCGGCAGCGTCACGTCCTTGATGTGAAAGGCGCTGCGGAGGGTCGAGGTCGAGGGGAGCGAGAAACCGCGGACCGTGACGTGAACGGGAATCTCGGCCACCTGCCCGCCGCCCCCACTGACCAGGATCGAGCCCGTGTACTCGCCGGCGGGCGCCCCGACGGGGACGAGCACGTCGATCCAGGCAACGATCCTCTGGCCCGCGGCGAGGTCGACCGGAAAGGCGTTTCTGTCCTCGCCGTAGAACGCGTCGCGCTCCGGGATCAGGGCGTCGGGCCAACTCCCGGTTGCGCCCTCGCCGTCGGAGCGTTGGCTGACGTAGTAGTCGGCCTCGCGGTAGACCGTCAGGTTGGCGGCCGGGATCGTCGCGCCGTCAGGGCCGGCCAGCGTTTGACCCGGATCTACCCGGACGCCGCTGAGCGGCGCGGAGCCTGCCTGCACAGCGATCTGAAACGACTCGAACTCGTTGCCGGCAGCGCTGACATGGGCGCTCCCGCCTCCGCCCGGGGGAAGCGCCTGATCGGAGCGGAGCGTCGCCAGCGAGTCGTAGGCAGAGACGGTTGCTGAGTTCGCCGCCGCGCCGGCGGGCGCGAGTGCTAGCCCCAGAAGCAGCAGCCCGACAGCCGTGAACACGGATCGGGCGGGGCGGAGTCGCTGCGATGCGGGAGCGGCCATGGCGCACTGCACTCATCGGACAGCCGTCCGGCGCGGTTAGAAGAGGCGCTTCGCGTCGAATACCCGTCCAGCGTGCTCAGCCGCTGATCGCCGCTGCCAGGCTTCTGCGGGCCTTGTTCAAGGCCAGTGGGTTGACGGTGGTGCTCCGCATGGCAACGGAGGGCGATCCAAACAGATCCCTGACGACCTCCGTCGCAGTGGCTCGCCGGCCTCGCGCGGCGAGAATCCTCAGGTACTCGTAGTCCTCGCGACCGTCGCGAATCCGCTTCAGCCGCATCGACTCGACCGGGATCGGGTGAGTGCCGCCGACGACGTCCGGCGTTCCGGGATAGAACAGCGTCCCGTCGCCGTTCCCGCCCGAGAGGTACTGATTGGTCCAGGCGGTCGAGAGGGAACGGGAGGTGCTGTAGTAGAGCTCACCTGTGGCGCCGGTGGCAAACGTCAGCCAACCCATCGCCCGCGCCTGAGAGGCGGGTTGGTCTATGGCGTAGCCGGGCCAGCCGCTGTATTCCGAGGACTCCGAGCCGTCGCAGGAGAAGCTGCGACAGGACGTATAGGGCCAGAGGCTGCGCTTCGGGCTCCTGCTGTTTCTGCTGCTCCTGCCGTTCTTGCTGCGCCGGGCGCGGTACCCCCGATACGCCGCCGGGCGGTCGCGGTCGATGTCGTTGACGACAGGCGAGAGGTCGGTGGCCCACGCCGGGGTGTTGGCTGCATCGGTGGTGACCAGCTTTCGCACTCCCGGCCAGATCGATTCGGCGCTGGCGGCGGTGGCGTTGCAGTCGTTCCACGCCTCCGGGGTGTAGGGCTCGTCGCAGATGTAGTCGACGAACCGGCTGGCGACGATCGGGTACTTGGCGGCGAGGTCACGCCAGGGAGCGAGGCAGTTGGCCGCGCAGTGATAGGCGTCCAGCGCCGTCAGCCTCGCGCCGGGGAGCAGCACCCGTGGATCGGTGCCCTGAAGCAGTGGCAGGATGTTCGCCGCGAACCGGGACTCCGGAAACGGCCAGAGGTTGGCGAGGGTGACCCGGTTGTTCAGCGCCGCGGCCGCAAACAGCGTCTGATCTCCGCCCGGCAGGGTTATGCCCTTGATGTGAAAGAGGCTGCGAAGGGACGAGGTCGAGGGGATGGAGAACCCCAGCACCCGGACCCTGAGCGGAACCCTCGCGATCAATCCGGAGGAGGCGTGCACGCGGACCGTCCCTCGATAGATCCCGGCGCGCTGACGGCGCGGGACGAGCACGTCGATCCAGGCGGCGATCCTCTGGCCCGCGGCGAGGTCGACCGGAAACGCGTTTCGGTCCTCCCCGTAGAAGGTGTCGCGCTCCGGGATCAGGCCATCGGGCCAGCTGCCGGTTGCGCCCTCGGCGTCGGAGCGTTGGCTGACGTAGTAGTCGGCCTCGCGGTAGACAGTCAGGTTGGAGGCCGGGATCGTCGCGCCACCGGGCCCGTTCAGTGTCTGTCCCGGATCTACCCGGACGCCGCTGAGCGGCGCGGAGCCTGCCTGCACCGAGATCTGAAACGACTCGAACTCGTTGCCTGCGGCGCTGATCTCGGCACTCGGGCTCCCGCCCGGCGGAAGCGGACGATCGGATCGGATCGTCGCCAGCGAGTCGAAGGCAGAGACGGTCGATGCGTTCGCCGCCGCGGCCGCCGGCGCAAGTGCGAGCGCGAGGAAGAGCAAGGCCGTGGCCGCGAGCACGGACCGGGCGGTGCGGAGTTGCTGCGTTGCGGAAACGGCCATCGCGCTCTGCACTCATCGGACGGTGCTCCCGCGCGGTTAGGAAGTAGCACTTTGCGTCGAATACTCGTCCAGCCGGCTATGCGGCGAACGGCTCGCCGTCCAGCCATGTCAGCAGGGAGGAGCCGGTGGCCAGCACCGCTGCGGTCTTCGGCTCGCTCGCGTGCATGACCGGATGGCGGGCGAACCCGAGCACCGCAAAACGGCGGCTGAGCGGACCCACCAGGTGAGGCTCGGAACGTCCGGGGAGCACAGCGGTCCCTGTGTCGCGAGCTTGGGCCGCCAGCTCGCCGAGCACCGCGTCGGCCTCGCGCTCGTTGGCGGCCAGATGCAGCACATGGGCCACAGGACCGCTGAGATGCAGGTAGGCATACCAGCCGATTGGGCGGCCCTGGCGATGCACCAGGCGTCGTACGACAGGGGTCTCATAAAACGAGCTGATCGTCCGCGGGCCGCACGTGATGCAGGGATACTGGCGCGACCCGGAGGCCACCGCGCTGCGGATCCGCGAGGGGCGCGAACCGGGGGAGCGCGTGCTGGCCAGCAACGATCTCTTCCGCACCGACGAGGAGGGCTACCTGTACTTCGTCAGTCGCCGCGACGACATCATCAAGTCGCGCGGCGAGAAGGTCCCGCCGCGCGAGGTCGAAGAGGTGATCGCCGGCGCCCCTGGCGTCAAGGAGGTGGCCGTGGTGGGAGCGCCCGACCGCCTGCTCGGCGAGGCTGTGCACGCCCACGTGGCGGCGCAGGAGGGCAAGGAGTTGGACCCGGCGGCGCTGAAGCGTCTCTGTGCCCTGCACCTGGAGGACTACATGGTGCCGCAGCAGATCGTGATCCACGACGAGCTGCCGCGCAACAACAACGGCAAGGTCGACCGGTTGCTTCTGGCGGGGGGCTGAGCGCTAGGTCCCTCTCGAGGTCGGGATGGATCCTCCGCAAAGACCGGGCCACCGCACCGATGCCGGGGGCGCTCGGCGAGGCTGCGTCCGTAGCGGCGGGCCCTGGCCTCGCGCACGACCAGCAACCGGGTGGGACTCATCGATCGTGTGAGGATCACCGTCTGCACCGGGCGAGAGGCGTTGGTGAAGCGCTGCTTGTACGGTTCGTCGCCAGCAGCATGTCGAACTCAATCGCCCCCTCCTCGATGGCGCTTCAGACGGTCGTGGCCATCATCACCACGCCGACGCTCTTGTCAGGCCAGGAGGGGTCGAACCCGCTCTGGTAGAAGGCGTAGCTGTCCCCGAGCCGCCAGCCCAGGAACCCCGCGACGGCGACGCCGTCCACCTCCAGCAGCCGCAGTCGCAGCCAGCCTCGCTGTTGAGCCAACCCGGCGAATCTGCTCAGAGACTTTTTGGCGCCGTCTGCCTCGAGCGACGACCGTCCCCCCCGCCCTGGGCCCTCGGCTCTGTCGGTCGGTTTGCTGGTTTTCTCCGGAGGCGTTCATTCTGCGGGTAGCGGTCCAGTCGGCTCGGGCGGCCCTGCCAGGTCGTCCGAGTGGAACAAAGCTGCCGGACGGCGGCGATGATAACCGCCGTTTACAGCGACGATGTGGTCGCGAGCCTCAGCATTTTTGGGGGAAATGTGTCTGAGCGGGTAGCAGATCGCAGCAATCCTGTAAGAGTTCCGACGAAGGTTTCCGACCTGGGTGACCGGTGCGGAATATTGCTAGCTTCGACCGCGTGCAACGTGACTGCGCCGAGCGTGAGAAACGAAACTCCGCCGACCACGGCGACGATCCCGAGCGGATCCACGAACGAGTCCAGCCCCTCAAACGCGCCACGAGGCAAGCAACGCAGACCCCGGGATCAGCGCCCGGGCGTCCTGATCACCGACGGGCAGGAGCGCTCCGCGGTGGCCGCGTGCCATGCGCTGCGCCGCGCCGGTTACCGGGTCGGCGCCGCCGGCAGCAGCAGGCTCGCGCCCGCCCACTGGTCCCGCGCCTGTGAGGAGCGGTTCAGAGTCTCGGATCCCCGCGCCGAAGACGCCCGCTTTGCGGAGGAGATCGCGCAGATCGCGACGCGACGGAACTTCGAAGTGGTGATGCCGGCGACCGACGCCTCGGTGCTGGCCCTCTCCAGGCACCGCGGGGCATTCGACGGGGGAATCGATCTCCGCCTTCCGGCGGCCGATGTGGTCGAGGCCGCGATGCGAAAGGCGGACCTGCACGCGGTCGCAGGTCGCGTCGGCCTGGCGCCTCCGGAGACCGTCCTCTGCGAGACGGTTGAGGATGCGCGCGCGGCGGCGAGCAGTTTCGGCTTTCCGGTGCTGCTGAAGCCGCGCTCCTCGATCTTCGAGCTTGGCGACGAGCTGCGGCAGAAGGGGAGCTTCATGGCCTGGGACCGGGAGACCCTCGAACGCCGGCTGCCGGAGTTCGGACTCCCCTGCCTGCTTCAGCGACGCGAGGAGGGGCCCCTGATCTCGTTCTCCGGTGTCGCTGCCGAGGGCCAGCTGCTGGCTGTCGTCGTGAGCAAGTATTGGCGCACATGGCCTCCGGACGCCGGGTCGGTCTCGTTCTCCGAAACGGTGCTCGCGCCGGAAGCGCTTTCCGAGCGGGTCAGGGACTTGCTGGTGGGACTGAGCTGGCAGGGGATCTTCGAGCTCGAGCTGATCCAGCATGGGCCGGGAAGCTTCGCCGCGATCGATTTCAACCCCCGTCTCTACGGCTCGCTGGCACTCGCGGTCAGGGCGGGCGTCCCGCTCCCCACGATCTGGTGCGACTGGCTTCTGGAGCGCAAGCACGGGGCGCGAATCGCCCCGCCCGGCTTCCATTACCGATGGGAGGACGCGGAGCTGTGCAACCTGGTCAGGGATTTGCGAGGGCGGCGGGTTGCGGCCGTGGCGTCGATGCTGCGGCCGCGCCGGCGGACCGCCCACGCCCTATTTCGCTGGAACGACCCCGGGCCGCTTCTCGCCCGAACCCTCAGCATCCTGCGGCACCCCCGACGCTCCCTGAGCACCGAGCCCTCTCCACCGCCGAGTCCGTCGTGGTAGGAGGCAGCGCATGGGTTCAGCGGCGATAGTCGGTGCGGGCCCCTACGGGCTCTCGCTTGCTGCCTACCTGCTTCAGGCCGGGGTCGAGACTCATGTCTTCGGCGAGCCGATGGAGTCGTGGCGCCAGTACATGCCGGAGGGGATGAGGCTTCGCTCGCACCAGGTCGCCTCGCATATCGCACACCCCGGGGGGGACCTGGGCATCGAGACCTGGGCGGCTGAGACAAACGCGACCCCGTCGGAGCCGCTGCATCTGTCAGAGTTCGTGTCATATGGGCACTGGTTTCAGGAGCGGGCGGTGCCCGATGTCGACCGGCGCCGTGTCCGCAAGGTGGACCTGGCGGGCAGCGGATTCTCGTTGCGTTTGGACGACGGCGAGGAATTGGAGTTCGAGCGGGTTGTGATGGCCACGGGGATCGCCCCCTTCGCCCTCCGGCCACCTCTCTTCGAAGGGCTCCCCGCGGAGCTCGTGTCGCACTGCTCCGCCCATGCCACGCTCGAGGGGTTTGCCGATAGGTCGGTCCTGGTGATCGGTGGGGGCCAGAGCGCGGTGGAAACGGCCGCCCTGCTGAAGGAGGCCGGAGCGAAGCCTCATCTCGTCGCCAGGGCCGGGAAACTGACCTGGCTTCCTCCGCACAACCAGACCGGTTTTCGGGCGCGGGCGGCGCGCATACTGCTGCCTCCCACTGACGTCGGCGGGCTCAAGACGGGCTGGTTTGCCGCCGCCCCGGGCGTCTTCCGGTTCCTGCCGGCGAAAACGCGGGCCTGGGTCTATGGGCGCTGCACGGCTCCACTTGGAGCCGACTGGCTGCGAGGGCGGCTGGCCGAGGTCCCGGTTGAGGCCGGCCGCAGTGTGACCGCCGTGGACCCGGACCGTAATTCGGTGCGTGTGAAGTTCGACGACCTCACCGAGCGCTCGTTCGAACACGTCATCCTCGGCACGGGATACCGAATCGACATGAGCCGCCACGAGTTGCTGGCGGATGGAATGCTCGACCGGCTCGAGACTGTGGGCGGCTCGGCGCGCGAGCTGGGTTCCGCTCCGCGGCTGCGGAGGGGGCTGGAGTCCTCGATCCCGGGCCTGCACTTCGCGGGGGCCTCCGCCGCCGCCAGCTTCGGGCCGATCATGCGCTTCGTGGTGGGTACCTGGTTCGCGGCGCCGGCGATCTCACGCTCGATCAGCGGCAGGCGGCAGGGTCCGATGTACCTCTCCTACCGTCCGCGTTCGCCATTCCGACGCGTCCCGAAGGGAGCCGCGCCGCGAGTTCGCGGGATCGGGGCCCCTGGAGGAGAGCTAGGCACACAGGCACGGTTATTTCGTAGGGAGAGATAGGCACACAGGCACGGTTTAAGGCCACAGGCCGTCAGGGATGATAGGACCATTGATGAGCGAACTGTCAGCGTCGCTGGGCACGGCGGCTTCCGCGGCTCCGCTAGGGCGGTCGCAGAACGGTCCGTGGCCAGGTCGGCGACAGCCAGAAACGCCCACCGCCTCGGTGATCGAGGACCCCTCCGGGCTCGATTCGGTGCGAGCGAGCTGGGATGCCCTGGCCGTCAGTGTTGGGGCACCTTTCGGCGCCCCGGCGTGGGCGGAGGCCTGGTGGCGCCATCTGGCGATTGAGGGCGCCCGCCTCGCGGTGGTCGCGGTCCACGCCGGTGACGAGCTGATCGGGCTCGCCCCGCTCTACTCCTCACGGCGATTCGGGGTCACCGAGCTGAGGCTGCTCAGCGGGGGGTTGGCTTCCCGCCTCGGCATCCTGGCCGGTCCCGGCCGCGAACCGCAGGTCGCGGCGGCGATCTCCGAGGCGCTGGCCGACGCCGGCCTGCGCCCCGACATCCTCCGCTGGGAGGCCGTGGATGCCGCGTCACCTTGGCCCGGATGGCTGTCCGCGAGCGGGCCCGACGGCCGCCTCCATCATGTTCAGGACGTCTCGGAGCGCAGCGCCCCCGTCCTGCGGGTCGGCCAGGGGTCCTACGAGGAGTGGTTCGCGCGCAAGAGCAGGAACTTCCGCAGTCAGATGCGGCGCGACAGGCGCGCCATGGAACGCCTGGGCGCGACCTTCCGGTGTGCCGACCGCGCCAGCCTCGAGCGCGACCTGGCGGCCTTTGCGCGCCTTCATAGCGCCCGATGGGAGGGCCGGGGCGGTTCCGCCGCCGTCAACCCCAGCTCGATGGCGATGCTGCAAGAGGTCGGCGAGGCTCTGGTCGAGAACGGCCGGTTCCGGTTGTGGATGATCGAGGGGCCGGACGGTGAGGCGATCAGCGCGCAGATATTCGTGGCTGCCGGTGGGGAGGTCGCCTACTGGAATGGCGGCTTCGACGAACGCTGGGGCAAGCATCATCCGGGCAGCTTGGCGATCCTGGCAGCCATCGAGGATTCCTTCGAGCGGGGTGACGACCTGTTCGACCTCGGGGGCGGGGAGGCCGGGTACAAGGAGCGACTGGCCGACGAGGATCGCCCGGTGGCGTGGCGCACCTCTTACCGGCGCGGAATGCGCTACCCGCTGGCCCGGCTGCGCCGGCTGCCAGAACAGGTGGCCAGGCGGGGAAGCCACAAGTTTCGCAAGCGGTTCGGCTCGCTCCGCATGAACCGCCTTCGCCGCCTCCTCGGCCGCTGACTACAGCCAAGGGGCCGACGGCCTCGCAGTCAGTCGTCCCGTAGCACCAAGCCGCGTGCGAGGGCGGCTAATTGCACCGAGCTGCGCACGGCCAGCATGCGCGGGCGCTCGCGGCGATCGAAGACGATTCGAAACCGCCCCAACCGCATCCGTGTGTCAGCTGAAGCCGGGAGCTCGTTGCGAGCTGGGACCACGGTGACACCGAGTCGAAGGCCGTTTCGCAGGGCCAGTTCCGCCAGGCCGCCATCGGCATTGCCGTTGGGATAGGCGATGAAGAATGGAGCCGCGCCGAGGATTTCGCCCAGCCAGTCCTGGGCGCCCGCGACCTGAGCCTCGGCCTCGGCAGGCGGGTAGAGAGGAAGGACCGCGTGGTCAAGGGTGTGGTTGCCGATCTCGATCCAAGGAGAGCTCGCCATCTCCCGCAGCTCCGCGACGGTGAGCGGGCGGTCGACGTCCCCGACCGGCTCGAGCGCCTTGGGCCCGAACTCGGACACCAGGTGGCTGTCGACCTCCGCGACCGTCATCTGGCGCAGCCTGGCGCACTCGCCGGCGACGGCTGCCCCTTGCCCGCGCCGATGCCGCTCGCGGTAGACGACGTTCCACCAGAACGCCTTCCCGTGCCGGACGTGGTTGGCGGACGGGAAGATCGTCGCGTGCACCTGTTCGCGCGCGAGCAGGTCGAGGAGGCGGAGATTGTTGGCGAATCCGTCGTCGAAGGTCAGGTGTGCGTAGTGGCCACCGGCGGCGAGGCCAGAGTCGATCTCGCTGGCGCTCACGAACCGGTAGCCGTGCTCGCGGAAGTGGGCGCACATCCGGGACAACCCGTCGGGGGTGGCACGCTCGTGCGGGTCCACGATGCCGGCGTCGGCCTCGGCGCCGTTATCGAAAACGCAATGGAATACGAACACCAGCAGCCCCGGACGGTCCCGGGGCACAACCCGGGCCACCAGCTCGTCGGCGCGCTGCAACGCTGTGCGGCCGGCGAGCGCTGCGCGCAGGCCTAGCGCGTGAAGCGCTGTATGTTGTGCGCTGCTCAATGCTGATCCCCGCGGATCCGATGATCGGGTATCGAAAGCCGGACCTAGAGTAAGTCTATGAGTGGGTGCGCCGTCTTCAAGGGGGGTCAATGACCGACGCCGGTTTTCCGCGACAGGGAGACGAGGTACAGGTCGTGACCACCGCATCCTTTGAGGGGCTGGCCGATGAGTGGGATGACCTCGCGCTTCGAACCGGCGCTGCGCCGTTCGCCCGGCCGGGGTGGGTTCGCGCTTGGTGGTCGGCGTTTGGCCGCGGGGAGCTTCGCATCCTGACCTCCCGCCGCGACGGCGAGCTGAGCTCGGTTCTACCACTGGCCCGCGTTCGCGGGGGACTGCGCAGCTGCTCGAATGTCCATTTCCCGGTCTTCGACGGAGTTTGTCTTGAGCCCGAGGACCTGCAGATTCTCCTGACTGCGGCGCTGCGCGAGAGCCGGCAGGGTTTGGTCCTGAGTCAACTTGATTCCGAGGGTCAGCTGGTTGCTGCGACCCGGCAGGCCGCTGACCAAAATCGGTGCCGACTCGTCGTGCTCGATGCAACAGCTTCTCCGTTTGTTGACACGACCCTGAGCTGGGAGGAGTTCGAGCAGTCGCTGACCAAGTCGAGGCGAAACGACGTGCGCCGACGGAGACGCCGCCTAGCCGAGCAGGGAGAAATTAGCCATGAGATCACCGATGGGACCGAAGACCTGGAAGCTCACCTCAGCGAGTTCTTTCGGCTTGAGGGCTCGGGGTGGAAGGCAGACAAGGGGACGGCGATTCACCTGCTGCCGGAGACACGACGCTTCTACGAGGAAATTGCGGCTTGGGCGGCGAACCGCGGACTGTTGCGACTGAGCATCATGCGCCTGGACGGCCGCCCGGTGGCCGTCGAATTCACGATCGACGACGGGGTCCGCAGATACTTGCTCAAGATGGGCTATGACCCCGAGTACGCGCGCTACGGTCCAGGCCTGCTCCTCCAACTCGGCGAGATCCGGCATGCTCTCGAGGACGGGCGAACCTACGAATTGGGCGTTGGCATGAACGCGATCAAGGAGGAGATGGGGAGTGCCCAGCGGACGATCGAGCACGTTGCAGTGTTTCCACGGTCAGCGCGCGGCACGCTGGCGCGCCGCACCGTGGAGGCCCGTCAAGCGGTCTATCGGAAGGCTCGTGGGAGCACACTCCTGCGCCGGGGTCGGGACGCCGTTCGCCGACGCCTGACGCGGCGACGCGCGTCTTCCCCCGATACCACGCCAGCGCCCGATTGACGGCGGCCTGCCGAGAAGGGAGAACCAAAGCCGCCTCATGGCTCGTCGCTTGATACGCCTCTGAATGGAGAAGAACCGCGTGCGACTGGCGGAGGATGGGCCCACCCTCAGTCCCTACCGAGCCGCCAGCATCTGGTCGAATGGCTGCTTCTCATCTACGAGCACCCCACCATGAGGCAGGCCCTGGAGGAGACGGGCCGTTTTGATTTGGTGGGGAGAACGCGATTCTCGCGCCGCGGCCGGCGCAACTCTTCGCGCTCCCCCGCTCGTCAGGACTTTCCGGACCGGTCGCGGTCGACCTCTTCTGTGCCACGTTGGGTGATGCGTCTGCTTCAATGACGGGCCGATGCCGAAGATGAAGACCCATTCCGGCGCTAAGAAGCGGTTTCGAAAGACCGCCAAGGGCAAGCTGCGCGGGCGGCGGGCCTACTCGAGCCACATCCTCGAGAAGAAGCCGCCGAAGCGGAAGCGCCGCTTCGCCCGCCCGGTGGAGATCTCACGGCCCGATCGGGTTCGGGTTCGCACCCTGCTCGGAGGTCGGAAGTGACCCGCGTCAAGCGCTCCGTGGCGGCCCGCAAGAAGCGCCGCGCGACCCTGAAGGCCGCGAAGGGCTATTGGGGCCGCAAGAAGTCCTCCTACCGCCTCGCCAAGGAGCAGCTGCAGCGGTCTGGCGCATATGCGTACCGGGACCGGCGCAATCGAAAGCGCGACTTCCGGCGCCTCTGGATCATCCGCATCAATGCCGCCGCGAGGCGCGAGGGCATGAGCTACTCGCAGCTCATGCACGGGCTGCGCGAGGCCGGCGTAGAGGTGAACAGAAAGATGCTGGCCGACCTGGCGGTCAACGACAGCGACGCCTTTCGCCGATTCGTCGAGCTTGCCCGGGAGGGTGCGGCCGTCTAGCCGAACCCCAAAGATCCTCCTACCGGGCGGGCCGTAGATCGGCCCGCTTTTTTGGTTCATGGAACGCCCCAAGCGACGAGAGCTGACACTCCAATCACAAAAACGACAAGCGGGAACGACGCAGTGATCACCAGTCCACACAACGAGAAGCTGAAGCTGGTCCGGAGATTGCGCGAGCGGCGTGGCCGCGAGCGCGACGGCCTGTTTCTGACCGAGGGCGAGGACATGCTCGAGGCGGGGCTGGCCAGCGGGGCGGAGCCGCGACTGCTGCTCAGCGCTGCCGGATCGGGGATCGGCGGGCTCGAGGTCGAGCCGCAGCTGCTGGCGCGCTTCTCTGCGCTCGGGTCCGGGACGCGGGTAATTGCGGCCTGGGAGCTGCGTTGGGCGACGCAGATCGAGGGCCCGGTCTGCGTCTACCTGCACGGGGTGGGTGACCCCGCCAACGTCGGCTCCGTGATCCGCTCCGCGCATGCCCTGGTAGCAGGCACGGTGGTGCTGGGACCCGGCTGCGCCGATCCCTTCTCGCCGAAGGCGGTGCGGGCGAGCATGGGCTCCGCCTTCGGCCAGCCGCTTGCGCGGGGGACCGTGGCGGACACCCCGAGGCCGCGCCTCGCACTGCTGGCCCACGGCGGCGAAGTTGCGGCGAGTGCCTGGCCACCGACGCCGCTCACAGTCTGTCTCGGTGCCGAGCGGGACGGCCTGCCGCCGGAGGTCCTCGAAGCTTGCCAGCGGACGGTGACGTTCCCGCTCCGCGCCGGCGCCGAGTCGCTGAACGTAGCCGCAGCGGCTGCGATCGTCCTGCAAGGGATATCGTCGCGCCCGTCCCGGGGGCGGGGCGCAGCGACGTCGGAAGGTGAGCGGAATGGTTGAGCGGATCGAGGAGTTACGGCGCGAGGCACAGGAGGCGATCGCCGCCGCTGGCTCGACGGAGGAGCTAGAGCAGCTGCGGGTCCGCTACCTGGGCCGCAAGGCCGAGCTGACAGGGATCCTTCGCGGCATCGCCGAGTTGCCGGACGAGCAGCGCGAGGCGGTCGGCAAGGCCGGAAACGAGGTCCGCGGTGCGCTGGAGTCGGTGCTGGGCAGCCGCGCGGCGGAGCTCGACTCGGCCGAGATCGACGCCCGCCTCGCGGAGGACCGCGTCGACGTGACCCTTCCCGGGGCACCCTCCATGCCCGCCGCCTCGCGCAATCTCCTGCTGCGCACGATGCGCGAGATCGAGGACGTCTTCGTCGGGCTCGGATACCGGGTCATGGAGGGACCCGAGGTCGAGCTCGACTACTACAACTTCACCGCTCTCAACCACCCGCCGGGCCACGCGGCGCGGATGACGCAGGACACCTTCTACGTCGACCCGGCCAGCCTTTCGCCGAAGCTTCGGATCGAGCCGATCCCGGAGGAGCGGCTGCCGAGCGAAGGCTGGCCAAAACCCTCGAGCGGCCTCTACGGAGACTGGACGCGGAGCGAGCCGCTGCCCCCCGGGTCCGAGGACGTCGTGCTGCGCACGCACACCTCACCGATGCAGGTACGGGCGATGGAGGCCCAGGGGCCGCCGATCTTCATCGTCGTGCCCGGCCGCTGCTATCGCAGCGACCCCTTCGACGCCACCCACAGCCCGGTCTTTCACCAGGTCGAAGGGCTTGCGGTCGGCGAGGGGATCACCCTGGCCGACCTCAAAGGGACGCTGGACGAGTTCGCGCGGGCGATCTTCGGGCCCGAGCGCCAGACCCGCTTCCGCCCCGGCTTCTTCCCCTTCACCGAGCCCAGCGTCGAGGTCGACGTCTCTTGCTTCCGCTGCGGCGGCTCGGGCGAGCTGGGCGACGGATCCCGTTGTTCTATCTGCAAGGGCACCGGCTGGATCGAGATCCTCGGCTCGGGGATGGTCGATCCCAACGTGTTCGCCTTCGTGGCCCACAACGGCTACGACCCCGAGCGCGTGCAGGGCTTCGCGTTCGGGATGGGGATAGAGCGGATCGCGATGCTCAAGCACGGTGTCCCGGACCTGCGCAAGTTCTTCGAGAACGACCTGCGAGTGCTGGAGCAGTTCCGATGAAGGTTCCGTACTCATGGCTGCGCGAGTACTGCGACCCGGGGATCCCGGCGCCGCAGCTGCTCGACCGGATCGCCCTGCGGACCACCGACGTGGAGGGGATCTCATACGTGGGACCGCCGTCCGCCGAGGGCTTCGTGGTCGGCAGGGTGGTCTCGGTTGAGCCGCATCCCGACGCCGACCGGCTCAGCGTCTGCGAGGTCGACACCGGCGACGGCACCCGGACGATTGTCTGCGGGGCGCCCAACGTGGCCGCCGGACAGACGGTGCCGGTGGCGCTTCCCGGAGCGACGATGCCGGGCGGGGAGGAGCTTGGCCGCGCCGAGCTGCGCGGGGTGGTCTCCGACGGGATGATCCTCTCCGAGGCGGAGCTTCAGGTCGGCGACGACGCGGCGGGCATCGCGGTGCTCGACGACGGCGCCGCTCCGGGCAGCGATCTGAGTGCGGTGCTCCCCCTGGCCGAGCCGGTGCTGGAGCTGGAGGTGCACTCCAACCGCGTCGACTGCTTCGGTGTCTACGGGGTGGCGCGCGAGGTGCACGCAATCAGCGGCGCTCCGCTGGCCGCGCCGCCCTGGGAGGCCGACGCGGAGGCGACCGGCGAGGGAGAGACCTCCGACTACGCCTCGGTCACCGTCGAGGTGCCGGAGCTGTGCCCGCGCTTCACCGCCCGCGCCTTCACCGATGTGACGATCGGACCGTCCCCGCTGTGGCTGAAGGCATGCCTGATGGCAGCCGGGCAGCGCCCGATCAACAACGTGGTCGACATCACCAACTACGTGATGCTGCTGACCGCGCAGCCGCTGCACGCCTTCGACCTCGAAAAGGTCCCGGACGGGGCGCTGATCATCCGCACCGCCAAGGAGGGCGAGAAGATGACGACGCTGGACGGGATCGAGCGCAGCTTCGACACTGACGCGGTCCTGGTCTGCGACCGCAACGGGCCGTCAGGGATCGCCGGGATCATGGGCGGCCAGGTCTCCGAGGTCTCCGACTCGACGACCCGCGTGTTGCTCGAGGTGGCGACCTGGAACGGAGTCAACATCCTGCGCACTTCGCGAAAGCTGGGGCTGCGCTCGGATGCCTCCAATCGCTTCGAAAAGCAGCTCCATCCTGAGCTGGCGATGCGGGCGCAGCGAATCGCCTCGCGGCTGATCGTCGAGCTGTGCGGGGCGCGGATGGTGCCGGGGACGATCGACGAAGCCGCCGACATCCCGCCGGCGCACAGCGTGCGGCTGCGGACCGAGCAGGCAGAGCGCCTGCTCGGAATGCGTGTAGAGCCCGAGCAGTGCGAGACCTACATGCAGCGCCTCGGCTTCTCGGTGCGGCGCGACGGCGAGGAGCTGACCGCCGAGGTTCCTGTCGATCGCCACTACGACGTGACTCGCGAGGCTGACCTGATCGAGGAGGTGGGGCGGATCCACGGCTACGACGAGCACCTGCCGTCGACCCTGCCGGAAGCGGTCGGGCAGGGCGGGCGCCTGAGCCGTGAGCAGTCGCTGCGTCGCCGCGCCGAGGACGTGATGCGAGACCTCGGCTTCGACGCCGTCGTCAGCCTCAGCCTCACCGACCCGGGCATGCCGCCACGCCTGCGGCTGCCGGAGGGCGATCCACGCCGGGAGACGATCAGGGTCTCCAACCCCCTGTCGCTGGATCACTCGGAGCTGCGAACGACGCTGCTCGGCTCGCTGCTCGACGCCGCGCGCTACAACCTCGCGCACGGCGCCGAGCGCGTGGCGCTGTTCGAGTCCGGCCGCGCATATCTACGCGAGGGCGACGGCGCCAGAGGCGTCCTCGGAGGCGAGTTCGCCGGCGAGCGCCCGCCGCCCGCATACGAGCCCCACTGCATCGCCTGCCTGGCGGTCGGTTCACTGGCTCCGCAGAGCTGGCGAGCCGACTCCGAGCCCGCCGACTTCTTCGCCCTCAAGGGCGCGCTCGAAGCGCTTGCCATCCAGCTCGGCACCGAGGTGGAGGTCGAGCGGGGCTCCGAGCCCTTCCTGCACCCCGGCCGCGCCGCCCGGGTACTGCTCGGCGGTGCCGAGGCCGGATGGCTCGGCGAGCTTCACCCGCTGATTTGCAGGCAGTGGGACCTGGAGTCCGCCGCGGGCTTCGAGATCGGGCTGGGTGAGCTGGCGGAGGCGGCGTCGCTGGGCCGCGAGCGGTACGAGGACGTGATCAGTTACCCGGCCGTGCACCAGGACCTCGCGGTGGTCGTCGACGACGAGGTGCCCGCCGCGAAGGTCCGCGAAGCCGTGTTGAGCGGCGGCGGCGAGCTGTTGCGCTCCGCCGACCTGTTCGACCTCTACCGGGGCAAACAGGCAGGGGAGGGGCGGAAGAGTCTGGCGCTGCGCCTCACCTTCCGCGCCCCGGACCGCACGCTGACCGATCAGGAGGTAGCGGGGCTGCGCGAGCAGATCCGCTCCCGGCTCGCCGAGCTTGGGGGGTCGCTGCGTGAATGAGCCTGCTTCACAGCCCCTCGACGGCGACCCCGCGGCTCGAGTGGTGGTGGCTGGCGCATCCGGCTTCGCCGGGGCATTGGCGGCCCAGCTGGTCTGGAACCACCCCTGCCTCGAGTTGGTGGCGGTCACCTCGCGCAGCGACGTCGGCACCCGCCTCGACCATCTCTATCCGCGCTACCGCGTGCCGCTCGAGCTGGGGGTCCTGAACCTGGAGCTGATGGAGGAGGTCGACGCCGCGATCGTCGCCTACCCGCACGCGGCTTCGGCGCCCGTGGTGGCGCAGATGCGGGGCCTGGGCCTGCAGGTCGTCGATCTCTCGGCCGACTTCCGCCTCCGCGACGCGGCGGTCTATGAGCAGTGGTACGGGCCGCACGGTGAGCCGCAACTGCTGGCCGACGCGGCCTACGGGCTGCCGGAGCTTCACCGCGAGCAGATTCGGAGCGCGGAGCTGGTCGCCAATCCGGGCTGCTATCCGACCGCGGCGCTGCTGGCCCTGGCGCCGCTCGCCGAGCAGGGCCTGATCGCCGATCTGGTGATCGACGCCAAGCAGGGCATCTCCGGGGCCGGCCGGGGCGGGGGGGACGAGATGCATTTCGTCACCCTGGCCGAGAACGCGTTCGCCTACAACGTCGACGCCCACCGCCACACCCCCGAGATCGAACAGGAACTGGAGGGCCTTGGCTTCTCGGCGCCGGTCACCTTCGTGCCCCACCTGCTGCCGCTGGACCAGGGCGAGCTGGTCAACTGCTACGTGACGCCGACCAGGGAGATCGACCCGGCGGAGCTGCGCTCGATGTACGAGGAGCGCTACGCCGAGGAGCCCTTCGTGCAGGTCACCGAGGGGCCGCCGGGCGTGCGCGACGTCCGCGACACAAACGAGTGCCACGTCCATGTCGTGGTCAATGGCGCCAAGGTGGTGGCGCTGGCGGCGATCGACAATCTCTGGAAGGGCGCGGCCGGCCAGGCACTGCAGAACCTGAATTTGATGTTGGGGATTGACGAGACGGAGGGACTGAGGTGAGTCCCCAATCCTCGCTTCCAGGGTCGGACGTGAGCGGCTTCTTCAGATCGCGGTGGGTCGAGCCGCCGCAGGGAAGCGAGCAGCTCGACCCCGCGCAGCTGGCTCCGGGGTTCCGGGCGGCGGGCGTCAGCTGCGGGCTCAAGGGGGGCGGCGAGACCGATCTCGGCTTGGTGGCCTGCGACGTGGAGGCTGTCGCCTCTGCGGCGCTGCTGACCCCCAACGCGGCCGCGGCCGCGCCGGTGCGGGTATGCCGCGAGCGGTGCCGGCTCGACTCGCTGCGTGGCGCGGTGATCAACTCCGGAAACGCCAATGCGTCCACCGGCGAGCAGGGCTACAGCGACGCCTTGGAGATGCGCGACGCGGCCGCTGCCGCGCTCGGGGTCGACGCCTCCACGGTCGCGGTGGCCGAGACCGGCGTGATCGGGGTACCGCTCGACATCGGCGCGGTGCGCGGCGGCATCGAGTCGGCGGCGGCGGCGCTGGCGCCGTCTGGGGGCGATGACTTCGCCACCGCGATCTGCACCACCGATCGCTGGCCGAAGCTCTGCACGGTGAAGCTCGACGGGGTCACCGTCTCGGCGCAGGCGAAGGGCGGCGGGATGATCGAGCCGAATTTCGCCACCCTGCTGTGCTTCGTGCAGACCGACGGCGAGGTTCCCGATCTCGACGGCGTGCTGCGCGAAGCGACCGCCGCCTCGTTTGAGCGGATCACGGTCGACGGCCAGATGAGCACCAACGACACCCTGGTTCTGCAGGCGACCGGCGCCGCCGGACGGCCGCTGCCGGAGGGCCTTCTCGATGTGGTACTGCTGCAGCTGGCGCTGGAGGTCGTCGCCGACGGCGAAGGGGCGACGCGGGTCGGCAGGGTGGAGGTGCAGGAGGCCGCCTCCGAGGCAGAGGCCGAGCGCGTCGCGAGGGCGATCGCCAATTCGCCGCTGGTCAAGACGGCGCTGTTCGGCCGCGACCCGAACTGGGGCAGAATCGCCCAGGCGGCGGGGATGGCGCTGGCCGGCGAGCAGCTGGCCGAGCTGGGCCCGGCCGAGATCGACGCCGAGGAGCTGGCCGGCGATGGGGCCGAGGCCGAGCTCTCGGTGCGCCTCGGCCGTGGCGAAGGGGCGGCCCACGTCTACTTCAGCGACCTCACCTACGACTACGTGAAGCTGAACGCGGAGTACACGACATGACACAGCAGCCCGCCGCGAACATCGAAATCCTCCTCGAGGCCCTTCCGTACATCCGCGAGTTCCACGGGCGCACGGTGCTGATCAAGTACGGCGGAGCGGCGATGCGCGAGGAGGAGCTGCGCGAGGCCTTTGCCACCGACGTCGTGCTGCTCAAGTACGTGGGGCTCAACCCGGTGATCGTCCACGGTGGCGGCCCGGAGATCACCGACTACATGGAGCGTCTGGGGATGGAAGTGCGTTTTCACGAGGGCCTGCGGGTATCGGACCCCGAGACGGTCGAGGTGGCGAAGATGGTGTTGCTGGGCAAGCTCAACTCCGACATCGTGCTGCGGCTGAATCGCCACGGGCAGCCGGCGGTCGGCCTCTCGGGCGAGGATGGCTGGTTGTTCGACGTCGGGCCGGTGCCCAACGCTGACGAGGTGGGCTTCGTTGGCTCTATCGAGCGAGTCGACGTTGACGTGCTCAACCACATCGCCGCCGACTACATCCCGGTGGTCGCCTCGGCCGGCGCCGACAGGGAGGGCAACTCCTACAACGTCAACGCCGACGAGGCGGCAGGCAAGCTCGCGGCGGCGCTGGGCGCCTACAAGGCGATCTTCCTCACCGACGTCGAGGGCTGGCTCGGCGACCCCGACCAGCCTTCGTCGCTGATCTCGCGTGCAGCGGTCGACGAGGTCGAGGCCAAGCTCGGCTCGGTCGACGGCGGCATGCGTCCAAAGCTGCAGGCCTGCGTCGACTCGATCCGTGGCGGCACCCAGTACGCGCACATCATCGACGGGCGCAAGCCCCATTCGCTGCTGCTGGAGCTGTTCACCGATGCGGGGATCGGAACGATGGTGACTCCGTGACAGCGGTGGTTGCCCCATGTCACTCCTCATGAAGCTCGAAGAGCTGCAGGCGCTGGAGGAGCGCTATGTGATGCAGACCTACAAGCGGGCGCCGGTCGAGTTCGTGCGCGGCGAGGGGGCGAGGCTCTGGGACGCGGCGGGGAAGGAATACCTCGACTTCCTGTCGGGGATCTCGGTCTGCTCGGTCGGGCACTGCCATCCGGCCGTGGTCGAGGCCGTGCGCGAGCAGGCCGGTCGCCTCATTCACGTCTCCAACCTCTTCTACTCGGAGCCGGCGGTGCGGCTCGCCGAGCGGCTCTGCGAATCGAGCCTCGGCGGCAAGGCGTTCCTGACCAACTCCGGCACCGAAGCCAACGAGTGCGCGATCAAGCTGGTCCGCAAGCACGCCCACCGCCGCGGCATCGACGAGCCGGAGATCGTCACCCTCGAGCGTTCCTTCCATGGCCGAACGATGGGCTCGCTGGCCGCAACGCCCGGCATGGCCAGCAATCCCGACTTCGGGCCGATGCTGGCCGGGTTTCGCTCCGTGCCGATCGACGACCCGGCGGCGCTGCGGGCCGCCGTCGGCACAGCGACCGCAGCGGTGATGATCGAACCGATCCTCGGTGAGGCGGGGATCTACCCGGTGCCCGACGAGACCCTGGTCGCCGCCCGGGAGGCCTGCGATGAAGCAGGCGGCCTGCTGATCGTTGACGAGATCCAGGCCGGAATGGGGAGGACGGGGTCACTCTGGGCTTATGAGCAGACCCCGGTCCGCCCGGACGTGATCACCGCTGCGAAAGCCCTGGGGGGTGGCCTGCCGATCGGCGCCTGCGTCGCCGCACCTGAGGCCGCCGACGTGCTGGAACGCGGCGACCACGGTTCGACGTTCGCCGGCGGCCCGCTTATCGCCACGGCGGCACTGGCGGTGCTCGAGCTCGTCGATGACCACCGGTTGCTCTGGCGCGTTCGCGAGCTGGGCGGGCAGCTGAAGGGATCGTTGCGCGCCATCGATGGCGTCGACCAGGTTCGCGGCAGGGGCCTGATGCTCGGCGTCGGTCTCGCGCCTGGGCTCGACGCATCGCGACTGACGGTGCGGCTACTGGAGGCTGGACTCGTCGTCAACGCGCCCGAGCCCAGCACGCTGCGACTGCTGCCACCACTTACGGTCTCGGAAGAGGAGATCGAGCTGGCGCTCAACAAGCTGCGAGCCGAGATCGGCGCGAGTTGGTGAGGGGGAGGTCGCGCGCAACCTGGCTATGCTGGCCGCGCGATGTCGCTCGAAGACAACCTTTGAGAGCACTTTTGACAGGGGCCGCGGGTTTCATCGGCTCTCATCTGGCCGAGCGTCTGGTGAGCGAGGGCCACGAAGTGGTGGCGGTCGATGCGTTCACCGACTACTACGACCCGGAGCGAAAGCGCGCCAACTTCTCCGTGCTTGCCGACCATGACGGCGGGCTGGTCGAGGGCGACCTGAACCAGCTCGACCTCGAGCGTTTGATCGGAGACCTCGAGGTGGTCTTCCATCTCGCCGGCCAGCCCGGGGTTCGCGCCAGCTGGGGAGAGAGCTTCGACATCTACCTCGACCAGAACGTGCTGGCGACGCAGCGATTGCGAGAGGGCTCGCCCTTCAGGTCGCCCATGCAAACGGCGACGGCGATTGACACCCGGCAGCCCGTCGCTCGGCACGACGTAGCGATCTACTTGCCTTCGCCGCTGCCTTGCAACGGCGCTGCCCCGACTCAGGGCGGCGGGGCGGAGATCCCGATGACCTTCCTGGCGCGCGAGCTGCCCGCCGGGGTCTGGGGGTCGCTCACGTTGTGTTTCCTATCAGCCCCCCGGTCGAGAGCGAGGACGACGGCGTGACCGTGCACTCGCTCTGAGTCCGATTTCCTCGCCGCATCAGCGGGGCGAAAAACCGAAATTCCTGTCTCAAGGTATGGCCTAAACTGGAGCGCAGATGGCATCCTCTGGCTCACGGCGACTGCGCGTGCTCAACCTGGTCGATCTAATCGGTACCACTGGTGGGGCCGAGAAGTTTGCGCAGGCGCTCACCACACACCTCGATCGATCCAGATTCGAACCGACGTTCTGCGTCACTCGCTGGGAGCATCTGCCCGAGCACGAACCGGCGCTTGCAGAGCTGCGGGACGCGGGCGTCCCGTTTATTGGCCTCAAGCGACAGTCTCGCTTTCAGCTCCGGCCATGGCGTGAGCTGACGGCGGCGATGCGCGATTGGCGGGTGGACATCCTCCACTCGCACAAGTTCGGGTCGAACGTGTGGGGCGCCTTGCTTGCGCCAAGGCTCGGTGTCTCGGTATTCGTGGCTCACGAGCAAACCTGGTCCTTTCAGGGCCATCGGCTTCGACAGTTCCTAGACCGCAATCTGATCGCCCGGCGCGCGGACGCCTTCGTTGCAGTCTCCAGCGAGGACCGCCGCCGCATGATCGGGGTGGAAGGAGTGCCCGAGTCGAAAATCCGCGTCATTCCCAACGGCATCGCGACCCCATCGCCTCCAGATCCATACCGGAACGTCCGCGGCCTCCTGGGGCTAGGTCCTGATCAACCGGTCGTTGGCATCGTGGCCAAGCTGCGTCGCCAGAAGGCGCTGGATGTCCTGATCCGCGCTGTTCCCCTGCTTCGCGAGGCCACGCCGTCGGTTGCAGTGCTCATAGTCGGGGGCCCTGCGGTAGGGGTGGAAGAAGGAGAGGAGGAGCGACTGCGTGGCTTGACCCGCGACCTCGGTCTCTCGGATGAGCTGCGATTTCTGGGAGATCGATCCGACGTGCCCGACCTGCTTGACCTCTTCGATGTCGCCGTGCTCTGTTCGGATTACGAGGGAAGCCCACTATCGATCATGGAATACATGGAGGCAGGCAAGCCGGTCGTCGCCACCCGGGTGGGCGGGGTTCCGGACCTGGTCGAGGACGGAGTCACCGGGTTGCTGGTCGACCCGCAGGATCCAGATGGCCTGGCCTCAGCGATCGTCTCGCTTTTGCGTGATCCGGATCGCGCGGCTCGGATGGGGCGGGCCGGACGGGAGCTCCGCCGACGCTCGTTCTCGATTGAGGGAACGGTGCGGCGTGTGGAAGCGCTCTACCAGGAGCTCTACGTATCGAATTCGTCCTCTGCAGCGAGATCGCTCCGGAGTTAGCTCCCCCGCGGCCCCGTTCACCTCATTTACTCCCGTACTGGGACGAGTTCAGTGGCGGTCGCCCGCGACCTCCGACGTCAGCCCAGGTCTCTTGATAACGCTCGACCATGCCCTCCAGTGAGTACCCGCTGCTGATCCGCTTCCGCGCTCGATGCCCCAGCTCGGAGCGAGCCTCAGGATCGATCCTGATCAGGCGCACCATCGCTTCGGCCAGCGCGTTCGGATCGCGCATCGGGACGATCGCCCCGGTGTCGCCGATCAGGTCTGGGGACTCGCCGCAGCGCGTCGCGACCACCGGGACGCCGGTGGCCATCGCCTCTCCGATCGCCAGCGAGAGCGCCTCGCTTATCGACGAGGAGACAGCGAGGTCGAAGGCATTGAGGAGTCGCGGTACATCATCTCGTTGCCCGAGCATCAGCACTCCGTCTCCCAGCGGCGCCGCCAGCGCGCTCAACTCCGGGTTATCCGGTGTGACGTCCTTACCGCAGAGGACGAAGCGGACGTCGGGGACCTGCCGAAGGACCTGGCCGGCGGCGGCGAGTAGGGTCGCGTGGTCCTTGACCGGATGAAAGCGGGCCAGGTGGCCGATGATTGTTGTCGTCGCCGGTAGACCCAGTTCGCGGCGAACCTGTTTGCCGGCCGCGGCATCTGGCCTGAAACGCACGACGTTGAAGCCGTTCGGAATGGTGACGATGCGCTGGCCTCGATATCGCAACCTCCGCATTACCTCCCGAGAGCTGGCAGAGCAGGCCACGATCCGCGAAGGGACGAACCAGGAACAGATCGCCTCGCAGCGCTGGACGACTACCGCCTTGGTGCCCAGCGTCGAGCGGCTTACTTCACTGAGGTGTACCCCCCAAACGACGGGGGATCGTGACACCACACGCGCGACTAGCCCGAGGACATTCGCGTGCAGCATCCAGGTCTGGACAACTTCCGCGTTTGATCGTCGGAGGAGGCGCCCTAAACGGACAATATCGGCTGGGGTGGGCCGTCCGCTCATACCCACTGCGTGAACGGGAACGCCGAGCTGCTCTATATCGTGTGCCAGGGCCCAGCGAGGTCTCAGAGAGAGCACAGAGTGGCCGGCGCGCTCGTCGCCCAACGCTTCCAGGAGTCGTAGGAGCAGCGTTTCCGCACCCCCCCCGGGGAACAGCCCTGTGATGACATGCATGACGCGAGGGCGGTTCTTCATCATTGTCTTGGCCCCAAGCAAGAGCCGACGATCATCCGCGACCGGCGATCGGTCACGGTAGCCCAATCTCCCGGTATACCCCGAGTGTTTCATTGACCATCCTGTCGAGCCGAAAGCGCGACATCATCCGAGCCTTGGCGGCTCTGCCGAGCATCTCGGCGCGGTCCCGCTCGGCCAGCAGGTCGACTATCGCCTGCGCCATCGCGGTCGAGTCCTGACGCGGCACCAGCCGTCCCGTCACCCCGTCCTCCACCGCTTCGCCGACCCCGCCGACGTCTGTCGCGACGATCGGCATGCCCATTCCCATCGCCTCGAGGATCGAATAGGGAAAGGACTCGGACCACCCGGGCTGCACGAAGACGTCGGCGGCCCCGAGCAGACCCGCGACGTTGTCGATCGATCCGAGCAGGCGCACGTGCGCGCCAACGCCGAGCTCGCCCATCTGTTGCTCCAGTCGCTGCCGCTCGGCGCCTTCTCCGGCCACCACAAGGTTGGCGTCGGGGAACCGCTCCAGCACCTTCGGCATCGTTTCCACCAACGTTGTGACGCCCTTCGGCAGTTGCAGCTCGGCGACGGTGCAGATCAGTGGCCCGGCTTCGCTGAGGTGGGCGATCTCCGGATCCGGGGGCGCGGGGGCGAGGGGCTCGATTCCGTTGTAGACCACTCGGGTCCGTTTCCTGGGCCCAACGCTCGCGGCGATTCGCCGCTCCGCCTCGCAGACGCAGATCACTCTTGTGGCCAGCGGCGCCAGGGCGACCTCGATCGATCGGTAAAGGCCGCGCTCCAGCGGATTCGTGAACCAGTTGTTGAACGCGTAGTTGTGGGGAGTGAAAACAACCGGAACACGGGGCGCGACCAGATGAGCGAGACGGGCGACGGCACCCCCCTGCGAGCCGTGCGCATGGACGACATCGGGCCTGTAGCGCCTGTAGATCCGACCCAGACGAGCGATCGCGGCGCCGTGCCGAATCGGGTGCGGGCGGCGAGCGATGTTGAGCTGGATGACGGTGGCTTCGACATCGGCCAGATCGTCGTGCGGGCCGCAGACAGCGGTTTCGTAACCTCGGGCGCCCAGTTGCTGGCTGAGGCGGACCGCATGCCAGAACGCGCCACCCTTACTCGGGCGCACGACCATCAGGATGCGACTGCGGCGCATTGCAGGCGTGATAACGGCTCGTGTGCGTTCAGCTTGGCGACCTGAGGACTGCTGCGTGCCACTATAGCCCGCCGCCTTGGCGCCGCCTCTGGAGCCGGCTTGCGGCGGGCTAGACTGCGCTTCGGTGCCCGCCCGTTGCAGTCCCGCGTGACCCACTCGCCGCCCCCGAGGCTGCTCGGGCTCGCACAAACCGACCCGGCGGTTCCAACCACCGGCGCCGGGGCCGCCTCGAAGTTCCTCCTCGACGCCCTCGAGCGGCGGTTTCGGGTGGTGGATCGTCGCTCGGTGGACCTCAGGAAGCATCAGCGTCTCCTCGTCGCGGCCCTCACGTTTCATCCGAACAGGCAGCGCTGGACGGAGCGCTTCTACTTCATGGGCCGGCTGGCGCTCAACCTGAGATCGCGCAACAGCGCACGGGCGGTGCGGGAGGCTCCCGAGCCCTTTGACTTCGCGGTGCAGATGTTCGGGCTCTTCCACACCCGTGGGGCGCCATACGTCCTCTACATCGACAACACGGCTGAGATCAGCCGCCGCCAGTGGCCGGCCTGGACGCCGGTAGCGGAACGCCCGCTCGAGCGTCTCTACGCCTGGGAGAGGCGCCTCTACGGGGGTGCCCTCCACATCTTCGCCCAGGGCAGACCGCACGCCGAGTCGGTGGTGTCTTTCTACGGCGTCCAGCCGGAGCGCGTGAGCGTGGTCGGGGGAGGAGCGAACTTCCACCCGCTCCCGCCGCTGGGCTCGGAGCCGCGCGACCGCGTGGTTCTGTTCGTGGGTGGCGAGTGGCACCGCAAGGGCGGCGACGTGCTGCTGGAGGCGTTTGAGCGCGTTCGTAGGCGGATGCCCGAGGCACGGTTGCAAATCGTCGGCACCGTCGAGGTGCCGGAGGGCCTACCGGGCGTCGAGGTGCTGGGCAGGATCGACGATCGTGACCGGCTGGCCCAGCTCTACGGCCACGCCGCCGTGTTCTGTCTTCCCTCGCATTTTGAGCCGTACGGCCTCTCGATCGCGGAAGCGATGGTGTACGGGTTGCCCTGCGTGGTGACGCGGGTGGGAGCGCTCGATGAGGTCGTCCTGGATACCGAGACGGGCCTCGTCGTGCCCCCGGACAGCCCGGACACGTTGGCTGGCGCCCTGGAGCGGGTTCTGGGGGACCCGGCGCTGGCGGAGCGCCTGGGAATGGCAGGCCGCGAACGGGTCGAGCGGCACCAGAACTGGGACGCCGTGGCGGAGCGCATGGCTCCGGCGCTGCAGCGGGCCGCCGATGAGGTGCGCTCCCGCGGCCCTGGGCGCATAAAAGACTGAGGCCGTCCAGGCTCGTGGACCCGGTCCACCGCAAGGGCCTGCCGCAGGTCTCCCAGGCCTGCCTCAGCTAGGGCCCGGGGCGTCGCTCACGCGCTCGCGGCGAAATGGGCGCCGGAGCAGCCGGATCGCCGCCCGCACTTCGTCTGGATTCAGCTCGCGAAGCAGGATCAGCGCACTGATGTAAGCGAAGGTCGCAGTCAGGGCTCCGACGATCCAGGCGAAGGCGCTGAGTTGGCCGGTCCCAAAGGCGAGGAGCACCAGAGCGGCAACAGCCCAGGCGATGATGCCCCGCGCGGAGGTCCGCCCCAGCCGCGAAAACGACACCCCCAATGCGCGCTGACAGATTTGCACGTGCCCTGCCACGTACAAGGCGAATGCAACCCCAGTTCCGATCGCGCCCGCGATGATTCCGATCCGCGGAACGAGGATCAGGTCGATCACCACGTTGATCAGCAATGCGCCGATCGACAGCGGCACTCGGCGCCTGGCTTCGCCCAGGAAATTGGCTCCCGTCGCGAGCACCGGGCTGACTCCGGCCAGGACCACAGTCGGCGCCAGCGCCCGCAGGACTTCTGCCGAGCTGGAGTAGGCATCGCCCAACACCAGCTGCGTGATCGGCTCGGCCCAGACCAGGGCCGGGGCAGCGAGTAACAGGTAGAGGAGGATCGTATATCTGAGCGCACCGATAAAGAGAGCCGAATCGGCCCCCGAGCGCTGTCCCTGCGCCAGTCGGGGCGAGAAACCCGAGGCCACCGCGAGCCCCGGATAAGCGAGGAAGCTGAGTATGCGGAATGCGGCTTCGAAGGTACCGGCCGCCGCTGACCCAATGACCGCACCGATGATCAGCACGTCAGCGCGATCGAAGAGCGCGTACACCCCGTCGATCACCACCAGGGCAGCGCCGTAGCGCACTATCCTGCGCACAGGGAATCCCCTGCCGCGAGCATCCCTCATGGCGGGCCAGCCGACTAGCCGGACCGCGAGTGTAGCGGCCAGAATCCCGGCAGCGGTGAAGCCTACCGCACGGCCGGCCACGGCCCCGGCAGCGCCGCCGCCGAGAAGTACGAGGCAGATGCTCGCCGTCGTCTCCAGCGAGCTCTCGACCACGCCATACTGGATATTGATCGAGGAACGGCGGAGCGCCGTGAACCAGTAAAGGAAGAGACCGCCGAGCCCTTGAGCGGCCACGGCAATGGCGATCAACTGCAGCGGCAGGGTGAGCGCGGGAATGCCGTAGGCGTCGGCGATGACCGGCGCCAAGGTTACGAGCGCGACGGTTGCCGCCGTCGAGGCGAGGAGCTTCAGGCGTAGCGCTGTCCACAGGATGGCCGCGGCGTGCATCCGATCCCGCGGGTTCTCGGCGACAAACCGTGCCGCCGAGGCCGAGATCCCGAAATCGGAGACCAGCATGATCACGCTGCCGACACTCACCGCGAGAGCCAGGACGCCGTACTTGGTGGGCCCTAGCGCGCGGACCAGGAAGAGCGTCAGGGCGATTGTGAAAACGGCCGAGAGGACCCGGCTGATCAGCGAGAACAGCGTGTTCCGCATCGGCCCGTGTCCGGGCGCGAGTTCGCCAAAGGGGGATTCGGTCAAGGGGTCGGCCGGCGCTCTCGAAGCTCAGATCGGAACCACGAGTCGGTTGCAAGCCCGAAGCCGTTCTTCGGTGGGTCGCACATTTGAGGCCTGTATCGAGAAGGGCTTGATCGGACTTGAGTAGACCTCTGCCATCGGCGCCACGACCGGGGCTGAGTCGATGCCTCGGCAGGAGCCACGCGCGATCCGCGGGCACCTACCCGTCCAGCGATTCCGCACATCTGAGGTCGGCCCCGCGCCCGCTAAGCGGCAGTGTCCGGTTCCATCCGCTTTGCCATTGCCAGCAGCGCCGGCCCCAGGGCGACCAGCAGCCAAAGCTCTCTTGCGTACTCCCCGGAGGCGAAGAACTCGGCCGCCAGGAACCCGATCAACGACACGGCGATCGCGGTGGTCAGCTTCTGCATGCGCTGCTCCCCCAATCTTCGGAATCTCGACAGAGCCACGATTAAGCAACCGAGGCCGGAGGTGATCAAGGTGACAAAGAGGATCGCGCCGAGAATGCCCAGTTCGGCGAGTACCTCGAGGTACATGTTGTGTGCGACCGTCGGCTGATCGGCTATGTACTGGTCATTTGGCAGCGAGCCCGGGCGCAGCAGGTAGTGGATCGACGACACGGCGAAGTTGCCGGCGCCCACGCCTTCGATCGGATTCGCGCTGACCATTCTGCCGCCGACCGTCCAGATATCGATGCGGCCGGTGCCGCTGCCAGGTTGGAGGAACCGCTCTCGGCTCTGCTCTGGCGCAGCCGTGGCGATGTAACCGATTGCGATCATCGCAAGCATGAGAGTGACCAGTGTGAGGACCAGACGCCTGCCCCTGGCGAGGACCACCGCAGCGAGCAGCATCGCCCCCAGTGCGACCAGCCCGCTGCGCGAGCCGGTGAGAAGCAGGGCGATCAGACAGACGCCCCCCACGCCGATCGCCGCGCCGCGCACGAGCGGCGTCTTCGCGATCGCCACCAAGCCTCCGCACAGTCCGATCCCCAGGACCAGTGCTGCGGCCAATTCGTTGGCGTTGGTCAGGGTCCCGCTCAGACGTCCGAGTTGCCCGGCCTCCGTCGGCGCCGGATTGAGGATGCCGTAGACAGCCGCGCACAAGGCGCCCAAGACCATCGCGGTCATGATGATCGTGACGTCCCTCTCCTTCTGAACGGCCGTGAACACCACGAAGACGAGGGTCATCGCCAGCCCGTAGCGGAACACCGCGATCAGGACCTCGTTTCCGTCCTCGGCCCAGAGATAGCTGAGCGTCGCCCAGGCCACGAACAGCAGCATCACCATCGAGAGTGCCGGGTGGACGGCGATGAAGTTTCTCCGTGCACTCCCCTCGCGGGTGACCAGCGCGAGCCACGAGAACAGCACGGGCAGCGCGGCCAGCTTGATGATGCTCAGCGTCTGGCCGGCGAAGTTGGGGACGACCACGACGAAGCCGAGGAACGTAAAGATCGCCAGCCCAACCGTGAGATCGGCAAGCGCAATAAATGCAAGGGCGATGGCGAGCGCCCCGGCTATCGCTAGGCGACCGTCGATTCCCGCCAGCACGCCGGTCAGCATGGCGAGGAGCCCAAAACTGCCGAGCAGCCAGATCTCGTTTCGCGGAGCGCGGATACTCACGTGGGCATTGTCGCAGCCGATTCGACGAACCCTGCAGGTGGAACGACAGCGTCTTCTAGGTTCTGGACCTGAGGCTCCGCCGCGCCTCGGTGAGCAGCTGTTGCTGCTTCTGGCCGTCCTGTGAGTCGCTGCGCGGCTCGGCGTAGTAGTGGTACTCGCTGCGCTTCGGCCGTGGAGTGCCGACGACGGCGAAGCCGACCGGTCGCACGCGATTCTCGGCCAAGAGCTCTGCGAGCTGGGAGAGCTTGTCGAGGCGGGTGATGCCAAGGCGTACGACGATCAGCACCTCATCAGACTGCAAGGCAAGGGGCAGAGCGTCGACCACCTCGTTTAGCGGCGCCGAGTCGACGATCACGAAGTCGGCCATGTGGCGAGCGTCCTGGATCATTCGCTCGGCGGTCGGAATCGAGAAAAGCTCGGAGATCCAGCCGCCCTCGTAGTCGGACAGCAGAAACCGCAGGTTCGGGCCGTAGGTCGCCGAAGGGATCAACGACTCGGCCAACGTCGTGTTCTCGATCAGCACGCTGACCACACCGCCGTGCTCGGGGTGGACGCCCATGACCCGCGTCAGGACTGGGCGGCGCAGGTCGGACTCGATCAAGATGACGCGATTGCCGGCCAGCGCCAGCGAGGTTGCGAGGTTGATCGCGGTGGTCGTCTTTCCCTCGGAGGGCGAGGAACCGGTGATCAGGATCACCTTGCCCTCACCGGGCCTGTCCCTCCGCGTCCCGGCGACGGTCGCGCGTAGTGCGCGATATGCCTCCCCGGTCGCGGAGGAGACATGTCGCGGTGCCAGTGGCGATTCCTTCGCGCCCGGATCCTTCGGGATGCGGCCGAGGATCGGAAGGCGGAAGCTTCGCCGCAGCTGCGCTTCGCGCCGCAGGCGGGGGTCAAGGACCTGCGCTGCGAAGGCGGCGGCAACACCGAGAATCAGCCCGGCGATGATCCCTGCAACGACGCTCAGGACTGGCCGAGGTGAAGCGGGGCCGGCGGGCAGGGGAGCGGTAGTCTGCACTCGCATCGTCGGGTCGGGGCTCGACTTCAGCGTCTCCAGTTGAGCTAGCTGATCGGCAATTGAAGCCTGGCTTACGGCGGGCTGGCCTGGCTGGCGCAGCTGGTTCTGGAGCTGCGGGATCTGCTGATCGACCTGCTGGTGCAGCTGCGAAGTGCGGTCCGCCACCGCCTGCCTCGCGAAGGCGTTTGCCAGCTGCTGTGCCCCCCGGGGGGACGTGTCGCTAGCAGTGACTGCGACAAAATTGCTCTGCGCAACCGGCTCGGCCTTGACGGAGTTGAGCAGCGATTGCGCGCTGCGATCCGAGTTGATGGCCGCCTTGACCCGCCCAGCGACGTTGACGTTCGTCACCAGCTTCGAAGCAGTCTCCACATCACGCGTCGGATCGGCCGACGAGCGGAGCACGCCGAGACTGGTCAGAACCGGATTGTCGGCGGACACGGGCGTGATCAGCAGGTCAGCCTCGGCGTCATATGTCTTGGTCGCTGTGGCGACATAGAGGATCGCGATCCCGGTCGTCACCGCGACCGTCATGAGGATCAGCAGCATCCGCTCGCGGATTGTCTCCACGTAGCGCTGCAGCCCCTCTTGCTCCTCGGGGGGCTGAATCCAATCGGTCGCACTGCTCTGAATGAGTTCCATCACTGGCCTTGTTCTGTGGGCGGAAGGATCGTCCTGCGGGCAAGTTTTTATCGGCAGCGGTGGACGAATTGTTACAGCAGGGGCCGCCGTCTCGACTGGTAGCGTCAAATTCCCAATGGCCGCGCCGCGGACCGAGCCCACGCCGGGCGGACCGGGATCGCCAGGCAGCGAACCCGTCGCGGCAGCCGGGCGTTCCCCTAAGACCCAACTGGGCGAGACCCCGGTGGCGATCGCCACCGTGACGATCATCGCCGTGGTGTTCGTGTGGTGGGCCTGGAAGCAGGGTGCCTACTTCGGGAGCGTTTTCCTGCCCGGCGCGATCGTTCTCTACGCCTTGCTGATCCTGTTGCTGCTGGCCGCGCCGATCCATGCGCAAATCACGGGACCGGTCCGCGTTGCCCTGGCGGCGATCGTGGCGCTAGCCGCGTGGACGCTGCTCTCGTTCACTTGGACGTCCTTCCACGATGCTGCTGTGCAGGACGCCCAGCGGGCGATGCTCTACGCAGCCGTCTTTGCTCTCGGCCTGTGGACCTGCAATCTGGCCGGGCACCGCACCCTGCTCCCCCTCGGCGTTGTTGCGGCGACGGGTGCCGCGGTCGGGATCGTCACCACGGTGATCCTGGCCAGCGGCACGGATGTCGCCTCCTACGTTCACGTGGACGCGACCCTGCGATTCCCGATCGGATACCGCAACGCGGAGGCGGCGTTTCTGATGATCTGCCTCTGGCCGACGATCGTCCTCGCCGCGGAGAGCGGGCTTGCATGGCAGCTCCGGGCGCTGCTGGTCGGCAGCGCGACGATGCTGCTCGAGCTGGTCGTGCTCGCCGAGAGCCGGGGGTCGCTGCCGGCAGCTGCCGTCGCCCTGACGATCTTCCTCGTGCTCTCGCCGCGCCGATTGCGGGCGGCGACCTTTTTGACCCTGGCCGCGGTCCCGGTGCTGTTCGCGCTGCCAACCCTGCTCGACGTCTTCCAGCATGGACACGGAGGTCCCGGGCTGCTGCCCTTCCTGCGCGACGCGGCGCGGGCGATCGCGCTCACGTCGTTGGGATCGATCGCCCTCGCGGCAATCTGCATCCGCGGCGTCGAGTCCCGGCTGAACCTTGGTCGTCAGCGGATCCAGCTGATCTCCCGCGTCGCGGCCGTCCTCGCGATCGGCGCGGTGCTGGTGGGCGGTACGGTGTTCGTCGCCAAGCGCGGCGGGCCGATCAAGTTCATCGACCAGCGGGCGAGCGAGTTCGGTCAGGTGGGCTACCCCAACCTGCAGGGCCAGGGGACACGCTTCGGCGCCAACGTCGGCTCCAACCGCCATGACTTCTGGCGCGTCACGCTGGACCAGGGCCGTGGCCAGCTGCTGCTCGGAGAGGGGGCCGGCTCCTTCGCCGCCGCCTACCTCGAACACCGGAAGAGCACCGAGAGCCCGAAGGACCCGCACAGCGTCGAGATGCTGATGTTCTCCGAGCTCGGCATTGTCGGCCTGCTGCTGCTCGTGGCCTTCTTGGGCGCCAGCGCCGTCGCCGGCATTCGCTCGTGGCGACTTGGGCCGTCCGCCGCAGCGCTCGTCGCCGGGGCGCTCGGCTCCGGGACCTATTGGGTGGTGCACGCGTCGTACGACTGGTTCTGGCACTACCCGGGCGTGACGGCGCCGGTCATGTTCCTGCTCGGGGCCGCGGCCGCGCCACCGCTTCTCGACCGCACCGCAGGTCGGATCGGCCGAATTCGCTGGGCTGGCGTGGCGGTGTTCGCCGTGGCACTGCTGCTGGCATTGCCGCTCTTTGGGTCCCAGCGGTACGCGAACCGCGCCTACGGCGAGTACCCCGGGAATGCCAACGCGGCATTGAGCGATCTCGATCGCGCCGCCGACCTCGATCCATATGATCCCGAGCCGCTGCTGGTCAAGGGAGTCATCGAGTCCCGGTTGGGTCGTGATCAGGCGGCGGTCTCGGCCTTTCGCGAGGCAATCGACCGCCAACCCGACGCCTACGCGGCGCACTTCTTCCTCGCCAGGGCGCTCGCACCCACGGACCCCGCCGCCGCTCTTGTGGAGGCGCGGGAGGCTCTCCGCCTCAACCCGCTTGACCTTCAGACGCGGGCTCTGAACCGCCGATTACAGAGGGCGCGGCGGTTATGAATCTGCAATTAAGGGCCGAAAACGGATTTTGAGTACGGTCCTCGGCCGGCCTTAGGTATGGCGCGCGGCGAGGCTTAAGTACGGCACGCCCGGGACCGATCAGGGAGGGCAGAGACGACTCGGCTCTGATGGCCAATTGTCCGATTGGAATACCCATTCAGACCGCTACTCTCGTCCAGCGCTGCAAGTAGGAATCAGACCCTCGGGCGGCGCGAAACAGGCAGTCACTCCCTCCAATAAATGGATATAACCATGACCAAGCACTCTCGCATTCGCGCTTCGGGCAGGTTCATCGCCTTGCTGGCGACGGTCTCCGCCCTCTGGCTCGTTGGCCCGGTCTCGCTCGCCCACGCGGGTGACGCGACCAAGGATCAATACGCCAACCCGGTCTCTCAGGTGGCCGGCAACGTCGGCGGCGGAAACGACGGGCCTTCAGCTCCGAGCGGCCTTCAGAAGAAGGTCGTCGGCGGGCTGCCCTTCACTGGGCTCGATGTGGTCGCCCTATTGGCGGTTGCAGTCGCGCTCACGTCGATGGGCCTGGTGCTACGGCGACTGACCGCTGAGCGGCACGTCTCCTAGCGCGGTCTGAAGCTCAACACAACCCCGCCTCCCGCACGACTCACGCGCGGCTTGGCCCCGGCGAAGATCCTTCGCACCAACAGGTAGCGGTAGGGACCGCGAAGGACATCGACCGCAATCGCGGTCTCGCCGGGGCCTCGGGCTGTCAGCTCGTGGGCCGGCCGGCCGGCGATCCTGATCTGCCTTGGGAAGAGGCTGGCGCCCGGTACCTCGCGGCGCAGGAAGCGAGCCGTCTGGTGGGCCATCTGGTTGCGGCTGAGGCCGGGTGAGCGCTGGAAGAAGACATGAACGTTGACGCGCCCGCCACCGCGCGGCTGTAGCAGCAGACCGCCGGTGGAGGTTCGCTGGGTCCATCCGCGCGGCACCTGGACCGTGAAGCGTTGAGTGCGCAATGTCGTCGTCTCCGCTGGGGGCGTCGGTCCTGGCACCGGGGTCGACGGTTTCGTCGGCGTCGTCGGAACCAGGGGTTGGATGGGCGTGGACTGGGTCGGGGCCGGAGCCGAACGGGTGCCGTTCGAGCCGCCCCCGTTGACGAGTCGCACGACCGCGATGCCGAGTGCCACCGCGGCGACGATGAGAAGAGCCATCGTGGCTCGGGGTGAACGCCAGAAGCGTCTCAGCGCGCCCTCCGTTGGCGGCGGCTGACGCGGCGGTGCCGTGGGACGGAGTCGTCCCTCGGTGGGCGAGGCAGCGACCGGTGGAGCGGGCGCGCCCGCCGACTGCATGGAGCGGGCCGGTGGCCTTGGGTCGGTCGGGGGCTTTGCCCCCACTGGGGCCCTTGCGCGGGCGGGGGGGACCGGGGGAACCGGTCGTCGAGTCGACTCCGGATAGGGCGCGGGACGCGGAGGAATCGGGGCAGAGGGCCGCCGCGGCGGTGGGGGCAGCGGCGATCGAGGCTGCGGCGGGGCATCCGCGGGCTCGATCTTCAGCTCGCGCTCGACCTCGATCGTCGCCGTCGCGTACTCGTGTCGCGCCCCGCAGCCGCGGCAGGTGATCGACACCCGCCCGCTACCGAGCCCGGCCGGATGCGCGACATCGAACCCGGCCCCGCAGCGTTCGTGCTGGACCAGGAAGCGGCTGAGCCCCTGGAGCATGCCCGGTTGCCGGCGGCTCGCCTCCATTTGGCTAACGGTAGAGAACCTCGCCGTCGTTAACGCCAGAAGTCGCGCAGACCGACGATGGCCTGAATGTCCACCGGGCGACATGACGACCGCCTCAAAGTGGACAATGCGGACGCTTGGCGGAGGAACCTAAGATTCGGAGGACTGATGTCGCAAGCACCCGATAGCCTTGAAGCCGTCGACCCCTGGCAAGAAGGGAGTGGTTTGACGAGCGCGATGATGGAGGGCCACCCCACCAAGGCACTCGAGGGTGGTGTGGAGAGTCCGCCCCAATTCGATCGCGTGGCCGACGTTCTCGGCCCGATCGAGCAGGTCGTCCTTGGGGCCGACCAGCAGCTCGGCTCGATACAACAGCGCGTCTCGACCGAGGCCGGGGAGATGTCGGCGCAAGCCGAGCAGCGGATCCGCGAGGCGAGCGACGAGCAACGCCGCCGCGTCGCCGAGCTGCGAGCCGAGTTGACAGATCGGGTCTCCGAGCTTGCGACTCGCTTCGACGCGATGCTCACCGTGCTCGACGAGGTGGACCGCGCCCTCGCGGTTCAGGGCGGCGGGTCGGATGGCGCAGATCGGGGCAGCGACGTGCGGGTGACCGTCACCGAGCGCCATCGAGTTGAGATCTCTCACGAGGAGCCAGCGGCCGGCGAGCAGGAAGCAGAGGCACCGCCGGCCTCCGTCGCCCCACCGATCGACTCGCCGGTGCCGCCGCGCAAGGAGGAAAAGAAGAAGAAGGGAATCCGCCGCTGGTTCCGGCGCTCCAAGCGCTCATCGGCTTAGAATCCCCGCAGGATGAGGCGGTCTAGCCGGCAATGGAAAACCAAGACCCGATCGCGAGTTCGTCCATGAACGACCAGCCAACACCCCAGGGAAGCGAAGGCCAACCGCCGTCTGGAGGGCCACCGCCGTTGCGCGAGTCGGTCAGCTCGGCCGGTGAGCGAATTCAGGTGATTATCGAAGCGGCCGAGAAGGCCGCGGCGGGGATCATCGAGGACGCCGACGCGCAGGCGCGTCGCTACATCGACACCTCCCGCCAGCGGGCCGACGTCCTGGCCGACGAACGGGTGCGTGTGATGTCGGACCTGACCGACACCCTGATTCGCCAGGCGGAGATGGTGAGGCGCCAGTCCGACGAGCTGCTCGCCGCGCTCGACTCGGCACGCGGCGAGCTCGCTAGCCGCATCGGACAGGAGCTTTCGTCCGCTACCGCCGCGCCCGCTGGCGAACCGCCGGCGGCGACGCAGGCTCAGCCCCCGGCGCAGGCACCGCGCGTTCCCCACCTTCAGCCGGTCGAATCCGAGCGCCCCGACCTGCAGGCCGTAGAGCCCGCCGCCGCGGCGCCGACCCCCCAGGAGCAACCCCCCGAGTCGCCGTCCCCGGCGCCCCAGGACACAGCCCCCGCGCCCCCGCCGCCGCCGTCGGGTGCACAGTCCGCCGCCACCATCCCGTCGGACGGGGCAAGGTTGCTCGCTGCCCAGATGGCGGTAGCGGGGAGCAGCCGCGAGGAGATCGAGACTCGGCTTCGCGATGAGTTCGGCATCCAGGACGCCGGTCCGATTCTCGACGGCATCCTCGGACCGGGCTGACCCCCGGCTGACCCAAGCCCGTGCACGAGGACCCGACTCGGCTGATGCGCGATGACGAGCCCGGTCGCCCGTCGGGCGATGGCTCTAACACCCGGTACCTGGTCGCGGCGCTGCTGGCGATCATCATCGGCCTGATCGTCGCGGTGGTCGTGATCGCCAGCGACAACGGCGGCAACGGCACCTCGAGCACGGGCCTGCCGACCACCGTTCCGACCACTAACGAGCCAACAAGCACCACCAGCACCGAGAGCACCGAGACGAGCACCAAGTCGACCACGACGACCGAGCCGACGACCACCACGACCGCAACCACCACCACGACGACCGGTGGCGGGAGTGGTGGCGTGACGTCTCCTTAACCCCGCATCATTGCGGCGGCTTCGCCGCCTGACAGTCGGTCTTGGCCGGTGCCGTTAGGCGCCGGCAGTTGCATGTCAGCCGGCGCAAGGACGAGTGCCGCGGCGCAACGCCGCGGCAAACCTAATTAGCCTGGAAGCGCACCCCCCGGGTGGCGTCGAAGATCGCGGTGTCGACGAGTCGCGCGAACACGGCGTAGCGCTCGGCGGCGCTGTAGAGCGGGTGGCATGCGGTCAGCACGAGCCGCTCGTAGGGAACCTTGTGCACGATCTGCACGTCGCTCGGATCGACGATGTCGGTCTTTTGCACCCGGTAGGTGAAGGTCCCGTAGGGCAACTCCAAGGTGATCCGGTCGCCCCTGTGCATCGAGTCGATATGGCGGAAGGGAGCAAGGTAGGTGGTGCGGTGGCCGGCGATCCCGACCGTGCCGCCCTCGCCCGGAAACGGCGTCTCGGGATAGTGGCCGGGTCCCTTCTGAAGGCTCCCGGTGTCGGTCCCCTGGATGAACACCGCGTTGAGGCCCATCGCCGGGACGATGATCCGCCCGATCGCCTCTCCGGTCGTTGCCTGGTCGGCGAAGCGCCGCGCCAGGACATTCGCCTTGCGAACCACGCCGCGCACCCCGGCGATCGCGGCGAGGTCGGATCGGGTCGGATAGCGCGACTCCAGGTCGGCGAGCTGGTTCGCCGCAGCGTGCTGCTTGATCTCCCCGTAGATGGAGGAGATCGGCTCCTTGTAGGCGAGCGTCACGCCGACGTCGGTCATCACCACCAACCCGGCGGTGACCAACACCGTGGAGAAGATCCGCGCCACCCGCGACATCGATTGAAGTTTCGCAGGCGTGCGAGACTTCCCGCCGCAACAGATGATTGCGGCGACGTTACGTCGCCGCAGGTGCATGTCAGGCGGCGAAGCCGCCGCAGATCATGGAGTCCCGCGAGCCTCGCATCGCCAGCTACCAAGCCGATCCCGCCAGGGTCGGTCGGGTGCTGCTGCTGTATTCGGGCGGCCTCGACACCAGCGTGATGCTGCGCTGGATCCAGGAGACCTACGAGGCTGAGATCGTCACGCTGACCGTCAACCTGGGCCAGCCCGGTGAGGACTACGACGTGGTCACCGGAAAGGCAAAGGAGCTGGGCGCGATCGAGGCGATCGTCGTCGATGCGCGCGAGGAGTTCGCCGAGGACTACGTGTTACGCGCAATCCGGGCCAACGCGCTCTACGGAGGCGGCTATCCGCTGTTCACGGCACTGGGACGGCCGCTGATCGCCAAGCTTGGAGTCGAGCACGCGCGGCGCACCGGCTGCGACACGATCGCCCACGGCTGCACCGGCAAGGGCAACGACCAGGTGCGCCTCGAGGCGACGGTGGCGACGCTGGACCCGGATCTGAAGGTGATCGCACCGGTGCGCGAGTGGAAGATGGGCCGCGAGCAGGAGATTGCCTACGCGCGTGCGCACGGGATCCCGGTCAAGGGTGGCACCGAGCAAGCGCCCTACTCGATCGACGACAACCTCTGGGGGCGCTCCTCAGAGGGGGGCGCGATCGAGGACCTCGACCAGCCCCCTGCCGATGATGTCTTTCAGCTCGTCACTCGCCCCGAGGAGGCGCCGGACGAGCCGCAATCGCTGCGGGTCGGCTTCGAGGCGGGACGTCCGGTGTCGCTGGACGGGGAGCAGCTGGAGCTGGTCGAGCTGCTGGAGCGCTGCGCCGACGTCGGTGGCCAACACGGGGTCGGCATCGTCGACCACATCGAGGACCGCGTCGTCGGGCTCAAGGTCCGCGACATCTACGAAGCACCCGCGGCGGCGATCGTGCTCACGGCGCATCGCGAGCTGGAGAAGCTGGTCTCGACGATCCACCAGAACAACTTCAAGGGGTCACTGGAAAGCCACTGGGCCTACCTCTGCTACGCGGGGTTGTGGCACGAGCCGCTGCGCGAAGACCTCGACGCCTTCATGCAGTCGGCCAACCGTTTCGTGACCGGCGAGGTGACCGTAAAGCTCTACAAAGGGTCGGCGACACCGGTCGCGCGCTCCTCGCCCTATGCTCTGTATGACCGTTCGCTTGCCAGCTTCGGCGAGTCCGGTGGCGAATTCTCCCAGAGCGCCAGCCCCGGTTTCATCGAGCTGTTCTCGCTTCAGAGCCGGATGGCGCATAGGGTGCGCACGGACGGGAAGAAGGAGGGAGAGTGATCTACAAGGCGATCGGCAAAGCGGTGGTGAAGCTGGGGGTGGCGTTCGTGCGCCGCCGCTACGGCACCCAGCTGCGATTCGCGTTCGGCTTCGGCGTCGCCGTGTTGGCGATCGGCGCCTATCTCGCGAGCCGCGACGTGGCCGAGGGCTGAGCCGCAACTTTTCTTGCGCCTTATCGTTAACGCAGCAGTGCGTGCGCTAGCCCTCCGCTAACGTGCGCGCCGCCTAATCCCGGCTCGGGAGCGGGGAAACCCACGGCGGCACGGCCGACCGGCCGACCACAGGGGCGAATCGCAGACGCGTAGCGCCAGCCTTCGGCGCGAGCCCGACAGCTAACCCCGCAGGCGTCAGAAGGATGAATTGGCGTTCGAAAACACCCTTTGCCACGCCGCGCGGCCGAATCGCGGCACTCGCCTCGTTGCTGGGCCTCTGTGCCGTGATCGCGGCCCCCGCATGGGCGACCGACATCGGCTCGCTGCAGTCGAAGGTCGACGGTGCCCGCCAGCAGGCCAGTGCGCTGGCCTCCGACCTCGAGGCCAAGCAGCGCCAGATGGTCGCCGCGCAGCAGCAGGCCGCCGCCGCGGCGGCGGGCGAGCGCCAGCTCAGCGGCCTGCTCGCGGTCGGCGAGCAGCGCGCGGCCGTGTTTGGCCGCGAGGTCGACGAGGCCCAGCGGCACCTGGCGGTCGAGAGAGCGCGTTTGCGCCGGGCCCTTGCTGCGCTGAGGGGCCGGCTGGTCGCGATCTACAAGAACGGCATGCCCGACGCGACCGACCTGGTGCTCAGCGCCAATGGGTTCGACGATCTGGTGACCCGGGCGGACTACCTGCGGATGATCGAGGACTCTGACAGCAGTCTGGCGGGACGGGTGAAGCAGGTTCGCGACGCGATCAAGTTCCAGCTCGGCGTCGTCGAGCGGTTGAAGGCCCGCCAGGACGCCTACAACGCGCGCCTCGCGACGGCGCGTGACCAGATCGCGGGGGTGCGGCAGCGGGCCGAATCGCAGGCATCGCAACTGGCCGCTATCCGCGCTTCGCGAGAGGCAACGCTGAGCGAGCTTCAGTCCAACATCAACGGCTGGATGAGCCAGATCGAACAGGCCCAGCAGGTCAGCGCCGCGGAGGCGCAGGCGACCGTCGGCCGCTGGCTCGACGGTCCCTACTCGATCCCGTCCTCGATCGTGATGTGCGAGTCAGGCGGCAACTACGGGGCCACAAACCCGTCCAGCGGCGCCGGCGGCGCCTACCAGATCCTGCCCTCGACCTGGTCGACCTACGGGGGCAAGGGCTCCCCCCAGAACGGCCCCAAGCAGCAGCAGAACCAGATCGCCGCCCAGATCTGGGCCGACTCAGGTCCTGGCGCCTGGGTTTGCGCCGGCTGATCGCTACTTCGACACGGGGCTTCCCGACAGCTCAGCCGCCACCTGGGCCGAGATCCACTCGTAGGTCTTCTCCAGGCCCTCGCGCAGGCTGATGCTCGGCTCCCAGCCGTAGGTCTCGCGAAAGCGGGTGTTGTCGCTGTTGCGGCCCCGCACGCCCTGGGGGGCGGCGGGGCGGTAGCTGCGGCGCAACTTGGCCCTGGCGATTTGCTCCACGGTGTCGACGAGCTGGTCGACGGTGACCAGCTCGGCGCTGCCGAGGTTGATCGGCTCGATCCTCGGTCCCTCGAGGACCTCGATCGTGCCCCGCACGCAGTCGTCCAAGTACATGAAGCTGCGGGTCTGCTTGCCGTCGCCCCAGACCTCGATCTCTTCGCTGCCCGACTGCACGGCCTCGGCGACCTTGCGGCAGATCGCGGCCGGGGCCTTCTCGCGCCCTCCGGTCCAGCTCCCGTTCGGGCCGTAGACGTTGTGGTAGCGGGCGACCCGGGTCTCGAGCCCGAAGTCCTCCAGGTAGTGACGGCACATCCGCTCCGAGAAGAGCTTCTCCCAGCCGTAGCCATCCTCGGGATCCGCGGGGTAGGCGTCCTCTTCCCGCAATGGCGCGACGTCGGGCGAGGATTGCCTCGCGGCGGGGTAGACGCAGGCCGAAGACGCGTAGAAGAAGCGCTCCACGGAAGCGTCCTGGGCGGCGATCAGAAGCTGGGTGTTGATCAGCACCGAGAGCATGCAGAGCGCCTTGTTGCCCTCGATGAACCCCATGCCGCCCATGTCGGCGGCGAGGTTGTAGACGTCGGCGATGCCGTCGGTCGCCTCCTCGCAGGCCTCCCGGAGCGAGAGGTCAAACACCTGGTTGTCCGCCTGCTCGTGAAGCTGGAACCACTCGTCGAGCGGCTTGCAGTCGGTCGCCCGCACGGTGGCTCCGCGGTTGGCCAGCTCGCGCACGAGGTGGCCACCGATGAAGCCGCCGGCACCGGTGACCAGGGTCAGACGCTGGGTTGGCTCTGTGCTCATCGGGGGGATGCTGGCAGGCTAGATAGCGGCGATGCTGCGCAGCTCTTTTGGCCGCAGCAGCCCGTGCAGGAGATTGTCCTCCACGCAGGCCAGGCCCCCCTTTCGCAGCTTCACTCGGGCCCCGGTGAGGTCCGCAACGGAGTTTGAGAAGTCCGGCTCGTGACCGACCAGCAGCACGTCACCGTGCCCCGCGGCGAGCGCAAGCGCGTCGAACGGGCCTCCGCGCAACTCCTCGGCGATCTCCACCGCGACGTCGAGGTGCTGGCAGACGATCCTCGCGGTCTGTTCGGCTCGCACCTTGGGACTCGTCAGGCAGACGTCGATCTCGGCTTCCAGGGTCGCCAGCGCCCGGCCGGCGGCCTGGGCCTGGCGCTCGCCCTTCGAGGTCAGACGTCGCGCCGCATCGTCGGTCGTCTCGCGCTCGGCGTCGCCGTGGCGCAGGAAATAGATCACGGGAATCGATGCTAGTCATTTCGTCATTGGTCATTCGTCGCTCGTCATTCGAGCTGACCCCGAATGACGAATGACAAATGACGAGTGACGGAAGTTGCGGGAATCGCTCGAGCGCCGTCCTCGCCGGCTGAAAACATGGCGGTGTGAGCAATTCGGCGGTCCATCTGCATGTCCACAGCGAGTATTCGCTGCTCGACGGGGCCTGCAAGATCGACCCGATGGTGCAGCGGGCGGCCGAGCTCGGCATGCCCGCCCTCGGCCTCACCGACCACGGGGTGATGAACGGCGCGGTCGACCTCTACAAGGCCTGCCGCAAGAACGACATCAAGCCGATCATCGGCCTCGAGGCATATCTGGTCGACGACCGCACGGCGGTCCGGGAGAGCGTTCGCTACGAGCGCAACCACCTGACCCTGCTGGCCGCCGACGACAGCGGATTCCGCAATCTCGTGCAGCTCAGCTCCGCCAGCTTCCTGGAGGGCTTCGCGCGCGGCAAGGCGAACGTCGACATGGAGCTGCTGGATCGCCACTCCGAAGGGGTGATCGCGCTCACCGGCTGCCTGCAGTCCCGCTTCTGTCAGCGGCTGATTCAGGACCGCCCCGACGACGCCCGCGCCCACGCCGACGAGCTGCTGGGAGTGTTCGGGCCCGAGCAAGTCTACTTCGAGGTCCAGAACAACGGCATCGCGGAGCAGGACAAGGCGAACGAGGGAATCGCCCGCATCGCCCGCGAGGTCGGCCGACCGCTTGTCGGCACCGCCGACGTCCACTACCTGCGCCGCGAGGACTACGACAACCACGCGGCGCTGCTCTGTGTGCAGACCAAGTCGACGCTGGAGGCGCCGAAGCTCACCTTCGATACCAACGAGTTCTTCCTCAAGGACTCCGACCAGATGGGCGAGTCGTTCTCCGCCTGGCCCGAGGCGGTGCCGACGACGCTCGAGATCGCCGAGCGCTGCGAGGTCGAGATCGAGCTCGGCAAGCTGCTGCTGCCGCGCTACCCGACTCCCGATGGCGAAGAGCCGGAGGAGATGCTGCGCCGGATCGCCGACGAGGGGCTGCGGCGGCGCTACGGCGACCCGGCCTCGGCCGAGGCCCGGGAGCGGCTGGAGTTCGAGCTCGGCGTGATCGAGGAGATGGGCTTCGAGTCCTACTTCCTGATCGTCTGGGACTTCGTCCGCTTCGCGAAGGAGAACGGGATCGCAGTCGGTCCGGGCCGCGGCTCTGCGGCCGGCTCGATCGTCAGCTACTGCCTCAACATCACCGACGTCGATCCGCTCGCCAACCGGCTGCTGTTCGAGCGCTTCCTCAACCCGGGCCGCAAGTCGATGCCCGACATCGACATCGACTTCTCGGTCCGGGGTCGCGAGCGGGTGATCCGCTACGTGGCAGAGAAGTACGGGCGCGAGTCGGTGGCCCAGATCATCACCTTCGGCAAGATGGCGCCGCGGGCGGCGACCCGCGACGCCGCCCGGGTGCTCGGCTTCGACTACGCGACCGGCGACCGGCTCGCCAAGCAGATCCCCGAGCCCGTGCTGGGGCGCAATCTGAGTTTCGAGGAGTGCCTGAAACCGGGACAGGAACTGCGCCAGACCTACGAATCAGACCCCGACGCGAAGCGGGTCCTCGACGTCGCCCAGGGGCTGGAGGGAATCATCCGCAACGCCTCGATCCACGCCGCCGCGGTGGTGATCGCCGACCGGCCCCTGCAGGAGATCGTTCCCCTTCAGCTCGCCGAGGACCGTCCGGCCCGCGAGGCGAACGGCAACGGGAACGGCAAGGCGGAGCGCTCCTACAAGATCGTCACCCAGTACTCGATGGGCCCAATCGAGGAGATCGGGCTGCTGAAGATGGACTTCCTCGGGCTGCGCAACCTCGACGTGATCGAGGACGCGGTGGAGATCATCGAGCGCTCGCGTGGTGAGCGAATCGACATCGAAGCGATCCCGATGGACGACCGCCGCACCTACGAGATGCTCGCCCGCGGCGAGTCGGTTGGTGTCTTTCAACTCGAGTCCGACGGTATGCGCGACGCCCTGACGCAGGTGCGCCCGACCGAGTTCGAGGACATCGTCGCGCTGGTCTCGCTCTACCGCCCGGGGGCGATCCGATACATCCCGACCTACGCGAATGGCAAGCGGGACCCCTCGACGGTCGTCTTCCCCGACCAGCGCCTGCGGCCGATCACCGAGGAGACCTACGGCTGCGTGATCTACCAGGAGCAGTTGATGGAGATCGCCAAGGAGATGGCCGGCTTCAGCCCCGCCGAGGCCGATGACCTGCGCAAGGCGGTGGGCAAGAAGAAGCGCAGTCTGATGGCGGGGATGAAGGACAAGTTCATGGCTGGGCTGACTGAAAGTGGTACCGACGGGGAGGTCGCCAACGATCTGTGGTCGCTGATGACCGCTGCCGCCGACTATTCCTTCAACCGCTCGCACGCCGCCTGCTACGCGCTGATCGCCTACCGCACCGCCTACCTTCGGGCCAACTACCCGGCGGAGTACATGGCGGCGCTGATCTCGACCGTGATGACCACCAAGGACAAGGTCCCGTTCTTCGTCAACCGCTGCGACGAGATGGGGATCGAGGTGCTGCCGCCCGACGTCAATGCATCCGAGCACGGCTTCGTGGTCTCCGAGAACAAGATCCGCTTCGGGCTCGACGCGGTCAAGAACGTCGGCCATGCCGCCGTCGAGGCGATTCTGCGGGCCCGCGAGGACGGGCAGTTCGGCTCGCTGTGGGACTTCTGCGAGCGGGTTGACGCGCGCGCCGTCAACAAGCGGGCGATCGAGTGCCTGATCAAGTGCGGGGCGCTGGACTCGACCGGCGCCAGCCGTCAGGGAATGCTGGAGACGCTGCCGGCCGCCCAGTCGGGCGGCCAGAAGGCGCAGGAGGATGCCCAACTCGGCCAGGGCTCGATCTTCGACATCGGCGACGCGGCGGGTGGGTCCCCGGCCGGGGTCCAGCGGCCGCCGATCCCGGCCGCCGAGTTCGATCGCCGCGAGCTGCTGCGGATGGAGAAGGAGACGTTGGGGACCTACCTGTCCTCGCACCCGCTCGCCGACGTGCGCGACGCGCTGCGGGCGCGCGTCGATTGCACGCTGGCCGAGCTCCAGAACAAGCCGGACGGCTCTTGGGTGACGGTTGGCGGCATCGTCACCGAGCTCAAGCGGATCCGAACCAAGCGCGGCGACCAGATGATGTTCGCCACCCTCGACGACGTCGAGGGCCAGGTGGAGATGCTGGTCTTCAATTCGGCCTACGCGTCCAATGCCGAGACGATCGATGCCGACGCCGTGGTGGTGGTGCGGGGCCGCGTCGACCACAAGGAGCGCGGCGAGACGAAGCTGGTCGTCCAGGAGGCGGAACGGTTCGAGCCCGGCCCCGAAGAGATGAAGGCAGCCGCGATTGCCCCGCGCCGTGACGAGCCGTTGGTTCTCCAGGTCAGCGCCGCCGACTTCCCACCGACCCTGCTCGATGAGCTGAAGTCGGTGTTCGAGCACTTCCCGGGCGACACGGAGGTTCTGCTCGAGATGCAGACGCGAGAGGGTCCCCGCACGCTCCGCTTCGGGTCCGACTACAAGGTGCGCGACTCGAGTGCCCTGCGGGCGGAGCTGGACGTAGTTCTGGGCCCAGGCGTGATGGCGGCCTGAGACCGCTTGGCTTTCGGGCCCCTCGCGCCTAGACTCCTCCTAATGCCGGCCAAGCAGACAGAGCAGAAGGCTGCCCGCGCGGGCGAGTGTCGTCGCTGTAGCGCCTTCTGCGACAAGATGGTCGAGCCGCGGGGCTGCATCGAGATGCGCTGCCGCTATCTCTACAGCTACATCGACTCGCTGACCGGCACCCAGTACATGGGCTGCATGCAGAAGGTGTTCGGCGGCGAGGTCGACCTCGAGTCGGTGCTTGCCCCGGGCGGGTTTGGGGGAATCAAGATGACCGGCGAAGCGCTGCCCCAGTGCCAATTCACGGTCGAGCGCGCCTTCGAGGGCCAGGGACGCGCCTACGATTGCGTCAACCCGCGTTTCTTCGACTGCACAGATGAAGGCCCCGAGGCAATACGGGCTTTCGACCTCCGCGACGCGCTACGTAGCCACTAGCCACTAAGTCCCTAGCCTCTAGTGGCCAGTGGCTAGTGATTGCGGTCCTTTAGACCGCGCTCGCGCAACCGCTTCGCCTTTTCAACCTGGCGCCTATCCGGTCCGCGCTTGTTGGGGCCCGGCACCTCGAGCGGCGCCGGCAGCCCCTCGAAGCGCGGTTCCGAGAGGAAGGCTGCCAGCCCCCGGCGGCCCATCTCGCCGTCGCCGATGTTGGCGTGACGGTCGCGGCAGGAGCCCAGCGGCGCGCCGGCGTCGTTGACGTGAACGCAGCCCAGCCGCTCCAAACCCACCTTCGCGTCAGCCTCGTCGAGTACCGCGCCGAGCTTGTCGCGGTCGGAGATGTCGAAACCCTGCACGAACAGGTGGCAGGAGTCGAGGCAGAGCCCGAGTCGCTCGTCGCCGCCGGCAAGGTCGATCAGGCGCGCGGTCTCGTCGAAGTCGCGGCCCAGAAGCCCCTTGTGGCCGGCGGTCTGCTCGAGCAGCAGCGGACAGCTCTCGGTCTGCTTCAGCGCTTCGGAGATCACCCGCGACGCGCGGCGGATCGACCCGGCCAGCGGCTTTCCCTTCTGCGCTCCCGGATGCAGCACTACCCCGGCTGCCCCGATGCCGTCGCCGATCCTCAGCGCATGGGTCAGCGAGTTCAGCGATTTGGCGCGCAGCTCGGAGTCGTCGGTTGCGCAATTGATCAGGTAGACGGCGTGGATTACGACCGCGCCGACGCGTGAGCCGTCCATCGCCTTACGGAATGCGGCGAAGTCCTCGTCGGTGTAACGGGTGGGTCGCCACATCCGCGGGCTCTGGTTGAAGATCTGGATCGAGTCGGCGCGACGCTCCTCGGCGCGCTCGATCGCATTGGACAAGCCGCCCGCTGTGGAAACATGCGCGCCGATCAGCACCGTGAGCCAGGACCTCCGCTTCCGCTTTGCCCCCTCGCCGACCGGTGCGCTGCACATCGGGGGCGCGAGGACGGCACTGTACAACTGGCTGGCCGCGCGCGGATCGGGCGGCAGCCTCGTGTTGCGGATCGAGGACACCGACCGCGAGCGGTCCACCCCGGAGAACGTTGAGCAGATCCTCGAGGTCCTGCGCTGGCTGGAGCTGGACTGGGACGAGGGCCCGATCTCGCAGGCCTCGCGCGCCGAACAGCACGCCGCGCGCCTCCAGGAGCTGCTCGATTCGGGAGCCGCCTACCGCGACCCGGCCACCGCGGACGACGTGAAGGCCTACAAGCGCGAGCACGGCGCCGACCGCGGCTACCGGGGGACCCCCAGTGACGATCCCGGCGCAGCGGTGCGCCTGCGCGTTCCCGACGACGGCGACACCGTGGTCGAGGACACGATCCGGGGCCCGGTCGCCTTCCCCAACCGCAGCCAGGACGATTTCGTGATCGCCCGCGGCGACGGATCGGTGCTCTACAACTTCGCGGTCGCCGTCGACGACGCCGAGATGGGCATCACCGACGTGGTGCGGGGCGACGACCACCTCTCCAACACGCCCAAGCAGCTGCTCGTGCTGCGGGCGCTCGGCGCCTCTGAGCCCCGCTACGCCCACCTCCCGCTGCTGCACGGCCCCGACGGGAAGAAGCTCTCCAAGCGCCACGGAGCCGCCTCGGTCGAGGAGCTGCGCGACGCGGGTTACCTGCCCGAGGCGGTCCGCAATTACCTGGCGCTGCTTGGGTGGGGCACGACCGACGACACGACGCTGATGTCGACCGAGGAGCTTGTGGAGCGATTCCGGATCGCGGACGTCCGAAGCGCCTCAGCGGTCTTCGACGAGCAGAAGCTGCGCTGGATCAACGGGCGCTTCATGCGCGAGCTGCCGCTCGACAAGTACACCGCGCGGGTTGCCGCCTTTCTCGGTCGCGAGCCCGACGACCGCCTGCGGGCCGGCTGCGCGATCGCGCAGGAGAAGGCGCAGACACTGGCCGAGGTCTGGCCGCTGATCCGCTTCCTCTTCGAGCCGCCGGTCGACGACCCGAAGGCGTGGCGCAAGGTGATGGGCGAGGGGGAGAGGACCAAAGAGCTACTAGAGGCCGCGCGCGAGGCGCTTGCCGCGACGGACGGCTTCGAGCCTTCCGATCTCGAGGCGGCGCTGGAGCCGCTGCTGGAGCGGCTCGACGTCAAGCCGGGCCGGCTCTATCAGCCGATCCGTGTCGCGATCACCGGCACCACCGTCTCGCCGGGGATCTTCGAGACCCTGGCGGCGCTTGGGCGCGAGGAATCTCTGCGCAGAATTGACGATGCGATACGCCGGCTGAGCGAATAGGCTGCCGCGGTCCACTTGGGAATCTGGGACTACGTGGGGGGATTCCAAAATCGACTGAGAGGAGTTCCTCTTGCGTTCATCCAACTTGGCGTGCCGGCTCGCGCTCGCGGCGTGCGCCGCGACCGTCGTCGCTGCGCTCGCCGCTTGCGGCAGCAGCAGCACCAAGCCGAGCAAGCTTTCCTTGTCGATCTCCGAACAGGGCAAGGCAGCGAGCTTTAAGGCGCCGAAGTCCGCGAAGGGCGGTCTGGTCGACGTCACGATCAGGAACAGCGGCAAGACTCCGCACGGGGTCCAGTTCGTCCAGTACACGGGCAACCACACCGCCGCGGACGTCCTCAAGCAGATCGGCAGCGGAAGCAACAAGGTCCCGAGTTGGATCAAGGGCAACGGGGGCGTCGGAACCGTGCCGGGCGGCAAGACGGGCAGCGCAACCCTCAATCTGCCCGCGGGCAATTACGTCCTGGTGGATTCCGCCAGCATTGTCGGAGGCGCTGGTCCGCCCGCAACCGCCCCGATAAAGGTAACGTCGGGGGACACGGGAGACCTGCCGAGCACTCCGGCGACGGTTAGCGCAAACAAGACCGGCAAGGACAAGTACGCCTGGGCGATCTCGGGGCTGAAGGCCGGAGCGAACCAGGTCACCTTCAACAGCAAGGGCAATGACGCCCTGCACCTGATCGCCGCGGTTCCGATCAAGGGCAAGGCCCCGCCGCTCGGCAAGATCAAGAAGGACCTCGGGAAGAACGGCCCGCCGGCGCCCTACCTCGACGCCAAGAGTTTCCAGAGCACGGCGATCCTGGACGGCGGGGAATCCCAGGCCCTGACGCTCGATCTGAAGCCCGGGCAGTACGTCTTCTTCTGCCCGCTCACGGATCGCGACGGAGGCAAGTCGCACGACCAGGAGGGCCTGCTGAAGACGGTGTCTGTGAAATAACCGCCTGCGCCAAGGCGCAAGAAGCAGAGATCCCTGCAAACGACCCGCATTCACGCGGGTCGTTTGCTTGCAGGAGCCCGCCTGTCAGCTAATGCAGAGTCGAACATATGCCGATGAATCAGGCGGATCGGTAGGCGTGAATGAGGGCTACGCCGCGGCCGGTTCGCCGAAATGGCTGCCACGAAGAGCAAAACGAACGGGCGCGGCTCGTCCAGCAATGTCGCTGCGCGCGACGATGGCCGTCGCAAGACGCCGGCGCCGGGCAGCCGTCTCGCCGAGGCCTTCGAGGCCGTTGAGCGTTTCCCGGTTCTGCTCGAGTCGCGCGAGCGCGTGATGCGCGCTGCGACCGCGGAGACGGCAAGGGTGGGGGAGATCATCGAGGCGGTGGAGTCGGACGTCGCGCTGACGATGGCGGTGCTTCAGTTCGCGAATCGCAGCGGCGCCCGCAACAGCGGCACGATCGGCAGCATCCCGGTTGCCTTGGAGGTGCTGAAGCCCTCCGGCGTCCTGGCGATCGCGGGGACGGCCCCGACCTACGACTTCTTCGAGCCCAACGGGGGCTGGGAGCTGCGCCCCGAGCATTTCCGGATTCACGCGCTCGCCAGTCAGCGGGCCGCGGATCGGGTCGCCCGCGCAGTTGGCTTCAAGGAGCGCGACGAGCTCGCGGTGGTGGCGCTCCTTCACGACGTCGGGCGCCTGGTGATCTCGCGACTCCATCCCGGCTATCAGGACTTCTTCGACATGGCGGGACGCACCCCCGAGCAGCGCTTGCGGGTCGAGCGCGACAAGCTCGGCATCGACCACGCGATCGTCGGCGGCGTGCTTGCTCGCCGCTGGAACCTGCCGGGCCGCACGGCGGTGGCGATCGAGCGCCATCACGCCGACGACTCCGACGGGCTTTCGGCGCTGATCGCGACGGCCGACATGCTCGCCCATTACGGACAGGGCGAGGCGGTCTCCCGCGATCGCCTCGAGGGCGCCGCGGCGCGCGCCGGGATCAGCGACGAGCTGCTGCGAGAGCTTCTGTACGAGCTCCCATACCCGCGCCAGGACGCCCCCAGGGTCAGCGAGCCGTGCCCGCTGTCCAATCGAGAGCTCGACGTCCTACGCCTACTCGCGGAGGGCAAGGTCTACAAGCAGATCGCCGGCGAACTGCAGCTTTCCGTCTCGACGATTCGCACCCACCTGCACAACGTCTACGGCAAGATCGGCGCCGTCGACCGTGCGCAGGCGGTCCTGACGTCACGCGATAGAGGCTGGATCTAGCGCTACTCGATCAGGCTCTCGCGCAACCCGATGGCGACCGCGTGGGCGCGATTGCGAGCCTCGAGGCGGGCGAGGATGTTCTTTGTGTGGGTCCGGACGGTCTCCTCGCTGACCTGTAGCTCCTCGGCCGCGATCGTCGTCGAACCTCCGTTTGCGAGCAGCTGCAGGATCTGACGTTGCCGGCGCGTGAGCCTGCCGCGACTGCCCGGCTGGGGGACGGCGGGATCGACGAAGCGCTCCTGTTCGACGGCGGCGGCGACTGCGGAGCGCAGCTCATCTGGGCCCGCGCCTCGGCTCACGTAGGCGCTCGCCCCGGCCGAGAGCGCCTGGGTCGCGAGGTGGCGCTCGGCGCGGTCACCGTGGGCGACGATCCCCAGCGCCGGCTCGGCCTTGCGCAGCTCGCGGATCGCATCGGACCCGGTCAGCTCTTCAGTGCTGCCGCCAACGCGTGAGCGAATGTCGACCAACACCACGTCGAAGTCGCCGATGCTTCGGACCAGGTCCACCGCCTCCTCGCGGCTGGTGAGCTCCTCGACCTCGTAACGGTCGTCGAGCACGCGTCGCATCCCGAGCCTCACGAGCGGCTGGGGTTCCACGACCAGGCAGCGCGGCACTTCGCTCACAACTACTTCTCCGAGATTCGGGTGCGATCGGGAACGGTTGGCGGGACGACCGAGGTTCGATCCTAACCGAGCCGGGGACGCGGGACGACCCCAATGTTCGGCCAGTGAGAAATTCCCTTGCTCTTTGCGCTGCCCGCCGTCTGCGATACAAAGACATCGTGATCTCGGTCACCTCCAAATCTCGCTACGCCGTCGTCGCGATGGCCGAGCTTGCGCGCGCTGGCGAGCGCCCGGTTCCGATCAAGGAGCTGGCCGAACGGCGCGACATCCCCGAGCAGTTCCTGGAGCAGCTGTTCTCGACCCTGCGCCGGGCCGGGTTGCTGACCAGCCACCGCGGCGTGAAGGGGGGCTACACGCTGGCCCGGCCGCCGGAGCAGATCAACGTGCTCGAGGTCGTGCAGGCCCTCGACGGGAAGATCGGCCAGGAGGCAGACGAGGCGGGCGGCATCTGGGCGGAGGGCGTCGGATCGCTTCGCAAGGTGTTCAGCCGCACGACGATCGCCGAGATCGCCCGCCGCGAGATTGAGGGCGCCGGCACGACGATGTACCACATTTAGTCGGGCGTGCGTGTCTGGGGGCCACTTGGCTCTCTAGTGCGGAAAACCGACCGCTCAAGACCGCTGTAGACCGCTGGAATGGGAAACCGTTTTTCCCATGGTTTTCCCATGGGGCGGTTGTTCTCTACGGGGTACCCCGTAGCCATGCGCCGCGGGGAGATGACCTCGCCCGACATATGATGTAAGAGCGAATTGCGCTTGCGCTCGTTTCGCTTTGATCTCTCAAGGGGGCCCCCGACGTCCAGCCGGGGGTCCTTTTTCTTTTCCGCTCAGAGCCCCGCCGCCGCGGCGGAAGATGACACGCCCCGGCGTAGAATGGTGGAGATCAAAGTGAAAGCCGGGCTGGACACCCCGCGTTTCAAGTCGTTGTCGTTCCCCGACGACGGCCAACCGACGACGGTCCCCACAGACCAAATCTGA
>JBBPIN010000017.1:0-49814 GCA_038040285.1 Actinomycetota bacterium
TCAGGGTGCGCTCGAACTGGCCCATGTTCTCGGTGTTGATCCGGAAGTAGGCCTGAAGCGGCATCACCACCTTGACCCCGGCCGGGACGTAGACGAAGGAGCCGCCCGACCAGACTGCCGAGTTGAGCGCCGCCAGCTTGTTGTCGTTGGGGGGGATCACGGTTGCCCAGTACTCACGCACGATGTCCTCGTGCTCGCGCAGAGCCGTGTCCATGTCGGTGAAGATCACGCCCTGGGCCTCGAGCTTCTCGTTCATCTGGTGGTAGACGACCTCGGACTCGTACTGCGCCCCGACTCCGGCCAGGAACTTGCGCTCCGCCTCGGGGATGCCCAGGCGGTCGAAGGTGTTCTTGATGTCGTCTGGGACCTCGCTCCAGTCGCGGCTGTTCTTCTCCGACGCGCGGACGAAGTAGTGGATGTTGTTCCAGTCGATTTGGGCGAGGTTTCCGCCCCAGGCCGGGGTCGGGCGGGACTCGAAGTGCTTGTAGGCCTTGACCCGGAAGTCCCGCATCCACTGCGGCTCATCCTTGTACTCGGAGATCGACTCGACGACCTCGAGCGAGAGGCCCTTGGGCGCCTTGTAGGCGTAGCCGGTCTCGGGATCGTGCCAGCCGGCCTTCTCCGCGTAGTCGGCGTTGATTCCGGCAACATTTTTTTGTTCGGCAACCGCTTCTGGGGTGGCCATGTGGTTAGTCGACCTCCAAGACGATGGTGTCGTCCTCGATCGAGACCGGGAACGTTTGGACTGGGGAGTAGGCGGGCAGTGTCTTCGGCCTGCCGGTCGTCAGATCGAACAGCGAGCCGTGACGCGGACACTCCACGGTACAGGTACCGGCGTCGAACTCGCCTTCGGCGAGCGGCCCGTCGTCGTGCGAGCAGCGATCCTCGATCGCGTACAGCGTCCCGGCGCAGTTGAATACGCCGATCTTTCGGCCCTCGACTTCGACCAGCTGCATCTCGCCGGGCGGTAGCTCGGCCTCGGGGCAGACGCTGACTTTGTCGCTCAATTGCTCTTCTGTGGTTGTGGCTGTCGTCACTTAAAACCTACCGTCGCAGTCGGATTTTAGCGGGCTCGCGGCTGTTACCCAGGTTGCACCCGATTGGCTGCCTGGCTTGCGGCTCAGATCCCGGACCGCTCGAACTCGGCCCGGTCGCCCTGCTCGCCCTCGTCCTCCCAGTCGGCGGGCTGGCCGAGGCTGGCGCCCTTGACGACCTTCAGCCCGAGCAGCGCGCACTTCATCCGCGTCGCCGAGATGTCGATCCCCAGCAGGTCGAGGACGAAGCCCTTGTCGAGCCGCAGCAGCTCCTCGCGGCTCATGCCCTCGATCTCGTCGCTGAGCAGCGACGTGGCGGCGGTGGAGATCGCGCAGCCCTTGCCCTCGAAGCGGACCTCCGCGACCCGATCAGCCCCGTTGAGCCTTATGCGCACGTGCTGCTCGTCGCCGCAGAACGGGTTCGAGTCCTCGAACTCCAGGTCGAATTCCTCCAGCGGCCCGAAGTTGTGGGGCCGCTTGTAGTGCTCGAGGATCTGCTCGCGGTAGAGCTGGTCCATCGTCTAGAGCTCGAACACCCGCCGCGCGTCGAGCAGGCCGTCGATCAGCCGGTCGACCTCCTCGCGGGTGTTGTAGACCGCGAAGCTGGCGCGGGTCGTGGCGGCGACGCCGAGCCGCTCCATCAGCACCTGGGCGCAGTGGTGGCCGGCTCGGACAGCGACCGCGTGGCGGTCGAGGATCTCCGAGACGTCGTGGGCGTGGACGCCCTCGAGCTCGAAGGAGGCGATGCCGGTGCGGTCGTCACCTGCCGGCGGCCCGAAGACGCGCAGGCCGGGAATTTCGGCGAGCCGCTCGAGCGCGTAGGCGGTCAACTCCGCCTCGTGCGCGTGGATCGCCTCCAGGCCCAGCTCGTCGACCCAATCGATCGCGGCCGCCAATCCCACGGCCTCGTCGATCGGTGGCGTGCCGGCCTCGAAGCGCGCCGGCACGCTAGCCCAGGTGATCTCCTGCTTGGTGACCTTGTGGATCATCGAGCCGCCGCCCTCGTACGGCCCCATCGCGTCCAACAGTTCCTGCCGGCCCCAGAGGATCCCGACCCCGGTCGGGCCGTAGAGCTTGTGGCCGGTGAAGCCGTAGAAGTCAGCGCCCAGCTCCGCCATGTCGAGCGACATCTTCGGCGCCGCCTGGGCGCCGTCGACGAGCACCAGGGCGCCGGCGTCGTGGGCCATGCCACTGATCTCGGCGATCGGGTTGATCGTGCCGAGCACGTTCGAGACATGGGCCACGGCGACGACTTTTGGGCCGCGCTCGAGCGCAGCGCCGAGCGCCTCGATGTCAAGACGACCTTCGTCGGTGACCGGGACCCAGTCCAACTCGGCGCCGACCTGGCGCGCCAGCAGGTACCAGGGCACCACGTTGGAGTGGTGCTCCATCTCGCTCAGCACGATGCGGTCGCCCTCACCGACGTTTGCGCGGCCCCAGGAGCTGGCGACGAGGTTGATCGCCCCGGTCACGTTGCGGGTGAAGATCACCTCGCGATCCTCGGCGCCCAGGTGGCGCGCGATCCGCCGCCGCGCCCCCTCGTAGAGGCTCGTCGCCTCCTCGGAGAGCGTGTGCACTCCGCGGTGGACGTTGGCGTTGCTTTCGCGGTTGAAGCGATCGAGCGCCTCGAGCACCGCGAGCGGCTTCTGCGCCGTGGCGCCGTTGTCGAGATAGGCGACCGGCTGCCCATGGACCTCGCGGGCGAGGATCGGGAACTCGGCGCGTATCTCCGCGAGCGAGCGGGGGAGGGTGGGGGGGCTCGTCGCGGTCTCCATCGTGAGCTGGCGGCGCTAGGCGGCCGCCTCGACCTCCTCGCCGATCCAGCCGTAGCCCTTCTCCTCGAGCTGCGCGACCAGCTCCGGGCCGCCCTCCTTGACGATCCGCCCCTCGAACATCACGTGCACGGCGTCCGGCTTGACCAGGTGCAGGATGCGCTGGTAGTGGGTGATGATCAGCACGCCCATGTCGGGACCGGTGAAGGTGTTGACCCCCTCGGCGACGGTGCGCAGCGCGTCGATGTCGAGGCCGGAGTCGGTCTCGTCGAGGACCGCAATCTCGGGGCGCAGCAGCGCCAGCTGAAGGATCTCCATCCGCTTCTTCTCGCCACCCGAGAAGCCGTCGTTGAGGTAGCGGCTGGAGAAGTCGCGCGGGATGTTGACCAGCTCCATCGCCTCCTGGGCGGTCTTCGAGAACTCCTTGATCTTCATTGGCTGCGCGCCGCGTGCCTCGCGCCTGGCGTTCATGACCATGCGCAGGTACTTGCTCACCGTCACGCCGGGGATCGCGACCGGGTACTGGAAGGCCATGAAGAGGCCGGCGCGGGCGCGCTCGTCGGGGTCGGCCTCGGTGATGTCGTCGCCCTTGTAGGTGATCGTGCCCTCGGTCACCTCGAGGCTGGGGTGGCCCATGATCGCGTTGGCGAGCGTCGACTTGCCCGATCCATTTGGCCCCATCAGCGCGTGGATCCTGCCCTTCTCCACATCGAGGTCGAACCCCTTGAGGATCTCCTTGCCCTCAGCGGTCACGTGCAGGTTGCGGATCTCGAGGTCAGCCAATAGGTCTCCGTTTCTGGGTCCGGGGCGCTTAAACGGCGCTGCCCACGGACTGTTTGCTTTCGCGTGGGCCGGCGAACTCGACCAGGTCGGCGAGCGAGGTGCCGGAGAGCGCCTTGTTGACACCGCCCTGGACCCGGGTCCAGAGCAGCTTCGTCGCGCAGGCACGATCACCGTCGCTCTCGTGGGAGCACAGGACCTTGCCCTCTGGCGTCGGGTGAAAGCACTCCATCGGGGCGATCTGGCCCTCCAGCGCCTCGACCACCTCGTCCATCGTGATCTCGTCCGCGGGTCGGGAAAGCTGGTAGCCGCCGTGAGCACCCCGGGTCGAGGTGACGAGGCCGGCCTGTCGCAGCTTCGCGACCAGGTGCTCGAGGTAGCTGAGCGGAAGCCGCTCGGCCTCGGCGACGGCGCTCAGCGCCACCGGCTCAGAGCCCGGCTGGCGGCCCAGCTCGACCATCAGGCGGACCCCGTACTCGGCTTTGGTCGAGAACAGCATCGGTCTAAATCCTACTCGATTGGTCGGTTATCCCGGCCACCCCGGCGGCGCGCGGTTCAGCCCTTGCGGTTGATGCGGTCGCGCAGGATCGACCAGGGGTTGATCCGCATGCCACCCGCCGCGGCGCGCAGGGCGCGTCCAAGGGTCGACTCCCCAATCCGCTCCGGGTCGGGCAGCGCCATCACCAGCTCGGTGTGGCCCGAGGCGCTGAGGCGGGTGTGCGATCCGCCCGGAGCGAGATGGCGGAACAGCTCCAGCGCCTCGGTGTTGTCGCTCATCACCAGCGCCACGAAGTGATCGATTCCCTCTTCCCGGGCGCGCCGGACCAGTTGCTGCAGCAGTGCCGTAGCCACTCCGTGGCCATGCCAGGGGTCTGCGACCACGACAGCGACCTCGGCCTCGGTGGGGTCGTCGCTGCGCACGTAGCGGGCGACGCCGACGATCGTTGCGTTCTCCGGATTGATCGCGACCAGCGCCTCGTGATCGTGGTGGTCGACCTCGGTGAGATAGCGCAGGTCCTGTTCGCTAAGGCTCTGAACGGGTGCGAAGAAGCGCCGGTAGCGGGTCTCGGGGCTGAGTCGCTCGAAGGCCTGCGCGAGGCGCCGCTTGTCGTCGGCTTGCACAGGTCGCAGCAGCAGCTCCAAGCGGTTGGCGACGACGACGTGCTTGGCAGCTGGGCTCGCGGTCTCCTCGGCCACGGCTCGATCCTACGGCTCGATCAGCCCACGCCGGATCGCATATCGGACCAGCTCGACGCGGTCGCGCATGCCGAGCTTTCGCATCGCGTTGCCGCGATGGTTCTCGACCGTCTTCTCGGAGAGGTGGAGGATCTCGGCGATCTGGCGGGTGGTGTGGGCCTCGGCGACGAGCTTCACGATCTCCTCCTCGCGCGGGGTCAGCTCCTCCTCGTCCTCGCTCTGGCGGCCGCGCTCCAGGACGTCCTTGATCAAGGCCTGCTGTGCGGCCGGAGTCAGGAAGGGCTCGCCCCGCTCGACCGCGCGGATCGCCTCCATCAGGTCGGCGTCGGCCTGCGTCTTGAGCACGTAGCCGGAGGCCCCGGCCTTGAGGGCCTCGAACAGGTAGCGCTCGTCGTCGTGCATCGAGAGGATCAGCACCGAGACCTCGGGCGCCTGCTTTTTCAGCTCCCGCGTCACCTGCAACCCGGTCAGCTTCGGCATCCGCACGTCGAGGATCGCCAGGTCGGGCCGTTCGCGGACTGCGATCTCGCGGGCCTCGGCGCCGTCGGCCGCTTCGGCGATCACTTCGATGTCGGGCTGGCGCTCGAGCAGCAACCGCAGCCCCGAGCGGACGATTCCGTGGTCATCGGCTATGAGGACGCGCACAGCGCCAGTATCGTGGACTCGTGAGCGCGAACGAGGCCGCGGGCGAGCCGATCTCCTACATGGCCCTGGAGGAGGGCACCGCGGTGCTGAGCTCCGACGGCGAGCCAATCGGATCGGTCGCCCACGTGCTCGCCGACGTCGACGACGACATCTTCGACGGGATCGTGGTCGACGCAACCTGGCTGCCCGGCGGCCATGTGTTTGCCGACGGGGCGCAGGTGGGGGAGATCCGCACCGATGCGGTCACCCTGAAGCTGGACGCCGAAGCCTGCAAGTCGCTCCCTAAGCCATCCGCCAACCCGGCCGCGATGGAGGTTGGCGCCGATGACATGGGGAAGGAAGGCCTCGGGGAGGAGATGCACGACAAGCTGCGCCGCGCCTGGGACCGAATCTCGGGCAACTACTGAAGCTGGCGCGTTGAACGCCTAGCCGTCCAGGCTCGGCTGGTAGGTGCCGAAGCTCCAGAGGTTGCCCTCCGGGTCGCGGACCGTGTAGCCGCGCCCGCCGTACTCCTCGTCGCGGGGCTCCTGGACGACCTCTGCGCCGGCCGCCTCGGCGCGCTCCCCAGGTTAGGACGATGGCGGGGCGACCGCGGCTCCCTCGGGAGTGTCGATTCGGAGCCAAACGGTCGTGCCCTCTCCGGGGCGCGAATGGATCTCCACCTCGCCGTCGACGAGCAGCGCCCGCTCCCTCATCCCGGCGATCCCCAGACCCTGGTCAGCGTCGGCGAACGAGAAGCCGCGCCCGTTGTCGGAGACCTTCAACTCAACCCCAGTCTCCCGCCTCTTGAGGCTGACGCCGATCTGGCTTGCCTCGCTGTGGCGGGCGGCGTTGGAGAGCGCTTCCTGGGCGACCCGGTAGACGACCAGCTGCACGTCGTCGTCAAGGTCGGAGAAGTCGCCCTCTGCAGCGAGGGTCGCATCGACCTCGCGGTGGCTCGCGAGCTCCTCCACCTGGCCGGCGATGGCCGCCTTCAACCCGAGGTCGTCGAGCGCGGTGGGGCGAAGCTGGCGCGCCAGGGACAGCAACTCCTCCATCGCCTGATTGGCGAGCGACCTGGTCTGGGCAAGCTCTGGCTTCAGCTCCGCCGGGGCGCGCTCACGGGCCGCCTCGAGCCGCAAGAGCACGCCCGTCAGTGCCTGGTTAACCTCGTCGTGCAGGTCGCGCGCGACCCGCGTCCGCTCCTCCTCCTGGGCGCGCAGCGCGGCGCTGGAGGTGCGGCGGCGCTCGCCCTCGAGGCGGCGCAGCATGCGTAGGTAGGCGACCTCGATCCGCTCCACCTCGGCGGTGCCGCCCTTGCCGTCGATCGAGCTGGGAACGGCGGCGCGCGGACGGCTGAGGTCGACCTTCTCCATGTCCTCGATCAACCGCTCCAACGGGGTGAAGCGGGCCCGTAGCAGAACCAGGTTGGCGAGCAGTCCCAGTCCGGCGGCCACCCCGATGACGACGAGGACCTTTTCGGTTTCGTCGAGGTCGAGCCCGACGAGCAGCCCCGTGGCCAGCGCTGCGGCGCAGATCAGCGCCACGTTGACCGCCACCACCTGGCTGAATAGGGCGCGCCTTCGCATTACCCCGAAGCGTAGGCGTAGGCGTGGATGGGGGACGTAGGCCACGCCTGTAGGGGTTTCCCCCTATTTACGGTTTACGGCGCCGGCGGGATACTCATATACGGCGTTCAATCCCTAGGAGAACTGGCAAATGACGACAACCAAGCGATCCACCTTCGGAGCCGGGCTTCGCACGACCATCCTGCTGGCGACCCTGTCGGGTCTTTTCGTCGCGATCGGTTTCTTGATCGGCGGCTCGAGCACGGCTCTGCTCTTCCTCTTCTTGGCAGCCCTGATGAACATGGGCTCCTACTTCTTCAGCGACAAGCTGGCGCTGAAGATGAGCGGCGCGAAGCCGATCTCCGAGTCCGAGGCGCCGCGCCTCTACCAGATCGTGCGCGACCTCTGTACCCGCGCCGACCTGCCGATGCCGCGCCTCTACATGATTCCGGTCGACCAGCCCAACGCGTTTGCGACCGGTCGCAACCCCAAGCATTCGGCGGTCGCGGTGACGAGGGGCATCACGCAGCTGCTCTCCGAGGACGAGCTACGCGGCGTGCTCTCGCACGAGCTGGCCCACGTCAAGCACCGCGACATCCTGATCACATCGGTGGCGGCGACGATCGGGGCGGCGATCACCTACCTCGGCTACATGCTGCTGTGGTTCGGGGACGACGACTCGCCGCTGGGGTTGATCGGCTCGCTGGCGATGGTGCTGCTCGCCCCGCTTGCGGCGACGATCATCCAGCTCTCGATCTCGCGCCAGCGCGAGTACGCGGCCGACGCCGGCGGCGCCGAGCTGACCGGCAACCCGGAGTCCCTGGCCAGCGCCCTGCTGCGCCTCGAGGAGGGCGCCAAGGCAATGCCGATGCAGGTCAACCAGGCGGCCGAGCCCCTTTACATCGTCAAGCCCTTCTCGGGCGGTGGGTTTGCGAGGTTGTTCTCCACCCATCCGCCAATCGAGGACCGGGTCCGCAGGCTACGTCAGATGCGGCCGGCCCTCGGCTAAGTAGTTTCTCTCTCACAGGAGCCTGGACGGGCCGCTTCGGCGGCCCGTCCAACCTGCCCGCAAATGCTTCTGGAAAGCGGGCCCATTGCTATACTTTCTGAAGTGTTAGAGTTCCGATCCGGATTGAGGGGTTTGCGGAGATAACGATGGCCACCGATCAGGCGACGAAGACCCAGATCGAGGAGCTCAGCCCCGCTGAGGCCGCAAGTGAGATCGACGCCGGCGGCGTCGCGCTCGTCGACACCCGCGAGCCGCACGAGTACGAGGAAGCTCACATCGAGGGCGGGCGCCTGGTTTCGCCCGGACTGTTGCGCGACGAAATCGCCTCGGTGGTTCCCGATCGCTCCCAGCGGGTGGTCCTCTACTGCCGCAGCGGCAGCCGCTCAGCCAAGGCCGCCCAGGAGATGTCCGAACTTGGCTATGAGAACGTCGCCAACGTCGACGGCGGGATCCTCGCCTGGCAGGAGCAGGGTCTACCCGTGGTCACCGCCGAGGGCCTCACCCCCGAGCAGCGCATGCGCTACTCGCGCCACACGCTGATCCCCGAGGTCGGCGTCGATGGTCAGATCAAGCTGCTGAACGCAAAGGTGTTGCTGATCGGGGCCGGTGGCCTGGGCTCGCCAGCGGCGCTGTACCTGGCCGCGGCCGGGATCGGAACACTGGGCATCGTCGACGACGACCTGGTCGACGAGTCCAACCTCCAGCGTCAGGTGATCCACAACACGGAGCGGGTCGGTACCCCGAAGACCGAGTCGGCACGGCTCTCGATCGAGGCGCTCAACCCGGACGTCAAGGTGGTCGAGTACCGCACGCGGCTCGACGCCTCCAACATCATCGAGATCATCAAGGACTACGACGTCCTCGTCGACGGCGCCGACAACTTCCCCACCCGCTACCTGCTCAACGACGCCTCGGTGCGGCTGCGAAAGCCGGTCGTCTCGGCCTCGATCCTCACCTTCGACGGCCAGATCTCGACCTTCGTGCCCTACGAGGGCCCCTGCTACCGCTGCCTCTATCCGACCCCGCCGCCGGCCGAGCTTGCACCGAGTTGCTCGGAGAACGGCGTGCTCGGGGTGATGGCGGGCATCATGGGCCTGCTGCAGGCCAACGAGGTCACAAAGCTCGTGATCGGCATCGGCGAGCCGCTGGTCGGCCGCCTGCTGCTGTTCGAGGCGCTGTCGACTTCCTTTACCGAGCTCAAGGTCCGCCGCGATCCCGACTGCCCGATCTGCGGAGAGAACGCGCCCCAGATCCCGGAATCGGAGATGGGCAAGTTCCCGGACTACGAAGCGTTCTGCGCGGGCTAGAAGCCCTGCGCAAAGAGCCTCAATAGGATCGGAGCGTGCCGACGGTGAAGATCCCGCCCGTGCTGCGCGCCCAAACCGGCGGCGAAGCCGAGGTGAGCGCCGAGGGCGCCACGGTGGGAGACGTGCTGCGCTCGCTCGCGGACCGCCACCCAGACACCGCGGCGCAGCTGTTCTCGCCGGAGGGGGAGCTCAACCGCTACGTCAACGTCTATCTCAACGACGAGGACGTACGCGTGCTCGACGGATTGGGCACCGCGATCGCCGAAGCGGACACGGTCGTGATCCTCCCGGCGATGGCGGGCGGCGCGGGCTCCGACTATTAGGGGCGGGCCCGCAGGCGCGACTCTTCTGGACTGCTGGTGCCGGGGTCCGATCGCGCGATCAGCCCGCTGAGCCGCCCCATGCCCAGCCGCTCCGCGGTGGCGCCGGCCTCCGAGATCAGCTGGCCGGCTCGCTCCTGGTCTTCTGAGATCGCCCGGGCGCGGAGCGCCATGCCGAGTCGGAAGCGTGCGCGCGCCAGCCACAGCTCGGAGCCGGCCGCCCGACTCTCCTCGCTCGCCTGCTCGAGCAGCGCCACCGCCGCCTGCCAATCGCCTTCAACGCTGGCCAGCCAGCCCAGGAAATGCGAAACCGGCCCAAGGCAGGCCGCGGCGGCGCCGATGACGATGAAGCGGCCACGGTAAGGCTCGAGCAGCTCGTGCAGCTCGGCGGCCCGCTTCGTATCGCCGAGGGTGGCGGAGGTCATCCCGAGGAAAGTCAGCGTTGCGAGCCAGTTCTCGTCGAACGGGACCGCGGCGCAGCGGTCCGCCGTCAGCGCCTCCAGCTCCGCGCGGGCCCATTCTTCTTCGTCGATCTCACCGCACAGCAGGGCGAGCGCCGCGCGCCATATCGCCGCGCCCGTGCGCTCCTTGAGCTCACGGAGCGGTTGCTCGAGCTCCTCGAGCGTCCCCTGCTCCCAGCGCAACACAACCAGCTCCACACTCGAGTAATGAAGCGCTCCCAGTGACTGCGTCAGCACCCCCAGCTCGATTACCTCGCCGATCAGCGCCTCGACCTCATCGAAGCGGCCCCTGATCAGGGCGCGAGTGGCGCGGTAGGCGCGGCTTAGAAGCTGGTTGGCCGGCTGCTTGCTCTGATCGGCGAGCATGGCGTGATCGCCGATCGCGGCGCTTAGCGCGTCCATGTTCCCGGTCTCCACGGCGACTCTGGCTTTGAGCGTCTGGGCCCCAAGCGAGAGATCGCGATCGTGGAGGTTTTCGCAGAGGGAGAGCAGCTCCTCGACCAACCGCACCCGCTGATCCAGGGCGTCGGGCCTCTCGATCGCGTACCAGCGGCCGATCAGCGCCGCCGCCAGGGCGCTGCGGTTGCCCGAGGCGCGGGCGATCTCGATCGCCCGCTCGCCGAGCTCCTCGGCACGCGCCGGCTCTGCGCTGGAGTGAACGACCTCGGCGAGGCGGGCGGTCAGCTTTGCGCGCAGCGCCGGGTCCTGGGGACCCGCGTCGAGCGCGCTCTCCAGAAGCTGCGTCGCGTCGGAGTCGGGAGCGCCAAAACGCTCCCACCCATCGCCGCAGAAGCCCAGCGCCGCCCGAGCCAGCGCACCTGAGTCGGTGCCGGCGCGAGCTATCCGCGCCGCCCGCGCGAATGTCTCGCGGGCGTCCTCGACGTGCCCGGCCCGCCACTCGGCCTCGCCGAGTGCCAGAAGCACCTCGCATCGCAGGCCCTCGTCGTCGCTGGCCGCCATCTCGATCGCGGCCAGAGCGTGCCCGTAGTGCTCGATCGCCTCCTCGTATGAGAAGGCGCCAAGAGCGGCGGCACCGGCCCGAACGCAGTACTCCAGCGCCTTCGGGGCGGCGCCCGGTCCGGCCCCCGAGAAGTGGCGGGCAAGCTCGGCGACGTGGCGGGGATCGCTACCGTGGCGGCGCTCCAACGCCTCGGCGAGTCGGCGGTGCAGGGCCGTGCGCCGTGCCTTCGGCAGATCCGAGTACACGGTCTGGCGGAACAAGGAATGCGAGAAGGCGTAGCGGTCAAGCGTCCCGGGGACGTCGATCAACAGGCCGGCGGTCACCGCCGCTTCCAGCGCCGCCACAACCGAATCGGCCGGCAGGTCGCTGACGTCGGCATGCAGCTCCGACTCGAACTCACGGCCGACCACCGAGGCGACCTCGAGCACGCGCTCCACGTCGCTGCCGAGTTCACTCGCGCGATGGGCCACGGCCTCGCGCACCAGGCTTGGCACCCCTCCGGCGTAGATCGCCTCGCGCGGCGAGGGCGCTCCCGCCCGCCCGAGTCCGTCCAAGGCCTCGCCGTGCTCGGCGAGATGCTGGACCAGCGCCTCGACCAGAAACGGGTTGCCGGCGGTCTCGGCGTGGATGGCCTGAGCCAGATCGGGGCTCGACCGCGATCCCTGGATCGATGAGACCAACGCCGCCGTCTCGTCGGGCCCGAGGCCCCCGAGGCGAAGGCGCTCGAACAACCGCTCCCGACCGAGATCGGCCAGAGTCTCGGTCAGCGCGTCGCTGGTCTCGGTGTCGCGGTGGGTGGCGAGGACCATCAGCCGCGAGCGGTGGGGGGAGCGGGCGAGGTGGCGGAACATCAGCAGCGACCCCTGGTCGGCCCAGTGCAGGTCGTCGATGACCAGCAGCGTGGGGCGCGACGAGGCGATCGCGGAGACGGTTGCGGTCACGGCGTCGAACAGAAAGTCGCGTTGCGGCTCCCCCGGCTCAACGGCCGGCGGCTCGGGAAGGCGAACCGTGATCTCGGGCACCAGCCGGGCGAGCACCGCGGCGTGGCGTCCAAGGCTGCTCCGCAACTCCTCGCCCGAGGTGTTGATTGCCCAGTGGCGAAGCGCCTCGACGAAGGGCTGATAGCTGAGCGTGCCGTGCTCGTCGGCGCGCCCGTACAAGACCCCGGCGCCGGCCGCATCGTGGACGCTCTGGGCGAACTCGGTCGCCAGCCGCGTCTTGCCCATCCCGGGATCGCCCCCGACCAGCACAATCTGAGGTCGGCCCCCGGCCGCCTCGTCCCAGAGGTCTTCAAGCCGTCCGATCTCGCCGGTTCGTCCGACGAACGGGCTGCGCCGGGTCGGGATCAGCCAGGTAGGAAGGGGAAGCTCGGCCACTACCGGACCCGGCTCTCCAACCGTGACGGGCGCGGTGGTCGCGGGCTCGACCGGGTCGTCGACGCTCTCACGTCCGGTCAACAGTCGCCTGTGCAGCGCCTGGATCTCGGCGCCCGGTGCGGTGCCAAGCTCCTCGCGCAGCACCCCGCGCAGCCGTTCGTAGGCCCGCAACGCCTCGGCCGTGTTGCCGGAGGCGACCAGGGCACGCATCAGCAAGACACAACCGGACTCGCGAAACGGGGCCGTGCGCACCAGCTCTCGGGCAGAGCGCTCGGCGCCGGCAAGCTCTGAGCCGCCGAGTCCGATCCCGGCTCGGGCGATGCTCTCGCGAGCACGACTCTGAAGCTCTCCCAGCTCGCGGCGCACCTCCTCGACCCACGGCGCGTCGAATCCGGCCAGGAACGGTCGACTGGAGATGTTCAGGGCCACGTTGCCGTGCGCCCATGCCTCCTTCCACTCGGACGCGGCGAGCGCTGCTTCAGCGGCCTGGATCGCGTGGTCGGCGGCCTCGATGTCGACCCAGGTCGAATCGGGCAGCTGCAGCTCGACGGCGTCGCGGCCCGCCAGCGAGGCGGTGCCGAGGGCGCTGCGGAGCCTCGAAAGCTGGGTCCGCAGGGCCGCCGATGGGTCGGCGGGCGGCCGGTGCGGCCAAAGCGCGGCGATCAGCTCATCACGGCTCACCGGCCGACCGCGATTGATCACCAGATAGGCGAGCAGCACGCGCCCCTGGCGCCCCCGCAGGGCGGGGGTCACGTGCATTCCTTCCACGTCGGCCTTCAGGCGGCCACAAAGCTGGATGCGGGTCTCACCCGCGGCCGTTTGCATCATGGAAACGATACGGAAACGCTGTCCAAACGGCAGGGTAACAGCGGTTATGCAAACTTGCCCCCATGCCAACCAATGGGAGAACCAATGGCGTTGGAGTGTTGGACCGATCTGCGAAGCTGGTCCTGCGATGCGAATGCGGCGCGAGCATCACGGCGAGCCGCAAGAACCGTCTGGTCGAGTTGGCCCGCATACATTTTGGTGAGTTTCACCCGGATCTGGGTGAAGGAGTACCAGCCGATCTGATCCTGGCCATGGCGGAGGAAAAGGAGGCAGCTGCAATATGACCCTGAGCTCAATCACCCACCCGGGAGAACGATGAACTTTCCATACGATGATTCAACCGCCGGTGATCGTTGTTCGATACCGGTGAACGTGCAAACGCGAGCAACTCGAACGAGGCGCGCTGCGAGGCGCATCAAGGCGACCCTGGCCCTGGCGGCGCTGTCGCTGGCGCTCGTCGCGCTGCCCGGCCAGGCGTTCGCTGGCCAGGAGTGCAGCAACGCCAACCAGGATGCGACTTATGGTCAGTACTGCAACCAGGTTCAATCCATACAGGCGGGCCTCGGTTCCGGCGGCGGTGGCGGCGAACCCGCGCAGAGGGTGGCCGTACCCGCGGCGTCGTCCGGGCCGTCTCTGCCCTTCACCGGGCTTGACGTGGCTGCCCTTGCGGTGGTTGCGCTGGCGCTGACCGGGACGGGCGTGGTTCTGCGGCGGCTCGCGACGATAGGCGACTCCGAGAAGTGACGTTCAGGCAGGGGAAGCGGGTGGGCTTCCCCTACGTGACTGCTTTCAGAGCCCGGCGACTGCATGACGTGTCGGCCTATCGGCTGGCACCGGCGGCGGTCGCCGGGCTCATGGCGAGTGGTCATCTGAGCCGGGCCGGCGACGGCCTGATCGTGTTCGTGGCGATCGTCCTGGCGAGCGCCATTCTGGAGCGCGAGCACGTGCCGCTGCATCTGATGCCGCTGGCCTGGTTTGCGATCCGCACCGCGGTTCCCGTGTTGGGAGCCGCGATGGCTCTGGCCGTCCTCGCGATTGCGGGTGCGGGCCAGCCGGTGGCCTCGATGTTCATACCGGTGGTCGGCGCTTGGCTGGTGACCGCGTTCGCGAGTTGGAGCACCGGGCGCTTCGAGTCGGTCCGTCAGGTTCGGCTCGCCGTGATCGGGTCGGAGGAGATCGCGCTCGGCCTCGACGAGGAGCTTCGGACCGCGGGGATCAACGCCTACCAGGTGATCGGCTGGCTCTCAGACGCCGCCACGTCGGTGGAGCGGCCCGAGGGCGGGCCGCGCCGTCTTGGCTCGCTCGATGACGGCGTGAGGGGGATCGTTTCGCGCAACAAGATCGACCTGCTCGTGCACAGCGCCGGTCCCCCGATGGACGGAGAGGAAACGCCCCGTTACTCGCGGCTGGAAATCTTCGAGCGGGTCGCAGCGGAGTGCCTCGACCTTCCGGTCAGGCTGATCGAGGCGAGCTTGCTGTACGAGGACCTGCTTGGGCACGTCCCGCTCGGCCAGAGCACCTCGGCCTGGTTCCAGTATCTGATGCATCCGCGCTACCGGGCCGGATCGCCGTTCTCCAAGCGCGCATTCGACCTTTTCGCCGGCTCGCTGATGCTGATCGTTCTGGCGCCGGTGTTTGCTGCCTTCGCGATCGCGATCAAGCTCACCGACCGCGGCCCGATCTTCTATCGCCAGAACCGCGTCGGGGAGGGCGGCGTCGAGATCGCGATGGTCAAGCTGCGCTCGATGACGGTGGCGGCCGAGACCACAGGCGCGCAGTGGTCGACTGCGGACGATCAGCGCACCACCGGCGTGGGCCGCATCATGCGCCGCATGCATTTCGACGAGCTGCCGCAGCTGTGGAACGTGCTGCGCGGCGAGATGACGCTGGTTGGCCCCCGCCCCGAGCGTCCGGAGCTGATCGCCGAGCTCGAACGCCAGCTTCCCAACTACGACCGCCGCCTTCTGGTCAAGCCGGGTATCGCCGGCTGGGCGCAGGCACGCTGCGGCTACGGCGGCTCGGAGGAGGGCACGAGCTGGAAGCTCTGTCACGACCTCTTCTACCTCAAGCACCGCGCGGTCTATTTCGACCTTCTGATCCTGATCGAGAACGTCAGGGTCTCGCTGCGCAGCGGGGTCCAGTTCGACGTCCGCGCTCCGCAGGAGCAGTTCATCCTCGCCCAGGCTCCGGCCGAGCGAGAAGTGGTCAGCGCCTGACCTGCGCCGGGCCTCAGCTGGACTCAGCGCTCCAGCACCAGGCCTAGGAACCGCTTCGTCCGTTCCTCGCGCGGATTCTCCAGGACCTCGGCCGGCTTGCCTTGCTCGACGATCACCCCTGCGTCCATAAAGACAACGCTGTCGGCGACGTCGCGGGCGAACCCCAGCTCGTGGGTGACGACGATCATCGTCATCCCATCGCGCGCGAGGCTCCGCATCACGTCCAGCACCTCCTTGACCAGCTCCGGATCCAGGGCCGACGTGGGCTCGTCGAAGAGCATCAGCTTCGGGTCCATTGCCAGCGCCCGGGCGATCGCCAGCCGTTGCTGCTGGCCGCCGGACAGCCGTGACGGGTACTCATCGGTCTTGTCCTCGAGTCCGACCCGCTTCAGTCGCTCACGGGCGCGCTCTATTGCGTCGCTCTTACTGACGCCCTTCACCTGTACTGGCGCCTCGCTGACGTTCTCAATCGCGGTCATGTGAGGGAAGAGGTTGAAGCGCTGAAAGACCATCCCGATCTCGGCCCGGCGGCGGGCAACCTCTTTCTCCCGCTGTTCGTGCAGCTTGTTGCCGACCTGGCGATAGCCGACCAGCTCTCCGTCGACCCAAAGCCGACCGGCGTTGATCTTCTCGAGATGGTTGATGCAGCGCAAGAAGGTGGATTTGCCGGAGCCCGAGGGGCCGAGCAGACAGGTCACCTCGCGTGGCGATACCTCGAGCGAGATCCCCTTCAGGACTTCGAGACGGCCGAAGCGCTTGCGAACGCTCTCCGCCTTGACCATCGGACCGCTCATCGATGGTCCTCGCCTGACGGGTGCACGTCTGCGTCCTCTGGCGCCCGGGGCATGGTGACCGATGCGTGCCGGGGCCAGAAGTTGCGGCGGATGCGCTGCAGGAGCGTGAGCGAGGCCTCACGGGTGCTGCCGCGGCCGAAGTAGCGCTCGATGTAGTACTGGCCGACCGTCAGCACGGAGGTGAAGAACAGGTACCAGATGCTCGCGACCAGCAAGAGCGGGATCGTCTTGTAGTTGGCGGAGTAGATCAACTGCGCTGAATAGAACAGGTCCGAGAGAGCGATGAAGGCGACCAAGGCGGTCGTTTTCAGCATCGAGATCGTCTCGTTTCCGGTCGGCGGGATGATCACCCGCATCGCCTGGGGCAAGACGATCCGCCGCATCGTCTTCATGCGAGTCATTCCGAGTGCCTGGGCGGCGTCGGTCTGGCCCTCATCGACCGAGATGATCCCCGCCCGAACGATCTCCGACATGTAGGCGCCCTCGTTGAGGCCCAGGCCGAGGATCCCGGCGAGAAACGGCGTGATTAGGGTGTTGGCGTTGAGATGGATGAACGAGGGACCGAAGGGGATCCCGAGGTCGATGGTCGGGTAGAGCGCTGCGATGTAGTACCAGAAGACGATCTGGACCAGCACGGGAGTGCCGCGAAAGAACCAGATGTAGAGCCAGCTCCCACCGCTGAGGAGCGGATTCGGCGAAAGCCGCATCAGGGCGAGGACCACGCCGAGCACGATCCCGATCACCATCGCGAGCATAGTCAGCTCGAGCGTGGTCACGATCCCCCTGAAAATCCGATCGTCGAATAGGAAGTCGCCGACGACACCCCACTCGAAGCGTGGGTTGGTGACAACGGAATGGGTCAGCGAGACGCCGACGACGGCGACGATCGCCGCGGCGATCCAGCGACCCACGTGGCGGACCGGCACCGCCTTTATGTCCTCGGCGGGCGTGGGCGGCTCTATTTCCCTTGCCGCGTCAGGCGGCGGCACGTCTTGCCAGTCCCGCGAGCCCCCTAGCTGACGGCTCCGTTGATGGTCGGGTTGCTGATAGCACCCTGCTGGAGCCCCCAGTAGTCAAGGATCTTCTTGTAGGCGCCGTCCGCCATCACAGCCTTCACTGCGTCGAGCACCGGCTGGGCCATCCCGTTGTCCTTCGGGATCGCGATCCCGTAGGGCTCAGGTGGGACGGGCTTGCCGACCACCTTGAACTGGCCGTTCGACTGCTCGGCAATGTAGACGGCAACCGGCGTATCTGCCGCGCCGACTTCGGCCCGGCCGCTGGAGATCGCGAGGTTCGCGGCGTTCTGGTCCGGCAGTACCTGCAGATCGACGGCTGGCTTGCCGGCGGATTTGCACTTCTTGTCCTGTTCGGCGATGGCGTCCGCCTGGATGGTCCCCCTTTCGACCGCGGCGCTGTGCCCGCAAAGAGACTCGAACCCCACGATGTCCGGTCCGCCATCGGCCTTGACGTAGAACGAGGTTCCCGCGGTCAGATAGGTCACGAAGTCGACCGTCTGCTCGCGCTCCTTGGTGTCGGTGAAGGAGGACATCCCGAGGTCGTACTTGTTCGCGGCGAGCCCGGGGATGATGCTGTCGAAGGTGATGTTCTGGACATCTACCTTCAACCCCATGACCTGACCGATGGCCTTGGCCAGGTCAGCGTCCATCCCGATCACCGTCTTGCCGTCGGGAGCGATGAACTCGTCCGGCGGGTAGGTGGCGTCGGCGGCGACGCTCAGCGTGCCCGTGGAGGAGATCGACTTCGGGACCTCGGCCGCGATCTTCGGATCCTTCGCGACGTTGATCCCCGGCGTGGCCGTCTGCTGAACAGCTTTTCCGCCGCTCGTTGACGTGCTGTTGTTATTGCTGCTGCCGCATCCCGCGCCGATCAGGGCCACGGCAAGCAGTCCAAGGATCGCGATCAATGTGGTGCGCGGCCGGGTCAATCTCATCGGTGTCTCCTCCAGTGTCTGACCAGTCGATTTGAGCGCAGACACCCACGATAGCTCGCATGCGGTGGCCAGCGGGGGCGTCCTTTACTACACTTTCTGAAGTAAAGGAGTTGAGGGAATCCCGGTGCCGCACGACGAACTTCTAAATCGCCCCTGCGGAGGGCGCTTCGCCAACGTCCTCGAGTCGATCGGCAATACGCCGCTGGTCGAGCTCCCGCGGCTGTCGCCGAAGCCTGGCGTCCGCATCTGGGCCAAGCTAGAAGGGCACAACCCGACCGGCTCGGTCAAGGACCGAGTCGCGAAGGCGATGATCGACTCCGCCGAGGCCCAGGGCCTGATCGAGCCCGGCCAGACGATCCTCGAGCCGACCTCGGGCAACACCGGGATCTCTCTGGGGATGATCTGCCGCCGCAAGGGCTACCCGCTGAAAGTCGTGATGCCCGACAACGTGACCGAGGAGCGCACCCAGCTGCTGCGCATGTACGGGGCGGAGATCGTCTACTCGGAGGGCGCCAAGGGCTCAAACGGCGCCGTCGAGCTGGCCCTGGAGATGGCCAAGGACCCGGGCTACTACATGCCCTACCAGTACGGCAACCAGGCCAATCCGCGCGCCCACTACGACGGCACCGCGCCCGAGATCCTCGAGGAGCTGGACGGGGTCGCCGCCTTCGTCGGCGGCCTCGGCACCGGCGGCACCCTGATGGGCAACGGGCGCCGCCTGAAGGAGAACGACCCCGAGACGCTGATCGTCGCCGCGGAGCCCATGCAGGGCGAGTTGGTGCAGGGGCTTCGCTCGCTCGACGACGGCTTCATCCCGCCGATCATCGACCTCTCGCTGCTCGATCGAAAGATCATGGTCTCCAACCACGACGCGATCGTCTGGACCAAGCGGCTGCTCAATGACGAGGGCCTGTTCGCCGGCGTCTCCTCCGGGGCGATCGCCTCGGTGGCAATGAGGATCGCCGACGAGCTCGACGAGGGCAACGTGGTCTTCCTGATCCCCGACGACGGCTGGAAGTACCTCTCCTCGGGCGTCTACACGAAGCCGATCGAGGAGCTCGAGGACGTAGATAGCACCGTGTGGTGGTAGGCGCCGTCGACGCCGACCACTCGATCGACCCGAAGCTGATCCCACAGGTCGCCGAGCGGGTCCGCGGACTGGCCGCCGACTACCAGCCCCCGGACTTCGCCGAGGCGCCGGGCGCCGACGCCGCGCTCTTCCTCTGCGCAATCGACCACCGAACCGGTTACGCCCGTGCTCACCTGGTCGACGGCAAAGGCCCCTACGACGGCAGCGACGTGCTCTGGGCACTCGGCTGCACCGCCGAGCGCCGTCGAACCGGCCTGCTGAGCGCGGCCTCGCTGTCCGCGGTTGATGCCGAGCGGGTCGAGGAGCTGTTTGGGGTCGAGGAAGAAACGATTGCCGGTGCGGAAGAGCGGGCGCGCCTTTGGCGCAACCTCGCGGCCGGGTTGAACGAGCGCTACGAGGGATCGACCGTAGCGCTTCTCACCGCTGCGCAATCGCGGCTCGGCGGGTCCGAAGGCCTGATCGAGCGGCTGGCCCAGTTCGAGGCCTTCGGCGACCCGCTGGCCAAGAAGGCCTACCTGTTCGCGAAGATCGCCGCCCGGCGCGGCTGGTTGGAGGTCGTCGACCCGGAGAGCTGGGAGGTCTGTGCGGACAACGTGCTGATGAGGCTCGCACTGCGCTCCGGTCTCGTGCAACCCGGGCCGGTCGATGCGGTGAGGGCGGCCACCCGCGAGGCTCTGAAGCGGGTGGCGGAGGAGGCGGGAATCGAGCCGCCGTTGCTAGACGATCTGCTCTGGGAGGTCGGCCGCGACGACGCCGACCTGCTGGGGACGGCGGGAGGAGCAGACCTGCGCGAGCCGCCGAGGCCCGACGGCATCCTCTGGTACTGAGCGCGCGGCCGGAGCGATCGATGCCGTTCGCTAGCCTCGCCGCGATGAGGATTCCCCGCCAAATGGTCGAGGAGATGATCGCCCACGCGCGCGAGGAAGCGCCCAACGAGTGCTGCGGGATGATCGGTGGCGCTGACGGCAGCGGCACCACCGTCTACCGGTCGATCAACGCAGAGGAAAGCCCGCTGCGCTATAGCCTCGACGCGAGCGATCAGTTCCGGATCATGCAGGAGATGGAGCAGCGCGGCGAGGAGCTGGTCGGCATCTACCACTCGCACACCGGCAGCGCCGGCTATCCGTCGCAGACCGACGTCAACCTGGCCGCCTACCCGGACGCCGTTTACGTGATCGTGTCCCTCGAAGATCCCCAGAACCCCGACGTGCGTGGATTCTGGATCCGCGAAGGTCAGATCGAAGAGGCGGAGCTCGATGTCGCCTAGCCAACTGCTCTCATGCCCCCGCTGCGCCGAGACGTTCCCGCTCTCGGAGCGCTTCTGCTCCAACTGCGGCATGCCTCTGGTCTACGCCGGGCGCGGCGGCGAGCAGCCGATCACCGAGACCCACGAGCGGGCTCGCAAGATAAAGCCCCAGTACGCGCGCGGAGAGCCGGTCAAGGTGGGGTTCGCGCGCAACCAGGCGGAGGCGGAGATGGTCCAGGGGATGCTCCTCGAGGAGGGGATACCGAGCATGCTCAAGCGCACCCGCGGCTTCGACGTCCCCGACTACCTGGCCGGCGGCCCGCGCGACATCCTGGTCCCGCAGACCGGCGCCGAGGCCGCGCGGAGCCTGCTCGCCGACACAGAGGTGGAGAGCGAGGGGGACGAGATCGCCGAGCTGCGCGGGCAGGCGAAGCTCGCTGTCAGCGGCCCGACCTCGCCGGCCCGCCTTGCGTTCTGGGTATTGGCGGCTCTGGTAGCTGCCTTCGTGATCGTCTGGCTGCTGTACCAGGCGACCAGCTGACCTGCGGCCCAGCGCGGACGCGATGCGGAGCAGCTGACGCGCTAGTCGATGCTGCGCCGCGCGATCTCGCGCAGGTAATCGCGCCAGGCGGACTCGATTTCGCGCGGGCGGGCGTCGAAGGCGTTGGCCAGCTGGAGCTGCGGGCCGTCGCGGCGCAGATCGGTGACCATCAGGTGGCAGGCGTCTGGGCCTCGCTGCTGCTCGAGCAGGTCGAAGAGGGTCCCGCCGAGGATCACGGCGTCGCGCCGCGAGGGGGGGAACGAGGGGCGAGAGCCCTCGCGCAATCGGCGGATCACCGCCGCCCGGTAGAGCCCGACCTGGCGTGCGAAGTACTGCGCGCCGCCTTCGACCAACCAGGCCCAGCGCAGGTAGCGGCCGAAGCGCCGCGGCGTCCACGAGGGCGGTAAATCGGAGTTGTTGGCGGCGACGACGAGCTGCGCGTAGAGCCGCTCCGCGGTGCCGCGCAGCGCCTCCCGGGAGTCCTCGCCCGCCGCCCGGCGGTCCATGTGGGGATCGTTGAGCACGTGCAGCTCGGTGGACATCGCCCAGCCGGCGAGATAGCGGCGGCCGGCTGGTGCCGCCGACCAGCGGGCGGCGGGCAGAAACGGGTGGGCGAGCGACAGCCAGGCGGGGTTGGTGTGGACGACAACCGTCACCTCGCCTGGCACTCGTTCGAAGCTGTCCTCGAGTCGCAGGCGCAGGTCCTCGAGCCGGTCAAGCGTCCGCTGGGCGTAGGCGGTGTCGCCGGTGTCGTGACGGGCAGTGAAGCTGAGCGATTCGGTCTCGACCCAGGTCATTGGGGCCGAGACTAGCTTGCTCCCCTAACGATTAACGATGACCTTGGATCTGGTCGGCCTGCTGCTGGTAGGGCGCCGGTTCGCCGACGGGTGCGAATCCTCGGTTTGCCCGTCTACTCGAGCGGCGGTTGCTCGCCCCGCGCCCGGGCTCGCTCCAGGTCCAGCTCGGTGCGAACACCGGCGGCTGTCAGCGCAGCCTGCGCGGCATCGAGGCTTTGCACGTCTTCGACGGCGCGGGCGAGGGGCGCGGTCTTCCGTACGGCGATCTCTGGGTCGAAGAAGAAGGTCAGCGCTCCCAACGGCGTCAGCTCGACGGTCCGCTTGCCGCTGCGGATCTGCGCCGTGCCGGTCTCGCCACGGGCGCAGCGGACCGCCATCAGGCTCGCTTCGGTGGGGACGGTGCGGGCGGCGCCCTCGATCTGCTCGGCGACCGCCGGCGTGAGGCCCCAGGCGCCCAGCAGAGCGCCCGCACGAGCCAACTCGGCGATCCTTTCCAGGACTTCGTCGGGTGTCAGCTCTCCGTCACACCCGGCGCCGTAGACCGCGGCCACGGTGGGCAGCCGCTCGGCGAGGCGGGCCGCCGCGGCCAGCATCACCGCGTCGCAGAGCGGGCTGGCCAGGCCGGGCTCGTCGCCGTGGGCCAGGACGTCGCCTCCCACGTCGACCAGCACGCAGAGGTCGCAGCCGAGGGTTTGGGCAGCGCCTGCGACCGCGTCCGCCACCGTCTCCGGCCCGCCGGTGATGTCGAGCAGCACGGTGTCCGAGCAGATGAAGGCGGCCATCCGCGATTCCGCGAACGGGACTCCCTCGGGGGTCGTCGTGTTCTCGTCAGCCAGCACCGCGGCCGGACCGAGCGGCTTGCCACCCTTGATCTGCTCAATCGAGCGGGGACCGGGATAGGGGTCGATCGGGAAGCGCTCCCAGGCAACGCCGCCGAGGCGGAACTCGGCCCCGAACGACTGGCAGAGGCGCGCCGCGGCCAGCGCTCCGACCACGTCGCCGCCACCGCCCATGCCGATCACCAGCGCACGCGTGGCTGTGGAGAGGATGCGTTCTAGCGAGCGGATCCGCTCAGGCGAGGACCGGCTCGGGCTCGCCGCAGATCTGCTGGATCTCGATGCGGGCGCGCTCGAATTCCTCGTCGGCCATCACCGGCGTGCCCTCGAAGGGAAGCTCGCGGTCGATCTCGACCCAGGAGCGACAGCCGTGGTAATCGTCCTTGACCCTGACCGTGACCGGCCGCGGGATCCGGTGCACCCGCAGCAGCAACACGTGGAGCGGATGGCGGCGCTTCCACTTGAGGCGCTTCTCCGCGTAGTCGGGAGTCCAGACGTAGAAGGGGGAGAGCTCGTCGACGACGCCGCGATCACTGATCGTGAAATGGTCGGTGACCTCGGCCCAGGCGCGGATCCGCACCCGATCGGGTTGCGGGATGCCCCCGTCCTGGACAAGGGCGCGTGGCGGAGGCTCCTCGTCGGGCCAGACACCCTCCTCGAGGGCGCGGCGCAGCTCTGGATGGTGCGACTGGCGCACCAGGTCGTTGCGCTGGTGGTCGAAGGTGGGGTAGAGGAAGAACTGCTCGTGCTCGAGCTCGAAGTGCTTGTTCTCCTCGCGGATTCCGCCCTTGCGCAGGGTCACGAGCTGCTCGCCCTCGGCGAGCGCACGAACCGTTACGGCCCACTCTTTGAAAGCAATCGGCATTGGGAAGCGTCTAGGCCAGCGGGTTGTCTCGGGAACCTTGCGGGGCGGCGATTACCTGGGTGGTGTGCCGACCCGAGGTCAGACACCCTAGACGAGATCTACCGAATTCTCAATTAAGTTCAAGTTGTCACAAGCTCAAACGGCTTAGCTTTAAGTATCCGTAACCGCTTTGGAAAGCCAAACTGGCTGTTTGGCCAAACGCCGGTCAGGACTCTGGCGCGTGATCGTCCAAAAACGTAAATAGCGTCTTAGTGGTGCCCTCCGGGTCCTCGACCAGGCACCAGTGGGCGGCTCCCTCTACAAACGCTGCGCGCCCCCGCGGCGCGGCCGCGGCGATCTGTTCCGAGGCCGGTGTCGGCACCACCGGGTCCTCGGAGCCGCAGAAGGCGAGCAGTGGGCACGGCAGAGCCGGGAGATTGGTCATTTGCGCGACCGCTGTGGCCTGCGACCACAGTGCGTAGGCCTGGGGATCGTTGGAGGCGATGATCTCCCGCATCAGGCCGAGAAGGCGGGGATCCTCACGGCGACAGCGCTCGGACAGGCCGGTGGCGGCCACCGTCTCCGCGATTTCGTCCATGCGCCCCGCACGCGCGAGCTTGACGCGTTCCTCGAACACAGGACCCGCCTCGGGACGCCATTGGAGGGCCCCACCGCAGACGGCAAGCGCCCAGACGCGCTCGCCCAGCCGCAGCGCTGCATGCTCGGCGACCATACAGCCGACCGAGTGCCCGACCAGGGCTGCTCGTTCGATTTCGAGAGCGTCGAGCAGCCGCTCCACGTCCTCGGCCCAGAGCTCCACCGAGTACGGGCCCTCCGGCTTGTCGGAGCGGCCGGCGCCGCGTTGGTCGTAGGCGATGCCCCGCCAGCCGCGCTGACGGCATGCCTCGAGCTGGGCGAGCCATGCGTTGGCTGACCCACCGAGGCCGTGAAGAAACAGGACAGACGGACCCGTACCACCGGTGTCCTCGTAGGTGAACGTCAGGCCATCGATCTCGATGCGCGCGGCCACCGGATCAGCTTCCCACCTCTCCGTAGCCACCACCGCCCGGTGTCTCGATCCTCAGCACATCACCCGGCGAAAGTTCGCCCTCGCACTTGGACCGAAGCGGCTCGCCGTTGAGCAGGTTGCGCCCCGGCGCCCCGTCGGTGCCCCCGTCACGGCCGCGCGGCGGATGGCGACGTCGCTCGCTGATCAGCGTGTAGCGCATCGGCTCCAGCGCCTCGAGCTCGCGCACGACGCCGTCGCCCCCGGGGTGCAGGCCGGCGCCCCCGCTGCCGCGGCGCACCGATAGCTCGCGTACCCGCAGAGGGAACTCGGTCTCAAGCGCCTCGACCGGGGTGTTGAGCGTGTTCGACATCGCCACGTGCACGGCGCTCGGCCCGTCGGCGTCCGGGCAGCCGCCCTGTCCACCGCCGAGCGTCTCGTAATAAGTGAAGTCCTGATTCGCGAGGGTGAGGTTGTTCATCGTGCCCTGTCCCTGCGCCGGTGCCGGGCGGGCGCCCGCCAGAGCCGAGATCACCAGGTCGGCGACCCGGCTCGAGGTCTCGACGTTGCCGGCGGCGACAGCGGCTGGAGGCTCGGCGTTGAGCAGGCAACCCTCGGGCGCGCGGACCTCGATCGGCCGGTAGGCGCCGGCCGAAGGGGGGGCGTCGGGATCGGTGAGCACGCGGACCGCAAAGTAGGCCGCCGACTTGGTCACCGAGAGCGGGCAGTTGAGGTTGCCCTCGACCTGCGGGTCGGTGCCGGTGAAGTCGAGCAGAAGCTGATCGCCGGCGACCGTCGCACTGACCCGCAGCGTCACGTCGCGTGGGTCGCCGCCGACGTCGTCCTCCATCACATCGGTGGCCTCATATGTCCCGTCGGGAAGCTCGGCGAGCGCCGCCCTGGTGCGGCGCTCCGCGTAGGCAAGTGTCTCTGCCATCCCGGCCCGAAGCTCGTCGAGCCCGTGGTGCTGGGCCAGCTCCGTGAGCCGCAGCGATCCAATCCGGTTTGCCGCCCCCTGGGCGCGCAGGTCGGCGAGCCGCTGCCGGGGCGAGCGCATGCAGGAGGCGACATCCTCGAGCTCGCGGCTGCCGGCCAGAGTGGGAGGGATCACCAGCCCCTCCTCCTTGAGCTGGGTCGAGGCGGCCGGCATGCCGCCGGGAGTCGGGCCACCGACGTCGGCGTGGTGGGCACGGCTGGCCGCGAACCCGCTCAGCATGCCGTCGACGAAGGTCGGGGAGATCAGCGTGATGTCGGGCAGGTGGGTGCCGCCCCGGTAGGGGTCATTGAGCATCCAAGTCTCTCCCGGCCGCTGCGGCTCGTCGAGGACCGCCGCCACCGATTCCGGCATCGAGCCGAGGTGGACCGGGATGTGCTCGGCCTGCATGACCATCTCGCCGTCGGGGTCGAACAGAGCCGTCGAGCAGTCGCGCCGCTCCTTGATGTTGGCCGAGTGCGCCGAGCGGATCAGCACTGCGCCCATCTCCTCGCACGCGGCGCGCAGGCCGCCGATCATCACTTGGAGGGTTACGGGGTCGAGGCGTTGAGTGGACATCAACTGCTCGTCATTCGTCATTCGTCATTCGAGTGTCGTTCGCGACGATGGTGCCGGCGTCGTCGACCTCGGCCGACCAACCTGGCGGCAGCACCAGGGTTGCCTCGGGAAGCTCGAAGATCGCTGGGCCTTCGGCCCGAAGCCCGGCTGGCGGCTCACCGCGCAGGACACGCGTCGAGTGCCACTCGCCGCCGAAGCGCGCCTCGCGCTCCGACTCCCGCAGCCCTCCCGGCGAGGCGGCGGCTGGGCGCGGCTGGGCGCCGGGAACGACCATCGCGAGGCGGATGTTGACCAGTTCGACGACTCCGTCGGGGTCGCGGTAGCCGTAGCGCAGCTCATGCACCTCCGCAAAGCGCTCCGCGAGCTCGCCCGGGTCGGGATCGGGCGGCCCCGGGATCGACAGCTCGAAGGCCTGACCGCGATAGCGCATCTCGTAGCTGGCCCACGGCTCGGCGCCGTTCATGCCCTCGCCGATCCCGCTGGCAAGCGCCGCGACCTCGGCCGCGACCCGGTCGGCGGTCAGCTCCTCGCCGCTCAACAACACCGTTCGGGCGGTGTCCCGACGGCGATCCGACGCACAGAGGCCGAGCGCCGAGAGCACACCGCTGGCGCGCGGGCAGAGGATGCTGGTCATCTCGAGCTGCTCGGCGATCGCGGCGGCGTGCATCGGGCCGGCGCCCCCGAACGGCATCAACGCGAAGCGGCGCGGGTCGACTCCGCGTTCCACGGTGACGACGCGCAGGGCCCGCACCATCTCCTGGTTGGCGACCCGAACAATGCCCTCGGCGGTCTCGAGCTCCTCCAACCTCAGCGAGTCGCCGAGTCGCCTGATAGCCGCGCGCCCCGCCCCCGCGTCGAGCTCGACCCCCCCGGCCAGGGCCGAGTCCGGCGCCAGGAAACCGAGCAAGAGGTTGGCATCGGTGACCGTGGGGTCGCCGCCGCCCCGCCCGTAGCAGGCAGGGCCCGGTTCGGCGCCCGCCGAGCGTGGCCCGACCCGCAGCGCGCCGCCGGGATCTCGCCAGCCGATCGAGCCGCCTCCGGCGCCGACCGTGTGCACGTCAACCATCGGCAGCTGGATCACCCGGCCTTCGACCTGGCGCGAGTCGGTCTGGCGCACCCGTCCGTCCTCGACCACGCAGACGTCGCAGGAGGTGCCACCCATGTCGAGGCCGACGGCGTCGCCGTCTCCAGAGATCGAGGCGAGCACGCCGGCGCCGACCGCACCGGCCGCGGGGCCGGAGAGCACGCTCCAGGCGCCGGCCCGGGCCGCCTCCGCGGCTGGGGCGACGCCTCCCGAGGACTGCATCACGACCGGTTGCGGTAGCCCGGCCTGCGTCGCTGCGTCGCCCAAGCGGTTCAGGTAGCGGCCGAGCAGGGGGGAGAGGTAGGCATCGATCACGGTGGTCGAGCAGCGCTCGTACTCGCGGAATTGGGCCAGCACCTCGTGCGATGCGGAGACGTGCAGCTCGGGCAGCGCCTCGCGCAGCCGCTCGGCGACGCGCCGCTCGTGGGCCGGTTCCAGATACGAGAACAGCAGGCAGATCGCAACCGCGGCGACTCCCGAATCGCCGATCCGCTCCGCCAGGGCGTCAAGCTCGGCGTCGTCGAGAGTTTCGATCACACCGTTGGGCCCGACCCGCTCGGCGAGCTCGAACTGGTGCTCGGAAGCAACCAGTGGGACGGGCTTTGGCGCGCAGAGCCGGTAGAGCTGCGGGCGGTTCTGGCGGCCGATGCGCAGCAGGTCGCCGAAGCCGCAAGTCGCCACCAGTGCGGTGCTCGCCCCGCGCTCCTCCAGCAGCGCGTTGGTGCCCACGGTCATGCCGTGGGCGAAGCTCTCGACCTGGTCTTGCCGCGCGCCCGCGCGCCCCAGGGCCGCGTCGACGGCGGTCATCACCCCGGTCGTCTGGTCCTCCGGCTTCGTCGGGACCTTTGCAGTGTGGAGGCGCTCCCCGTCGAACACGACGGCGTCGGTGAAAGTGCCTCCTACGTCAACCCCGAGCAGCACGGGCCGACGCTACCGGAGGCGCGGCGCCTGGGGGGTGGCGGGCGGCGACTTCCGCGGCCAGCGTGACAGGACCCGCGGCCAGGAGGCCACGGGCCCTCCACGACTAGCGAATCGCTGCTCAGGCCGCGATCGGCTGGAACTCTTTGGTTGCCGGCTCCTCGAGATGCTTGTGCGACGGGCAGTAATCCATCCGCGGCAGCGGATCGCGCTGGCACGGAGTGCCCTTTCGGGTCGAGGCCCGGCATTGCCGCGGGACGCCATCCAGACAGACGTCGGGCGGCAGCTTGTCGACGAACTCAATGCAGAGGCTCACATTGCGTTCCACGACCTTGTACACGTAGAGCTGCTCACTGATCGGGAACTGGACCCGGATCTGGTTGAACAGCGAGCGAGCTGGGCGTGCAAAGTAACGGCGGTCGACCGCGAGCCTCCGAATCGTCTGCTCGCAAGCCTCCAGCAACTCCTGACGCGGCGATGGTCCTCCAGGGGTCCCATCGATCACGCGCGGCGCCAACTCCCGGTACATCGAACGGCTGAACCGATACATCCTGGAATACCCCTCTCTTGTAATTCCCTTTCCCCCCGTGGGTCGTGATCACCCAAGGTCGCGTCGTCCTACCCACTTTTGGGGAGGCGCGCAGTGTGCCACGTTTTTGTGAAGGTGGGGCGCGGTTCTATTAAGAGGGTGTTAAGAGAACGACTCAAACCCAGCTGTCATGCCGGATCTCGCCATGTGGGTTTTGCACAAGATGCACCCCGTCCAGCCCAGGATCGAGGGCCGGTGCGTCCTCGCGCCGATGACCGCCCCGCGACTCGTGGCGCTCCAGCGCGCAGGCCGCGATCGTCCTCGCGAGCGGATAGGGGTCGGCTGCCAGCCTCTTTAGCTCCGCCGCCCGCCGCAGCGGACCGGCGAGCTCCCAGACCGCGTCCCGACTGGCCTGCGGAGGTGGCTCGAAGCGCCAGGACGGGGCTGGCGCCGGGTCGGCGGGCGGCAGCGTCTGCTCGACCGCGGCCGCCTCCGCGGCGCGCGAGCCGAACACGAAGCACTCGGTGAGCGAGTTGGAGGCGAGTCGGTTGGCGCCGTGCAACCCGGTGCAGGCGCACTCACCGACCGCGAGCAGGCCCGGCAGCGAGCTGTGCCCATCGACGTCGGTGGCTACACCGCCCATCATGTAGTGGGCCGCCGGGGCAACCGGGATCGGCTCGGCTCGGGCGTCGAGCCCCGCCTCGCTCAGGGTCGCGAAGATGCTCGGGAAGCGTTCGGGATCGATACCGCGTAGGTCGAGCCGCACGTGCTCGGCGCCGTCCGCGTGCATGCGGGCGAGGATCGCCGCCGCCACAGCGTCGCGTGGCGCCAGCTCGTCGGTGAAGCGCTCACCCGCTGCATCTAGCAGGATCGCTCCCTCGCCCCGCACCGCCTCGGTGATCAGTGCAGCATCCCAGCGACTCCCGGGTAGTGCCAGAGCGGTGGGGTGAAACTGGCAGAACTCGAGGTCCGCCAGGTCGGCCCCGGCGGCCTGCGCGATTACGGGTCCCGCGCCGATCGCCCCCCATGGGTTCGTCGTTCGCCTCCATAGCGCCGCCGAGCCGCCGGTGGTCAGCATCGTGGCCCCAGCCAGTACCGCCCCTCCGTCGGTGATCACGCCGGCGCAGCGGCTCCCGTCGCTCCACAGCGCCAGAGCCGAGGTTCGCTCGCGGACCTCGACTCGCTCCGACTCGGCGACCAGCGCGGCAAGGCGGCCCGTGATCTCGCGCCCGGACTCGCTGCCATGAGCGTGGACCACGCGCCGCCGCGTGTGCCCCCCCTCGAGTCCAAGCTGTAGCTCCCCCTTGGCATCGGTGTCGAAGTGGACGCCCCGTCGCAGCAGCTCCTCGACCGCGGCCGGGGCGCCCTCGGTGAGCACCTGGACCGCCGATGGCCGGCACAGCCCTCGCCCGGCTGCGACGGTGTCGGCGGCGTGCTGCTCGGGCGAGTCGCCCGGCTCCAGCGCCGCCGCCAGCCCGCCCTGGGCCCGGAAGCTGGCGCTCTCCGATATCGGAGTGCGGGAGATCAGAACCACGGAGGCTCCGTGCTCGGCTGCCCGCAGCGCGACCCAGAGGCCGGCGGCGCCGCCGCCGACCACGGCGACGTCGCAGCGGCCCGGTTCGGCTCGGTTGGACTCCAAGAAGCCTGAGTACGGTAACGGCCTGTGAGCGCGAGGCTCAGCAAGAGAGCTTGGTCTTGGGCCGAGCGCGAACAACTTGTGGTGAGCGCGAGGCTCAGACAAGGAGCTTGATGGTGGGCCGAGCGCGAACATCGGGAGCTTTGGGCATGGGCCTGTATCTGCGCCACCCGCTGTCCTTCCAGCACGACACCGGGTCCCATCCCGAGAACGCCGAGCGGGTGCGGGCGATCGAGGCGGCGCTGGAAGCCGACCGTTGGCACGGCCTCGAAGTCGTCGAGGCTCCGGCGGCGACGGTGGAGCAGATCGAGCGAGTCCACCGGCGCTCCCACATCGAGGCGATCGAGGCGATCAGCGAACGAGGTGGCGGCATGATCGACGTCGACACCGTGGCCAGCGCACGTTCCTATGACGCCGCGCTGAGGGCGGCCGGCGGCGCCGTACACGCCGTCGATCGGCTGCTTGGCGACGACGTGGGGTTCGCGTTCTGCGGCCTTCGCCCCCCGGGCCATCATGCCGAGCGGTCCCGCGCGATGGGATTCTGCCTGTTCAACAACGTGGCGATCGGCGCAGCCCATGCGCTCTCAGAGCACGGTGTCGAACGCGCGATGGTGGTCGATTGGGACGTCCACCACGGCAACGGGACCCAGGACGTCTTCTATTGCACTCCTCGCCTGCTGTTCGCGAGCATCCACCAGAGCCCCCTCTATCCGGGCACCGGTGACCCGAGCGAGCGCGGCAGCGGGGAGGGTGAGGGCTACACGGTCAACCTTCCGGTCGCCCCCGGCGCCGGAGCGGACGAGTTTCTCTCCATCGTGCAGACCGTGTTGGTGCCTCTGGCGCGAAGCTTCAACCCCGGCCTGCTCGCTGTCTCGGCGGGCTACGACGCGCATCGCGACGACCCGCTCGCCCAATGCATGCTCGACGAGGCGGCCTACGCCGACATAGCGGCCAGCCTGCGCGACGTCGCCGCCGAGCTCGGCGTGCCGGTGCTGATCTGCCTCGAGGGTGGCTACGCGCTGCGGGCCCTGGCCGCCTCGGTCAGCGCCACGATTGCCGCCTTTACGGGGTCCGTTGCGCCGCGAGAGGCGCCGCCGGAACTTGCCTCCGGCTACCGCTCCGAGTTGCGGTCCCGTTGGCAGCTCGCGTGACCGTGTGGCTGTGGGCGGCATGCAGGGCACCCGCCTCGCCGTCGGCGTCATCGCGCATCCGCTCGTAGCCGAGCACCAAGATCACAACCGCCACCACCACGGTGATGGCGGCGGCGATCAGGGGGCGGCGCCATTCCGGTCCCGCCGCTGCATCCTGGCGAGCGGGGCCGGTCACTAGACCTTCAGCCTGTCGTCCAGCTTGGTAACGAACTCGCGCGCGATGCCCGGCACGGTCTCCAAGTCGTCGACCGACTTGTAGCCGCCGAGGCGGTCGCGGTAAGCGATCACGCGATTCGCTTGGGCGGCCGAGAACCCAAGCCTGCGCAGCTGCTCGAAGGTTGCCTTGTTGAGATCGACCGGGCCACTTGGCTCGGCCTCGGCCTCCTCTTCGGCCTCCGGCTCCTTCTCGGCCTCTTGGGCCTTCTTTTCGGGGGCCCGCGGTTTCTTCGGAGCCTTCGCCTCGGCCTTGCTGGGCTCCTCGGCCTCCGCCTCTGCGGCCTCCGCCTCCTCGGCTTTCTCGGACGGCGGAGTCCCCTTCTTCAGCTGTTGCTCCGCGGCGCGTAGCTTCGATACGGCTTCGTCGCGCTCGGCGCGCAACTCGCTCAGCTCCTGCTCGACCTCTTCGCGGGCTTCGGCTGCGGCGTGCTCCGCGAGGGCGTCGGCCTCGGCCTCGAGGCGCCTCGCCTCCTTCTCCACTCGCTTCTCTGCTTCACCGTGTGCCGCCTGGGCGCTTGCCGCCCGGGCCTCTTCGATCTCGGCCTCGACCTGGCCGCGAATCTCGCGCCGCAATTCCTTCATCTGCCCGCGCAGCCACGCAGCGGCCGCCTCGCGACCCTCCATCTCCGCGTCGCCGAGCGCCGCCGCGGCCTCCTCGGCCCGCTTCTCGGCCTCGGTCGCCCGCTTCTCGGCCTCGGCGACTTGCTTGTCGGCCTCCTTCGCCTCCTGCTCGGCGGTCTTGGCGCGCTGATTTGCCTCCTCCGCGCGCCGGGTCCGCTGCTTTGACTCCTCGGCACGCTGCTTCTTCTCCTTGGCGCCGAGTTGCTGCTCGGCTTCGGCGTGCGTCTCTTGCTCGACCTCCTTGCCTGCCTGCGCGGCGGCTGCCGTCACCTTTTCTCCGGCCTCGCCGCGCAGCTGCTGGCGCTCTGCCTGGGCGCGCTTCTCAAGTTCGGCGATCCGCCGCTCGGCCTCCTGGAGGGCTGAGCGACTCTTCTCGATCTCTGCGCGCAGCTCCTTGTCCCTGGTGCCAAGTCGCTTTTCCGCCTCCGCCTGCGCCTTCGCGCCGGCATCCTTGCCGGCCTGCTCAGCGGCGGCGGTGGCCTGCTGCTCGGCCCGCGCGTGCAGGCGCTTGCGCTCCTCGTTGGTGCGCCGGTCAAGCTCCTCGACCCGCCGCTCTGCCTGCTCGAGGGCTGTCGTCTGCTCGGCAAGCCGCCGTTCGAACTCCTGATCGCGCTGGGCCAGCGCGGCCTTCAGCTTCGCCTCCTCATCGCGGCGAACCTTTTCGGTCTGCTCGGGCACCTTCTTGTCGACACTCGCCCGCAGCCGTTCGGTTTCCTCGTCCAGCTGGCGTTCCGCTCCCTCGATCCGCTCAGCGGCGGCGACGGCATGCTTTTCGATCTCGGCGAGTCGCTTCTCGGCTGCCTCCAGCGCCTTCGCCTTTGCCTCTTTTTCCATCGCCAGCTCGGCGTCGAGCGTCCGAAGCTCGGCGGCGAACCGTTCCTCGGCGGCCTGGCGAGCAGCCTCGACCTCCTTTCGGGTCCGGCTCTCGACCTCGTGCCGGTAGCGATCCATCTCTTTGCGCGCCCGCTCCTCGGCGTGGCGCAGTTGCTCACCGGCCTCCTTGGCAGCCTTGTCGGCTCGCTGTTGCTGGCGCTCCAGCTCCTCCTCGAGGGCGAGGATCTCCGCGGTCGCAGCTTCTTCGGCCTCGCGACGCGCCGATTCCGCCGCGTCGCGAACCCGCCTCTCCGCGTCCTCCACGTGCACGTCAGCCGTTCTGTTGCGACAGCGGGCGGGCTGACTTCGCTGTCGCCCGCGGGTTGTTCGTTCGTAGGCGCGTCATGTCGGTGGGATTTCCGCTCGTAACCGAGTATCCAGGTCGGGCGCGAAACTTTGCCTGAATTGCCGCACCCGGCGGCTCACATGCAGTCTTCGCGCTCGCTCCTCCTGCGGAAACTCAGCCTAGCCGCTGGAGCCATCTATAGGTGCATTTCGCCGAGCAGCTCCCGATAGGCGATCAGCACGCGCTCCGCCATGCGGTCGGCGGAGAAGGCGGCGGCTCGCTGGGCGCCCGGCACGCGGGCGTCGTCCGCCCCCAGGTGCGGGCGCAGCGCCACCAGCCAGCGCTCGGTGTCGTAGGGCGCGACCAGGCAGCCCGGAACCCCTCCCGCCGCGTGGGGGGCGATCCCGACCGGGGTCGAGAGGACCGGCACCTCGCAGGCCAGCGACTCCAGTGCGATGAGGCCGAAGCCCTCGTAGTCGGACGTGACGAGCACCGCGTTGGCGGCGTTGATCCAGAGCGGCATGCGGTCGGGGTCGATGCCGCCCCCGGTGAGCAGCTCGGCGCTGGCCCCGCGGGCCAGCTCGACGGCGCGGTCGTGGCGCTTCTCGGGCCGTGAGGGGTTGGCCGGAAATAGCAAATATCGGCCTTTCGGATCGAGGCCGAGCTCACCCCGCGCTGCGGTTCTGGGCATCGGCCTGAAGCGGCGCAGGTCTGCGCCGCAGGGCAGCACCGCTGTGCGTCCGGTCGGTCGAGGGAGGCCGCGGCGGCCGTCCTCGGGGCCGAACAGGGCTCGCGAGACGCCCGCACAAAGGTCGACCCGTGATGCCAGCCGTCGCGAGAGCGGCCCGACCGTTCGATGGCGCACGTCGGTGCCGTGGAAGGTGACGACGAGTGGCCGCGCGCCGGCCAGCCGCGCGCACCAGCCGGGCAACCCGTAGTGGGCATGCACCAGATCGAAGCGCTCGCGGCGCAGCAGTCGCCGCAATCGCCGCATCGCGGGCAGGTACTGGCTCCTGCCGAGCGCAAAGCTGAACACCTCGACCTCGACGCCGTGGCTGCGGATCGCCTCCACCTGGTCGAGCACCCATCGTCCGCGCTGCGGAGTCTCCGCGTCGGGGGTGAAGTTCGTGACGGTTAGGACCCGCACCGCGCGCCAGCGTACCCGCGGCGGCCGAGCGCGCGGGCGCCCGGGCTCGTCTGGCCCGGGTGATGGCTCCAGATGTTCGGGCTAGGTCGGCGGCGCAGCTGCGGGTGCCGACGGTCCCGCCTCAGTTGACGACAGCCGTGACAGCGCGATGCTCGTTGCCACTAGCCAGATCAGCAGCGCGATCATCGGCAGGAAGACGGCGCCGAACAGCAACGCCACGGCGCAGACAAAGCCGAGCCAGGCCAGCCAGCGCGGCAGGACCCTGGTCCGGTAGATCACGATCGAGGCGGCGTCGATCAGGGCGATCGCCCCGAACATCCCACCGACCAGGATCGCGCCGAAGCCGATCTGGGGCAGGAAACGGGCGACGTCGGCGTTCGAGACCGGCGGCGCGCCGCCAAACGACTGCCCGGCCGGCACCGCCGCCAGCGCGAAGGCACCGACCCAAACCAGAACCACGCAGATGATGGCGCCACCGAGAGCGACGTCGGAGAGCCTGCCGTCCGGTCCCTCGGCGGCCCGAAGCCGCTGACGCAGGCCGGAGGCGAACCAGAGCAGGAACAGCCCCAAGAACATCAGCACGTAGACGCCGACGATCACCCCGACCCGGTTGCTGTGCTTCGCGTACCAGGCGAGGATCTTGGCGTCGGGGTCGCCGGAGTCCGGGCTGTTTGCGGCGAACATCACGCCGACGATGAAGGTCAGGGCAGCGGCGAAGCCGGCTACCGGTGTCCAGAAGTCACGGCGGGGCGTTTGCATAGCTCTCCTTTGGTCGACGGCGCGATATCTCTCTCGCGGCGGCCAGGTCAACCCCGCCGACATCAACTGGGGGCTGCATTCTCTTGACGCTCGCGCCACGCATTAGGCACCGGCCGGTGTAGACCCTCCGGCGCCGAGGCCGGAGCATCGCCCTCCAATCGGAACTAAGGAGGGTGCATGAGCGCATTGATGGGGTGGCTCTACCTGGCGGTAGATCGGCGGTTGCGCGTGATCCGTCGCTTGCTGGAGGGCGAGCGCGCCCAGGGTACGGTCGAATACGTCGGCCTGATCCTGCTCGTCTCGCTGCTGATGGTCGGGATGGTGGCGGCGATGAAGGGCTTCAACGGCAAGCAGGGGACTGAGCTGGCCGGGGTGATCATCGAGAAGATCAAGCAGGCGGTGAACCAGGTCAGCTTCCGCTGACAGGTCCGGTGGGCCGGCCGTGCCGGGTGATGGTCTCTCCATCCGGCGCGGCCGCATGCAAAACTCGGCCCGATGCCCGCCAGCCGCAGCTACGACCGCGCCCCGGCCGACCTTCGCCCAGTGCATATCGAGCCGGGATATGTCCGCACCGCGGATGGGTCGGCGCTGTTCTCCCAGGGCGAGACGCGGGTCATCTGCACAGCCTCGGTGACCGGCTCGGTGCCGCGCTGGCTGGAGGGCAAGGGTCGCGGTTGGGTGACGGCCGAATACGCGATGCTGCCCGCCTCGACCGGGGAGCGCAAGCAGCGCGACGTCTCGCGCGGGCGCCAGGACGGGCGCTCGGTCGAGATCCAGCGGCTGATCGGCCGTGCGCTCCGCGTCGTCGTCGACTTCGCAGCGCTCGGCGAGCGCAGCGTCTACGTCGACTGCGACGTGCTTCAGGCCGACGGCGGCACCCGCTGCGCGGCGATCACCGGCGGCTACGTGGCGCTGCGCCTCGCCCTCCAGGGCCTCGTCGCCGCCGGCGACATGGAGAGCCTGCCGCTCAGCGGCTCGATCGCCGCGGTGAGCGCCGGCATCGTCGACGGCAGGGCGCTGTGCGACCTCGACTACTCCGAGGACTCGGCGGCCGAGGTGGACGCGAACGTTGTGATGACTGGGGACGGTGGGCTGGTGGAGGTGCAGGCCACGGCCGAGCGCACACCGCTGTCGCGGGCCTCGCTCGACGAGCTGCTCGCCCTCGCTGAGGCTGGGATCGTCCGGCTGCGCGAGGAGCAGGAGCGGGCCGTCTCGACCTGATGTCCGACGATCGCAGCGAAGGCATCCCGGCCGTGGTGGTGGCGACCCGCAACGAGCACAAGCTCCGCGAGCTCGCCGAGCTCCTGCCCGAGCTGGAGCTCGAGCTGTTGCCGGAGGGGATCGAGCTGCCGCCCGAGGAGGGAGACAGCTTTCCCGCCAACGCCCTGGTCAAGGCCCGCGCTGCGCATGCGGCGACCGGCCGGCCGGCGATCGCCGACGACAGCGGCATCGAAGCCGCGGCGCTCAACGGCGACCCCGGGATTCGCTCGGCCCGCTACGCGGGAGAAGGCGCCAGCGACGAGGAGAACCTGGCCAAGCTGTTGCACGATGTGAACGAGGCTGGCGGCGACCGCCGCGTCGCCTACGTCTGCGCGCTGGCCTACGTCAATGCCAGCGGTGACGAAGGGCAGTTCGAGGGGCGCTGCGAAGGCAGGCTCGCCGAGCATTCGCGGGGCTCGGGGGGCTTCGGCTACGACCCCGCGTTCCTCCCCGACCAGGTCCCCGACGGCCGAACGATGGCCGAGCTCTCGCCGCCGGAGAAGAACGCGATCAGCCATCGGGGCCGGGCGGCGCGGATGCTCGCACCCCACCTCGCGATCGGCCGGACGGCGGACGTCGACCGATGAACGGCCCGCCGCAAGTCCGTCCGAGCAGCGCGGCGCCGCGATGATCCGTACCAAGTCCGGTGCCGCCGGTCTCTCGGTCGCGTCCAATTCGCTGCTGATCGCGGTCAAGGTCGCGGCGGGCGCGATCACCGGCTCGATCGCGATCCTCACCGAGGCGGTTCACTCGTTGATCGACCTGCTGGCGTCGGTGATCGCCCTCGCATCGGTGCGCAAGGCGGACGAACCGGCCGACGTCGACCATCCCTACGGCCACGAGAAGCTCGAGAACCTCGCCGCGGCGATCGAGGGGATGCTGATCCTGGTCGGCGCCGCGGTGATCGTCTATGAGGCGACCCACCGGCTGGTCGTCGGGGCCCACGTCGACAGGTTGGGCCTGGGCATCGCGGTGATGGCGGTCTCGGCGCTGACGAACTTCGCGATCTCCGGCTTCCTCGGGCGGCAGGCGAAGCGGTTCGAGTCCCCGGCTCTGGAGGGTGATGCCGCGCATCTGCGCACCGATGCATTCACCTCGATCGGGGTGCTGGGTGGTCTGGTGCTCGTCGAGGTGACCGGCGACAGCGCCTTCGACTCGATTGCCGCCCTCGCCGTGGCGGTGGCGATCGTCGTCTCCGGCCTTCGAATCATCACCCGCTCCTCGCGGGTGCTCGTCGACGAGGCGCTGCCCCCGGCAGAGATGGATCGAATCGAGGCGGCGATCGCCAACTCGCGCCCGCCCGAGGTGGCCGGCTATCACAAGCTGCGGGCGCGTCGGGCCGGCAGCCGCCGCTACGTCGACCTCCACGTCCAGTTTCGATCCGGCACCAGCCTCGAGCGAGCCCACGAGCTGGCGCACGGGATGCGGGCCGCGATCGAGGCCGAGCTTCCGGCCGCCGACGTCCTGATCCACGTCGAGCCCGAGGAATCGGTGCTGGGGCCGGGCGAGAGTCCGGGGCCGTACAGGGCGGGATAGTTGCTAGTTGCTAGTTGCTGGTTGCTAGTCGCTAGAGACCAGAGACCAGCGACCAGTGACTAAGGAGCCGGCAAAAGATTCACCGCGGCCGCGATTCCAACGGCGCCAACCGTGATGCTGTAGCCCGTGTATCCGCCCAGGCCAAGCAGCACCACTGCGATCAGACAGACCGCAACGACGATGAGCCAGGAAACTCGCGCCAGCGACACGGCCGGTATTTTGGCCCACGTGCCCGACCGTCAACTTGCCGCCCATTCTCTGGACCATCTGATGGAGCTCTCACCCGAGATGCGTGGTGGCGCGATCCTCGAGGCCGACGCGGTGCTGGCGGCCACCAGTGACGAGGCCGGTTGGGGCGATTCCGCCGCCGCTCTGCTTGCCGCCGCCGACGCCGACGGCGAGTCGGCCGAGCAGGTCCACGTCGCCACCGAGGCCGGCGAGGTGTTCGTTGTTCGCGAGGGGAACCTCACCGCGGTCGCCGTGACAGAGCGATTCGTGCTTGCCTCGCTGATGGCGTTCGACATGCGGGCGACGCTGCGCGACCTGGCGGCGGGCGGCCCGGCGACCGACCGCGCCGCGGCGGGAGCCAACTGATGCCGAAGCCGCACCGCGTCGTCCTCGATCGAGTTTCGGGCTACGCGGATGAGGCGGCCGCCTTCATGCGACGCCGGCGCCACGTGCGGCGCCCGTTTGCGCGTGTCTATCGGGCGAACGGCAGCAGCGTCGACCACGCCGCCGAATCGGAGACCGGGGCGGCGCTGCTCGCGGCGGCGGGACGGCTGCTCGCGCTGGCGGCAACCAAGGTGGAGCGGTGAGGGGCGTGGCGTCGCGATGAGCGAGTTGCCGTCCGCCGAGTTGGCCGCGACGATCGTCGAGCGGGCCCTTGCCAACGGGGGCGAGTTCGCGGAGCTGTATGCCGCGCGCGGCAGCGGGACCCACATGGGCATCGACGAGTCGCGGATCGAGGGCGTGATGCTGGGACGCGGGGAGGGGGCCGGCGTGCGGGTGGTCAAGGATGGCACCGCCTACTTCGCGCACGTCGACGGGCTGGCCGAGGCCGACCTGGAGCGGGCCGCGGACGAGGCGGCCGGGGCGCTGCGCGGAGCCCGGACGCAGCCGGTGCCCCTGCGGGCGCAGCAGACGACCCCGCAGGAGATTCGAGTCCGCCCTGAGGATGTTCCCGCGGAGCGCAAGGCGGAGTTGCTGCGCGAGTTCGACGACCGCGCCCGCTCCCAGGGCGATGAGATCGCTCAGGTCCAGGTCTCCTATGCCGAGAGCCACCGCGAGGTCGCGGTGGCCAACTCGGTTGGCACCTACGCGACCGACGATCGCACCCGCTTGCGGCTCGGCGCCCAAACGGTCGCACGTCGCAACGGCTCGGCGGAGGTTGGATTCGAGACACTGGGCGGCCACCGCGGGTTCGAGCTCTTCGACGGCGATCCCGCTCGAATCGCGGAGCAGGCGGCGCGCAAGGCGCTCACCCTGCTCGACGCCGACCCGGCCCCGGCCGGCTCGATGCCGGTCGTCGTGGCCGGTGGCTTTGGCGGCGTGCTTTTCCATGAGATGACCGGCCACGGACTCGAGGCCGACCACGTCCAAATGGGTGCGAGCGTCTATGAGCGGCTGCTCGGCGAGGTCGTGGCCGAGCCCCTGGTCAACGCCTACGACGACGGCCAGCTGCCGGGCGCGTGGGGGACGGACGGGGTCGATGACGAGGGCACCCCGGCTCAGAAGACGCAGGTGATCGAGGAGGGCCGCATCACCTCCTTCCTCTACGACCGCCTGCGCGCCGAGCGCGACGGGGCCGAGCTGACCGCCAACGGGCGGCGGGCAAGCTTCCGCGACCTACCGATCCCGCGCATGACCAACACCTACATAGCGCCCGGGGACGCCGACCCCGAGGCGATGATCTCCGAGGTCAAGCGCGGCTTCTACGCGGTCTCGTTCGCCGGTGGGCAGGTCGAGCCGGCCAGCGGCGACTTCGTCTTCGGGGTCTCGGAGGGCTACCTGATCGAGGACGGCAAGGTGACGAAGCCGTGCCGCGGCGCCACCCTGATCGGCAACTGCCTCGACGCGCTGGCTGCCATCGACGCCGTTGGCTCGGACTTCGACATGAAGAGCGGCACCTGCGGCAAGTCGGGTCAGTGGGTGCCCGTGGGCACCGGACAGGGTCATGTGCGGATCCGCCAGCTAACCGTCGGTGGGACGCTGGTGTGATGGAGCTTGCCGAGGCGGCCAGACTCTCGGTCGAGGCGGCGCTCGCCGAGGGCGCCTCCGACTCCGAGGCCTACGCGCTGCGCCAGAGCGGCCGCGAGGTTCGCGTGCACGGAGGCGAGGTGGAGAGCCTCTCCGCCGCGACCGAGCGTGGGGTCGGGTTGCGGGCCTGGATCGGCGGCCGCGCCGGCTATGCGTTCGGCACCGAACTCTCGGAGAAGGGCCTGCGCGAGCTCGGGGCCCGTGTGGTCACCGCGGCGCGAATCGCCGACGAGGACGAGCACGCTGCGGCGCCACAGGCCGATGGCGACTATCCGCAACTGGACGGCCTCCGCGATCCGGCGATAGCGGACTGGCCGGCCGATCGCCTCGTCGAGCTGACCCTCGCGGTAGAGAGGGCAGCGACCTCGGGTGACCGGCGGGTCCGAGCGGCGGAGCTGGCGGTCTACGCGGGCGGCGACGACGAGCTGGCGATTTATTCCTCGACCGGCATCGAGTGCTCCTATGAGGCGAGCAACTGCTACGCGTACGTTCGCGCTCTCGCCGAGGACGGGGGCTCCCGGGAGCCCGGGCTCGGCTTCGGAGTCGCGCGCTCGCCGGCCGGCCTCGACGCCGACTCGATCGGGGCTGAGGGCGCGCAGCGGGCGGCGGCGATGGTCGGCGCCGACAAGCCTCCGTCGCAGGCCTGTCCGGTCGTCTTCGATCCCACGGTTGCCGCCGCCTTCGCCGGACTGATCGGCTCTGGACTGGGGGCCGACTCGGTGCAGCGCGGGCGCTCCCCGTTCGCCGACCTGCTCGGCGAGGAGGTCGCAAGCGAGGCGCTGGTTCTGCACGACGACGGACTCGAGCCCGAAGGGCTGGGGGCCTCACCCTGCGACGACGAGGGCACCCCGCGAGCGCGAACCGCGTTGATCGAGGGCGGGCGGCTGCGCACGTTCCTCTTCGACGCCTACACGGCACGGCGCAGTGGAGCCGATCGTGCCGGCAACGCCCGCCGCAGCGGCTATCGGTCGCCGCCCTCGGTCGGGACGTCGAACCTGATCGTCCAGTCCGGGAATTTGAGCACCGCCGAGCTGCTCGCAATGGCCGGCGATGGCGTCTACGTGACCGACATGGCGGGTCTCAACGCGGGGGTCAATCCGGTCAACGGCGTGTTCTCGGTCGGTGCGTCGGGCAGGATGATCAAGGGCGGGGAGCTGGCCGATCCCGTGCGCGAGTTCACGATCGCCAGCGACCTGGTCTCGATGCTGCGCGCGGTGCGTGAGGCAGGGTCGGAGGCCCGATGGGTTCCGTTCGGTGGCATCGTGCGAACGCCACCGCTGCTGATCGCCGAGATGACGATCGGCGGCAGCTGACCAGTGACGCTGGCGCGGAGCCGTAGGCGACGCGTCAGGCAGGTGGATGTGATGTTGGCCGCAACGAGCGGACTTCCTGCGCCCACCTAAGGCCGGAGGGGTCGGGAAGGGCCACCGTCCACTGTTAGATTGCGCGCCACTCAACGGCCCGAGGAGGATTCGACGTGACCAAAGCTGAGTTCCTGGACCGACTCGCCAATGACGAGCGGCTCGGCAGCAAGAAGGCAGCTGGCGAGGCTGTCGACGCCGTCCTCGACACGATCACAAGCGTGCTGCGCGGCGGGGGCGAGGTGAACTTCACCGGATTCGGGAAGTTCCACGTTGCCGAGCGCGGCCCCCGGCAGGGCGTCAACCCCCGCACCGGGGAGCGGATCACGATTCCCGGCGGCAAGGTGCCGCGCTTCTCAGCCGGCTCGGCCCTGAAGGCCAATGTCAAGGGCGGTTAAGCGAGCCTGAGCGCAGAGCCGTTTGCCGACCGGCTGGCGGCGCTCGTCGATGAGCGTCGCAGCCAGATCTGTCTCGGCCTCGATCCCGATCCCGCGTCGCTGTCCCTCCAAGACGCGGGCGCGGCGGGAGGCCCCGCCGAGGCGGCAGCGGGCGCAGTCGTGGCGACCTGCCGGCGGTTGATCGCGGCCGCAGGACCGGCCTGCGTCGCGGTCAAGCTTCAGCTCGCCTGCTTCGAGCGCCTCGGAGCCCCGGGATGGGGGGCGCTGGAGCGGACGGCGAGCGCTGCCAGGGAGGCCGGCCTGCTGGTGATCGCCGACGGCAAGCGGGGCGACGTGCCAGTGACAGCGGCCGCTTACGGGCAGGCCCTGGTGGGGGAGACCCCGACCCCATGGGGCTCGGTGGGCGGACTCGGCGCCGACGCCTTCACAGCCAACCCCCTGCTCGGCGCCGACGCGCTGGAGCCGCTGATTGAGGCAGCGGCAACGGCCGGGGCCGGCGTGTTCGCCCTGGTAAGGACGACGAATCCGGGCGCCGGAGACCTGCAGGACCAGCCCGCCGATTCGCCGCTTCACGAGCGTCTCGCGGCGATCGTCGACGGGGCCGCTGACCGGCTGGTCGGCTCGAGCGGCCTCAGCGGGATGGGCGCTGTGGTCGGTGCGACCGCCCCGGAGCTGATCGGGCGGCTACGCGAGCTGATGCCCCGCGCGATCTTCCTGATGCCGGGAGTCGGGGCCCAGGGGGGGCAGGCGCAGGACCTCGGTCCCGCGTTTGGCCCCGGATCAGCGGCGGCGCTGGCGTCCGCTTCGCGGTCGATCGCGGCCGACCCCGATCCCGCGGCCGCGGCCGAGCGGCTGCGGGCCGAGGTCTGGGAAGCCTCCGGCGCCTGAGGAAGAATTGCGGCGGCTTCGCCGCCTGACGGTCAGTCTTGGCCGGTGCCGTCAGGCGCCGGGCACTGACATGTCAGCCGGCACAGCCGGCGCAAGGGAGTGTGCCGCGGCGCAACGCCGCGGCAAACATCCTGACCCCGCCGCTACGATTCCGCAGTTCCGACCTGCGCTGCGCAGATGGAGACCCCCCAGCAGAGCTCAAATGCGCGGCTCGCCGCGATTCTCGCGCTGATCGCCGTTTTCATCGTCCTCATGGTCGTGGTCGTGACCTCGCTCGGCGGCGGTGGCTCCGGTAAGTCCGCGGCGCACAACGGCGGGCAGTCGCAGAGCACGGCGAAGGCGAAGCAATCGGCGCGGAAGATCTACGTGGTCAAGCCGGGCGACAGCCTCAGCGTGATCGCCGACAAGGTCGGGATTTCGGTTGAACAGCTGCAGCGGCTCAACCCGCACATCGACCAATTCTCGCTCCAGTCCGGGGACCGGGTGAAGCTCCGCTGAGATCACGTGGGGAAGGGGCGCCGGGAGGGCGCCTTTGGCTGTCCATCCTGGCGGCGCTGGTGCTCACCCTGGCGCTGCCCGCGGTTGCCGGTGCGAAGGGCAAGCGGCATGGCCCGCCGGAGCTCGACGCCCGGGCCTGGTTGCTGGTCGACGGTCGCACCGGCGAGACGCTGACCGGCCACTCCCCCGCGCGCGTGCTGGCGATCGCCAGCACGACCAAATTGATGACCGCGCACCTGGCCTTGGAGAACCTGCCGCTTCGCAAGCGGGTGCGGATGGACCCCTACACGGCGATCCCCGGTGAGTCGTTGCTCGGCGCGCCGGCCGGGACGCCGATCAGCGTCCGCGACCTTCTCTACTCGCTGGTCCTCCAGAGCGCCAACGATTCGGCCCACACACTGGCCCAGGTGGTCGGGGGAACCCAGCGACGCTTCGTCGCCGAGATGAACCGCTCGGCGGCCGCGTTGGGGCTGGCCGACACCCACTACAGCAACCCGATCGGCCTCGATTCTCCGGGCAACTACTCGAGCGCCCGCGATCTCGCTGCGCTGGCCGGTCGCCTGCTCGGCAACCGCACCTTCGCGCGGATCGCGGACTCCTCGAGCGCCGTGCTGAGCAGCCTGCATCCGCGGTTGACGATCGGCACCCGCAATTCGCTGTTGCTGCGGGCACCGTGGGTGACCGGTGTGAAGACCGGGCACACGCTGGACGCCGGCTACGTGGAGGTGGGGTCGGGGCGGCGAAAGGGAGTGGAGCTGATCTCGGTCGTGTTGGGGGCGCCGAGCGAGGAACAGCGCGACGACGAGAGCCTTGACCTCCTCGACTACGGGTTTTCGCAATTCCGAACGCGGCACCCGGTGCGGACCGGTGAGGTGATCGCCAACCCCTCGATCCGCTACTCGGGCGGCGAGCTGCCGCTCCGCGCAGCGCATGCGATAACGGTTGGTGTGCGCCGCGGACAGCGCCTACAGACTTCGTTTCGTGCCCCCGACCGGGTGACCGGCCCGATTCGCAAGGACAAGCGGCTGGGCAGGGTCACGGTGGTCGTCGACGGACGGGTCGCCGGCGCCGCCGCGCTGCTGGCCTCACGCTCGATCCCCAAGGCCAGCACCTTCGACAAGCTCCGCAGCCACGCCGTGATCGTGGTTGCGTTGATAGCGGTTGCCGCGTTCGCGATACTGATGGTCGTGCTCGGGGTGCGCCGCCGAAGGCGTGGGCGCCGTCCGAGTGAGGAGGAGATGGAAAGCAGTCGCGAGAACAGGCGGAAGGTCCGCGAGCAGCAACGCAGCGGTGAGCGGGGGGTACGGCGATGATCATCACCGTCACCCTCAACGCCGCGATCGACCGCACGATGGCCGTGCCCAACTTTCGCCAGGGCAACCGACACCGCTCGGTGGAGAGCCGCAACGTCGCCGGTGGCAAGGGGATCAATGTCGCTCGGGCGCTCGCGCGTCTGGGCAGGCCCGTGATCGCCACCGGTCTCGCCGGGGGTCCGACCGGCCAGCGCCTGATCGAGGAGCTGGCCGAGGAGTCGATCCTCAACGACTTCACCCCGATCGCCGAGGAGTCGCGGATCAACCTCGCGGTGATCGACCCGACCTCAGGAGAGCAGACCGAGATCAACGAGCGCGGCCCCGAAGTGACCGACCAGGAGATCGATACGTTCCTCGACCGCCTCGACTACCTGGCCCGCGGGGCGAGCCTGTGCGTGCTGGCGGGCAGCCTTCCGCCCGGGGTGGAGCCGGACCTCTACGCGCGCATAGTTCGCGAGCTGGGCCAGCGCGGCGTCACCGTGGTGCTCGACTCGGAGGGCGAGGCGATGCTGGCCGGGGTGCGCGCCGGGCCCTCGGTGATCACGCCCAACGTACTCGAGGCCGAGGAGCTGGTCGGGCACGAGTTCGAGGGACCCGGCGACCTCGCCTCGGGGCTCGCCCAGCTACTCGAGCTCGGTGCCAGCGAGGTGATCGTGACGCGCTCCGAGGGCTGCGTGGCAGCGGTGGGACCGCCGAGCGAGCGGACCTTCTATGAGGTGAGGACGGAGCCGATGGAGCCGGTCGCCACGGTTGGCTCGGGCGATGCGTTCCTGGCCGGCTACGTGGCGGCGCGATACGACGGAGCGCCGGCAAACGAATGCCTCGCCTTCGGGGTCGCCTGCGGCGCCGAGTCCACCCAACACTTAGGCGCCGGGACCATCGACCCCGAGCAGGTGGAGCGGATCCTCGCCGACGTCCAGGTGCGCGAGTTGGAGGTGCCGGCAAGCGTCTAGCCGGCCGCCGCGTCCGGGGCGGCCGGTTCCGTACAATCAATTGGGCGTTGCGATTTGGCTTCGGAAAGCCGCAAATAGCCGCCCTTCTGCCCCGCGGCGGCGGGGTTTTTTCGTCCGCGCCCACGCATAGCCTGAATACTCACCGCCAGCCCTGGAGGCTCTGATGGAGATTGATATCGGTCGAGGGAAAAAGGGTCGGCGCGCCTACGGATTCGACGACATCGCGATCGTCCCGTCGCGCCGGACCCGCGATCCCGATGACATAGACATCACCTGGACGCTCGGCCCGTATCGCTTCGAGCTGCCGCTGATCGCATCGGCGATGGACGGGGTCGTGAGCCCCGACACCGCGGCGCTGGTCAACCAGCTCGGCGGCCTTGGTGTTCTCAACCTGGAGGGCATCTGGTCCCGCTACGAGGACCCCGACGAGCAGTTGAAGAGGGTTGCCGAAGCGCCCACCCACCTCGCCACCGAGATGATGCAGGAGGTCTACTCGGAGCCGATCAAACCGGAGCTGATCGGCCAGCGGATCGCCGAGATCAAGGAGAAGGGGGCGGTGGCCTGCGGATCGCTGACCCCGCAGCGAGTCCGCGATCACTACGAGCTTGCGCTCGAGGCCGGCCTCGACATCCTCGTCATCCAGGGCACGGTAATCTCGGCAGAGCACGTCTCGACGAGCGTCGAGCCGCTGAACCTGAAGGAGTTCATTGCCGAGGTGCCGGTGCCGACCGTGGTCGGTGGCTGCGCTTCCTACTCGACCGGTCTGCATCTGATGCGCACCGGAGCCGTCGGCGTGCTGGTCGGAGTCGGTCCGGGCGCCGCCTGCACCACCCGCGGCGTGCTGGGGATCGGCGTCCCGCAGGCGACCGCGATCGCCGACGTCGCCGCCGCCCGCTCCCAGCACATGCTGGAGACGGGCGAGTACTGCAACGTGATTGCCGACGGCGGCATGCGCACCGGTGGCGACGTCTCGAAGGCGATTGCCTGCGGCGCCGACGCCGTGATGATCGGCTCGCCGCTGGCCCGCGCCAAGGAGGCGCCGGGCCGCGGCTTTCACTGGGGAATGTCGACCTTCCATCCCTCCCTGCCGCGTGGTGCCCGGGTCTCGACTGCCCAGGACGGCACGATGGAGGAGATCCTGCTCGGGCCGGCACATGAGAACGACGGCACCTTCAACCTGATGGGGGCGCTGCGGACCTCGATGGCGACCACCGGCTACGAGGACATCCGCTCCTTCCAGCGCGCCGAGGTGATGGTCGCGCCGGCGCTGATGAGCGAAGGCAAGGCGCTTCAGCGCGAGCAATCTGTCGGCATGGGCTCCAACGGTCACGCGGGGGTGGCCAAGGGGGTTGTCGTCGCCGATGACTGATCGGACCGAGGTCCGGGATCACGTTCCCGAGACCGCGGTCGAGCATGCGGCGGGGGTCGGTGCGCCGGCGCCGGGAGAGGCCCCAGCGCATGAAGAAGTGTTGGTGCTGGACTTCGGGGGGCAGTACTCGCAGCTGATCGCGCGGCGGATCCGCGACTGCGGCGTGTTCGCCGAGCTCCTGCCCTACAACACAGACCCGGCGCGGATCCGCGAGCGACGGCCGAAGGCGCTGGTCCTGTCGGGCGGGCCGGCCTCCGTCTACGAGCCGGACGCTCCCGAGTTCCCGACCGAGCTGCTCGACCTGGGGGCCCCGGTCCTGGGCATCTGTTACGGGATGCAGGCGATGGTGAGGGCGCTCGGCGGCCGTGTCGAGGCCGCCGAGGCGGGCGAGTTCGGTCGCACCGATCTGGCGCTCGTCGACGGGGGCGGCAATCTGCTCTCCGGTCTACCGGTCGAGCAGCACTGCTGGATGAGCCACCGCGATGCGGTGTTCGAGCCGCCGCCGGGCTTTGCCGCTCTCGCCGCCAGCCCCGGCTCGCCGGTCGCCGCCTGCGAGAGCCCGGAGCGCGGCCTCTACGGGATCCAGTTCCACCCCGAGGTCGTCCACACCCCCTACGGGACCGACATCCTCGACCGCTTCCTGCGCCAGATCGCGGGCTGCGAGCAACAGTGGTCGCCGGCCTCGGTGATCGCCGAGCAGGTCACGGCGATCAAGGCCCAGGTCGGCGATGGCCGCGTGATCTGCGGGCTTTCGGGCGGTGTCGACTCGTCGACCGCGGCGCTGCTCGTCCACCGCGCCGTGGGGGAGAAGCTGACCTGCGTGTTCGTCGACCACGGCCTGATGCGCCTCAACGAAGCCGAGCAGGTGGTCGAGGCCTTCAGCGGCTTCGGGATTCCGCTCCTGCACGTCGACGCCGAGCAGCGCTTCCTCGAGCGGCTCGCCGGGGTCACCGATCCCGAGCAGAAGCGCATGATCATCGGCGAGGAGTTCATCCGTGTCTTCGAACGGGAGGCGGCGAAGCTCGACGATGCCGCCTACCTCGTCCAGGGCACCCTCTACTCGGACGTGATCGAGTCGGGGGGAGGGACCGGCGCCGAGACGATCAAGTCGCACCACAACGTCGGCGGGCTTCCCGACGACCTCGACCTGCAGCTGGTCGAGCCGCTGCGGATGCTGTTCAAGGACGAGGTCCGCGCCGTCGCCGCCGAGCTGGGGCTTCCCGCCCGCATGGTCTGGCGCCAGCCGTTCCCCGGCCCGGGGCTGGCGATCCGCGTGGTCGGCGGTGAGGTGACCCGCGAGCGGCTCGACATCCTGCGCGCCGCCGACGCGATCCTCCAGGAGGAGGTGCGGGCGGCGGGCCTTTACCGGGAGCTATGGCAGTCGTTCTGCGTACTGCCGGTCGTGCGCTCGGTCGGGGTGCAGGGCGACGGTCGCACCTACGCCTACCCGGTGGTGATCCGCGCCGTCACCTCCGACGACGCGATGACCGCCGATTGGGCCCGGCTTCCCTACGATCTGCTGGAGCGCGTCTCGAGCCGGATCATCAACGAGGTCCCGCACGTCAACCGCGTGGCACTCGACATTTCATCGAAGCCGCCCGCCACGATCGAGTGGGAGTAGCGGCTGGGCGTCAGGCGCCGCTGATCAGCGTCGCCGAGGCGATCAGCGCCGCGGCGATCAGCCCGATCGTGATCCGCCGCATCCGCTCCGGCGACAGCCAGCGATAGCGCCGCGTTTGAAGCCAGGAACGGGTCCCCGACGCCGCAGCGGTCGAGGCCATAGCGGTGAACATGCACTGGACGCACATGGCGTTGGGAAGACTACTCCGGCCTGCCCAGGGTCCTTGAAGGCTTCGCCCTAGGCTCTGGGGCATGGAAGGGACACCGCTCGAGCTTCCACTCCATCAGCCGACGCCGATCCCACGGCGCGCCGAGCTCGTGCGACGCGCCAGGCTGCTCGCCTGGCTCGGGCTGGCCTGGCACGTGGTCGAGGCAACGGTCGCGATCGCTGCCGGAGTCGCAGCCGGCTCGATCGCCCTGATCGGATTCGGCGCCGACAGCGTGGTGGAGAGCTTCGCAGGGGTCGTGGTGATCTGCCTCTTCGCGGCTCGTCGAGTCGCTGGATCGACCGCCGAGAGGCGTGCACAGCGGCTGATCGCGATCAGCTTCCTGGTGATAGCCGCCTATGTCGCCGCGGAGGCCGCGCTGACCCTGATCGACGCCGCACATCCGCACAGCAGTTGGGTCGGGATTGGGCTTGCGAGTGTCACATTGCTGATCATGCCGCCGCTCGCATCCGCGAAGACGCGAGTGGCCACAAAGCTCGGCTCGTCGGCGACCCACAGCGAAGGCAGGCAGAACATGCTCTGCGCGTATCTGTCGGCCGGGCTTCTGGTCGGCTTGGGCGCAAACGCATTGCTCGGTTGGTGGTGGGCTGACCCGGGCGCCGCCCTGCTGATCAGTGCCGTCGCAATTCGGGAGGGCGTCGGCGCGTGGCGCGGAGACGCCTGCTGCGACGCCTGTTGAGGCGGCCCGGGCGCGATCGAGCGAAAGCAGGGGCGCGCCGGCCGAGCCGGCCTTTGAATGGCCGGGCCTCCGCCTAGGCCGTCCTAACCCCGAGTAGCTGCAACAACTCGGGCTCATCTCACCGTC
>JBBPIN010000018.1:0-46966 GCA_038040285.1 Actinomycetota bacterium
TGTCCGACAACCTGCGCCCGATGCTCTACGGCGCCCGCTACGAGGCGCTGATCGCCAATAGGGCCGACGCGACGCCCGACACGCTGGCGACGATCGCCGGCATGCACTGCGAGTCCGGCGACATCCTGGTCCGTGATGCGACGCTGGCCTCCCCGCAGGTCGGCGACGTCCTCGTCACCCCGGTCACCGGGGCCTACGGTTACGCGATGGCCAACAACTACAACGGAATGCCGCGCCCCCCGGTGATCTTCTGCTCCCACGGCGAGGCGCGGGTCGTCGTGCGGCGGGAGACGTATGAGGATCTCGTTGCGCGGGATGTGGAGTAGGGACGCGTCATTCGTCATTCGTCGTTCGTCGTTCGGGGTAGGGCTCGTACGGTGGGATGTCGAACCTAGGGGGTCGGGGTTGAATCGATGAGCCAACCGGTACGCATTGGATTGCTTGGTCGAGGGACCGTGGGCGGAGCCTTCGCGGACCTGGTCGAGCAGCGTGCGGACGCCGTCGAGGAGGCGACCGGCCGGCGTCCCGAGATCGGCGGCGTGCTGACCCGCTCCGACGGCCAGGCCGAGCAGATCATCGAGGGATGTGACCTGGTGGTCGAGCTTATGGGCGGCACCGAGCCCGCCCGCGACTACGTGCTGGAGGCGCTTCGCGGCGGCAAGCCGGTTGTGACGGCCAACAAGCAGCTTCTCGCGCAGCACGGCGACGAGCTGTTCGACGTGGCATGGAAGGCCGGCGTGCAGCTTCGCTTCGAGGCGGCGGTCGCCGGGGTGATCCCGGTCATCCGCGTGATCCAGGAGAGCTTCGGGGCCACCGAGATCGAGAAGGTGTTCGGGATCGTCAACGGCACCACCAACTTCATCCTCAGCGAGATGGCCGCCAGCGGTGCCGCCTACGACGACGTCCTGACCCGCGCCCAGGAACTCGGGTACGCCGAGGCCGATCCGACCGAGGACGTCAACGGCGCGGACGCGGCGGCCAAGATGGCGATCCTTGCCCGGCTCGCCTTCCACACGCCGGTCACCCTGGAGGAGGTCGACTACGACGGCATCGAGACGGTGCAGCCCGACGACCTCGCCTACGCCAAGGAGCTGGGGCTGTCGCTGAAGCTGCTCGGCGTGGCGGAGCGGCGCAATGGCGGGATCAGCGTGCGCGTGTTTCCCTGTTTCCTGTACCGAGGGCACCCGCTGGCGCCGATCGAGGGCCCGTTCAATGCCGTGATGGTCGAGGCGCCGGCGATCACCGAGGTGACGATGTCGGGGCCGGGAGCCGGCGGCATCGAGACGGCCTCGGCGGTGCTCGGCGACGTGGTCTCGATCATCGCCGGCGACGCCCCCGTGCACCGGGTGGGCGAGCGACTGGAGATCGTGCGCGACGTGCCGTCGGCCTTCTACCTGCACCTCGAGGTGGCCGACCGCCCCGGAGTGCTCGCCGAGGTAGCCGGGGTCCTGGGTCGCAACGAGGTCTCGGTGAAGAGCGTCAACCAGCGTGGCCTCGGCAACGACGCCCGCCTGGTCATGGTCATGCACGAGTGTCTAGAGTCCCATTTCGACGCGGCATTGAATGAGATCGCCACGCTCGACTTCCTCCGTTCCCCGCCGCGGGCGATCAGAGTCATCGAGGAGGAGTTCGTGTGATCGCTCCTCGGCCGCGCTGATGCCCGTTCCGCTGATCGAGCGCTATCGCGACCGGCTGTCGCTGGAGCCGGACGATCCGGTGGTGACCCTCAACGAGGGATCGACACCGTTGATCGAGGCGCCGCGCCTATCGGAGCGAGTTGGAGCGCGGGCTTGGCTGAAGTTTGAGGGCACGAACCCGACCGGAAGCTTCAAGGACCGGGGGATGACCGTTGCCGTCTCGCGCGCCAAAGGCAGCGGAGTGGAGGCGGTGATATGCGCCTCGACTGGCAACACGGCGGCGAGCGCCGCCGCCTACGCGGCGCGGGCCGGCATGCGAGGTGCGGTGATCGTCCCGGAGGGCAAGATCGCGATCGGCAAGCTGGCCCAGGCGCTGATGCACGGCGCCCGGGTAATCGCCCTGGAGGGCAACTTCGACGACGCGCTGCGGATCGTCCGCGAGCTGGCCGACCGCCACCCGATCGAGCTCGTCAACTCGGTCAACCCCTACCGGATAGAGGGCCAGAAGACCGCCGCCTACGAGGTCTTCGACGAGCTTGGCGAAGCGCCCGGCGCGCTGGCGATCCCGGTCGGCAACGCCGGCAACGTGACGGCCTACTGGGCAGGCTTTCAGGACTACGGTGCGTCGCCGGTCCTCTACGGATTTCAGGCCGAGGGTGCGGCGCCGCTCGTCCACGGTCACCCGATCGAGGACCCGGAGACGGTGGCTTCGGCGATCCGGATCGGCAATCCGGCCCGCTGGGAGGAGGCGATGAACGCGGTCACCGCGTCGCGGGGGCGGATCGCCGCGGTCTCCGACGAGCAGATCCTCGACGCCTACCGCTGGATCGCGTCCACCGAGGGAGTTTTCTGTGAGCCCGCCTCGGCGGCGTCGGTCGCCGGCATCCTCGCCCACGGTCTGCCCGCGGCGGAGGGCGGCAGCGCGCCGGAGTCGGTCGTCTGCGTGCTCACCGGCCACGGCCTCAAGGACCCCGACACGGCGCTCGGCAAGGCACCGGCCGTGGTCGGCTGCGCCAACGACGTCGGCATCGTCGAGCGCGCCGTCTTCGACTAGGCTCGCCCGCCCCCAGCCAACGAAAAGAGGAGAGCCATGTCTGTCGAGCAGACCCTGGAGCAGTTCAAGGAGACCGAGCAGGGTGAGGCGTTTTCGCTTCAGAACTCAAAGCAGCTCAAGGTCGAGCTGGCCGATGTGACGATCCAGGCCAAGCTGGGCTCGATGGTCGCCTACCAGGGCGACGTGCATTTCGAGCATGCCGGCTCGGGGGGAATTTCGCGGATGGTCAAGAAGGCGGCGACCGGAGAGGGGCAGTCGCTAATGAAGGTCTCCGGCAGCGGCGAGGCGTTCCTCGCCGATCTCGCCCAGGACATCCACGTGATCAAGCTGGAGAACGACTCGATCACCGCCAACGGGGCCAACGTGCTTGCGGTCGACGCCGACATCGATTGGGACGTGAAGCGGGTGGAGGGGGCCGGCAGCTTTCTCGGCGGAGGCCTCTACAACATGCACCTCGAGGGCAGCGGCTACGTCGCTCTGCTCTCAGACGGGCCGCCGCTGATGCTCGAGATCGACGGCGAGGGCACCTTCGCCGACCCCGCCTCCGCGATCACCTGGTCGAGTGGGGTCACGACGTCGGTCAAGACCGACGTCAACCTGAAGACCTTCATTGGGCGTGGGTCGGGGGAGGGAATCCAGGTTGCGTTCTCCGGGCAGGGATGGGTGCTGATCCAGCCCTCCGAAGGCCGTATTGCGGCGGTCTCGCAGAGCGGCGGCCAGGGCGGCGGCGCCAGCGGGGCGATCGGGAAGATGCTCGGCGGCTAGCGCCGGACCGAGGTCCAGCGGGCCAGGTTGCCGGCCTCGTCGACGGCCCGCACCCGCACCGTCTTCGTGTTCGGCTCCAGGTTCACTGTCTGGCCGATCCCGGCGCCGCCGCTCGGGTTGACCGTCTTGGTGTCGACGCTGCCGTTCGCGTGTACGAACTGGACCGTGTAGTGGTCGACCTTGCCGTCGTACCAATCGTCGCCGGGGGCCTTGAATCGAAGTCCACCGTTATGGATGCGGGCGTTGCGGACCACCCCGGGTGAGCGGGTGTCGACCCCGTAGCGGCCGGTGTTGCGCTCGTCGTGGCGCGAGGACCACCACTGGTCGGCGGAGGCGCGGCCCGGGGTGTTCCAGACCATCACGTAGCCCTCGCGGGTCGTGATCGCCACCTCGTTGCGCCCATCTCCGTTGATGTCGCCGACGCTGGGGCCGAACACCTGCCAGCCGGTCATGAACTTGGGAAAGCCTCTGACCTGGGCCCCGCTACCGGCGCTGTATGCGTGCAGCGCCGAGCTGTCGCCGCCGATCAACAGATCGGGCTGGCCGTCGCCGCTGACGTCGGCGATCGCCGGCGCACCGAGGAAGTCGAGGCCCTGAAGCTTCGAGGGGAAGCCCGCCAGCGGAGATCCAGTGGAGGCGCCATAGGCACGGGCATAGCTGACGATCGGCAATCCACTCCCGGGCAGCAGAAGCCCGGCGGCCACCGATGCTGCGCCGCTGCCCGGCTCGGCGTAGGCCAGGCCGCCGCCGAAGTTGCCGAAGGCGCCCGAGGTCGTGAAGTTGACCGGGATATCGGTGGGCAGGTTCCCCTGCAGGACCTGCTGGATCGTGGCCAGGCTGCCGACCACGCCCGCGAACGAGATCAGCGGGTTGGGCCCGTAGATAGTGCGCTCGGTTCCGTCGGGGTTGTACAGCGAGGTCGGACTGAAGATCCCGGCGGCGCTTGCGATCTCGGTCTTCCCGTCGCCGGTCACGTCGGCGGTGACCGGGTTGTTGACGCCCTCGGTGATGAACTCCTGGGCGGAGCCGTAGTAGAAGGCAAGCGCCACACCGGAGATCAAGAAGCCCGGGACGCGGCTGCCGTCGGAGTTGTAGGCGACGATGTTGGAGCGCCCGCCGAAGGGTGCCTGCAGGCCGGCGCCGGGGGTAAACGAGAACTGGGTGCGCTGCACGAGCTCGGGCGCGGGATCGCTGTCGAGCTGTGCCAGGGCCGGCGGCAGATCGAGCTTGTGGTCGTTGATCAGCACCTGCCCAGCGGGGGGTGCCGCGCCGGGCGGCAGCGTCACCTCGACCGGCCACCCGGGCAGGTTCTGCCCATCGGGCTTCCAGGCGTGGATACGCCCGTCCCAACCGGACTGGATGATCTCCAGGGTGCCGTCGCCGTTGAGGTCGCCCAGCACCGGCGGCGCGGTCGCGCCCATGGTCGGCGGACGGGTAAACGGGGAGTTGGGACGCGGGACCGACGGCTTGGACACCCCGGCATTGAGTGGCTTGGGCCAACCCGGACGGCGGTGTCCGCGCGAGTCCCACACGTAGACCCGGCCGGTGCTGCTGGTGCCGACGATCCACTGCTTGCCGTTGTGGTCGAGATCCCCGACCGCGAAGTTGGTGAACAGCGGCTCGTGGCCGGGATTGACTCCCCGGTGGGCTCGCGTCACCTGGGTGCGATTGGTGAAGACCGGGAAACCGGGCAGCTCGCGGCCGTGGCCGTTGAGCGCATGCACGCGGCCGTCGGAGTCGCCGAAGATGATCGCCTCCTTGCCGGTGCCCTGCAGGTCGGCGAGCACCGGCTGGCTCTCGCCGCCGGGACCGAGCTTGCGCGGGAACCCGGCGCGCAGGCTGGGGTCATGGTGAACGGCGATCGAGCGCCGCTCCTCGCCCATGCGGCCGCTGGCGTCGAACACGCGCAGCCGGATCGTCACCGTGTAGGCCTCGCTGGTCTCCAGCGTCTTGGTCTGCGACAGCGAGTACGCCTTGTTCCAGAACGAGGCCGGGATCTTGTTCAGCCTGATTGTCCCCAGCTTGCCGTCGAAGACGTGCTTGTGCCGCTTCAGCTGGCCCTGACCGGCGGTGATGAAGTCGGAGTCGGCGGGCTCGGCGCCGGGGGCGAACTGGACGCTCCAGCGCGCGCCCGAAGAGCGCGGGTCGGCAACGTGGCCGGTGACCTTCACCTTCTTGGTCCTCGTCGGGTCAAAGAGCGCGTACCAGCGCGGCTTTTCGATCCAGGCCTCGGGCGGGATGTTGTTCTGCGAGACCGCCTGCATCGCCTTGTAGACGTTGGGCCGGCCATAGCCGTACTGGAGGTCGAAGCCGGGCTTAGCCGGCCAGGCGACCGGGGCGGGCACCGGCGCCGCCACGTCGGAGGCGGTGGCGCGCAGCACCTGGATTGCCTCGTCGGGTGTCAGCGGCGCGGAGATCCTGTGCTGAGCCGCCGCCTGCTTTCCATAGGCGAGAACCAATGCAAGCACGCCACCGACGGTGGGCGTCGACTCGGAGGTCGTTCCACCGGTGGTCGCGGCGGTGAAGAAGTTATGCGTGCCCCAGGACGTGTAGCCGGAGCGCGCCCGGTAGGTGGTGGTCAGCGCGTTCTGAGTGGCGGCGCTGCCGGGGATGAAATCGACGCCACTGCTGTTGGCGACCATCCCGTTGCCGGGCAGCACGTGCTGGTGGAACATGCCGCCCTGGTGGTCGGTCGAGTTGAAGTCGTTGGAGGCCTCGACCATCGCGGTGCCATGCCGCCAGACGTAGTCCACCGCCTCGCTCATGAAGGTCGAGTAGCCGAGGTCGGCGGTCGTGGAGACCAGCACGTCGGCGTTCATGTCCGCCGCGTACATCCAGGCTTGCGCGAGGTCGTCGGTTCGGTCCAGGGCCTCGGCGCCGGCCTTGATCGGCAGCAGGCGACAGTCAGGGCAGACACCGGCTCCGGCCTGAGCGTTGTTGGTCTGCGCCGCGGCCTGCTCCATCTGGCCGTTCGCGTGGCCGTAGGCGGAGTCGAGGGTCGCAGGGTCGTTCTGGTCGTTGTAGAAATCCCACCCGGAGATGTCGTCGACGTAGCCGTTGTGGTCGTTGTCGACGCCGTTGTTGAACCGGACGATGATGTCCTCGGGGTCGACGATCCCGTTGCCGTTGGTGTCCGGCGTGTCGGCGTAGTCCTTGGCGCTCAGCACGCCGTCGTTGACCGGGGTGGTCGGGGGCGGCAGCTCGCCGGCGTTGAGGAAGACCTTGTTGACCAGCTCGGCAGGCTGGTGGCGCCAGTTGATCCCGCCCTCGATGTAGGCGATCGTGGTCTGCGGGTTGCCGGTCGTGAAGTCGCGCCATGCCCGGTCCACGAACATCCCCGCCGAGCCCTCGGGATCCTGCGCGTTCGGCGTGCACATCGGGATCTTCGAGAATAGGTAGTGCTGTTGGGCATCCCCGGCCTTGGTCGCGCAGGTGGTCGCCGCCGGACCGCTCTCGGCTGGCGCGAACTCCGGGTCGTTCGGCGGGTCCTGCGGGAACGCCGCCCAAGCGGCGCCCGCGACCGCCAGCGACACGACGATCGCCACAAGAACAGTTATGCGTGCCATCCGCCGTCCCTGGCGGACCCGCTCCTTGCCCATGCCCACGAGGCAGGAACCTATCGCACGCACGCTGGACCGGTCACGGTTACCTCTAAGCTCGCCCTAATTGTGCGTAGCCCCCAGATCGAGTTGTTGTGGTGGAGGGAATGTCCCTCGTGGGAGCGGGCCCTGGCGATGCTGCGCGAGGAGATGGAGGCGGCCGGGCTCGACCCCGAATCTGTCGTGGTCACCGAGATCGAGACCGAGGGGGACGCGGAGCGGACCGACTTTCCCGGCTCGCCGACGATCCGCATCGACGGTTCTGAGCTCCAACCGCCCTCCGGCGATGCGCCCCGCGGCCTAACCTGCCGGGTCTATCGGCGGCGAGACGGGCGGATCTCGCCGCTTCCGGATCCGCAGGACCTGCGCGAGGCGCTGGAGAAAGCGAGAGATCGATGACAGAGAACGGAATTGAGATCGGCGATCCGGCGCCGTCTTTCGAGCTTCCAAACGTCGATGGAGAGGCGCAATCGCTGGGCGAGCTCGGCGGCGCACCGGCGACCGTCGTCTACTGGACCTGCAACCACTGCCCCTACGCGCTCGCCTGGCACGATCGGCTGCTCGACGTGGCCCGCGACTACGCCGATCGCGACGTGCGCGTCCTGGCCGTCAACTCCAACGACGCCGAGCGCTACCCCCAGGACGGGCCGCAGGCGATGCGGGAAAGGGTGGAGGCCGAAGGTGGCTGGCCGCATCCCTACCTGTTCGACGAGAGTCAGGACATCGCCCGCGCCTTCGGCGCCGAGCGCACGCCCGACGTCTTTGTCTTCGACCCTGACCTCCAACTGCGCTACCGGGGCGCGCCCGACGCCGACTACGAGGACCCGGCGCAGAACGCCGCCTGGCTTCGCGAGGCGCTCGACGCGGTGCTCGAGGGCAGCGACCCGGACCCGGCAGAGACGGCGCCGGTCGGCTGCACGATCAAGTGGAAGTAGACGGCGCATCGAGCAGCGCGGAGGGCCGATGACGGGTCGGCGACGGCTCGTTCGCGTGCCCGCTTCCTCGGCCAACCTGGGGCCGGGCTACGACGTGATGGCCGCGGCCCTCGCCCTACAGATGGAGGTCGAGGTCTCCGAGACCGGGGAGTTCTCCGTCGACGCCGGGGAGTTGGAGGTCTCGAGCGGGCGCGACAACCTGGTCGTGCGCGCGTTCGAGACGCTGCATCCCGCCGACGGGCTGCGCTTCAGCATCCGCAGCGACATCGCCCTGGCCCGCGGTTTGGGCTCCAGCGCCGCGGCGATCGTCGCCGGCCTGGCCGCCGCCGACCACCTTTACGAGCTTGCCCTGAGCCCCGCGGAGCTGCTCGCGCGGGCCGCCGACCTGGAGGGCCACCCGGACAACGTCGCGGCGGCGATCCACGGCGGTTTCGTGATCTGCGGCGAGGACGCCGGGGCGCCAGTGGCCGCCCGCTTCGATCCCCCCGAAGGCCTGGAGGCGGTGGCGGTGATCCCCGCCGAGGAGGTGGCGACGGAGGCGGCCCGCGACGCAATGCCAGACCAGGTGCCGCTCGCCGATGCGGTGGCCAACGTCGCCTCCGCGGCGCTGCTGGTGCTGGGGCTGCAGCAGGCCGACCTCAACCTGGTTGCGCGCGGTTTGCGCGACAGCATCCACCAGCCCCGCCGCCGCGAGCTCTACCCACGCTCGATGGAGCTGCTCGAGGCGGCGCCCGAAATCGGGGCGCTGGGGGCGACGATCTCGGGTGCCGGTCCGACGCTGCTGGTCTGGACCACCTGGCAGGACACCGGCAAGGTGGTCGAGGAGCTGGAGCGCCGCTGCGCGGACTGGGCCGAGGTCCGCCGCCTGCCCTTCACCCCGCACGGGGTGGACGTCCCGGAGCTCTAACCGAAGCGCCAGCGGACGTGGACTGGGTCGTTCAGATCGGGCTGGTGGAGTTGGCGGTCGGCGGGTTGCTCGGCTGGGCGATGGTCGCGCAGCTCGAGTCGCCGCCTGACATGCATGTGCCGCGGCGCAACGCCGCGGCAAACATCATTCGAGCAATCCCACCTGGCGCAGGATCGAGACCGAGTCGGAGTAGACGTCCTTGCGCTTCACCAGCCCGTCCTCGAACGGGATCACGTCGAGGCCGTCCCAGCTCACGGTGTTCCCGGTCGGCTCGGCCTCCAGCTCGCCGCGGCGCATCGTGTTCGCGTGGGTCGCGGTGGCCGTCCACTCCTGCACAACCAGCCCGTCGCGCACGTAGAGCCGCCGAGTTGAGAAGTTGATGTCGGGCCAGGTTTCGAAGATCGCGCCGATGTGGCCTCGCGCCTCCTCGCCGCTGGCCGACTCGCCCGCGGTGTGGTTGTCGAACACCATGTCGGGGGCGTGCATCGACATGATCACGTCGAGGTCGTGGGCGTTCCACGCCTCGTTGTAGCAGTCGATCGCTTCCTGCAGTGCCGGCGGCGCGTCCTTGTCGCTCATTTCGATCCTCTCCTCGGTCCGATGACGATAATCCTTCCATCCCGAGCGACGAGAGGAGATTGCGATGACCGAGGGCGACGGCTACACGATCCTCAACCGCGACGAGTTCGAGCAGATGGAGGGGTCGGGGGAGTGCAGTTGGGGACTGGCGCGCAAGTCGCTTGGGGTGCACGCTTTTGGGATGAACATGGTCGAGATCGGCCCCGGCGGCCAGATCCCCGAGCACGACGAGAGCCAGCGCGACCACGAGGAGGTGTTCATCGTCTGGGAGGGCGATGGCACCGCGGTGATCGACGGCACCGAGTCCGAGGCGCCGGCGGGCACGTTCGTGCGCGTCTCGCCCGAGGTGCGCCGCACGATTCGCAACGACGGAGACAGCAAAGTCCAGGTGCTGATCGTCTCGGCTCCCCGCAGCAGCGGCTATGAGCCGATGGGGTGGGGCTAGGCAGGCGTTAGTTCGACCGCCATCGCCTCGACCCGCTCGCGCTGCTCCGACATCTCCAGCCGCTCGAAGATCTCTGTGGCCAGCCTCAGGTAGTCGACGCCGCGGTCCGGGCGGTAATCGAGGATCGGGACCGCCCGCTCGGACGATTCGGCATACGCGATCGAGCGGCGGATCACGGTCTCGAAGGTGGGCGGGAAGTGCTGCTTGAGAGTGTCCAACGTTTCGCGGGCGTGCCGGGTACGCATGTTGGCGATGTTGAGCACCACGCCGAGCACGTCGAGCTCCGGATTGAGGTTCTCGCTCGCCAGCGCGACGACCTCCAGCGCCTGCTCGACTCCCTGTAGCGAGAAGTACTCGGCCTCGGCGCTGAGCAGCGCCCAGTCGGCGGCGACGAGGGCGTTGACGGTGAGCAGGCCGAGGGTCGGGGGGCAGTCGATGAGGATCGCGTCGTAGCGCCGCTTCGCCTCGCGCAGCGCGTTTCGCATCGTCAGCTCGCGGCCCATCTTGCCGGAGAGGACCAGCTCCGCCTCGGCGAGCCCGAGGTTGGCGGGGATGACCCCGTCGTGGATCGCGTCCACCGCCTTCGCCTGCCCGGTCAGCACCTCGCCGAGCGTCGGCTGCGCCTCGGGGTCGGTGTCGAAGTAGTCGGAGAGGTTGCCCTGCGGATCACCGTCGACGGCCAGCGTGCTGAGCCCGACGCGCTCGAAGATGTCGACCAGCGAGCGGGTCATCGTGGTCTTGCCGGTGCCGCCCTTCTGGGAGAGGATCGCGATCGTCAGCGCCACGCGGCGACTCTAACCGGGCGTTCGAGCGGCTGCACGACAAACGCCGATTTGGCCACTAGGGTGGGCCCGTGCGCCGGTGTCTCGTCCTGCTATTCGCGGCCTCGTACGTCTTCCTGCTCGGATGTGGAGGTGGCAGCTCGGACCAGACCAGTCTGGACCGCGAGCTGTCCTATCTGCCCAAGGATGTGACCACCGTTGTCGTCGTCTCGACCGACCTCGGCAGCAAGTCATTCAAGGATGCCGGCCAGTCGCTGGTGCCGGCCGTCACCGACCAGCCACCGGGGGACATCGAGGAGCTCCTGAGCCGGGCGGTCGACTCGGGATCGGAGCTCTCCTACGACGCCGAGGTTGCACCGCTGCTCGGAAATCCGATCGTGATCGGCACCTCGGACCCCGAGGGCCTGGTCACGCAGGGGATCAGCTCGTTCGGGGGCCCCGACTTCGTGGTGACGTTCGAGACCGACACCGGCAGGGTGCGTGACCTGCTCGATGCTTCCCCCTTTTGGTCGAGAAGCAGGGCGAGGAGGAGGGCGCTGACATTTACAGCGACCAAGACGGCACGTTCTGGCTCGGGCTCGACGGCGACGTCGCCGTCGTGACCGGCGAGCGGGGGGACCTGCTGGACGCGCTCGCCCAGGCCAACGGCGGCGATGGGTTCAGCGAGGCCGATTTCAACAAGGCGCTCGAGGGCCTCCCGAAGGACGCCCCGGTGCGGGCTTACGCCGACGTCACCCGCCTGCGCGAGATCCCCCAGGTGCGGCCGCTGACCAAGCTTCCCTGGTTCGACGCGCTGCGCACCGCCGGAGCCGCGCTGACCGTCAGCGGCAAGTCGGTCGTCGCCGATGGGGTGGCCAATACCGATCCGAAGGGTCTCAGCCCGACCGACCTGCCGCTGCCACCTGGTGACAACACTCCAGAGATAGTGCGCGAGAAGGGAAAAATCTCCGGCGCCAGCATCAATCAGAGCCAAACGACGACGTTCCTGCTCAAGGCGTTGCAGGTGGCGTTCCCCGACTCGCAGTTCGTCCAGGACGTCAAGCGGGTCGAGCGACACCTCAAGATCGACTTCGAGCGCCAGGTGCTGAGGCAGTTCAACGGACCCAGTGCCTCGCTGTTGAAGCTGCCCGAGCCGCAGCCACCGGTGGTATATGGGCCGACCGGCCCGACGGTGCCGACCCCCCGAGAGGACGAGTTCGCCGCCCGCAGCAAGGTCAGCGATCCCGCCCGCCTGGCTGGCGTCATGAGCAGTCTGGCCCGGGACCTCGGGCCCCTGGTCGAGGACCTCCAGGGTCTGCAATCCGAGGGACTCGCGGCGCTCTTCCTCGTCGCTCCCGACGCACCGATTCGCCCTGGGGTGCTGCCTCGCGGCCCGATAAAGGTCGAGACGATCGCCGGCCAGCGCAACTTCTACCGAATCTCCGGCCTCGCGGCCGGGGTGCCGTATGGATCGCCGACGCCGGTGCCCGACCAGGTGGTCTTCGGCCTCGTCGGTGATCAATTCGTCGTCGGTTCCAACCTGCGGCTGGCGAAGCAGATCGCCCACGCGAAGAGCACGCCCGCCGAGGGCGTTAGTGGAGCCAGCGTGCTGGAGGCGGAGCTTTCGGTGCTCGAGTCCGGGAGTGACAGCTTCCTGGTGGGTGTTCCCGGCACGGTCAGCGCATCGTGCAGGCGAGCCTCTCGCAGCTGCGCGGTGAGCTTCGGATCAAGCTGCGCTGAGCGCCGGTCACCCGCAAATTGCGGCTTTCTGAGGCGGATCGGCCCGGGTTGGCCGCCGCCCCGCGAGCCTATACTGTGCCCCCCCTGCAACCCCGTCGCGTGCCCGCTCGAAGAAGGCGCGGAACCCGGAGGTATCAGTGGCACCCACCCAGTCTCGTCAGCGCTTCTCGCCGGAGCGCGCCTACCGTCCCCGCGTCTCGCCACCGAGCGTCGAGGACAAGGACGCTTGTGCGATCTATGCATCCGTCCGGCGCGACGCCACTCCCAGCCACGCCCCGCTCGAGCTGGCGATCAGCTCGCTTCAGAAGATGCTCCACCGGGCCGGGAACGTGGACGGCGAGGGCGACGGCTGCGGCCTTCTGGTCGACATCCCGCGCCGCATCTGGGCCGAGGAGGTGCGCTCCGGAGGTCACAACCCGGCGCTGACGCTCGACGACGCGTTCGCCGTCGGCCACTTCTTCGTCGAGCGCCCGCAGGATCTCGAGCGGGTCAAGCACGGCGCCCGGGAGATCCTCGGCCAAGGCGGCTTCCGCATCCTCGCCGAGCGCACAGGCGCCGTCGAGTCGCCGGCGCTGGGCTCGACCGCGCGCGAGGAAGAGCCGCACTTCTGGCAGGTGGCGGGGTTGGTCGCCGATGCGGAGCGTCGCAACCACGTGCTCTTCGACCTGATGATCGAGCTGGAGCGAAAGCTCGGCATCCACATTCCCTCGTTTTCGGCCTCGACCTGCGTCTACAAGGTGATGGGTGCGCCCTCGGTGCTGGGTGGGTACTACCCCGACCTGCATGACGAGCGCTTCGAGACGATCGGCTGCTTCGGGCACAACCGCTACTCGACCAACACCTGGCCCTCGTTCAGGCGTGTGCAGCCGTTCTCGGTCCTCGGCCACAACGGCGAGATCAACACGATCACCCAGCTGCGCCAGGAGGCGAAGATGCTCGGCGTTCCGATCGATCCGGGCAACTCGGACTCGCAGGACCTCAACCGCACGATCGACACCCTGGTGCGTCGCGGCGGGCTCAGCCTCGCCGAGGCGATGGAGATGGTGGTGCCCCCGATCGTCGACGAGATCCGCGGCCTCCCGGCGGAGCTGCACAGCTTCTACATGTACCTGCGACAGGCCATGGGCCCCTTCGCCCAGGGCCCGGTGGCGCTGATTGCCCGCCACCAGGACGAGTGCGTGTTCTCGGCCGACGCGCTGGGCCTGCGCCCGCTGTGGCAGGTCGAGACGGCCGATGACTTCGTGTTCAGCTCCGAGCCCGGCGTCGTCTCGGTCCACGACATGGTCGCCGAGCCGAAGCCGCTGGCACCGGGCGAGAAGGCACTGGTGCTGATCGACCGCGAGCGAAAGCAGAGCGTGCTGCACCCCCACGATCAGATGCAGCGGCTGGTCCGCGATCGCTGGCTGGAGCGGACCGGCGATACCGAGGTCGCGTCCTACGACCGGGCGTTGGAGACCGGCGGCCCGCTGGAGGGCGAGGAGATCCCCGGCTACGCCGAGGCGGGGCCGGAAGAGCCGGTCAAGGTCGAGGACCGAGTCCTGGCCGGGTTCGGCTGGCAGCGCGACGACGTCAAGCTGGTCCAGCAGATGGCCTCCAACGGGGCCGAGCCGATCGGCTCGCTGGGTTACGACGGCCCGCTCGCGGCGCTCTCGCCAGAGCGCCAGAATCTCGCCGACTACTTCAAGGAGACGGTGGCGGTGGTCACCAACCCGGCGATCGACCGCGAACGCGAGATCGAGCACTTCTCGCCCCGCGCCGTGTTCGGCCGCCGCCCCTCGATCTCGGCGCCGGGCGAGGACACTGCGACGGTCGAGACCTCGTTCCCGGTGATCCTCGGCGGCCACCACGACATGGCCCCGCTATCCGACAGCACCTATCGCAGGATCGCGCGCGAGCACAAGACCTATCTGCTCGAGGACCTCTGGGAGCAGTTCAGGGGCCGCACCGCGGCCGTCGACATCTCGCTGCTCGAGTCGGAGACCACCCAGGGCGCGATCGAGCGCCTCAAGCAGGAGGCCGTGAAGGCGGTCCGCCACGGCGCCGAGCTGCTCGTGCTCACCGACCGCACCGTCTACGACGGCGAGCGCCGCTACGTCGATCCGCACCTCGCCGTCTCCGCCGTCGATCAGGCGCTGAAGCAGTTCAAGGTCGAGCCCGACGAGGAGAACCTGCGCCGGCGCTGCGCGATCGTTCTGCGCTCTGCGGCGCTGCGCAACGTCCACGACGTGATGCTCGGGCTGGGGCTCGGCGCCAACGGAGTCTGTCCGTACGTGATGGTCGAAGTGATCTGCGTCGAGGACTACGAGGACGACGTCTCCAACCTGGCCAGCGCGCTGCGCAAGGGCATCGAGAAGGTGATCTCGACGATCGGCATCCACGAGGTGCGCGGCTACGCGCGCTCGTTCTCCTCGATCGGCGTGAAGCCGGAGCTGGCCGAGATCTTCCAGACCGAGGCGTTCGCAGCCTCAGAGAAGGGCGGGGTCGGCTTCTCCGATCTCGACGGCGAGGCCGGTCAGCGCCAGCGCGTGCTGGCCGGCGAGGAGGAGGCCAAGCCCGCCAAGACCTTCCGCTTCTATCCCAAGGTCTACAAGGCGGCCGTCGCGACCGCCAACGGCTCGGGGCCCTACGAGGAGTACTCGCAGAAGGTGCGCGACCTCGAGAAGGAGCACCCGATCTCGATGCGTCACATCATGGCCGTAAAGGGCGATCGGGAGCCGATCGAGCCGGATGGGGTCGACGCGAGCGTTGGCCACCACGACTACCCGGTGGTGATCTCCTCGATGAGCTTCGGCTCGCAGTCCGAGCCCGCTTTCCGTGCCTACGCCGCTGCGGCGAAGGCGATCAACATCCTCTGCATCAACGGCGAGGGTGGCGAGATTCAGGACATGTACGGGGAATACCGCAAGTGGCGCGGTCAGCAAGTCGCCTCGGGCCGCTTCGGGGTCTCGGCCGAGATGCTCAACTCCTCCTACGTCGCCGAGATCAAGATCGGCCAGGGCGCCAAGCCCGGCGAGGGCGGACACCTGCCGGGCAAGAAGGTCTCCGAGAAGGTCGCCGCGGCCCGCAACGCCTCCGCCGGAACCGACCTGATCTCGCCCTCCAACAACCACGACCTCTACTCGATCGAGGACCTTGCGGAGCTGATCGACGAGCTGAAGACGGTCAACCCCGACCTGCGGGTGTCGGTCAAGGTCCCGGTGGTGCCGAACGTGGGCACGATCGGGCTCGGGATCGCCAAGGCCGGCGCCGACATCATCACCCTCTCGGGCTTCGAGGGGGGGACCGGAGCGGCCCGCCAGCATGCCCTGCGCCACGTCGGCCTTCCCTCGGACATCGGCACCCGCGCCGTGCACCGGGCGCTGATGGAGGCCGGGATCCGCAACCGGGTCGAGATCTGGGCCGACGGCGGCTACCGCCACGCCCACGACGTCGTGAAGCTGCACTGCATGGGCGCCAACCGGGTCGCCTTCGGCACCCTGGCGATGGTCTCGCTCGGCTGCACGATCTGCCGCGGCTGCCAGCTCGACACCTGCCACGTCGGGATCGCGACCCAGATCGAGACAGTCGAGCAGGCCCAGGAGCACGGGCTGAAGAAGTTCACCCCGCAGGAGGTCGACAACGCGGCGGAGAATTGCGCCCGCTTCTTCTCGGCGATGGGAGAGGAGGTCAAGGAGGTCGTCGCCTCTCTGGGCTACGAGCGCGCCCAGGACCTGGTCGGCCGCTACGACCTGCTCGAGCAGGTCTCCCACCAGGAGCGGCTCGATCTCACCGAGCTGATCACCCCGCTGGAGGAGTACCTCGACCTCGAGCCGATCGATCTTCCGGTCGCCGAGGAGGTGATGGCCGAGGCGCGGGCGGAGGCCGGCTTGGTGGTCTCGCGGCCGATTCGAATGGTGCCCAAGCAGGCCTCGGCGCAGATCGCATCGCTCGCCGACGAGGTGTGCTCGGGCAAGGCGATCCACCAGGAGTTCCCGCGTCCCACTGACGCCAACGACCGCGTCTTGGGCACCGAGCTTTCGGGTGCGATATCGCGAGCCCGCATCTTCGATGGCGGTCCGGAGTCATCCGACGACGTGCTGGCGGAGCTGAGCTTCAACGGCGGCTCGGTCGCCGGCCAGGGATTCGGGGCCTTCAACGCCTACGGCGTCGTCTGCCGGGTCGAGGGCGGGGCACAGGACGGCGTCGGCAAGGGGATGCTGGGCGGGACCGTCTCGATCCTCAAGGGCAAGGGCGCGAAGGGCGAGCGGGTCAACGGCTCGGTCGGCAAGTCGTTCGCCTACGGGGCCCAGCGGGGCCGCCTTTTCGTGCAGGGTTCGGCCGACTCGCGCTTCTGCATCCGGCTGTCCGGAGCCGACATCGTCCTCGGCGGTGAGCCGGCTGAGCCGATCGACGACTCGCGAGGCTGCATCGTCGATCGCGCCAACGCGAAGGGCTTTGCCTTCGAGTACATGACCTCGGGCCGCGCTGTGGTGCTCGGCGACATCGGCCCCTGGGCCTGCGCCGGGATGACCGGCGGGCGGGTCTACGTGCGAATCAACGCCTTCGGGCTCGATCGCGAGGCGATCGAGCGGCGGCTGGGGGAGGGTGCCCTGGTCGAGCTGGAGGAGCTCGACGCCGAGGGTCAGCTCGACCTCGAGGACCTGCTCGGCCACTACGCCGAGGAGCTGCGGGTCACCGCCCAGGACTCAGAGGCCGACCGCGTGCTCGAGCTTGCGGCCTCGGCCAAGGACAACTTCCTGCAGGTCGTGCCGCACCGGGTCCAGGCGGACCCCTCGATCTCGACCGAGTAGGGCGAAAGACCCAGCTCAGCCGGTCGCCGACTGCTCGCCGATCGCGCGAATGTCGCGCACGAGCTCGTCGAGCAAATGCTCGGTATCGGTGCGCACCTTGGCCGTGCCGTCACGAATCGCTTCCTCGGCGGCCTGATTGAGGCGTTGCTGCGCCTCGGCCGCCTGCTTCGCCATTTCGGCGCGCTGGCGCTCGGTCTCCGCTCGCAGGGCCGTCACCGCCTCGTTCACCTGCGCCTTGGCGATGTCCTTCTCCTCCCGCTCTTCGCGGCGGTCGCGGCGCATCGCCTTGCGCGACAGCTTCTCGGCGGCCCTCTTCTCCTGCTCGGTCAGGGCCGCCGCCACCTTGCGGCCCTCCTGGAGGACCTGGGCCGCCGCCGCCTCGGTCGTCTTCGCGAGGTTGCTGCGCAGGGTCGCGGCCTCGCCGTCGAGCGCCGCCTTCGCCTCCTCGCCGATGTCGACGGTCGCCGCCTTGACCGTCCCGATGATTCGCTGCTCGGCCGTGCGCGAGCTTTCCTCGATCGTCGTGCGAAGCCTTTCGTCGGCCTCCTTTGTCGCCGTTTCGCTTGCCGAGTGGAACTGGGCCAGGGCCGCCTTGAGCTGCTCCTCGGCGCTCGCCTTCAACGGCTGCTTGCTCTCGCTTTGCAGCCGGGCTGCCGCCTCGCCCAGCGTGCGGTTGAGCTGCTCCTGGGCTTGACCCTCGAGTTGCTCGCGTGTCGCCGACGCCTGCTGGCCGACCTGCTTGCCGAGCGCCTCGTGGGCGGCGTCGGTGCTCTGCTTGACCTGGGCGTCCAGGCGGGCGGTGAGCGCCTGCTCGAGCTGGGCCTGCATCGGCGGCGTCGCTTTGGCGACCTCCGCCTGGGTCGCCTGCGCAGTCCGTTCCTCCACGCTGGCGGCGAGACGCTGCTCGGCGACGCCAAATCGCTCCTCGGCCGCCGACTGGATCTGCTTGACCAAGGCCTGTGTATGCGCACCCGAGGTCTCCCGGAGGCGTTTCTCGATCGCCTCCGTGGCCGCCTTCAGCTCCGCCTGGAGCGAGTTGGTGGTCGCCGCCGCGGCCTCTGAGAGCTTCGCGTCCACGCGGGCGGTAAGCGCCTGCTCCAGCTCGGCCCGCAGCTGCGGTACTGCACGCCCGATCTCGGACCTGGTCGCCTCGGCGGTTCGCTCCTCAACGCTTGCGGCGAGTCGCTGTTCTGCGGCGATCAGCCGCTGCGCGACCTCCTCTCCGATGCGCCGGACCTCCACCTCGGCGCGCGCGGCGGAAGCCTGCTGAAGACGCTGCTCGATCGCCTGGGTCGCCGCGTTGAGCTCTGCTTGGAGGGAGTCGTTGATCGCCGCGGTGCTCTGCGAGAGCTTCGCCTCCAGGCGCGTGGTCAGCGCCTGCTCGAGCTGGGCCTGCAGTGAGGGCGCCGCCCTGGAGACCTCCTCCTTGGCCGCCTCCGCGGTTTGCTCCTCGATCGCGCCGCGCAGTCGCTCTTCGGCGCCGGTCAGCCGCTGCTCGGCGGCCGCTCGGGTCTGGCCCGCGGTCTTCTCGGCGCTGGCCTGGATGCGCTTGATCTCCTCGGCGGTGCGGGCCTGGGTGGACTCGAGCAGTCGCTTCTCCAGGTTCGGTAGCGCCGCCGACAGCTGGTCCTTCAAGGCTTCATTGGTTGCGGCGGAGCGCTGCGCGAGCTCGGCGTCGATCCGTGCGGTCATCGTCTGCTCCAGATCCGACTGCATCTGCCGTGCCGTCCGCGCTACCTCTGCCTGGCTCGCTTCGGCGGAGGCCTGCTCGGCTCTCTGCTTCGCTTCCGAGGAGGCCTGCTCGGCGGCCGCCTTGGTCGTAGCCCTCACCTCGGCGGTCAGCCGCCCGATCTCAGCCTCGATCCTTTGACGGGCCGATTCGTGCAGGGTCTCCTCGAGCCCCTTTACGGCGGTCGACAGCTCGGCCCGCATACGCTCGTTCTCGCTCAGCAGCAACTGCTGAACGTCCGAGCGCGCTTGCTCGGCCTGCGCCCGAATCTGGCGGCGCGCGTCCTCGAACGGAGAGCCGACGCCTGACGGTTCCGCCGTCACCGGCGCCTGCGGCGGCGCTGCGCTAGCCCCGTCGTCGGAAGCCTCGTCGCCCGCTCGAGACGCGAATGGTGGGGGAGCCGATGGGGTCTTCTCAGGGCCCGACTGTTGGTCGGGGGACTGCTCGTCGTCGTGAGCCAATTTCGGGTCCGGGCTTTCGAGGCCGCCAGCAATTAACCAATGCTATGCCCGCGCGCAGCGGAAAGAAAACCCGCCTCCGCTCGCAGGTGCTTCAGACCTCGATGACGTAGAGGTGATAGCGACCGATCGTAAGCTCGTCCCCGTCCAGCAGCCTGCCCCAATCGACCGTCTCCCCGTTCACGAACAGCCCGTTGAGGCTGCGGTCGTCGAGCACGCGCAGCGGCTTTTGGCCCTCCCAGACGATCAGCGCGTGGCGGCGCGACACGGTCGGGTCGTCGAGCCGGATGTCCGCGGTGACGCTGCGGCCGATTCTGGTCCAGCCGCGCTCAAGGGGAAAGATCTCAAGCTCGTCGTCTTGGAAGACGAGATAGCGGCCCGGGGCGTCGAGCGCGTCTCGCGCGGCCTGAAGCCAAGCTGGTGCGGACGGTTGCGCGGCGACCGGGAATTCGGTCGTGGTGGGCTGATCGCCTCCGCTCTCGAAGATCGAGGCGCGCCGGAAACTCTCGCTTCCGCAGCGGGGGCATTCGGGAATCTCGTCCTGAGCTTCGAGCGAGACCTGTGAGCCGCAATCGGTGCAGGAAAAGGTTCCGGCCCCGGGCGCGGCGCCGGCCTCGTGAAGCTCACTAGCGGCGCCGATCAACAGTCGTGTCCTCTCCGATCCTGGGTCGATGCTATCGCGCCTCGATATTCAGTAGTAACCGCGATGGACGAATTGGCCGCAACGTCCAAGGAAATCGCCCTCGGGCGATGATTTCGCCCTTTTTGCGCTGAATTTTGCTGCGGATAGCGCTAGTGGGCGGCTACGGGATCGGCCCGCTGCGGCGCCGGGACCGGCCATGCGCAGCGCACGTTGGCGGCGCCCGCGGTGCTCCGGATGCGCTCGCGGCGCACGACCTCGCCGAGTACGTCAGCGCGGGGACGCTCGAGGCAGAGCTCGCAGACGGCCGACTCGCGCCGCCCCGCAGTCATCACGGCGATCTCCTCGCCGATCAATGGCGTCCGGGTGCAGACCGAGCAGCGCGTGAATTCGTCCATGGGGTCCGGTTCGGCGCAAACACGCGCCCTCCTGCCCGGAGTCGAGGGGCGCTGGACTCAGTGACCGTACCTGCGGGCACGACCACCTAGAATCGCCCGCCGATGGGCCCGGTCAATGCCGAGGTTGCGATAGACGTGCCGCGGGAGGTCGCGTTCGATTTCGTCGCCGACCTCGCAAATCGGCCTGCCTTCACCAATCACTTCGTCAGCGACTTCCACCTGCTGCGGGTGGAGTCGAGCGGGGTCGGGGCCGGCGCCCGCTTTCGCTTCTTCGTCCCGCCGCAGGCAATCTGGATGGACACCACGATCGTCGAGCTCGAGCGCACGCAGCGGATATCGGAGCGGGGAAACGGTGGGCGCTGGAATCGCATCCCCTCGGCCACCGAATGGGAGTTGATAGCCGGGCCGGGCCCGCTGACCACGGTTCGGGTCACCTATTGGACCGAGCCCGCAAACTCGCTCGATCGCCTCAAGGAGGTGATCGGGGGCGCCTCGATCTGGTACGGCCGTGACTGGGCCACTGCGCTGCGGCGGCTGCGCGACCTGCTGGAGTCCACGGGGCGGGACGGGCGCCCGGCCATGGCCGGCGGCAGCGGTTACTCGACACCGGTCCACCGATAGCGGTCCACTAATAGACTGCCGCCGGCGATGAAGACTCGCCGCCTTCTCCGACTGCTGCCCGCCCTGGCCGTCCTCGCGCTCTCCGCGGCGCTCGTCGCCTGCAACACCTCCGAGGACAAGCGGGACCTCAGCGAGGGGCAACCGGTGCAACTGGGCGACCTCCAATACAACATCGTGTTCTCCCGCTTTCTGAACCCGAACGACGTCGAGGACCACGAGTACCTGGTCGGACAGCCGGCCCCGAAGCCCGGCCAGCTCTACCTCGGCGTCTTCGTCCAGATCCTCAACAAGAACAAGAACAGCCCCGTAACCGTCCCCTCGGGCTGGACGATCACCGACACCGAGCACAACAACTACTACCCGCTCCCCAGCCGCAGCCCCTATGCGCTGCGCCTCGGGGCGCCGATCGGGCCCCAGGACCAGGCGCCCGCCCTGGACAGCACGCCGCAGGTCGGGCCGATCGAGGGGTCGATGGTCCTCTTCTCGATCCCCGACTCGGCGACCGAGGTCCGGCCCATACGGCTGATCATCCCGGGCGAGGGCGGACCAGCTGAAATAGAACTCGACGTCTAGGTCATGCGAGCGCTGCAGCTCTGGCTGCTCCTCGCCGCCGCCGGTGCACTGGTCATCCTGCTGCGGCTGTTCGGAGATTTCGCGAGCTTCGCCGGACTGGCGGCGATCCTCGCCGGGACCGTGCTGTCGGCTCCCTATGCGCCGCCGCCCGATGCTCCGGGTCGGGGCTGGTGGACGATGCTGGCAAGCGGAGCCGCAATCACGATCGTGGCGGCCGCGCTGACGCTCGTCGCCGAGACGGCGGGCGGACTGCTCGCCGTGCTGGGCTGCGTTCTGGTTGCGATCGCGGTCGCGCTCGGGTTCCCGACCCGCTCCGAAGGTGGGTAACCGTTAGCCGAGCAGTCCGGTTGCGAGGATGTCGTGGGCAACCGGCGCCGCGACGGTGCCCCCGTCCGCGTTTGCGTCAACCAACAACACGGCGACCGCGAGGCGTGGTTTCGTCGCCGGCGCGAAGGACGTGAACCAGGCGTCGACCGCCTGCTCGGGTTGCTGGCCGGGCGGGGGCGAGGGGGCGCCCGGCTTTGGCCCCAGCTCCGCGGTGCCGGTCTTGCCGGCCACCTGGACGCCAGGCAGCGCGGCGGCGGTCCCGGTGCCGCCCGTGACCACGCCGATCATCAGCTCGCGGAGCTGGTCGGCGATCTTCGGCGACATCACGCGCACCGGCCCAGCGTCGGCCTGAAGCTTTTTCTTCACGACGATCGGCGTCGGGACGCGTATTCCGTGCCGGGCGACGGTCTGCGCGATCGACGCCATCTCCAGCGGCGTCGCCAGGACCTGGCCCTGACCGATCGCGGTCACCCCGAGGTCGAGGTCGTCGCCGATGTCCTGGGGGATGCTCGGCTCCGGCGGGTCGGTGATCTCGGTCGCCCGCTGGTCGTACAGGGTCGGCTTGGCGTTGAAGCCGTAACGCTCGGCCGTCGTGACCATGCCGCTCTGGCCGATCTTCGGCCCCAGCGGGGCGAAGACGGCGTTGCACGACTCCGCGAACGCCTGTGTGAAGCTGCCGCCGCAGTACTCGTCGTGGGCGTTGGCGATGAAGCGGCCGCCGACATTGATGCCGTTGGTGACCGGGAACTGGTCGTCGAGCGACACGACGCCCTTCTGAAGCGCCGCCGTTGTCGTCACCACCTTGAAGGTCGAGCCCGGTGGCTGTGGCGCCGAGAAGGCGCTGCCGGCAAGCGCTCGGACGGCGCCGTTGCGAGCGTCCAGCACGGCGACACCGCCTGCCCGCCCGGCCAGACCGGCGACCGCGGTCTGCTGAAGGGCAGGGTCGATCGTCGTCTTCAGCGGCTCGCCCGGGGTGGGATCGCTCTGGGCGAGGATTCGCTCCGGTCCCCCGTTGGGCGGCAGGGCGATCAGCCGCCCTCCCGGCTTGCCGGCCAGGTGCGAATTGAACGCCCGCTCCAACCCGCTGATGCCGACCGGGGTGCCGGCGGGAAAGCCTTCACGCGCCAAGGCGGGAAGCTCGGAGGCGTCCGGCTGGCCGATCTGACCGGCGACGTCGGTCGCCGCGCTTCCCAGCGGGGACGTGCGTGCCTCCGGTGGTCCCTCCGCGAGTGGCGTTCCGTCGCGCGCCTTGATCGCTCCGCGGTGCCCCAGCTCGATGCCGTCGGCCAGCTCTTCGCCCGGCCGCAGCCCGGGGAAGACCAGGTGCGGGTCCCAGACGATCCCGCCATCGGCGAACGGCAGCGCCAGATCGGAGTCGAAGTCCCCAAATGCGACGGTTCCGACCCGGATCGGGACCGTTGCCACCTTGCGCCCGCCGACCGTTTCGGGCCCCTTTGCCTCGCCGGGGTCGAGGGTGCGCAGCGTTGCCTTCTCCTCGGCGTCGATGTAGGCGCGGCGAAGGTCGCTGGCCGAGTAGCGCAGCTGCGATGGCTGGCTCAGCTCCGCGTGCATCGCCGCGAAGTCCTGGTCGACCCAATCGGAGACGAATCGCTCCGCCGCCTGCTTCTCCGGCGGCGGTTCGGAGCCGACGATCGCCCCGGCGACGAACGCAACGAGCGCGGTGATCACGATGGGAAAGGCGCGGGTGACGAGGCGGCGTCGCCGTTCCACCTCGGAAGGAAGCGATCTCACGGGTTCGGAAAAGTTAGTGACTGCGGTGACGGCATTACGCAAACCGGGTATCGCCGGCCCGGGGCTAAGCGGCCAATTCGGCTGCGCCGCGTGGGCCACATGGTTGTATTTCGCCGATGACCGTCCTCGACTGGGGCATTGTCGCGTTCACCGCAGCGCTAGCGATCTGGGGTTACGAGCAGGGCCTGATCGTCGGTGCGTTCACGCTCACCGGGTTCGCGGCGGGAGCCCTGGCCGGCAGCCGCCTGGCGCCGGCGCTTCTCGCCCAGGGGTCCCAGTCGCCCTACGCGCCGGTGTTCGCCGCCCTCGGGGCGCTGATGGTCGGGGCCGCTGTTGCTGTCACTCTCGAGGGTCTCGGACTGGGGGTGAGGGCGCGGCTGATCCGCGGGCAGGCGATGCACTTCGCGGACGGAGCCGGGGGCGCCGTGCTGACCGCCGCGCTGGCGGTTGGCCTGGCGTGGGTCTTCGGCGCCGTCGCGCTGCACGCCCCCGGCGCCGGCGAGTTGAGGCGCGACGTCCAGCGGTCGCTGATCTTGGGGCACCTCAACGACGTGCTGCCTCCGTCGGGGCCGCTCCTCAACGCGCTCAACCGGGTCGACCCGAGGCCGAGCATCAGCGGTCCATCGGCGTCCGTGGGCCCACCCTCGAACGGAATCGTCAACGATCCCGACGTAACCAGGGCGGGCGCCAGCGTGGTCAAGGTGCTCGGTACGGCCTGCGGGCTCGGGGTCGAGGGATCGGGCTGGATGGGGGTGCCCGGGCTCGTCGTCACCAATGCGCACGTGATCGCCGGCGAGCGCGATACGACGGTCACGAAGCAGGACGGGACTCAGGTCGACGCGACGCCCGTGCACTACGACCCGACCAACGATCTGGCGGTGCTGCGCGCCGGGCTCGACCTCCCACCTCTGCAGCTGGTCCGAAACCCCTCCGCGGGGACCAGCGCCGCGGTGCTCGGCTACCCGGAGAACGGCGGCTTGCAGATCGCGCCCGCCCGCCTCGGCTCCACCCAGGAGGTGGTGAGCGAGGACTCCTACGGACGCGGACCGGTGCAGCGCGAGATGACCTCGCTGCGCGGGACGATTCGCAGCGGCAACTCGGGCGGCCCGGTCGTCGACATGCAGGGCCGCGTGCTCGCAACCGTGTTCGCGGCGACGACGAGCGGCAGGCAGGGCGGCTACGGAGTGCCGGACGATCTGGTCAGCGATGCCCTGCGTGATTCCTTGACGCCGGTGGGGACCGGGCCCTGCGCGGCCGATTGAGGCCGAGCCGGGCTACCGGACCAAAACGCCTTTGGCCCGTCACTTACGTTCAGTAAGCTCAGTGGCGGTGGCTACAGAGCCCTCCGCAGAGACGGCTTCGGGTGCGACACCGAAGGTCTGCCCGCACTTTCACGCCGCGGTCGAGCTGGTCGGCAAACGCTGGTCGGGGGCGATCCTCTCCACGCTCACCGAAGGGCCCTGCCGGTTCGGCGAGCTGGGGCATGGGGTGCCTGGGATGTCCGATCGCCTGCTCTCACATCGCCTGCGCGAACTGGAGGCAGAGGGACTGGTCGAGCGAACCGTGCAGCCGGGCGCCCCGGTCCGGGTCAGCTACTCGCTGACCGACAAGGGCGCCGACCTCAGCCCCGCGCTGCGCGAGCTGCGCGTCTGGGGGCAGCGCTGGAAGGCCTGAAAATCACCATTCCCGCGGGTTGCCGGGCGGGATCTCGTCGCGCACCAACCGCGGCTCGATCGTCTCCACCGGCGGCGGGCCCGTCGTGGTCAGAAACAGCCCCCACTGGCCGTCGCCGAGCGCCCTGAAGGCGGCCTCGATCGCTCGCATATAGGGGGCCATCGCCACCGCGCCGTCGGGCGGCTGGGCCGTGAAGTGCTCGGGCTTCGCCGAGTAGGTGACGATTCGGTCGAATCCCTCGCCTCCCTTGACAAGACCGGTCACGTCGACGCGGTCGTAGCGCAGCTCGCGCACGTCGAGCCGCTCCAGTTCAGCCTCGTTGATCTCGATCAGGGCGCCGTTCGGCGCCGGCTCGTCATCGCCGTCCGCGGCGCGCTCCAGGTTCAGACCGATCACCCAGCGCGGAAGCTCACCGCCGGGGTGTCGCGCGAACGTCTTCTCGGAGGAGAGGTTGTCGCGCAGCAGCGACCAGCGGCGCCGCCAGCCGCGCAACCGGCCCGGGATCGGGGCAGCGGGGCGGCGGCCCAGGGTGCGCTCGAAGCTGATCGGGTTGACCAGCGAGCCGTATGCGAATACGGCGAGACTCATCTGCGTAGCGGCATTTTCGCCATGTGACGGAGCAATCGGTCCCGACCTGCACCAGTTCTTGGTAGCTGGTGCTGGAAGTCCAATTTTTGGGGCGCGCCGTCCGGGCGCGCACGCTTTTGCGACTGGCTAACGCGCGGTGACGCGGGTGCGCACGGTTGACCGCATGCGAACCGATCGCATAGGGTCGCTACCAGCTCCGCCTCGGGCGGGGCTCGTCCACTGAGGGAGGAGCGATGTTCGGGAACCGCTTTGGCGTTGGAGCTCTCGCACTTGTCGGGCTGGCCGCGACCGCGATCTTCCCTGCGTGCGGTGGGGGCGACGACGAGACCGCCGCCGGAGGTCCCACCGTCGTCAAGGGTGCCGGTGACATCGGGCCCAAGGTCGACCAGTTCCGCAACCTGCTCGGCCCCGACAACGGGGGGGCGCCCAACGGCGACGCCAACGGTCGCCGCGAGATCAACTGGGACAAGGTCCCCGATCAACTCGCCGCCCCCAACGCCCTGCCGGCCGACTTCTTCAACGCCACCAAGGACCCGGGGGCCCGCGGAGCGGTGCTCGAGACTCCCGGGGACCATGTGGCGGTCAGTGCCGACAGCGACAACCCCACCGGGGCCGCGGTCCGGTTCGGCGACATCAATCCAAGCTACAGCGACGAGTTCACCACCTTCAGCGCCCAACGGCTCTTCTCACCGATCGGCAGCAACGTGGTGAATCTGAAGTTCTTCGTGCCGGGCACGCAGACGCCGGGCCTGACGCGGGGCTTCGGCGCCGTCTACACGGACATCGACAAGGCCGAGAACACCGCGTTTGAGTACTTCGACAAGGACGGGAAATCGCTCGGCAAGTTCGCGGCGCCGGTCTCGAAGGGTGGCTTGTCGTTCCTTGGTGTCTCGTTCAAGAAGCCCCTCGTCGCGCGGGTGAGAATCGAATACGGGAACGGCAAGCTCGGCCCCGACGAGAGCGCCGACTACGACGTCGCCGTTATGGACGACTTCATCTACGGAGAGCCGCAGGCGCCGTAGGCGAGTCCTCGCCGCCTATTCGCCGGGCGGCGAGGCTGGGGCGCTACAGAGTCGCCGCCGGGCCGGGCAGTCATGGCAGAGCCCCCAGTCGGGTGATCGGGTGACCTCGAAGATCCCCGCGGTGAGCTCGGCGACGGTTGCCTCCAGGCCCTGCCGGGCCGCCGCGATCCTCGCCGCGTCCAGCTCCTCGACCACCGGCTCCTCGGGGCGCTCGAGAAAGACCCACGCGACGCGAACGCGCTCGTCCCCGGTCGCCTGCGCGGCCGCAAGCGCGTAGAGGTCGCGTTGCATCTCGTAGCGGGTCGCGTGTTGGGCCGGGTCGGCACCGTCGAGCCGGTCGGTCTTGTAGTCGACGACGGTCGGCGGCTCGCCCAGCGGCTCGGCCAGCAGGTCGAGCTTGCCGCGCACCACCGAGCCGCCGAGCTGGACCAGGAACGGCACCTCGGAGCGCAGTCGAACCCCCGCGCCGGTCAGCTCCCCGCGCAGCGGAGACTCGATCCAGCCCCGAACCAGCCCCAGGGCGCGATCGACCGCGTCGTCCTCGTCGAGCCCCTGTGCCTTCAGAACTCGGCTCGTGAGTGCGGCGGGCGGCTCGATCCAGCGCCGGCCCGAAGACCATTCCAGCAGCAGGTGGACGGCGTTGCCGAAGGCGCGATTGCGGTCGCCCCTCGATCCCCGGCCGTTCCCTGTCGAGGCCAGCCCGAGGACGCTCTCCATGTAGAAGCGGTATCCGCAGCGGCGATAGTCGGCCAGCGCCGAGTAAGAGAGCGGGCGGCGCGGCGTCACCGGCGAGCCCGGTTCGACGATCGGCGGCGGCCCGCCACCGACTTCGGCCGCGGGCCGGCCCGCGGACGCCGCCTGCGCCAGCTCCGCAGCCCGCTCGGGGCTTGGGCGGTTCACTCGCACTGATACCTCGGTCTCGGAAATGTCCAGGCCGAGGTCGGGCGCCGCCGGGGCGGGGGGCAGGGTGACGACCGAGTCGCGCTCGGTGTCGTCGACGCCGAAGGAGCGGATCAGCCGCTCTGTCACCGGGGTCGTCAGCTTTAGCTCCGACGGGCGGTTGGACGGCATCACACCGCTGAGCAGCAGACGCTCGCGCGCACGCGTTGCGGCGACATAGAACAACCGCAGCTCCTCGGCGGAGTCGAGCGCCACCGCCTCCTCGGTCAGAGCCCCGCGCTCATAGAGGTCCACCGAGCGGGCGCCGAGCCGCGCCAGACGCATCCCCACCCGCGACTCGCCCCCCGACCCGCGGCCGAGGTTGAGGTCCGGACCGCGGCCCCCGGGGCGCAGGTTGCGGCCCAGTCCGCCAACCGCCACGACCGGGAACTCGAGGCCCTTGGCGTTATGGATGGTCATCACGCGCACCCCGTCGTGATCCTCGGCTTCGGTGGCGGCGACAGGCTCGTCGTCCTCCGCGGTGCGGAAGGAGACGAAGTCGAGGAACCCGCGCAGGTCGCGGCCCTCGTTGGCCTCGAACTCCCGCGCCATCCGCATCAGCTTGCGCACGTTGGCAAGGCGAAGCTCGCCCGGGCCGCGCAGCAGAATCGCGAGGTCGTAGCCGGTGTCGGCGACTGCTCGCTCGATCAGCTCCTCGAGCCCGAGCCGGGGCCGATCGGCGCGCAGGGCCGTGATTCGCGAGTGAAAGAGCTTCAGACGGCGCCGGTCGACCTCCGGGATCTGCTCCAGCCATGCCGGCTCGTCGAGTGGCGCTTCCCAAGCCCCCGCGACGCGCTCCATAGCCGGCCAGAGCGCACTCCCCGACCCCGCCGCCCGGCGCAGGATCCAGAGCGTGTCCGGGAGGGCTCCGCAGGCAGGCGAGGCGAGCGCCCCCAGCAGGGGCTCGTCGTCGAGGGGATTGGCGATCACCGAGAGCAGGCAGCGGACGTCCTCGACCTGCTGCTGGGACCAGTAGCCACGACCGCCGACCACGTAGGGGCGCAACCCGGCGCGCACCAGCGCCTCCTCGAAGGCGTCCACGTGGGTGAACGCGCGCAGTAGCAAGACGATGTCACCGCAGGGGATGCCGCCCGCCGTGGTCAGCTCACGCAGCCGGGCCGCCAGGAAGCGGGCCTCGGCGACGCATTCCTTTGGAGTGCGGTCATCGACGGCAGGCTCCAGCTCGATTCCCTCGGTATCCCAGCCGTTGGGCTCGGTGAGCAGCAGCTCGATCCCCTGTCCGCCCCCGCGCGGCTCGTCCTGCGGGGGGGCGGAGCCCACGGTGAGCGGCTTGAAGCCGTCCAGCATCGAGGAGCCGATCGCGTTGGCCGTTGCGATCACTTCGGGCCGCGAGCGGAAGTTGCCGCTCAGCGGCAGGACCCGCGCCCGGTCGGCGGCCGCGAAGCGATCGCGCTGTTCGCGGAAGACGTCGAGGTCGGCGTGGCGGAATCCGTAGATCGACTGGAACTCGTCGCCGACCAGGAAGACCTCGGTCGATGGCCCGCGCAGCGCCTCGATCAGGCTCAGCTGCAGCCGGTTGGTGTCCTGGAACTCGTCCACCATCAACTGTGAGAAGCGCTCGCGGTAGGCCTCGCCAACCTCCGACTCGGTGAGCAGCCGCACCGCGAGCAGCTGCAGGTCTTCGAAGTCAAGGCCTGAGCGGGCGGCCTTCTCGGCGCTGAAGCGGCGGTGAAAGAGGCGCAGCAGCTCCCGGACGTGCTCATATACGACGCCGCCCTCGCCGGCCTCTGCAGCTCGTGTGGTCGCTGCGCGCAGCGCCTTCGCGCACTCGCCCCTCGGTCCCTTCGGCTTGCCGAGGTCCAGCCCGGCCAGCTCGTCGAGTGACGGGGGGCGTTCCCGGCCCTCGGCACACAGCTCCAGCACCCGCTCCAGCTTGCGCCGCTGTCCCTCGGTCTCGCCGCGCGCCCCCAGCGCCGCGGTGGCGGCGGCCTCGAGCTCGACCATCGCCGCCACTGGATCTCCGACCGGGGCGTCCGGCAGCTCGAGCTCGGCCTGGCCGCGGCTGCGCAGCTCCTCGTGGGCGTCGACGACCATCTTGCGCAGCCAGTCGATCCCGTAGGCGGCGACCGTCGCCTCCCGCTCGGGGTCGCCGGAGGCGAGGAAGTCCTCGAGCGCCGCGTCGAAGGCCGCGCGGGCAGCCCGCGAGGACTCGGAGGCGTCGAGGACCCGATAGCGGGGGTCGATTCCGGCGGCTACGGGATGGGCGGCAAGCAGCCGCCGGCAGAAGCCGTGGATCGTCGTGATCCAGGCGCCCCCGAAGCCGGAGACCAGCTCGGCGAGGCGCGCCGCGTCCTGGGGGTCGTCCGGCTCGCGCCGTCGCAGCTCCTCGCGCACCCGCTCGCGGAGCTGCGCCGCCGCCTTGTCGGTAAAGGTGAAGGCGAGGATCGAATCGGGCGAGAGGCCATCGGCCGTCACCAGATCGCAGTAGCGGTCCACGAGCACACCCGTCTTGCCGGTGCCCGCCCCGGCCTCGAGCAGCACGTCGCGGCCGCGAATGCCGATCGCCTCGCGTTGCTCCCGGGTGGGTTGGCGGGGGCCGCTCACGCTGGCTCCTCGTCGTCATCGTCCTCGGGCACGAAGAAGGGGGCCCGCTCGCGCCGGCAGATTGGCGCGAAGCCGCAGTATTTCGGGCACTGGTTGTGGCCCTTGACCCCGGGTGGCGGTCCGGGGTCTCGATCGATGTCGCCGCCGCGCATCCGGGCCACGGCCTCGGTGGCGCGATCGGCGGCGTCGTTCAGGGCCGCCTCGAAGTCCTCGCTCGGCAGCAGGTCGCGGTCGTAAGGGTTGAGGTCGGCGACCAGTTGCTCGCCGTCCTCCCTGCGGACCAAACCACGGGGGCGTGCGTTGGCGGTCGGGCGCAGCGGCTGGTAGAGGCCGCCGACCACGTCGATCTCCCACAGTTCGCGCAGTGCCAGCAGGTAGAGGGGAAGCTGCAGCTTTCCCTCTTCGACGAACTTGGAGGCCGGAGTGACCTCGCGCGAGAGCTTGTAGTCGAGGGCGAGGCCGACGCCGTCATCCTCGTCGACACGGTCGATGCGTCCGTGCAGGGCCCAGTCTTCGATCTGGAGCGCCGGCTTGGAAGCTCCCTCGGCCTCGTCGAAGTCAGCCTCGAGCAACGAGGGGCGCAGCGACGGGTTCTCGCGAGCCGCCTCGCGGCGCAGGAATGCGACGAGCAACCGCTCCAGACGCCGGCGCATCGCCCGGTCGGCTGGGTGATCGGTCAGCTCGGCTGTCACCTCGTCGACGATCTCGCGGCCGCGCACGATCCAGCTCTCGACGTCGCCCGGCCGCGGCAGCGCGTCGTCCCCCGGTGCCTCGCGGTAGAGGCGCTCAAGCGCTTCATGCATCAGGCCGCCCTGGGTGAGCGACTCGGGGGCCGGATCGAGCGGCTGGGGCTTCAGCTCGTGGTCGACGAACCAGCGATACGAGCAGACGTCGAACGTCTCCAGGGTCGTGCCGCCGTAGGCCGGCACGCCGGCCAGCGCTTCCCTCACGGCATCGACCCGAAGCGGCCCGGGCCTCCGCGTCGCGTCCTCGATCTCGCCGGCGGCCGAAAGGTTGGATCGGAGGCGAGCTGCGCGGTCGTCGCTGAGGCCGAGCGAGTCCAGGGCGGCCTCCGGGTCGCCTCCCGCCGCGGCCAGCGAGCGCGCCAGCTCCAGCTCGCTGGGCGCCTCGGACGGCGCGAAAAGCACCTTGCCGAGGCTCCGCGAACGGGTCAGCCGCTCCTCGAGCGGGTCGGTCTGCTCCCGGTCGTCCGGCGGCGGAGGGTCGAGCAGCCGCCGCAGGTCGTCGATGAACGGCGAGCGCGGCTCGGCGCCGCCAGCCTCGTCGCTGGTCCGGTAGGAGAGATAGAGGCGCTCGGTCGGCCGCGAGAGGCAGACGTGGAACAGGTAGCGCTCCTCGGCCTCGGTCTCGGCGCGCTCCGGCAGGCCGAGGGCGGCGCGCTGCTCGTCGGAGAGCAGGGGGCCATCGGAACGGTGGCGTGGGAACTCGCCGTCCTGAAGCGAGCCGACGAACAGGTGCCGGAAGCGGGTCGCGCGCAGGTCGTAGGGGCTGGCGATTCGCACCCGGCCCTCGGCCGGGCCGGTCCAGGAGCGCATCGTCAGTGTCTCCAGGGTGGCGATCAGCTCCTCGGCGCCAGGCTCGAGCCCCTCGAGCTCGGCGAGCTCCTCGGCCGCCGTCGCGATTCTCTCCCCGACGCGCAGCTCGTGGGCGGCGTTGCTTTCCGGGACCTCGCCCTTGGTCTGGTCGGTCGCCAGCGGCCACTGGGCGATGTCGCGGGCCAGTAAAGCCACCTCGTCGAGCAGCCGCACCGGGTCATCGGCTGCGTCGCGCAGGCGCTGCCGTTCTCGCGGCGGCTCCCCGGCGCGTTGCTCCCATTCGGATGCCACCTCGTCGGCGCTGCGAAGACGGCCGCGGCGGATCGCCCGCTCGAGCCGGTCAACCTGACCCGGACCGGCGCGGCGCGGGCCGCGCAGGTAGGCGAGCAGGTCGGCGGCGGCGCGTGACGTGAAGGTCGCGCGCAGCAGGGCGAGCAGGCAGGCACCGGTGCCGCTCTGCGCCACGCGGAGCTCGGTCTCCAGCGCCACCGGGATCCCGAAGCCGCGCAGGACCCGGGCCTGCAGGAGCCCCCGGCCGGATGGGTCGCGCAGCGCGACCGCGATCTCGTCCGGGCGTGCCCCGTCGGCCAGCAAGCGAGCGATCTCGGCCCCGATCAGCTCGGCCTCGCCGCGATCGCCGGCGCTGCGCAGCAGGGTGAGGCTGGAGTCGGGCCGGACCCGAGCCGAACCCTCGCGCAGGAAGCTGCGCTCGAGGTGGAACAGCAGGTCGCTGTCGGTATTGTCCGGTTCGGCCTCGGTCGGCGTTTCGCCATCGGGGCCGAGTTCCTTGAGCTGCTCGAAAAGCCGGGCGCGGTCGGTCAGTGCGGCACGGTCCTCGTAGGTGATTGAGACCGTGACCTCGGTCGCCGCCGCAAGCGCTCCGACCAATTCGCGCTGCTCGACTGTGAGGTCGTCGAACCCGTAGAGAAGAACCGGGCGGCCGCCCCAGGAGTCGGGGTCCTGGCGAAGCGCCGCGATCGCGGCGCGGGCGATCGTGTGCGAGTCGGCGTAGCCGCGCGAGTCGCGCAGTTCCTCGTAGGCGCGGTAGAGGTTGGTCAGGTCATCCAGGTAAGCCGACCCCTCCAGCGTCGAAGCGCCGGCGGCGACCGAGCCGGGGCTCAGCCCGGCTGCCTGAAGGTCGTCGATCAGCTCGTCGAGCGCCGCGGCGAATCCGGGACGAGTCGCGGACGCACGCAGCGGGCCCAGCTCGACGCCCTCGATCGCCGCCCGCAGCAGGCGAAGCCGCTGGGCGGCGCTCAGGGTGCTCGGTGCCGCCTCGCCGGCCGCCTTGGCGACCTCGCCGAACAGTCCGTCGAAAACGAGCACCGAGCCGCCGAGCAGCGCGCCACTCCGTGCGCACAGCTCGCGCTCGAACGCGAAGGCGTCATCCAGATTGGGGACGACCAGCGCCGGGTCGCGGCCCAGCGCCGCGAGAAAGCGCTCGCGGACCACCCCGGCTCGGCCGGAGTTGGGTGGTCCGTGTACGAGGTGCAATGGCATCGGCGCTTCCGTCCCAGAATATGGATGGCGGCGGCGTGCCCCGGCCGCGGCCCGGCGACTCGCGGTCGAGGATGCGATAAAGCGCCAATTGGCGCATTTCTGGCCTCGATTTGGCGTCTTGCGCCACCTTTATCTTGGGCCGCGATGTCGCTCTGCTTCGTAGATCCCGCCGACGCGATCCGCGCGATTGCAGACTCGATCGGTCGCGAGGCCCGCCGCCAGCTGCTCGGCGAGGCCGTGCGCGCCTGGGTCGACGAGATCCCCGACGACGAGCTGGAGACCCACTACGCGAGGGCGCTGTCAGAGCTTGACGAGCACGACCTCTCGATGCTGGCCGCCTGGCACGGCTCGCTTGACGTCGGCCAGCCGGTCCCCAGCCGAGACTTCTTGATGGGCGCATTCGGTTCCCTGGGCCAACACCGGCGCGAGGCGCTGAAGCTCGCCGCAGGTTTCCGCGGCGAGGAGGCGGTCGACGCCGGCGTCACCGAGGAGCGGGCCTTGGAGACCGTGGTCGAGTGGCTCTCGCCGCCACGGCTCATGGAGCTGGCGGCCGAGGCGGTTGACCTATACATCTGGGACCGCGCCGGCGGCGATAACTAGAGGCGGCTGCAAACCGTCGCAGCCCGGCCGACTCGGCCGGTTGTCTCGCTCACGTAGATCTCAACTACGCTCGCCTCGCCAACCGGCCTGCGTCGACCGAGCTGCTTGGTTTTCGCCGCCTCCGCGTTGCTTGGTTTCCCCCGAACTGCTTGGTTCTCGCGGCCTCCGCTGAGATAACTTCGCGCCATGCGCGTTCTCTTCGTCTGCCTGCATAATGCCGGGCGCTCGCAAATGAGCGAGGCGCTGTTCAGCCGCGCGGCCGCCGGTCGCCACGAAGCGAGGTCGGCGGGGACCGAGCCGGCGCAGGAGCTGCACTCGGAGGTCGTCGAGGCAATGCGGGAGATCGGAATCGACCTCTCCGATCGCACTCCGCGTCTGCTTGAGCGCACCGACGCCGAGTGGGCCGACCTGGTGGTGACGATGGGCTGCGGGGACAGCTGCCCCTACATCCCCGGCAAGCGCTATCTCGACTGGGAGTTGGAGGACCCCTCCGGCCGCCCCCCGGAGGAGGTGAGGGCGACCCGCGACGAGATCGAACGGCTGGTCAGCTCGCTGCTCGCGGAGACCGATTCGAGCTCAGGCGAGGCCTAGAGGGCGACACGGCGCCCGAACCTCCACCACACGCTTCCCCGTGCAGTTGGTAGACCTGGACCATCGGGCCGGGGTGCTCGTAGGACAGCGGGTAGAAGTCGTAGGACCAGTCGTAGTCGAATGGGACGACGTCCCGACCGGGCCCGCCCGGGCGCCCGACGTCGCCCCACGGAGAGGCGCTGAAGCGAACCGTCCCGTAGCGCGCCAGCGCCGCGTAGTAGCTCGCCGCGCGCTTGCCGATGATCGGATCGGAGAGCGTCAGGCCCCAGTAGTTCGAGCTAGCCACGACCCAGCAGTAGCCGTCTCGCAGGTATGTGCGCACCAGCCGGTCGCTGAGGTAGCGGGCGTAAGCCGAGTCGCCTCCCAACAGCAGCTGCGGGCTGGTGATCGCATGGTCCCAGGGCGAGTTCCAGGCGTTGGCGACGAACGGCTCGGTGATCACCCTGGCGTCGGGCGGCACGTGGTCGAGCATCCAGATGCGGGCCAGGTTCAGCGTGTGGGGGCGCGAGAGGACGCGGTCGTTGTGGACCGAGTGGACGATGCCCTGCGCCGCCAGGGCAACGGCGGCGAGTGTGGTGAGCGCCATCGCGACCTGCGGCCGGCGCAAGCGGGCGGCGGCGAGGTCTGCTGCACGCACGGCCCCATAGGCGGCCAGCATGCAGATGATCGGGAACGCGGGCAGCATCCAGCGACCGAAGTAGCGGGTCTTCAGCCCCATGTAGAGCACGAACAGCGGCACGATCGGAATCAGGACCAGCGCCCGGCGGCGGTCCGTGCGCGCCAGCAGGGCCGCGCCACCGAGCGCGGCGATCACCGGCACCCAGCCGAGCCCCCAGGTGAAGGTGCGCAGATAGTGCGCGACTCCCCCGTCCGTGGGTTGGCCGAACTTGTGCCTGCCGACGACATCGCCCTGGGTGCCGAGGCTGCCGATGAAATGTGCTGGCTTGATGATGGCGAACGGGTTGCAGATCACGAAGGCGGCCACAGCGACGCCGACCGCCAACGCGAAAGCGCGGCGCAATGGCGGCGCGCCGGGACCGCGGGGGGCGAGCAGGATTGCGGTCAGCATCGGGACCACCACGATCCCGTCCAGGTACTTGGTGGCCGCCGCTACACCGACGAAGGCGCCGGCGAGGACGTAGTCCCGCGTCGCGCCGCGCCTGAGGATTCCGGCGGTGCCGATCAGGGCCGCCGACGCCGCCGCCATGCCGGGGACGTTGTTGAGCGCCACATGCGAGTAGAAGACCGGCAGGAAGGCCACCGCCATCAGCAGCGCGGCCACCAATCCCACCCGGCGATCGAAGAAGCGATGCGCGGCGGCGAAGGTCAGCCACACGGCGAGCGTGCCGATCAGCGCCGTGACGATGCGGGCGGTCACGAACAGATCCGTGCGACCTGGGACCTCGCCGATCAGCCGGTGCGCTTCGCCGCCTCCGTAGCGCACCGCGAAGATCGCCTCCAGGAGGTAGGTGAGCAGCGGCGGATTCTGCATGTAATGCGGGTTGACGCTTCCGGCATCGAGCATGCGCGCGGCCCCGCGGACGTAGATCCGTTCCTCGTCTATCTGGTAGGCGAACGGCAGCCCGTACTTGATCCCCCACAGCCTCAGCAGCAGCGCCAGCAACAGGATGGCGCCGAGGGCGAGCATCCATGGCTCGATTCGCGACCGCTCCAAGCGGGCGCGTATTGGCGCCGTGACCGGCCGGGTGCCCAGCGAGGTCGCCAAGCTAGGTCGATCCCTCGAGGCCTGCCCTGATCTCCTCGATCGCCTGCTCGTTGGCCCGGAAATGCACCGCCGTCATGCCCAGCTCGCGCGCCGCCTCGCAATTGCCTTCGACGTCGTCGACGAAAAGGCATTGATCGCCTCCGAGCCCGATGCGCTCGAGGACGATCTCGTAGATCTCGGGGTCCGGCTTGCGACAGCCGACGAAGGCGGAATCGACCACGACCTCGAACAGCTCGTCGATCGGGACCATCGAACGCCACAACGGCTCCCACTCGCGCACGTTGTTGGTAAGCAGCGCCATTCGCAGACCCCGCCCCTTCAACTCCCGCATCAGCTCGATCATCGGTGGATTGGGCTTCAGAGCGTCGAAGTAGATCTCGCTGAAGCGGTGCATCTCGGGCCGGTGGCCCAGCTCCGGCTCGAGCTCGTCGGCGATCCGCTCCAGGAACAATGCCTCGGTCAACTCCCCCTTCTCCAGCTCGAACAGGGGGTGGCTGCTGTCGCGCTCCGCCATGCGCTGCATCGCCGAACCGAGCGTCTCCATCGCGATCCCGGTCTGGTCCTGGAAGGCGACGAACGACTGGATCAGCGGTGTGGTGAGCACGCCGCCGAAGTCGGAGATGATCGCCCTGGTGCTCAATCGGCCGCCGGCGCGGAGAGGATCTCGTAGCGCCCCAGGCCCGGCCTGCCGTCCATCGACCAGCGAAAGAAGGCGACGTCCAACCGACGCTCGCCGACCGGCAGCGAGGTCCCGCAGACAATCGAGCCGGCGGCCCGTAGCGGCGGGCGGGGCTCCGTTTCCTGCTCCGGCCACAGCTCCAGGGTCGCGCGAACCTGCCTTCCCGCCTCGTCGTAGTGGGTGGAGAGAAGCGGTTCGCGCACCTGCATGAGTTCGCCGGCCGGGTCGGCCAGCGCGGCGGTCACCTCCTCGTCGCCGTGATCGGTTGCCCCGTGCGGTCGCGCAGCGCGCAGGGCGAGCAGGCCGCCATCGCTGAAGACGACCGCGATCGAGCGGGTCAGGGAGACCTGATCCGGATCGGCCTCCGAGACAGCGTCGGAGCGGATCCCCAGGCAGGCAACCTGTTGCGTTTCGTCGCCCCGTCGAAGCTCACCGAGCACCTGGCAGACCGCCAGCTCCTCGGAGCCCGCCCGCTCGCCGCCGAGGCTGACCGGTTCGCCGATCCGCGACAGCTCCAACTGCACCGCGACGCCGTCCATCTCCAGGCTGGCGGAATCGTCAGCGCCGTCGCCGAGCTGCGCCGCGGCGTCGGCGCTTGCCGCCAACACGTCGTCGTGGTCGAAGAGGACCGCAGCACCGGAGGGGCGGAGGGTGCCCGAAAGCCCGCGCTCGGGGTCGGCGAAGTCAAAGCCGATCATGACGGTGGCAGGCGCGGCTTCTCGGGGCCGTTCGACTTCGCCTCCTCCTGGCTGGCTCCGTTGGAGGGCATCTCTCGCGCTGAGCCCTCGAAGTCGTAGGGCTGCCCGCCGGGCGGGGGGCGATCGTGGCCCGCGCCGTACCCGCCCGCAGGTCCCCCGACCACGACGGCGCGGCGGCGGAGGTAACGGAACAATCCGGCGCGAATCAGCGCCCTGGTCGGGGGCAGCAGGAGCAACAGCCCGGCGACGTCGCTGATGAAGCCTGGCGTGAGCAGCAGCGTGCCACCCACGGCGATCATCACCCCGTCGGCGGCTTCGCGCCCGGGGAAGCGGCCCTCGGCGATCGCGGCGTTGAATCGACGCCAAGCCGAACGTCCCTGATGACGCAGCAGCATCGATCCGAGCAGCGCGTCGGCGAGCAGGATCGCCAGCGTGGGCAGGATGCCGATCGCCTCGCCGACTTTGATGATCACGTACAGCTCGGCGATCGGCACGACTATGAACAGCACGACCAGGAACAGCATGGGTCGCGGAAGCCTAATGGGGCGGTGATCTACGATGAGGGCATGGCAACCGAGAATGGCACCGCCACAGAGGACGAGGTCCTCGAGGCGCTCGAGGAGGTCATCGACCCCGAGCTGGGACTCGATTTCGTGTCCCTGGGGCTCGTCTACGACGTCGAGGTCGAGGGCCCCGAGGTCTACGTCACCTTCACCCTGACCACGCCCGCCTGTCCGATCGGACCCCAGGTCTCAGAGCAGATGAAAGAGTTCGTCGGTGGGCTGCCGGGGGTCGAGAAGGTGCACCCGAAGATGATCTTCGAGCCGCCCTGGTCCCCGGAGATGATGTCCGAGGACGCGAAGTTCGCGCTCGGGTACTAGCCGCCGAAAGTCCCTGCTCAGAGGCGGTTTCCGGCTTCTCGGCCTCGGCCGTGTCAGCGGATGGTGCACCCGTCGCGCACCCAATCAGCGCCGTCAGCCGGTCCGCCGCGTCGTTCCGCGGCACATGGTGGACGTACCGCATCGTTGTACCGATGTCCGCGTGCCCGATGTACGCCTTTACGTCTGACAGCGGGAACGCCTGCACGGCCAGGGTCGCAAAGGTGTGCCGCAGATCATGGAAGCGGATGCGTTTGAGGCCGGCCGCTTTCAGCGCCTTGACGTAGCGGCGGCGCATCGTCGAGCGCTCTAGGTGCTCGCCGACCGCGTTCACGAACACTAGATTGGCGTCGCCGGTCCATCGCTTCCGGCGGCTGAGCCCGTCGAGCGCAGCGGCGGCCTGATCGACCAGCGGGACCGACCGCACCTTGCCCGACTTCGGTGCGCCCTCGCTGCCGTAGGTAAACGACCGGCGGACGTGGATCAGATGCAGCGTCCAATCCACGTCAGCCCAGCGGAGCGCTAACAGCTCTCCGAGGCGAAGTCCCGAGAAGGCCGCGACCGTGAATAGCGCCGCGTCCTGCGGGTTGGCCGCGTTCGCGGCTAGCAGCTCGACCTCTGCGGGATCGAGAACGTTGAAGTCGCCCGAGCGGCGCTCAGGTCGGCGCTCGACCTTGGCGGCAGGATTGGAAGCGAGCCCGTAGACGCGCTGAGCCCGCTTGAAGATCGCGCCCAACTGTTGGAGGCGCTTATTCACGGTGCGGTCGCTGAGTCCGTCGGCGGCGAGGCGGGAGAGGTAGTGCTCGATTCCCTTCGACGTGATCGAGCCGAGCGGCGAGTCGTCGCCGAACTCCGGCAGCAGCTTCCGCTCTAGCTCGCGGCGGTATTCCTTGACGGTCGATGGTCGTAGCTTGCGGTCGCGCTCGCAGTAGCGCAGCCACTCCCGGCCGGCCGCCCCGAAGGTGACGCCGGAGCCCGGCGCCGGCTCGATCAGCACGTCGGGATCGTTGCCGCTGAGGATTGCTTGCAGCTTCGCCTCGGCCTGGCCGCGGGTCAGGTAGCCATCCGGCGGCCGGCTGCGCTTCGTCCAGACTTTCCCGAGCCGGCGTTGCAGCCGGCGCCGATCCGGCGTCCGGACCTGTGCGTTATAGACCGGGCCGTCAGCCCGATCAACGACCCTTAGGAAACCTGTTGCGGCGCGCATTTACTCTCGGCTATCCAGCGTTGTAGGTCGGCCGCATCGAAGCGGCGGTAGCGGCCGCATTGGACCGATGGCAGTGCGCCTTTACGGGCTTGGCGATAGACCCAGGACGGCGGGACCTGTAGACGATCTGCGACCTCATCGGCCGTCAATAGCTGCTCTGAGGACATAACACATTTTATCGGCCGGGGGCGGCTAAGTCCGGATCCCCGGCGCCCCGGAACGTGGCCGGTTAGCTGCTCCGAAGCGCTCCTCAGTCGCTCCGAGCCGCGCCCCAGATCGCCTCAGCTCGCGGGCTTCCGGGGTCGAAGGGGTGCGGCCGGATAACCCCCGCCACCCCTGCGAAATTCCGATGCTCCGGGGCGCTGGAAAGCCGCTTGACAGCTCAAGTACCTGCCTCGATGAGCCTCATTTCGAAAATCTGAGGCTCCGGGGTTGCGGGGCTGAATGGTGGCCATCAGCTCTCCTTCCCTCTCTGAGCATATCCGGGGTCATCCTCGCGGCGCTGGCGCCGCCGTCGCTGACGTTCCCGGCGCTCTTTCACGCGACGATCGCCTACGCTCAGGCTGCGCTGGAGTCGTGCGCCGACCAGGTTGGCTTGCGCATCGCGCAGCACGGCTCGGCGCCGCATGTCGGCCAGCTTGCTCAATCATTCATGGCAGCACCCGATGTGAGACGAATCAAGCGAATGTGTCCAAGTTCATCGCTTGCACGAAGCGTTATTCAGTAGAAAGGCTGCGCCAGAGGCAAAAGTCGGGAGATGGCGAGACTGTCGGCGCCGGCGTCGGCGTCCGTCTGGGGGCATCCTAAGTTCCTAAGCCGCCAGGTGTCCTGCTATCCCTGGGCGGGGGAATGGCCCTCTAACGCGCCCCGAGCCGCGTCTGATGGCGAACGTATGTTCGCCCTGAGCCCACGAGCACACAGAGAAGCATAGGGTGGGCTTGAACGGTTGCCGTCCGCGGCCGACGAGCCGAAGGCCTGGCCCGCCACCGCGCTCGGCCTCCGCTCCGTTTCGTCCAACGCGGGACCACGAGCCGTTTGCGCGCAAGCAGGACGGGCGTGGACCCAGAAAAGGAGTCGCAGGTATGCCACTACGCAGGCTTATTTTCCTCTCAAGCTTGGTGCTCGCGGTCGCTGCTCTAAGCCCGGCAGCGGCGCTGGGGGCGGCAAAGGGCACCGACCGCCCGCTGAAAGGCACAAGAACAGCGACCTCGATCGTCAACCTTGCCACGGGGACGGGGACCGTCGACGGGACCTTTCGGTTCACCCATCTCGGGAAGGGGATCTTCTACGAAGAGGTCACGTCCACCCTCACGGGGAACACCTTCGTCGTTACGGGCACGGAAACCTTCGTCGCGGCGAACGGCGACAAGCTGTTCGTGACCGTCGCGGGGACGGGGACGCTTACGTCCACCGGAACCGAGTCCACGATCGTCGGGACGATCACCGGCGGCACCGGTCGCTTCGCCGACGCTAGCGGGACGTTTACGGCCACGGGCGTGGGCGTAATCGTCTCGGTCGTCGGGTCGATCGTTACGTCGACTGCCACCCACACTCCGGAAGGACAGATCAGCTACTAGGCGAGATCGGCCTGGGAGGGGCTCTTGCCCTGAGCGAGAGCCCCCTCCTGGTCGGCACGGGTTAAGCGGTGCTTCGCTAGGCGAAGTCTTCGCACGCCCGGTGCGCGACCTCCAACGTTCTCCCGCGACATCGTTGCTCCTATGTCAAGGCCGGTTTTGAGATCAGGCCAGGCATCTCGATGATCTTTGTCTCATTTGAGGAAGAGAGTTTGTTGACTTTATGGCAGCGCTCTGCAGTTGCCCGCAGGAGCTTGAACACCACCCGGGCGAGATGGCGTTTCAGGCAGCGAAGCGCCTCCCGCCGGCTCTTGCCCTCGGCCCGCTTTCGCTCCAGGTAGGCCCTTGCCGGCGGGTGCACCCGGGCCTGCGTGGCGGCGATCCGGTGTAGGGCGAGGTTTAGCTGTCGGTTTCCCTTGCGGTTGAGGCGATGGCGCTGCTGGCGCCCGGAGGAGGCATCAAGGGGAGCGACGCCGGCGAGCATCGCCAGCTTGGCGTCGCTTGAGAAGCGCTGCACCCCGGCCACCTCGGCCAGCAGCTTGGCTGCGGTGAGGGTGCCGCAGCCCGGCAGCTCAAGCAGCGCCGGCGCCTCGGTTCGAATCAGCAGCTCGAGCTCTGCCTCGGTCGCCTTGATCTCGCCGGCAAGGCCCTTCATGCGGCGCAGCTGCTGGCGGCAGATCCGCACCCTGACGCCCTGATCGAGACGCGCCAGGCGGCGCTGAAGGCGTTCCATCCAGGCGCTGCGATCGAGCCGCCCGCCTCGAGCGCGAAGAGGCGAGCTCGATCCAGACCGCGAGCCCAGTCAAGCAGCTCCTCATGGCCTCGGTCTCGCGCCTTCACGGTCAGCTCGCCGCGAAGCTCGCCGGTCAGCGAGGCGATCGCGGCGGCGGTGTGGGTCGCTTTGTGAGGGTCGACTCCAACTACGATCATCTGGTCCCCTTTCGGACTGTGAATGGCAGAAAGGCGGACCGCCGGCGGACAGACCTTGGTGGGGGCTTCTAGCCAAGCTCCTATTGGGTCACGCTGGCGTTCCTGGGCACGGGGCGGGCGACAGAACGATGTGCGGTCAGCCTTCGCGGCGACAGCGCAGTATTGGGTCAGCCCGCCGCCGCGCCGAGGCTATGCCGGACGGTCGACGTCAATTCCGCCGTCCCTGCGCAGAGGGTGACACCAAGCCCGCGCAGTATCGCCCTACGAGGGCGACTCAAGCAACTGTTCCAGCGTGTCTCGTGCCAGCGGAGAGTTGGGACGCTCACCGAGTTCGGCCAGCGCAGCCCCAGCGATCAGCGCTTCCGTGAGGCTGGCCCCCTTTTCTTCGAGGAGCCGGCCCAGCCACCGCCGCGCTGCCGCCTGGTACCGAGAGTCGCCCGCCGCCGCGAGCAGCACGCACAGCTCAAGCGCGTCAGCAAGCGAGACGGTTTCCAGCTCCGCTGCCGCCTCCAGAGCGAAGTTGACATTGCCGCGATCCAGCGACTTCCGAAACCGGCCATATGCAGAGCCCTGGGAGGTCACGAACGTATGTTCGCATCCGCTGCAACGGGCATTTGCTTAGCCGGGCTAGGCTGGCTACCGGGGAGTGAGCCAGGCGCTAAACGATCTGCTGCAACAACTCGATCCTCGACCTGACATTCGAGGTCGAGAGTTCGAACGCATCTGCGCGTGGTACTTGCGCAGCGCGCCGGAGTACCGCCGCAAATTTCGCCGCGTGTGGCTTTGGTCAGAGTGGCCAGACGCTTGGGCGGCCGATGCAGGCATCGACCTGGTCGCTGAGGAGAAAGACGGCAGCCTCTGGGCGATTCAGGCGAAGGTGTACGACCAGAGTTATGCGATCAAGAAGGCCGATGTTGATTCGTTCCTCAGCGAGTCAAGCCGCCCCGGATTCTCCTACCGACTGCTAATCGCCACCACCGACCGGCTCGGCACAACGGCCAAGCGGACGCTTGATGACCAGCGCGAGCCGGTCGGCTATCGGCTTCGTTCGCAGCTTGAGCTTGCGTCGGTAGCGTGGCCCGCGTCGCCGGATGATCTGCGCCCGCGCCGCCCGGCCAGGAAGAAGCCCTTCCCGCACGTCAAGGAGGCGATCAGGGCGACGCTGAAGGGCTTCGACCGCACAGATCGCGGGCAGCTGCTCATGGCCTGCGGCACCGGCAAGACGCTCGCGGCGATGTGGATTTCCGAGCGGCTCGATGCCAAGCGGACCCTGATCCTGGTGCCCTCGCTCTCGCTGCTGGCGCAGACGCTGCGGGAGTGGAGCGCCAACGCCACCGAGCCGTTCGACTATCTGGCGGTTTGCTCAGACGAAACGGTGGCGGACGAGGACCAGTTCGTCGCCCACACCGCCGAGTTGGGGCTGCCGGTAACGACTGACCCCGACCTGATCGCCGCCTTCCTCCGTCGTCGGGGGCGGCGAATCGTATTCGCCACCTACCAATCCTCGCCACAGATCGCCGCTGCGTACGGGGGCAGGACTCCGCAGTTCGACCTCGCCGTCGCCGATGAGGCCCACCGCTGCACCGGGCCTGTCGGCAACGAGTTCACGACGATCCTCGACCGCGATCAGATCAGGGCTAAGCGGCGGCTGTTCATGACCGCAACACCGCGCGTGTACACGCAGCGCGTGCGAGACGAAGCGGGAATGCAAGGCGTAGAGGTCGCCTCGATGGACGATGGGGCTGTCTTCGGCCCGGTCCTACACCAACTGACCTTTGGTGAGGGGATCCAGCGCGACCTGCTGTCCGACTACCAGGTCGTAGTCGTGGGGGTGGACGACGAGACCTATCGCAGCTACGCCGAGAAGGGGAAGTTCGTCACCCGCGACGGCGAGACGGCCAACGCCCGGATCCTGGCCGGGCAGATCGGGCTCGCCAAGAGCATGCGCAAGTACAAACTGCGCCGCATCATTTCCTTCCACAGCCGGGTTAAGGCGGCGCGGAAGTTCAACATCGAGATGCCCGACGTAATCGCCTGGATGCCCCCCGCCGCACGGCCTGCCGGGGCGCTATGGAGCAACCACGTCTCGGGTGCGATGACGAGCGGGCACCGCGACCGCCTTCTGCTGCGGTTCCGTGAGCTTGCCCCTGGGGAGCGCGGCCTGCTGAGCAATGCCCGCTGCCTCGGCGAAGGCGTGGACGTTCCGAGCATCGACGGCGTCGCCTTCATCGACCCCCGGCGTTCGACCATCGACATCATTCAGGCGCTCGGCAGGGCAATCCGCAAGTCCCCGGACAAGAAGGTCGGGACCATCGTCTTGCCGGTGTTCCTCTCGGAGGCGGAGGACCCCGACCAGGTGCTGGACGAGTCGACCTTCAAGCCCGTCTGGGACGTGCTAAGGGCGCTGCGGGCGCACGACGAGGCGCTCGGCGACGAGCTGGACGACCTTCGGCGCGGCCTCGGTGCCGGGGGATCACCGGGCCGACCGGGAAAGGTCGTTTTTGACCTTCCAGCGGGTCGCGTGGGGGCTGACTTTGTTCGAGCGTTCAATGCACGCCTCGTCGAGCAGACCACATCGTCTTGGGAGTTCTATTTTGGGTTGTTGGAGAGGTTCGTCGAGCGCGAGGGTCATGCGCTGGTGCCAGCCGCCTACACCAGCGAGGACGGCTTCGGTCTTGGAGCTTGGGTCAATGCTCAGCGCACTCGATACACGGCAGCGACGCTTGACACTGCACGCCGAGAGCGACTGGAGTCAGTCTCCGGTTGGACCTGGGATGCGAGAGAAGCCGCCTGGGAGGAGGGCTTTATCCATCTGAAGCGGTTCGTCGAGCGCGAGGGTCACGCGCGAGTTCCACAGGAAACTCGCGAGGAGGGCTACCGCCTCGGAGGGTGGGTTACCGAGCAACGCCACGCGTATCGGAAGGGAACGCTTGGCCCGCAGCGCCGAGCGCGGCTGGAGGCGCTGCCGGGCTGGACCTGGGATGTCCTCGAAGCCGCCTGGGAGAAGGGCTTTGCGAGTTTGCAGAGGTTTGTCGAGCGGGAGGGGCACGCACGGGTGCGAGAACCATGGCGCGAGGACGGCTTTTCGTTGGGGAGGTGGGTCGGAAAGCAGCGGCAAGCGTTCAGAGAAGGGAGACTTGGGAGACGCCGACGCGAGCGGCTAGAAGCCGTTCCGGCATGGACGTGGAACACGCGAGAGACAGCCTGGGAAGGTGGCTTTGCCAACCTGCAACGGTTCGCCGAGCGCGAGGGACACGTGCAGGTCCCGGCGAAGCATCGTGAGGCAGGGTACGAACTCGGCACGTGGGTTGACAAGCAGCGCCAGGCATATCGTGAGAACAGGCTCGCCGCAGAGCGTCAAGCTCGACTAGAAGCGCAGCCGGGTTGGGAATGGAGGCCGGCCGACGCGACTTGGGAGGAGGGGTTCGCCAACCTGCAACGATTTGTCGAGCGCGAGGGGCACGCGCGGGTGCCACGCGGGTGGCTGGAAGACGGCTACAAGCTCGGTTCTTGGGCCACCAGCCAACGGTCCCTGGGCCGCCGGGGCAGACTTGAGCCTGAGCGCCGCACGCGGCTCGAAGGCTTGGATGGGTGGGCCTGGGACCTTCGTGAAGCTGCGTGGGAAGAGGGATTCGCGCATCTGGAGCGGTTCGTGGAGCGGGAGGGGCATTCGAGAGTCCCACAGCAATGGAGCGAGGACGGCTATCGGCTCGGCACTTGGGTCTCTAATCAACGGACACGGTCGCACAGGCTCAATCCGGAGCGGCGTACGAGACTTGAACACCTTGTTGATTGGACCTGGGACCCTCGTGAGGCGGCCTGGAATGAAGGGTACGCTCGCCTGCTGCGGTTCGCCGAGCGCGAGGGGCACGGCCGCGTCCCGAGCGCATACCGCGATGACGACGGGTACCAGCTCGGTGCATGGGTCTCCACCCAGCGCCGGTTTCGAAAGCGAGGCTGGGTGTCAAAGGAGCATGCGGGGCGCCTTGAAGCCGTCCCTGGCTGGGTCTGGAGTGCACAGGAGGCAAACTGGGAAGAAGGCTTTGCCCAGCTGCTCGCATTCGTCCGGCGCGAGGGACACAGTTGCGTCCCGGGCGACTATCGAGACGACGCGCACCGCCTGGGTGTCTGGGTGGGCACCCAGCGGCAGCATCGCAGGCGGGGCAAGCTCTTAGAGGAGCGTGCGCGGCGCCTGGAAGCCCTCCCCGGCTGGGCCTGGGACGCGCGGTAGGAGGGGAGGTCGGTCTTACGCAACCGACCGGCTGCGTAATCGCGGTCGAGCGGACCTGAGACCGCGGACAAGGACTGGGTAGTCATCACCCGCGACAAGCGGCTTCGTCGCCGACGGGACCACCTGCGCTCTCGCTTCACGCGGAAGGGGAAGCGACGGGGCCGAACGAAACCGCTGATCGCGCCTTCACCAAGCGCGGGCAACCCCCATTGATCACCGAACGGAGTACGTGGCGCCGTGGTGCAGTGAGCCGGACCGGGTTCCACGGAGACCGTGTTAGGTGGGTCCTTCTTTCATTGAG
>JBBPIN010000019.1:0-46530 GCA_038040285.1 Actinomycetota bacterium
AAAGCCGGGCTGGACACCCCGCGTTTCAAGTCGTTGTCGTTCCCCGACGACGGCGAACCGACGACGGTCCGCACCGTCGAATCGGATGCACCGAAGATCGAGCATCTGAGCGACCTGATTCTGCGGGAGCTTGCCGGAGGGCAGCACCACGCCTCCGCGAACAGGCCGGTGATCACCAGGGCTCCAGCTCGAAGCCGGTCCCGAGAGCGCCGACCCGGTCCCTGCCGGACCAAGGGCTCGCGTCGATCGCGTTCGACTACTCGTTCACGGGCTCGATCGCCCGACGGCGACGACCCTCCTGATCCTCCCGATTCCCTAACTGACCCCGGCGCCCGCCGGGGGCCTAGTGCTGCCCTGACATCGCCGACGGCGATGCGATTCCGGCTGCGCGAAAAAGCTTACGGCGGCGGGACCGACTCCCGCAAAGCAAGGCGCCGGGTTGGAGCCCGGCGCAGTAGGAGTACCTATGTCTAACCCAACCATACAGGCCCCAACCGAGCCGGACCCTAGCGTCAATAACGATTGGGTCGGTGCAACTGGCGATTACCCGCCACGAGGTACAGCGCTGAACGGCGTCGTGCGGATTCGCGAGACCCGAGAGAGCAAGTTCGGTGAGTTCGAGGCTCTCGGCATCGAGGACGAGGACGGAGTTATCCAGAACGTCCCCGGTTTCCGGTCCCACCTCAAGGAGTTGATCGCGAAGAACGATCCTCGTCCTGGCGACGAGATCTCGGTCGTCTTCTTCGGCGTTCCTGAGGGCGGCAAGAAGGTCGAGTACGCGATGCGAGTCGCGAAGAACGGCAGCACCCCGGACGACTTCGCCGACGGCGATGTCTCGACGGATGATGTCTCGTTCGAGTAACGGCAGCGAGGGGGCGGCTTCGGTCGCCTCCTCGACCGCCGATAACGACGCCGGCCCGCATCGCTTCTCGCCAGCTGCCGCCGGCTACCTCGAAGACCACGCTGTCAATCTCGATCTCGCGTGGCAGCTCGGGGTTCGTAGCGATCGCGACGACATCGTCTACGTCTACGAGACGCCGCTCGGTGACACCTTCAAGCGCCGCCGCGTTCTGGTCACGAAGGTCACCCGGCAACCCAAGGGCGAGCCGCTGGTGCTCTGGTGGCCCGCGGGCCGGCCCGAGCCAATTGGCCACGTCCTCCTGTGTGAGGGCGAGCCTGATGCACTAGCTGCACTCTCGGCGCTCGACGGCCACGACGGGGTCGACGTTGCGGCGCTGCCGGGGGTCGGTATCCCAGACGCGCGGGTTACCGCCGAACTCGCTGGTGCTGGCTCGGTCACGCTGGCGCTCGACGGCGACGAGCCGGGCCGCAAGTGTGCCGACCGGCTGGCACGAGCGCTCCAGCAGTTCACGTACCTGAAGGTGATCGCCCTCGACGACGACGAGGACCTCGCGGCCAAGCTGTATGCCGAGGACGACCGCGAAGGGTGGTTGCGCTCTGCGCTGGAGAAGGCGCGAGACGTGCCGAAGCTGAGGCTGGAGAAGGCCGAGCCCGAGGGCTATGGCCACAACAAGGCTGCTGACCGCAGGCGCGACCTGCTTGCGAAGGGGATCGACCCCGACAAGCTCGACGTCGCCGCGCTGCTTGACGACGTCGCGGCGTTCATTCGCCGCTACGTCTTTCTGTCCAGCACTCAGAGCGTCGCGCTGGCGCTGTGGGTCGCGCACTCTCACGTCCTGGGGGCGAGCCGGGTGACCCCCTACATTTCAGTTACTTCGGCCGAGCCGGGTTGCGGCAAAACGTTGCTTTTAGAGGTGCTGGCGCTGTTGGTCCCGAGGCCCTGGCTTACCGGCAGCACTACCGCCGCCGTGTTGCCGCGCAAGATCGAGAAGGTCACCCCGACCCTACTGTTAGACGAGAGCGATACCGCTTTTCGTGGCGATAAGGATTACGCGGCAGCTCTACACGGGTGCCTTAACTCTGGGTACAAACGATCTGGCGCAACGACCGTGTGTGTTGGACAGGGCGCCAATATCGACTTCCGTGACTTTTCGACGTACTGCCCAAAGGCGTTCGCCGGGATTGGTCAGCTACCCGACACCGTGCGCGCCCGATCGTTCCCGATCCGGCTAGAGAAGATCGCCGACGAGCACGTCGACGAGTTCGACGAAGAAGAAGCAGACGAGAGCGCCGCGGCGCTCCACGACCGGCTAGAAGCGTTCGCGCTGGTCGGGGTGGACAAGCTACGCGGCGCGAAGCCCGATCGGCCAGCCGGACTGGTTGACCCTCGAACCAAAGAGATTTCAAGGCCGTGCTCGCAGTTGCCGACCTCGCTGGTGACGAGTGGCCACAGCGGTCGAGACAAGCGTTGGTAGCCCTTGCCGGCACCGGCGACGAAGAAGACGAGTCGGCCGGCGTCCAGTTGCTCCGCGACGTCCGCGGCGTCTTCGACAAGCGTGAGGACGACCGGATTTCGACAGGGGACCTGCTTTCAGCGCTCACCGGTTTAGAAGAGTCTCCTTGGAGCGAATGGCATAAGGGCTCGCCGATCACGCAGCGGGGAATCTCGAAGCTTTTGAAGCGCTACCTGATCAAGGCTCGCACGGTTCGGTTTCCCGACGAGGCGAAGCCCGAGGGCATCCTGCGCAAGGGCTACCTGCGCGAGCAGTTCGAGGACGTCTGGAAGCGCTATCTCCCCCATAACCACCCCTCGAAAGAGACACAGCGACACAACGGCTCTACAGAGCCAAAAACCCCCGATCAGAAAGCGACACAAGAAAGCCTTGTGTCGGATAGAGAATCGCCGCAAACGGCTCTAGAAAGCCAATGTGTCCCTGTGTCGGATAAAACGGCGGTATACGGGGACGAGGAGGCTTCGGACGGATCTCAGGACGACCATCGCCAACTCACCGAGGCCGAGTACGCAGAGCGGTTCCGCCAGAAGTCCGAGGGGCGGCCGCCGCGATGACCGAGGTAGGCCGTCTGGCCCTGAGTAGAGGCGAAGCAGCCGCGGCCCTCGGTATCAGCCTCGACAGCTTCGAGAGGCATGTGCAGAGCGATATTCGCCTCGTTCGCCGAGGCCGGATGCGGCTCGTCCCGGTCCGTGAGCTGGAGCGATGGTTGTCCGAGAACGCCGAGCGAGCGCTGGAGGGTTCGTGACCAACTTCGCCGGCACCGCCACCATCGACTGCGGCGTGCTAACGCCGGCGGGGCCATGCGCCCGCCGGGTTCTTCCGGGCGAGAGCTGCGGCTTCCATGAGCCGCCCGCCCTGCCGCCACTCGCGCCGCGCCCCCCGCAGATCTGCGAGTGCACCCCCGGGTTCCCGGAGCTCGATCGCCACCTCGCCCCGAGGTGCCTGATGTGCGCGAAGCCGCTGCCCACGAGCCTGACCGCCGGAAAACGAAGCTCTGAGCCGCTCGCTAAGAGCCTGAACGGACCGGCGGCAGGTGATGACACCCCCGGTCTCGTGCGTGAGATGACCCACTACGCGGGAGAATATATATGTAGATCCCGACCACAAGGGGGAGCCGTTGCGTTGTAGTTACTGCAATTCTCACAGTGAAGTTCTCGATAGCCGCCCGCGGGAGGACGGTACGGTTCGCCGACGCCGTCAGTGCAAATCCTGCGGCGCGCGCTTCACCACCACGGAGCGCGACGCCGCCGCGCCGGCCGGGCTGGTGCTGCTGTCCACACATGACCTCGAAGCTGTGTTGGCGAAGGTGACGGCATGAGCGAGGCCGAAGGGGCATTTGAGGACGTTGGCTTCAACACCCAGCTCGCCGGCGCTGCCCGATGGATCGCTGCCGAGGTTGAGCGACTGCCCGAAGGCGACCGCCCGGATATCGCCGAAGACTGGAGCGCGCTGCTCGACGCCCTGGAGGATGCGCGATCGCTGGCAGCGAAGCAACTCGAAGTGGATGCCTGGCGCCTCCACATGCGAAAGCGACTGGCGAAGGTGCCCTCGACGTGAACGACCTTTTCTATCAGCTTCGCCGCCTCCTTGGTTGCGGCGAGGAAGGACTGCCCGGCCGCTCGGCTTCGCTCGCCCGGGGCCGGCGGCTGGGCGGCCAACTTCCTAACGAAAGGGACGCCGCATGACCGAAACTAACGAACAGAAGCTGGTCGCCGCCGGCTTTGAGCGAGTGCCGGTCGAGACCTTGAGCGGTCGGCGCTACTGGCGACGCCCAGACAGACCCGGCGAAGCCCTGACCGAGGAGCGTGCGCTAGAGATCGTCGAGGAGGCAGTGGCGACGTGAGCGATTGGACGCTTCAAATCCCGCACCGCTCTCGCTCCGACTCGATCACCGCCGCGATGAGCGCGGCACACGCGCTGCCTCCCGAGGAGAGGGCCGTCGCCCGCAACGTCTTGACGGAGCTGGCGACTGAGCACGGTTGTCGCTCCGCCGCCGACGCGCTCGACATGATTGAGGGCGCGAGCCCAGAGGCCCGCCGCGAGCTCTTGGACCGTGCACGCGTCGAAGCCGGCCTACCGACCACCGAAGTAGCCGACTCACAGGCCGAGTACGAGGCGCGCCAGAAGACGATCGCCGCCCCGACGGGGCCGATGCGCGGGCCCAACGGGTACCTCGAGGCGCCGATCTGCGCCGCGAAGGACTGTATGACGGCACCACAGAAGCGGACGAAGGCTCGCCGTTGGTGGTGCCCCGCACACCGCGCCGGCCATGAAGAGGATCTAGAGCCATATACCGGCCCGAAACTCGCCTACGGCCCCGGCGGGACCGTTATCGACCTAGATGAACAGGAAGCCGACCGACAGCGCGCTATGGCCGCTGCGGCGTCTCAGAAGGCACAGCGCAAGGAGCGGGAGACCGAGCAGCGTGCTGCGGCCGAGCAACACGCAGAGGACCGCCGCGCCAGAGACGAGCAGGTCGAGCGCGAGCTACCCGACCCGATGTTCCCGCGATGATGCGGACGTCGACGGCAGACCACGAAGCTGCGCATGCAGCAGCCGCGATAATGGCCGGCTGCCGGGTCGTTGAGGTTCGGGTCGGCGGGCTGGACGATGGCTCGAGGGGCGCCGTCAGGTTCCGCCGCGGACCGCTCAACCGCATGCACGTGACCATCTACCTGGCCGGCGGACTCGTAGCCCGAGTCGAGGGCGCTACCGATTACCCAGAGTGGCCGCCGACCTTTCCGGTTCTACCCGGTCGAGGAGACCAGGGCGATGTCCACGATGCCGTTAAGACGTTGGGCCTGGATGCTGAGGACTACGCCGACGTCGTTCGCGCGGCTAAGGCGCTCGTCGCTACGCAGGAATTCCGCTACTTGGCGCTTGTCCTCAGCGCCGCGTGCAACGCCAGCGAGCCGAGGACACTCAGCGAAGAGCGGGTCGAACAGCTCGCCGGGCATGACCTCATTGAACGCTACGCAAGGAGTTGAACATGCAATACAAGACAACCACGGTTGACGCGAACCCAACCACAGACCAAGGCGAGTTCAGCGCAATCGCCGCGGCATGGACGACCGACCGCCAGAACGAGCGCATCGTGCCGGGCGCGTTCGCCTCGACCATTAGCTATTGGCAGCAGAGCGGGAAGTCCATTCCACTTCACTGGAATCACGAGAGTGGGGCCGAGGCAATTATCGGAACGGTGGACCCGTTCTCAATGGCTGAGACAGACCAGGGGTTGCACGTCGCGGGCGAGATGGACATTAACGACAGCAAGATGGCGAGAGAAGCCTGGCGTTCCGTGAAGCGCAACCGCGTCGGGCTGTCCTTCGGGTTCCTAACCACCGACCAACGCAAGGGCGCCGACGGCGTCACCGAGCTGACCTCGCTGGATTTGTACGAGATCAGCTTGACGCCGAGCCCTGCGAACCAGGACACGAGAATCCTGAGCACCAAGGCCGCCGACAATGGTGATCGCGATCGTCACCGCGATGAGATGCTGAGGATCCTCGCCGATGGCGACCCAGAGTTTGCGCAGCGCGAGAAGGCCAGCCAGCTAGGTGTGGATGAGCTGGCACGGCAAGGTCAGCCGGTTCGGGTCGAGAGCTTCGGCTGCTAGTGCCGCGGCGCCTATGCATTGAGCCAGGCTGCGGCGAGACAGCTACTACGCGGGGGAGGTGTGGCAGTTGCGCGGCCGAGAAGACAACACGGTCACCTTTCAACAGCTTCTATGCGAGCAAGCCGTGGAGAATGACACGGCGTAAGCAGTTGGCCGACTTCCCGCTGTGTCAGCACCCGCTTGAGGACGGGGAGTGTGGTCACCTCGCCGAGGTGGCTCACCACGTCGTCGACCTAAGAGACGGCGGGGCACCTCGCGACCCAGAGAATCTCATGTCGCTGTGTAAGTCACACCACGACCAAACCACCCGCAGCAGGCAGGGGTATAGGGGGAGGGTGAGTTTTTGACACTCCTGAGCGTCACTAGCCGTCGGGTAGGTCGTGGCGCGCGCCATTTTGATTTTGAAATCAGTGCCCCATGAGTGCACGCGAAAGAAAGTGAGTCCCTGAATGAGCCGACAGAACGAGATCCGCGTCCGACTCTCGGACGATGAGATCGCGCAGCTTGATGAGCTGAAGCCGCCCGGGATGCCGCGTGCCGTGTACGTAAGGTCCCTGGTCCACGGGGCACCGGAGGTCACGGACGTTGCTACACGCGAGGAGGCGCTAGCGATTCTCACCGCGATGGCCCGCGAGGGGCGCGTATCCGCCGCGATCGAGCTGGCGCGGGTGCTTCGGGGTGATGCTGCTTCCAGCAGCGCTGATCCGCTCGCTGAGGTCGACGCGATTATGAGGGCGAAGGCGAACGGCCAGTGAGCGAGCTCGATGGCTTCTGCCGCTTCTGCGGAGAGCTGTTGACCACCGAGGACGGCACCCCCTTGGCGATCGAGAACTTCCAGCGGCTGATCCTCGCGGACTTCTTCGATGGGTGCCGCGAGACGGTCGTGCTGGTCGGCAAGAAGAACGGGAAAAGCTCTCTGCTCGGCGCGATCGCGCTCTATCACCTGTTGAGCACACCGGAAGCCGAGTGCATGATCGTCGCGGCCAGCCGCGATCAGGCCGGGATCATGTTGCGGCAGATTCAGGGCTACGTTAGGCGCTCAGCGCCGCTTAGGGATCGGTTGAGGGTGGTGCAGCGTGAGGTCCGTGACGAGCGCTCGGGCGGCCGCATACGGGTGCTGGCCAGCGACTCGGACACCCTCGACGGTCAGATTCCCAGCCTGGCCCTGGTCGACGAATTGGCTCGCACTAAGACCGAGGAGGCGTATGGGCTGCTGCGCGACGGGCTCGGCCCGCGGAACGGCCAGATGGTCGCGATCTCGACCGCTGGAGACGATGAAAACTCACCGCTGGGGCGGCTCCGGGCCGCAGCTCACGACATGGACGGATTCGAAACCGACGGCGCCTACAAGCACGGCCGCCGCGGGGGCTTCGCGTGGCATGAGTGGTCGCTGAATTCCGGCGACGACATCAACGATCTTGAGCTTCTGAAGTCGGCGAACCCCGCGTCCTGGGTTGACGAGGACGAGCTGCGGGCCCGACGCGATTCTCCGAGTACGCAGCCGTGGCAACTAGCTCGCTTCACCGCGGGGCTGTGGGTTCAGGGCGAGGAGTCGGCGATCTCGCCGAAGGAATGGGAGGCGTGCGCCGAACCGGGCATCGAGATCCCCGAAGGGGAGAAGGGCGTGGTGATCGGCATCGACCTGGGTTGGAAATGGGACACCACCGCGATCGTCCCGATCTGGCAGGGCGGCGCGCGGGCCCCACGCGGGTCCCGCATGCTCGGCATCACGGGCGGCCCCTGGGGCTGCGACGCTGACGGCTGCGGTGAGATCGCCACGGAGGCGGCGATGGACAGGTTCGGGATGAAGGTTGGAATGGCGCTCTGCGATGAGCACAAGGACTGGAAGCCCGCGGAGCCCGGCCCGGTCATCGTCCACACACCCGCGATCCTCGTCCCGCCGCAGGACGGCACGAGCCTTGACGCCGAAGATGTCTTTGCGGTCTGCGTGCACTTCGCCGATCGCTGGCCGGGTCCCACGTTCGTCCTCGACCCCGAAGCCGGGGGAGAGCAGCTCGGACAGCGGATCGAGCGGGAGATCGAGGGCGTGAAGGTCGAGACGCACTCACAGAAGGCGCTGCCGATGGCGGCGTCCTCCCAGCGACTGGCGGAGACGATCGCCTCCAAGGGCCTCCGACACCCGGCAGATGAGGCCCTGACGCGACACGTGCTCAGCGCATCGGCACGGTGGACGGGGCCGGTGTGGCGCTTCGAGAAGCCGAAGGGCAAGAAGCTGCCGATTGATGCCGTCGACGCGCTCTGTATGGCGCTTGAGGTCCTCTCCACGCGGCAACCGAAGCGGCGATCGGTCTATGAGCGCCGCGGCCTGGTGGTCGGATGAGCGTGACCTTGACGACCTCCGCACGGGAGACTAGGGTTGGGTGGTCAATCAAGAAGTGGGGCCGGCGTGCGGTAACACCCGGCCCCTGGCACCCGGCTCAGTTTCCCGAAGCCGGGTTGCGAGGGGAAGGCTATCCGCCCTCGGCTCCCGAGAGGAGAAGCTGATGGCGACCGAAGGGATCGAGATCCGCACAACCAAGGGTGGCGCGAAGCGTTACCGCGCCAGCGTCTGGAGCGACCGGGACCGGAAGCTGATCCGCAAGACATTCCCCACGATGGCCGCGGCGAAGTCTTGGCGCTCCGATGCCCTTGTGGCGCTTCGCAAGGGGGAGCTGCGCCCGCCAGAACGTTGTCTCTTGCAAGAGGCAGCGGATCACTGGCTTGAAGAGGCACGCGCTGGCCGTATTCGCAACCGATCGGGCGACCCGTACAAGCCTGGCGCGATCCGGGCCTATGAAGCCGCGCTCCGACTCCGGGTCCTCCCAGCGTTCGGCCGTCTGTCCGTCTCAGATCTACGCAGACGGGACGTGCAGGACCTAGTGGACAGGTTGCACGCGGAGGGCGTGGCGCCGGTCACAATTGATTGCACACTGAATCCGCTGAGGGCGATCTACCGCCGGGCGCTATCTCGCGGTGAGGTTGGTCTGAACCCGGTCCAGGGCCTCGAGTTGCCGAGGGGAGGGGAGAGGCGCGACCGGATCGCCTCTCCTACCGAGGCCGCTGAGCTGCTCGCTGCCGTGCCGGCCGCTGATCGACCCGTCTGGGCTACCGCGATGTATGCGGGCCTGCGACGTGGCGAGCTGATGGCACTAGGTGCCGAGCATGTCGACCTCGCTTCTGGCGTGATTCGCGTCGAGCGCTCCTGGGATGCGAAAGAGGGGCTGATCGGCCTGAAGTCAAAGGCCGGTAAGCGAAAGGTGCCGATCGCCGCTGTATTGCGGGACTACCTCGATGCGTTGCTGCCGTTCCCCGAGGGGCTCGCCTTCGGTCAGGGGGATACGCCCTTCAACGGGAGGGCACTGACCGACCGTGCTGATGAGGCTTGGAAGGCCGCTGGGCTGCGTCGAATCACGCCGCACGAGTGCCGGCACACCTTCGCCTCGCTGATGATCGCCGCCGGTGTCAACGCGAAAGCGCTCTCGACGTACATGGGCCACGCCAATATCTCGATTACGCTCGACCGATACGGGCATCTGATGCCCGGAAACGAGAAAGAAGCCGCGGGTCTGCTGGATGCCTACCTGGCGGGAGAACGAGAACGAGCCGAAGAGAACGCGCGAAGCGCAGAGCCGGAGCTCGCCGGTGATTCCGCCGCGCCCTCCTGATGCAACGCGGGGAAGATCTTCTTTACTACGTCGGTACGCACCACAAGACCGGCACAGCCTGGATGAGGCAATTGCACGGGTCGATTGCAGGGCGACTGGGCTTGCCCCTAGTCGAACTTGTGCGGACACCCGACTCGAGAGACCCCGCGAAGCTCGATTCCACAGTGCAGTCGATTCGCGCGCAGCGCCGAGGCATTGTTTTCGACGAACACAGCTGTTTTGCGGAGGTTCCGAAGCAGCTTCGCATGAGAGGCGTGCACATAATCCGCGATCCCCGCGACGTGCTGATCTCCTCGACCTTCTACCACCTCAGGGCGTCCGAACCGTGGCTGCACCGACCACTTCCACAATACGACGGCAAGACATATCAGGAAAAACTGCGCTCTCTTGGGACGATCCGAGAGGCGATTCTTTTGGAGCTTGGGAGCCTCCCGACGCGAGTAACCCTCAATGAGATGCGTGGCTTCCCTAAGTTGGCAACCGTGCCAACGATCAACTATGAGTCACTCATGATTGGGGACGTCCTTGCCGAATTCGAAGCCATGTTCTCGTCATTGGGGTTCTCGGGCGAAGCCCGACGGGTTGCCCTCGAGTGCGCAAGGAGGGAGAGCATCGTGCTCAACCCCGCCCGGCGGCGGTCGCCTCACGTTCGCTCCGGAGAGCCTCAGCAGTGGCGTCAACTGTTCGATCGGGTGCTCGGGGATCAGTTTGTCGCCGTAGCCGGCGACGACTTGGTGGCACTCGGTTACGAGCCCGACGACTCCTGGCCGGAAGAGCTGCCGGCGACGCGACCCGCGCTCGATGAGCATCTGCCCATTCCCGACAGCGAGCGCGGATTCGAAGCAGACCGATGAGGGGGCCTCTCGCTGGAACCGTTGCCCTTCGGCGTCGCAACCGAAAGGAGCACCGATGAGTGAAGTCACGTATGAGGTTGCAGCAGCCGAGCATAGGGCTGCGAAAACGGGGGTGGCCTAATGGATGGCCCCACTGCTCCGGTGCCCCCCTTTTCTGTTTGCGGACACGCGACGTTTGAAGCGGGCGATTTGGCCGTCTTCGACGATTCGGATCTGGAGGATCGTCGTTGGGGTGCCCTTAGTTGCGAGGACGCGAGCGGGGAGCATTGGACGGCCCTTGGGGACTATGGGTATTGCAAGGGGCTGCGAAGCGCTAAACGACGGCGAGTTATCGGTCGGGCCACTGTGGAACGAGTTTCGCTTGAAGCGTTCCGTCCCGAATGGGTAATCCGCGGCTGGCCAGATGAATGGCAATCGCTTGCAAAGCAAGGGACGCTTCCCGCGCTTAGGTGGGAGGCAAGCTGATGGCCGAGGGGCTCGAGGTCCGCACAGTGCAACGCTATTTCGCTCGCGTTTTCCCACCCGTTTTCCCATGACGCATGGGGTCGTGCCTGAGAACCCGATGTACCACATCTAGGACACTTCGATAGCTTCCCGGCGATGCGCAGGGCTTTCAATGTCGGTCTGGCCGCGCTCCTCGCCGCCATCGTCGTTGGCTGCGGTGGCTCGAGTGCGAGCGACAAGCAGGTCGAGGCGATCACCAAGACCTACAACGCCTACTTCGCGGCGGTGAAGAGCGGCGACGGCAAGGCTGCCTGCGAACAGCTCACGCCCGCCTACCAGCGCCGGGCCTCGAAGTTCGTCACGCCGATCAAGCAGGCGCAGCTGAAGGGCGCCAGCTGCGCGAAGGCGATCAGCGAGGGCACTCTGTCGCTGCTGAAGCAGTTCAAGCCGACACTTGAGCGGGTCCAGGTGAACGGCAACCGAGCCTCCGGGTTCCAGCCCGGCGAAGGGCGATTCGGGCCCCAGAAGACGATCTTCAAGCGCCTCGGCGGTGACTGGAAGATCTCCGCGACGATCTACACCAAACGGCCCCCAAAAAACAACGGCTGAGCCGCGCCGCGCATGGCTGGCGACGCACTGGGCTGGGCGACTGAGCGCCACCATGCGCGTGGGCCGGCCGCTGGCTGTAGTTTGGGCGCGATGTCGGTAACTCCGCCCACCGATGCAGGTGCAGCCGCGCGGATCGGCCGCGAGGCCGGCGACGTGGTCGGCAACACACCGATGGTCGCCTTGCAGCGTCTCGGCGAGGGGGTTGGGGCCGAGGTCTGCGCGAAGCTCGAGTACTTCAACCCCGGCGGGTCGGTCAAGGACCGTATCGGTGTGGCGATGATCGACGCGGCCGAGGCCGCGGGTCATATCGAACGCGGCTGCTCGCTGATCGTCGAGCCGACCAGCGGCAACACCGGAATCGCACTGGCGATGGTCTGCGCGGCGCGCGGCTACGAGCTGGTCCTAACCCTGCCCGAGGGGATGACCCGCGAGCGCTCCGATCTGCTGCGCGCCTACGGCGCCGAGGTGCACGAGACGGCATCGCTGGGCGGCATGAACGAGTCCGTCGACCTTGCCCGGCGGATCGCCGAGGAGCGGGGGGCCTTCATCCCGCAGCAGTTCACCAACCCGGCCAACCCCGAGGTCCACCGCCGCACGACAGCGGAGGAGATCTGGGCCGACACCGGAGGCGAGGTCGACGCCTTCGTCGCCGGGGTCGGAACCGGTGGCACGATCAGCGGCGTGGGTCAGGTGCTGAAGGAGCGGCGGCCCGAGGCCCTCGTGGTCGCGGTCGAGCCGGCCGGCTCGGCGGTGCTCTCCGGCGGTCAGCCCGGCACCCACAAGATCCAGGGAATCGGCGCCGGATTCGTCCCCGAGGTGCTGGATCGCTCGGTGATCGATGAGGTGATCCCGGTCGCAGACAACGACGCGCTCGACATGGCTGAGCTTTGCGCGCGGCGCGAGGGCCTGCTGGTCGGGTTCTCGGCCGGCGCCGCGATCCACGCTTCGCTGCAGATCGCGGCTCGACCCGAGATGGCCGGCAAGCGGGTCGTGATGATCGTCCCCGACTCGGGTGAGCGGTACATGTCGCTGCCCTTCTTCCCCTCCTAACGCAATGCTCGGACTCGGAACACTTCGCAACGTGGTGCGAGAGGTCGCCTCGGACGTCGCGACTGCGCGTGAGCGTGACCCGGCTGCGCGCCGTGCCGGCACGGTCGAGATCCTCTCCAGCTGGGCTGGGGTGCAGGCGCTGCTCGCCCACCGCGTCGCGCACGCGCTGCACGAGGCCGAGATCCCGCTGGCGCCATTGGCGATCTCCTATGTGACCCGCTCGGTAACCGGGGTGGAAATCCACCCGGCGGCGCAAATCGGCGACGATTTCTTCATCGATCATGGCTCCGGCGTGGTGATCGGCGAGACGGCAGAGATCGGCGATCGCGTGACCCTCTTCCAGGGGGTGACGCTGGGCGGGACCGGGTTTCAGCGCGGCAAGCGGCACCCGACCCTGGGCGACAACGTGACGGTTGGCTCCGGAGCCAAGCTGCTGGGGCCGATCGAGGTCGGGCACGGCGCCAAGGTTGGCGCGAACACGGTGGTGGTCGAGGACGTGCCTCCAAACGCCACTGTGGTCGGGAATCCCGGACATACGGTGAAGGTGGAGGGACGCCGGGTCGAGGGCCCGGACACCGACTGGATCCACCTGCCAGATCCGATCGCCGACGCGATCCGGGGGCTGTCGGAGAGAATCGCGGAGCTGGAGGATCGGATCGCGGAGCTGACCGGCGAACGCAAGCCCGACTCCAAGGTCCGCGAGCTGGGGCGCCGCAAGGGCCGCTCCTCGGCCGGTGGCTAGCTCCGGCTAGGCGTAGGGCCGCCCGAAGGGGCGGATATCTTGATTGGGTGACCGAGTTGGCTGAATCGGAGCTGTCGCAAAGCGCCCACGGTGCCCCGACCGAGCCGGGCGCGGACCAGGTCGAGCGCCTGCTCGCGGAGCTGAACAGCGCCCAGCGCGAGGCGGTCGTCCACGGCGAAGGACCTCTGCTTGTGTTGGCGGGAGCCGGCTCCGGCAAGACCCGGGTGCTCACCCACCGGATCGCCTACCTGCTGGCCACCGGCCGGGCGAGGCCCGGTGAGATCCTCGCGATTACCTTCACCAACAAGGCCGCCGGGGAGATGCGCGAGCGGGTCGAGCGGCTGGTCGGCCGCGCCACACGGGCGATGTGGGTGATGACCTTCCACTCCGCCTGCGCGCGGATCATGCGCGCGGAGGCGGAGCGGCTCGGCTACTCGCGCAACTTCACGATCTACGACGAGGCCGACTCGCTGCGGATGGTGAAGCGCTGCATGGAGGAGCTCGAGGTGGACCCGAAGCGCTACCCGCCGCGCGCGATCAGGTCTCAAATCTCCGGTGCGAAGAACAAGCTGCTCGACGCGGCGGAGTTCCAACAGACACAGGGATCGGTGTTCGAGGAGACCGCGGGCGACGTCTACGCGCTCTATGAGCGCCGCATGCTCGAGGCCAACGCGATGGACTTCGACGACCTGCTGGTGCGCACGGTCAACGTGCTGGAGCTGTTTGAGCCCGCCCGCGACCGCTGGCGCCGCGCGTTCGGCCAGGTGCTGGTCGACGAGTACCAGGACACCAACCGCGCCCAGTACCGGCTCCTGCAGCTGCTCGCCGATGAGCATCGAAACCTGTTCGTGGTCGGCGACGACGCCCAGTCGATCTACGGCTTCCGCCACGCGGAGATCCGTAACATCCTCGACTTCGAGCGCGACTTCCCGGATGCCTCGACTGTGATGCTGGAGCAGAACTACCGCTCCACGCAGACGATCCTCTCGGCCGCCAACGCGCTGATCGCCAACAATCGCGAGAACCGCCCGAAGAAGCTCTGGACCGACTCCGGCGCCGGCGAGCCGGTTCAGGTCGTGCAGCTCGCGGACGAGCACGAGGAGGGGCGCTGGGTCGCCGGGGAGGTCGAGCGCCTGGTCACCGAAGAGGGGGTGGGGCGCGACGAGATCGCCGTCTTCTACCGCACCAATGCGATGAGCCGGGTGCTGGAGGACACGCTGGTGCGCTTCGAGATGCCCTACCAGGTGATCGGCGGGACGAAGTTCTACGAGCGGGCCGAGATCAAGGATGCTGTTGCCTATCTGAGCCTGCTGGTCAATCCCTCCGACGCGATCTCCTTCGCCCGCGTCGTCAACTCGCCCCGGCGCGGGATCGGCAACACCAGCCAGGGGCGCCTGCTGGCCCATGCCAACACCACCGGGCTGCCGATCTGGGAGGTCGCGGGCCGCCCTGAGGCGGTCCCCGGCCTCGGCGCGGCGGCGATCAAGGCGATCTCCCGGTTTCACCAGACGGTCGAGGGTCTGCGCGAGCGCGCCGCCACGGCGCCGGTGGCCGAGCTGCTGGAGGCGCTGCTGCGCGAGACGGGCTACCTCGAGGCACTGGAGGCGGAGCGGACCGTGGAGGCGGAGGGCCGGGTCGAGAACCTCCAGGAGCTGATCGGGGTGGCGGGGGAGTTCGATGCCAACCGTGAGCTGGAGGGCGAGGCGGAGGTGCCGCCGCTGGAGGAGTTCCTGCAGCAGATCTCGCTCTACACCCAGCAGGACGCGCTCAGCGAGCAGGAGTCGCTGGTGACCCTGATGACGATCCACAACGCCAAGGGGCTCGAGTACGAAACCGTGTTCCTGATCGGCTGCGAGGAGGGCGTGTTCCCCCACATGCGGGCCCTTGAGGAGGGCGGCGAGGAGGAGGAGCGGCGCCTCTGCTACGTCGGCATGACGCGGGCGCGCAGCCGCCTCTATCTGACCTACGCGCGCGAGCGGCGCATCTTCGGGGGCCGGCGTGAGCCGGCGATCGCCTCGCGGTTCCTCGACGAGCTGCCGGACGAGCTGCTCGAGCAGGAGCGAAGCGCGCCGCGGGCAGGATCGCCCTGGGCGCCGGTCGGCGGCGCGGTTGGCGAGCCGATCAAACCGGGCCCCGCCGTCGAGCTTCAGACCGGCGACGACATCGTCCATGCCAGCTTCGGCGAAGGGGTGGTCACGGGCATCGAGCCGGGCGGGGTGATCGTCGTGCGCTTCGCCGGCGACGGGCAGGAGCGCAAGCTGATGGCTGACTACGCGCCGATCAAGAAGAAGTGAGCGGGACGGACGCCAAGGTGAGCGCGAAGATCATCGACGGCAAGGCGGTTGCCGCCGAGGTGCGTGAGCGGGTTCGGTCCGAGGTTGCCGAGTACGCGGATGCCAACGGCGGCCGCGCGCCGGGGCTGGCGACGGCGCTGGTCGGCGACGACCCGGCATCCCAGATCTACGTCCACAACAAGCACAAGGCCTGCGAGGAGGCCGGGATCCGCTCGCTGGATCACCAGCTGCCGGCCCAGACCAGCGAGAACGAGCTGCTGGGGCTAGTCGAACGGCTCAACGCCGATCCGGAGGTGGACGGGATCTTGGTCCAGCTCCCGGTTCCCGAGCAGATCGATCCCGACGCGGTGGTCGCGGCGATCGACCCCGGCAAGGACGTCGACGGGCTCACCCCGACCAACGCCGGCCTGCTGGCAAGTGGCGCCCCGGGCCTTGTCCCGTGCACTCCGGCCGGGGTGATGGAGCTTCTGCGCCACGAAGGCACCGAGCTGGAGGGAGCTGAGGCGGTGGTGGTGGGGCGCTCGAACTTGGTCGGGCGCCCGGTGGCCAGCCTGCTGCTCGGCGCCAACGCCACGGTAACCACCTGCCACTCGCGCACCCGCGACCTGGCCGGTGTCTGTCGGCGCGCCGACGTCCTCGTCGCCGCGGTGGGCTCGCCACGCCTGCTCGGCGCCGACGCCATCAAGCCGGGGGCGACGGTGATCGACGTGGGGATGGACCGCACCGACGACGGCCTTGCCGGCGACGTCGACTTCGAGGCAGCCCAGGAGGTCGCCGGGGCGATCACGCCGGTGCCCGGTGGTGTCGGACCGATGACGATCGCGATGCTGCTCGTCAACACGCTCACGGCCGCGCGTTCCGCGCACCCCTAGGCGCACGCACACCCGGGCACGATTCAGGCGTGCCCAAGACCCCCGGCCAGGCTCCTTTCTTACGACCTGCGGGAGGTGTACTGTCACGCTCGAACCCCTATCCCCATGGAGGGAGCTAGCTAGATGGACATCACCAGATTGCGACAGGGAGAAAAGATGGCCGGCGTTTCGGCGATTCTGCTCTTCATCTTCATGTTCTTTGACTGGTTTGGCGTCAAGGTCTCGGGCGGCGGAACGTCACTCACCTTTGCCGGGGGCGGGAGCGCCTGGGACGCGCTCGACGTCATCCCGATCATCCTCGTGATCGCGATCCTCGCGGTGCTGGCGATGGTCGTCGTTCGCGCCAACAACATGGAAGTCGACCTGCCCGTGTCTCTCAGTGTGATTGCCACTGCGTTGGCGGCGCTGGGGACCCTGCTGATCCTCTTCCGGATCATCAGCCCGCCCGACTTCGGCAGCTCGGGGTTCGGGGGTGTCTCGGTTGACACCACCCGCAAGTTCGGCGTCTTCCTCGGCCTCATTGCCGCCGCGGCGATGACCTACGGGAGCTGGCGAACGATGGAGGAAGAGGGCACCTCGTTCGGTGACGCCGCCGACCGCCTCGGAGGTGGAGGCAGCGGTGGCGGCGATGTCGGTGGCGGTCCGCCCGACGTTGGTGGCGGGCGGCCCGATGTCGGTGGCGGTGGCGGCGCCGAGCCACCCTCTGCACCGCCTCCGCCCCCACCCCCGCCCCCGCCGAGCGGGACACCACCCTCCGCCTAGGGAGTTCAGGCCGCCCGGAGGACCGCCGCGCAGCGGCGCCTCCGGGCGGCTATTTTTTGCCTCAAGGTGAGGCTCGATCGGTTGAGAGGAGGAGAGCTGTTGGCCGGCACCGGCGGCGCGTCGCTGTTCGTGACGCTGTTTCTCCCCTGGTTCGGCAAGGTGTCCCAGTTCTGCGTTCCCCTGTCCGGGCATTCGTGCGGCCACGACTTCGATGCCTGGAAGGTCTTCAATTTCACCGACGTCGTGCTGCTGGCCGCCGCGCTCTGCGGCCTGGCGATGGCCGTGCTCGCCGGGGCCAGCTCGAAGACGGACACGCAGATCACCTCCGCCTGCCTGACGGTTCCGATTGGCTTGCTGGCGACCGTGTTGGTCTTCTACCGGGTGTTCGAGCCGGTGGGCAAGCTGGACCCGAGGTTCGGGCTGTTCCTGGGTCTGGCTGCCTGCATGGCGATCACCTATGGCTCCTGGCGCGCGGTCCGCAACGAGCGTCCCTCTACAGTCGCTCGGCCAGCCCGGCGGCGATCCGCTTCGAGAACGCGATGATGGTCATCATCGGGTTGACTCCGACCGAGGTCGGGAACAGCGAGCCGTCGGCGACGTAGAGGTCGTCGACGCCGTTGACGGCTCCGTCCGGTGAGCAGACCCCTTTGGCGGGGTCGGCCGCGATCCGGGCCGACCCCATGGGGTGAAACGCCTCCAGGCGCAGCTCGGACGGCTTGATCGCGGTCGCCTCGAAGTCCGCCAGCTGGTCGAACTTCAGCACCCCGATCCGGCCGATGTTCGGGTAGACCTCGGTCGCCCCGGCGGCGAAGTGGATTTCCGCAGCGCGGGCGATCCCGAAGGCGAGGCGGCGCGCGTCGTCGTCGGTGAGCCGGTAGCTGGCGCGCAACGAACCGTCGCCGCTTAGCCCGATCCGGCCCGAGGAACGGTCCGACAGGTGCACGCCGATCGAGCCGATATGGCTGAAGCCGAGCATCGCCTCCTGGTGCTTTCGGCCGGTGCCCAACAGCCAGGCGCCACCGAACGGAAGCGGGGTGAAGGTCGCCTCGAGCAGGATGCTCTGTGGCTCCCATTGATCGACGTAGTAGCTCTGCATGACCCCGTCCCAACCGCGCACCTCCTCCGGATAGCGGGCGCCGATCCAGGCGGCCGGATGGAGGTGCAGGTTGCGCCCCACCTGATCGCCTCCCAGCCCGGATCGCAGCAGCAACTCCGGTGTCCCCAGCGCGCCGCCCGCCGCGATCACTGCCCGGGCGCGAACGGTGTAGCGCCGCCTGTCGCCGTTGTGCTCGCCCGCCGGGGCGGCCAGACATTCGACCCCGACCGCACGGCCGTCCTCGACGAGGATCCGTTGTACCTCGACTCGCTGGCGTACCCGTGCGCCGGCGGCGACCGCCCGCGGCAGGTATGAGACGTGCATGCCACGTTTGGCGTCGATCGCGCAGCCGAACGGGCAGGAGCTGCACTGCACGCAGTTGCCCGCGTTGCGGCTGATCGGCCCACCGCTGGCCCCGAGCGCCCGGGCCCCCTCCATCGCCAGCTGGCCGTTGCGCCCCATCCGCTCCGGGTCGACCGGCGTCACGCGCAGGAACTCTTCGGCCTCCGCGAACTCGGCGTCGAGGTCGGTGGCCCAGCCGACCCCATACTCCTGGTCCCAATTTCGCAGCACCGGCTCGGGGGCGCGGAAGCAGGTGCCAGAGTTGATCACCGTGGTGCCGCCAACCGCGCGCGCCACCGGCACCGGGACCGGGGGACGGCCTTCGGCGACGGTCAATCCGGCTTCGCGGTAGAGCGAGGTGACGGCGTCGAGCGGATCGCGCGGGTAGCTGTCGCGGGTGAAGTGCCCGCCGGCCTCCAGCACCACGACGTCGAGGCCGGCCTCAGCGAGGACCGTCGCCGCGGAGGCGCCCCCCGCGCCGGACCCGACGATCACCACGTCGCACTGCTCTCCCTCGCCATCGGGATCGGTGTCGCCGAGCGGCCCGGCCGGCTCGGGGAGCGAGCCGTCCGCGAGCGCGCAGCTGACCTCGTAGCCAACCCGCTCCTTGACCGCCGGGACGATGGCGTAGCCCAACGTGCAAAGCACCTTGGCCATCAACAGCAGGTCGTGGGAGGGGCCGAATCGCGACCCATCGAGCTTGTCCAGGAAGTCCTCGCGGGCCGCGAGGTCGAGCCTGCTGAACCGCCATGGGAAGGGAAGCCACTCGAACAGTCGCAGCGCCAGCCTCACTCGTGACAAATTGCGAGACGGAAGCGCGGAGATGAAACGGGCGACCGGACCGGCTACGTCGACGTCACGCTGGGCTCTTGGCAACCCGTCGTATCCGGGCGCCATTGCCTCGCAGATCGCCGCGAGTGTTCGCTGCTCGGCGGACGAGAGCCCCGGCGCGCTCCTTCAGCCAGGCGCAGCGGGTCGCGTCACCCGCCCGGCCAGTGACCAGAGCCAGAGTGCCGAAAGCGCCAGATAACCGTCGACGAGGAAATTGAGCAGATAGATGAAGACGTGCTGGTCGAACAGATAGAAGCCGAGCGTTGCCAGCGAGGAGGCGGTCTTGCCGACCGCGAGGACGAGCAGGACCGGCCGGTAGCGCACCACGTCCGCCTGCACGATGACGCAGATCCCGGTGATCACCACCATGTAGGCGAACGCGAGGGCGAGCCAGAAGTCCTCGCTGGTGTGCGGCGCGCGCGTGAAGCCGCCGATGTCGTCCCCGAGGTCGGAGATGACGTCGAGCACGCCGTTCTGGAAGATGATGAACAGCAAGCCGACTACCGCGAAGCTCACCGCCAGCAGGCGCAGGTTGAGGACGACGAACTTCTCGGCTCGGTCTCCCCGCATCGGCGCCGGGCATCCTATCCGGCCCGAGGAGGGCGGGGAACGGCACCTAGAACACTTCACTTGCGGCGGCTTCGCCGCCTGACATGCCAGTGCCGCGGCGCAACGCCGCGGCATACTCCCCCCGTGATCGATCGCGACCAGGTACTGCACGTGGCGCGGCTCGCCCGTCTCGCGCTGACCGAGGACGAGGTGGAGACGATGGCGCGCGAGCTCTCGGGGATCCTCGAGCACGTGGATCGGATCAGCCAGCTCGACCTCGACCAGGTCGAGCCGACCGACCACGTCGTCGACCTCGAGAACGTCCTTCGTCCCGACGAGCCGCGGCCGAGTTGGCCCAGGGAGCAGATCCTCGACCCCGCCCCCGATCCCGCCGACGGCGCCTTCCGGGTGCCCTCGCCGCAGGCAGAGGCCTGAGCGATGCCGGACCTTCTGGAACTCACAGCCAGCCAAGCGTCCAAGGCCTTGGAAGCGAAGGAGTTCTCGGCCGACGAATACCTCGATGCCTGGCAGGAGGCCGCCTCCAAGGACGACCTCAACGCCTACCTCTGGAGAGACGACACGAGGAACGGGGAACGGGGAACGGGGAACGGGAGCCCTAACGGCCATCTCGGAGTGCCGATCGCCATCAAGGACCTCTTCTGCACCGAGGGCACGCCGACCACTGCCGGGTCGCGGATTCTCGAGGGCTACCGCCCTCCATATACGGCGACCGCAGTGCGGAAGCTGATCGAGGCCGGAACCCCGGTCCTGGGCAAGACGAACATGGACGAGTTCGCGATGGGCTCCTCGAATGAGAACTCGGCCTTCGGGCCCGTCCTCAATCCCTGGGATCGCGAGCGGGTGCCGGGGGGCTCCTCGGGCGGCTCGGCCGCCGCCGTCGCCGGCGGCCTGGCTCCCTGGGCGATCGGCACCGATACCGGTGGCTCGATCCGCCAGCCCGCCTCGCTCTGCGGGATCGTCGGGATGAAGCCCACCTACGGAGCGGTGTCGCGCTACGGGATGGTCGCGTTCGCCTCCTCGCTGGACCAGTGCGGCCCGTTGACCCGCGACGTCAGCGACGCGGCGCTGCTGCTGGCCACGCTTCAGGGCCGCGACCCCTGCGATTCGACCTCGGTCGGGATCGACGGGGGGATCAAGCCGCCCGACCGCGAGGACCTCAAGGGGCTCCGCTTCGCGGTCCCGTCCGGCCTCGCGATGGACGGCGTCGAGGCGGGCGTGAAGTCGACCTTCGCGGCAACCCTGAAGACGATCGAGGAGTTGGGCGGTGAGGTCGGCGAGGCGGCGCTGCCGCACGCCGACCACGGCATCTCGGCCTATTACGTCATCGCGCCCGCCGAGGCGTCGGCCAACCTGGCCCGCTACGACGGGGTGCGCTACGGGCTCCGGGTCCCCGCCGACGAGCTGCTTGGGATGTACGAGGGAACCCGGGCCGCCGGTTTCGGAGCCGAGGTCAAGCGTCGGATCATGCTCGGCACCTACGCGCTCTCCTCCGGCTACTACGAGGCCTATTACGGACAGGCCCTGAAGGTGCGCACGAAGATCGCCGAGGACTTCGCCAAGGCGTTCGCGGAATTCGACTTCGTGGTCACCCCGACCTCACCCTCTGTCGCCTTCAAGCTGGGCGAGAAGACCGACGATCCGCTGGCCATGTACCTGAACGACTACTTCACCGTGCCGATGCCGCTGGCCGGCATCCCTGCGATCTCGATCCCCGCCGGACTCGCCGAGCCCGACGGTGGCGGCCCGCAGCTCCCGGTCGGCTTCCAGATTGCCGGCCCGGCGTTCAGCGAGAACGCGATCCTCGACGCGGCCTTTGCACTCGAGCGGGCGATCGGATTCGACGCTCGCCCGCCGGGTGTGGGTTGATGTACCCCCGGCTGACCGACGAGCAGTGCCGCGAGGCGGTGCGCGAGGCGCTCGATTCGCTGCCGCCCGAGTTCGCCGAGCGGCTCGGCGACGTGGCGATTGTGATCGAGGACTCGCACCCCGACGGGGTGATGGGCGTCTACGACCCGGTTGGAGGAGTGCGGCGGATCGTCATCTTCCGCGACTCGAACCCGAGCGCCGAGGAGGTGCGGCGAACGGTGCTGCACGAGGTCGGCCACCACTTCGGACTCGACGAGCAGAAGCTGGGGGAGCTCGGCTATGGCTGAGTACGAGCCGGTTATCGGGCTCGAGATCCACGTCCATCTGCAGACCAGGACGAAGATGTTCTGCGGCTGCGAGCTGAGCTTCGGCGACGAGCCCAACGTCCACACCTGCCCCGTCTGCCTCGCCCATCCGGGGGTCCTGCCGGTGACCAACGAGCGGGCGATCCGCTACGCGCTGATGATCGCCGCCGCGCTTGGCTGCAAGGTGGCTCCCCGCTCGATCTTTCACCGCAAGAACTACTTCTACCCCGACAATCCGAAGGCCTACCAGATCAGCCAATACGACATTCCGCTCGCCACCGGCGGCCGGCTCGGCGACGTCCGCATCCATCGCGTCCACCTCGAAGAGGACGCCGCGAAGATGATCCACGTCGGCGAGTCGGGGCGGATCCACGGATCGGGAGCCTCGCTGGTCGACTTCAATCGGGCCGGAACACCGCTGGTGGAGATCGTCACTGAGCCCGACCTGCGCAGCGCCTGCGAGGTGCGCGCCTGGGCGCAGCTGCTGCAGACCACGGTCCGCCAGCTCGGGGTCTCCGACGTCCAGATGGAGGAGGGGAGCCTGCGAGTCGACGGCAACGTCTCGCTGCGCCCGGCCGGCAGCGAAGAACTCGGGATCAAGACGGAGCTCAAGAACATGAACAGCTTCAAATTCCTGGAGCGGGGGATCGAGGCCGAGATCGAGCGTCAGCGCGGCTTGCTCGAGGCGAGCGAGGCGGTGATCCAGGAGACGCTCCACTTCGACCCGGGCAGCGGCTCGCTGACGCCTCTGCGCTCGAAGGAGTACGAGCACGACTACCGCTACTTCCCCGAGCCAGATCTGGTGCCGCTGGCGCCGACCGAGGAGATGCTGCGCGAGGCGACCGAGGCGCTGCCCGAGTTGCCCGCCGAACGGGACGAGCGCTATCGCAAGGAACTTGACTTGTCCCCGGAGGTGGCGACGCTGCTAGCAGCTGAGCCGAAGAGCGCGGATCTGTTCGAGCAAGTGGCTGCACAGGTGGCTCGTCGCGACATACCTGCCCAAGTCGTTGCGAATTGGGTCACCGGCGAGGTCGCCGCCGCACTTCGTCGGCGTGACGACGGATCCGACGCATCGAACGTTGCCCCGGACCTACTTGCGCAACTCATCGGAATGGTCAACTCAAAGCAGCTCTCCCACACCGTCGCCAAAGGAATTCTTCCTGCGATCATTTTCGAGGGGCGCGATCCTGAGCAACTCGTTGAAGAGCAAGGCCTGGGCCAGATCGGCGGCGGGGAGGAGCTGGAGGGCGTCGTCGAGGCGGCGATCGAGGCGGAGCCGGAGGCGGCCGAGCAGGTGCGGGAAGGCAACCAGAAGGCGATCGGGCGGATCGTCGGCGCGGTGATGAAGGAGACCAAGGGCCGCGCCGACGGGGGAGAGGTCCAACGCCTGATCCACGACAAGCTGGGCGTCTGATGGCCGACTCGAGCATGTCGCTGTGGTCCGACGGCTCGGTGCTCTCGATCGCGTCGAAGAACTCGATGCTGTCGGTCGGCTCGGTGGGCTCGTTCGCCTCGATCGGTTCGATCGGCTCGGGCGCGTCTGGGTTCTCGGTCGCCTCGGTTGGCTCGTTCGGTTCGGTGATGTCGGCGGCCAGCAATGGCTCGGTGATGTCGGCCGCGGAACACGGAGCGATCATGGGGGAGCGCGACCCCCGGGCCGCCTGGATTGCCGTAGGCGCCCTCGCCGGCTCGGCCCTGCTGCTCGTGGCCTGGGCGGCGAGATAGTGCGTTCAGGCACTTTGTAACACACTGTTACAAGGTGCCATACTGGGATCGAGCGAAGTCAGGAGTAGCGCATGGCCTGGAACGTCGTCATAGCCGGTGGTGGGTTCGGTGGGGCCAACGCGGCCCGCGAGCTGGAGCGGCTGATGCCCAAGCAGTCGGCGCGGCTGATGCTCGTCAACGACGTCAACTTCCTGCTCTACACGCCGTTTCTGCCCGAGGCCGCTGCCGGGACCCTCGAGCCGCGTCATGTCGTGACCCCGCTGCGCGACATCCTGCGGCGCACCTACCTGCGGCTCGGCGCGGTCACAGCCCACGACCCAGCCTCGCGCACGGTTGAGGTCCGCAACCACGAGGGCGAGACCGACGAGGTCCGCTACGACGCCCTGTTGCTGGCCCTGGGCTCGGTTTCGCGGGTTCTTCCCGTGCCGGGGTTGGACCGCCACGCGATCGGCTTTAAGAGCCTCGCCGACGCGATCTGGCTCCGCAACCACGTGGTCGAGACGCTGGAGGCCGCCAACGACACCGAGGACCCGGCCCGCCGCGAGGAGCTGCTGACCTACGTCTTCGTCGGCGGTGGCTACGCCGGCCTCGAGGCGCTGGCCGAGCTTCAGGACTTCGCCGCCGACGCGATGGAGCGCTACCCACGGGCGCGCCTGCACGGGATGCGCTGGGTGCTGGTCGAGGCGACCGACCGTGTACTCCCGGAGACCGACCCGGGACTGGCCGAGTACGCGCTGCGCGAGCTGCGGGGGCGCGGAATCGACATCAGGCTGGGCACGACCTTGGACGAGGTCACGGCCCACAGCGCCACGCTTTCGACCGGCGAGACGCTGCCGACCCGCACGGTGGTGTGGACCGCCGGGGTCGCGCCCCACCCGAGCCTTCGCACCCTCTCGGTGCCGCTCGACGAGCGTGGACGCGTCCCGGTCGACGAATACCTGCGCGTCGAGGGCCTCGAGCGCGTCTGGGCGGTTGGCGATTGCGCCGCCGTACCCAACCCGGGCGGGGGCGTCAGCCCGGGGACCGCGCAGCAGGCCGTGCGCCAGGGCCCCGTGGCGGCGCGCAACATCGCCGCCGAGCTCGGTGTCGGCAGCCCGCGGCCGTTCCGTTACCGCGACAGGGCGTCATTCGTCAACCTCGGGCGCTACAAGGCGGTGGGCCAGCTGGGCCAGCGAAGGTTCCGCGGCTTTCCGGCCTGGTGGATGGCGCGCACGTACCACATGAGCCAGATCCCCGGTGTTGCCCGCAAGGTGCGCGCGGTCGTCGATTGGACCGTCAGCCTTCCCTTCAGCCGCGACGTCTCGGAGGTCGGCTCGATCGGCCATCCGCGCCCGCTGAGCGACGAGGCCTACCAGCACGGTGGCAGCCACAGGCCGCTCGACAGCGCCGATCCGCCCCGCTGACGCGCCCAGGGAGAATGTGCCCGTGGGCTTCGAGTACGTGCCGATCGCGGTCAGCTTCGGCCTTGCCACGGCGATCATCGGCCGGGCGAAGGGCAGCTCGTTCTTCATCTGGTTCATCGTCGGCACGGTGCTGCCGCTCATCGGCTTGGTCGCCGTCCTTCTCTACCGGTCCGAGAAGCAGGAGCCGGAGCGCCGCTGCCCGCGCTGCGGAAAGGTGCTGAAGCTCTACGTCCAGGTCTGCCCGCGCTGCGGCGAGGACCTTTACCTGCCGGATCCTTCCGAAGTGAGGCACCCGGGCGCGTAGCGGCGGCATCGCCGCGCCCTCGGGTCGTGCACGGAGCGTGTAAAATCGTCTGCGGCGAGTGAACTCGACTAGCCGCTCGGCAAGGACGCTTCTGGGCTTGATGCTCTTCGCGCTTTGCGCGGCGCCGTCGGCGCTTGCCGCCCCGCTGATGCCCGACCTTCGGACGCGACCGCTGCCGACGGGGGCGGCCGACCCCCGGATCATCACCGCGGGGGACGGGACGAAGCAGTTCGCGTTCTCGAACGGGTGGAGCAACCACGGCCAGGGGCCGTGGGAGATCATCCCGGCCGGCCCTCCGGACAGCGACGACTGCGACGGAGACGGGGACGCCTCCAACGATGTCGCCGTCAACCAGAGCGTCTACCAGGACGCCAACGGGAACGGGGTCTTCGAGCGAGGCACGGACACCGGCGTCGAGCCGCATTCGGGCGGATGCATGATCTACCACCCTCAGCACAGCCACTTCCACATCAACGACGCCGGCGTCTACGCGCTGATCAGCGAGGCAACCGGGCAGCCGCTCGGCTCGTCGAGCAAGGTCAGCTTCTGCCTCCTCGACGTCGGCTCGTTCGACCTCACGCTCCCAGGGGCGCCGTCAAGCTCCTATTACAAGTCCTCCTGCAGCGCCGGTGTTCAGGGCATCTCCGTCGGCTGGTACGACCGGTACAGCTGGAACGTCGCCGGACAGCAGATCGACCTCGATGGGGCAGCGGCGGGCAACTACTGCCTGCACTCGGAGGCGGACCCCTTGAACCGGTTCCTGGAGACGAACGACGCGAACAACGCAGCCGAGCAGCGGTACTTCGTCGACCCGGCCAATTTCCAGGTGACCGCGCTATCGGGGCCCTGCAACCTGCAGCCGCTTCCCGAAACGACGATCACCTCCGGCCTCGCGAGCGCCTTCACCGTCGATACCGATGCCCCGCAGACGACCATCTCCGGCAGGCCAAAGGGCAGGACTACGGATCGCACACCCACCTTCCACTTCGAGTCCAGCGAGCCCTCCACGCTGGAATGCAGGCTCGACCGCAGGCCCTGGCGCCGGTGCTCCTCGCCGAAGAGCTACCGCCGGTTGAGCCTCGGCGCGCACGTGTTCAAAGCCCGCGCGACCGACCAGGCCGCGAACGAGGACCCCACGTCGGCGAGGAGGCGGTTCCGGGTCGTCGAGCGGCCCTGAACGACGGCTAGTCCCGGACCCCGCTATCTGAGCCAGGCCCGAACGATCGCGTTCGCGAAGCCGAGGCCGTAGCGGACCACCGCCGGCTTCTTCGAGTGGCCGTGGAGGCGCTTGACCACTGTCACCGGCACCTCCTCGGCGGGGATGCCGCGCTTTATCGCCTCGATCAGGAACTCGGAGGTGTGGAACTGCTCTTGGCGCAGCACGAGCTGCGGCAGCACGGAGGTGCGGACCGCCCGGTAGCCGTTGGAGCAGTCGGTGACGTGGGTGCGGGTGATCAGCGAGACCACCCGGTTGAAGAACACGATTCCGATCTCGCGCGAGACGTGGCCACGCTCGGACTCGCCGAGCACCCGCGAGCCGTGGGCGACGTCGACCTTGCCGCTCAAGACAGGCTCGACCAGCCGTTCCATCTCCGAGGGCAGGTGCTGGCCGTCGGCGTCGAGGGTGACGACGATCTCGGCCCTCGAGTCGGCGAGCAGCCGGTAGCCGGTGCGCAGCGCCGCGCCGCCGCCGCGGTTGATCACATGGCGCGCGACCGGCGCGCCGTGCTCGGCGGCGACGTCGCCGGTCCCGTCGCGGGAGCCGTCGTCGACCACCATCACCGCCGTTTGGCGTCCACAGACCTCGGTCGGGATGCGGTCGAGGACGTGGCCTATGTTCTCGGCCTCGTTGTAGGCGGGCACCAACACAGCCACCTTGTCGCGAAAACGCTCCGGCAGGCCGGCGTTGCGGAATTCCTCCCAGGCGAGGCCCTCGAGCACCGCCGAGAGCTGGCGCGAGTTGCGCCCCGCCTGCGAGAGGGCGCGCAGGATGAGCAGGAAGAGGATAAAGATCGCGAACACCGCGAGCCCGAGGATGCGGCCGCCGTTGCCGCGCTTGAACGAGAACGCAGACAGCAGCTTGTCGGTGATCTCGGTTCCCGAGACGATCGCCAGGCCGAGCGCGACGAGGACCAGGATCAGGACGTCGGCGTTTCGCAGAGTGCGTCGCCGTACGATCGCAAAGACGAGGATGCAGGCGGCGGCGATCAGGCCGGCGCTGCGCAGTGCGGTCAGCTCTTCTGGGAACAGGCTTGCGATCGGGGTCATCGGCGAATGCAGGATAGGGAGCGCTTCGGGGCTTGCCTGAACGCTCTCGATCAGGCGGGGGCCGCCGCGTGTCGCTCACCCAGGCGCGTGCGGGCGTGGTCCCAGGCCCAGACCAGGGCGGCGGCGGCGAGCGGGATCACAAGCGACATCAGCACCTCGTTTCGCCGCGTGCTCGCGAGGCTGACCGCCCCGACCAAGGTGACAAGGGCGATCGGAATCGCAAAGGCGGTGAACTCCCACCATCGCCGTCGCCAGGCGATCGTCACCAGCCCGCAGACTCCCAGCAGCACCAGAAAGCGCTGCACGGCGCGCCCCAGCGTCGAGTCCATCGTCGGCCCGACGCCCTGGTCCCACATCCGCCCGGTCTTGCGGACCAGCATCGCCAGGTAGTCGATCGGCTGGTGGCGAATGTCGTCGGAGAGCTGCTGCTTGCCGATCTTCCCGAGCGCCGTGTCGCGCCGCAGATCGGGGTAGCGGGACGCGACCCGATCGAAAAGCGGCGTCGGGTTGACTGCGTTCAGCTGCGGCGATCCAGGCCGAAGCGAACGCCCCTGGTAGCGCTCGACCAGGGCCGCCTTGACCCGCTGGTAATCGCCATCGGCTGGCAGGGAGGTGCCGACGTAGAGCGCCTTGCCGCCTCCGGTGGAGATCGGCACGAAGCGGTCGAGGCTGACGATGTTGTGCACGGTCCAGGGGACGATCGGCGCCAGGAAGCCAGCGAGGAGCAGTCCGGCCGCGGCGGCGCCCGGTTTCCAACCGCGCTCCCGCGCCAGACCGACCAACGCGGCGATCGCGAACGCGAATCCGACCAGCAGGTACTCGGGGCGAATCAAAGCGGTGAACCCGAACAGTGCCCCGGGCACAATCCACGCCCAGGGCGCTCGCCGCTCACGCGCCCAGAGGAACGCGAGCACCGCGGCGGGCAGGGTGAAGATCGCGGGGGGCTCGCTGAACAGCGCCCCGTTCGAGTAGATGAAGGACGGGTAGATCGCGACCCCGGCCGCACCGAGCAATCCCGTCGCCGGCCCCGCGAGCCGCCTGCCGAGCAGATAGACGACCACAATTGTCGCCGCTCCGAGCAGCGCCAGCACGATCCGTGCGGCGCCGTCGCGCACCCCGCCGGTCAGGTAGTAGACCCCTGCATAGAGCAACGGCGCGCCGGGAGACCAGTCGCTGGCCTCGTGGAAGCTCGGCCCGCCGTAGCTGCCGTCCACATAGAGCGCCTTGGAGAGCGAGAAGTAGGCGCGCGCGTCGTCGCCGGGGTGGTCGATCGGGTCCAGCGCTCGGTGGGCGCGCAGCCCGAAGCCGACCGCGACGATCACTGCGAGGATCGTGAGGGTCCAGCGACCGTGGCGGCTCGGAAGGGAGCGGACCCGCTCGACGGCGAGCGCAGGGGGGCCAGGCATGGGCGGGAAGGATAGGGCCGGTACGACCGGCCCCGGGGGTCGCTCAGGGCGGCCCGGCTCGGCTCGGGGCAAGACGCGCCCGGACGGTTGACCCAAGCCAGATCGCGCCGACTCCCGCGAGCGAGCAGACGAGGGGCAGGAGGAGCAGGGTGCGGCGAGGCGAGGCGACGAAGATCGCCTGTATGGCGGTGACCACGATCAGGATCGTCGCTATCACGATGAAATCGAACTCGCGACGGACAAGGCCGACGAGTAGACCAAGCAGTACCACCAACATCAGCGCCAGGTGGAAGACCTTCCAACCCGGGCGTTCCATCACCCGGCGGGCGCCGAACACCCAAACCCTGGCCGCTTTCTTGGCCAGAAAGTCCGCCAGGTCGAGGGGCCTGTGGACGAGGGACTCTAGATAGGCGTGCCGTCCCATCTCCGCCAAGGCCTTGTCGGTCCGCACTCCGGGGTGCTCACGACTGGCCAGCGCCGCCACCACCTGGTCGAGGTAAAACGGCCCCGATCCGTTGGGCGGGCGGGGAGAGTGCTCGCGCACGAGTTCGCGCCGCACCTCCGGATGCTGCGCAAGGATCGTCGCCTGGATGTTCTGCGGGTCCGGGCCGGCGTCGATGTAGCTGCCCTCGAACAGCGCTTGGCCTCCTCCGGTTGACACCGGCACGAACCGGTCCAGCACCAAGAGGTTCCGGATCGTCCACGGGAGGATCACCAGGCACGCGGCGGCCGCGATCGCCCCGGCTGGCAGCGCCACCTGGCGCCAGGACGTTCGCCGGGCGAGGTGAAGGGCGGCGAGCGCCGGCAGCAGCACGACGAAGATCAGGAATTCGGGGCGCACCATCACCGTCGCGCCCAGAAGCAATCCGCTGCCGGCGAATGCCGCGGGACGCGCCGCTTCGCACGCCCTCAGGAAGCACAGCGTCGTGGCGGCGAGCAGGGTCGCGCCCAGGGGCTCCGTCATCAGCATCCCCTGGTACTCGAGAAGCGCCGGGTAGATCGCCATCGGGACCGAGGCCACGAGCCCTGCGTTCGCCCCGCCGAAGCGTCGTCCCAGCGCGAAGGCGAGAGGGACCGCGAGTGAGCCCAGCAGCGCCAGGACGAGGCGGGCGGCCGTTTGATCTGGTTCGCCGCGAACCTCATAGACGCCCGCGACCACGAATGGCAGTCCCGGCGAGTAGTTGGTGGCCGGTTGAAGGCGCGAGGCACTCGGCCCCGCCTGGGCAAACCGACCTTGCTCAGACAGCTCCCTCGCGATGCGGGCGTAGGCGCGCGCGTCGTCGACCGGGCTGAAGGGGGCCCGAATGGCGTAGTCCAGTCGCAGGCCCAGCCCGAGGGCGCAGACCGCGAGCAGGGTGGCCATCCGCGCCCGTCCCCCGCACCACGTCTGGAGCCTCGCGACCACGCGGGCATCGTAGGTGCCGCCTTGCCCAGCGGCGTTCCGCGCCAAGTGTCCTGCGGGCATCCGGCCCTCCCTCGCGCTACCCTGCCGCGATCATGCGCGTTCTCGTTCTCGGGGGCGACGGCTATCTGGGATGGCCGACGGCCCTGAGGTTCTCCGACCGTGGCCACGAGGTCGCGGTAGTCGACAACTTTTCCCGGCGGCGCTGGCACCTCCAGCAGTCGACCGAGTCGCTGATCCCGATCCTCACGCTTGAGGAGCGGATCGACGCCTGGCGCGACGTCTCCGGCAACGAGATCACGGCCCACGTCGGCGACATGGAGGACGGTGACTTCGTCGATCGCGTCGTGGCCGAGTTCTCTCCCGAGGTGGTCGTCCACTATGCGGAGCAATCGTCTGCGCCCTACTCGATGCAGTCGCGCGAGGCGGCGGTGGAGACCCAGCACAACAACGTGATCGGGACGCTGAACCTCTTGTTCTCGATCCGCGACCGGGTCCCCGACTGCCACCTGATCAAGCTCGGGACGATGGGCGAGTACGGGACCCCGAACATCGACATCGAGGAGGGCTACATCGAGATCGAGCACAAGGGGCGGCGCGACACGCTGCCGTTCCCGAAGATGCCGGGCTCGCTGTACCACCTGTCCAAGGTCCACGACTCGCACAACATCCACTTCGCGTGCCGGATCTGGGGACTGCGCGCCACCGACCTCAACCAGGGCGTCGTCTACGGGATCGAGACCGAGGAGACCGCTCGCGAGGAACGCCTGAGCACCCGCTTCGACTACGACGAGACCTTCGGCACGGTGCTCAACCGGTTCTGCGTGCAGGCGGTGATCGGCCATCCGCTCACCGTCTACGGCAAGGGCGGCCAGACGCGCGGCTTTCTCAACATCCGCGACACCCTGCGCTGTGTCGAGCTGGCGGCGGAGAACCCGGCCGAGCTGGGCGACTTCCGGGTCTTCAACCAGTTCACCGAGCAGTTCCGCGTCCGCGAGCTGGCCGAGCTGGTGCAGAAGTCAGCCGCCGAACTGGGCTACGAGGTCGAGGTGCAGCAGTTCCCCAACCCGCGGGTCGAGATGGAAGAGCACTACTACAACCCGGCCCACACGAAGCTGCTCGACCTCGGCCTGGAGCCGCACTTCCTCGGCGAGGAGCTCGTGCGTTCGATGCTGAAGATCATCGAGCTCCACAAGGACCGCGTGATCGAGCGCGCGATCGTTCCCCGCACCCGCTGGAAGCCGGGCGAGCTGGAGGGCGGCGTGCTCGGTCCCGTAGAGGACGAAACTCGGAGCTGACCGTAGGGCTTGATCGCCGCGGCCCCGGGGCGTACGCTTCGGGCGATGCCCGGCTGACGTTAGACAGCTCGCCTCTCGCCGACTCGGGGTCGCACCGGACCAGAGTGGTTCGGGGGTGGCCCCAGGGCGCCTCCCATCCTCATAAGTGGCGCCAAAAACCCTGCTGGCAGCCAAGGGCCGAACCCGCGCAACCGAAGGACCAGCTGATCCCCGACTAGGTCGAGTTCGCGACCGCCACCTCAGCTTCATCGGCGGCCTCCGGCGTGACAAGAATCGCGCCCTCGCCGGTCGCGTAGGCCTCCTCGCCGTGGTGGGTCACGTCCATACCCAGCGCTTCCTCGCGCTCCGGCCCGCGCAACGGCATCACCAGCCCGATCAGCCGCAGCAGCACGTAGGTGGCGCCGAAGGCATAGGCGGGGGCCGCGATCGCCGCCAGGACCTGGTCGAGAAGCTGGCCCGGGTTTCCGTAGAGGATGCCGTCCGACACGCCGTTCCATCCGCTCTGGGCGAAGAAACCGATGAAGAGAATGCCGGTGAAGCCCGCGACCCCGTGTGCGGCCAGCACGTCGAGCGTCTCATCGACACCAAACCGCGGCCGCCAGAGGATCACCGCGTAGCACGGCAGCGCCACGAGCGCGCCGAGCAGCATCGCCCATCCCGGGCTGACATAGGCGCCCGCGGGGGTGATCCCGACGCAGCCGACGATGATCGCGGTCGCCGCTCCGATCGCCGTCACCTGCCTGCCGCGCAGGGCGTCGAGCGCGAACCAGACCAACAGCGTGCATGCCGGGGTCAGCAGCGTGTTCGTGAACGCGAGAACGCTGGGGTTTCCGGTCGAGATCCCGCTGCCACCGTTGAAGCCGAACCAGCCGAACCACAGCAGCCCGGCGCCGAGCAGCACATAGACCGCGTTGTGGGGCAGTAGGGCCTGGCGCCCGTAGTCCTTCCGCTTCCCGACCACCAACGCGGCCGCCAGGGCCGAGAAGCCCGACCCCATCTCGACCGGCACGCCGCCGGCGAAGTCGAGGGTTCCGCGCTCGAACAGCCAGCCGCCACCGAAGGCCCAGTGCGCCATCACCGCATAGACGAGCACCGACCATAAAGCGGCGAAGACCAGGAAGGCCCCGAACCGCATCCGCTCGACGACGGCGCCTGAGACCAGCGCGGTGGTGATGATGCAGAAGGTCGCCTGGAAGGCCATGAAGAGCAGGTGCGGGATCGTCGTTCCCTCGCGGGGCACGAAGGTGACGTCATGAAGGCCGAGATAGCCGAGACCGCCGACGAGGTCGCCCGTTCCGTTAAAGGCGAGCGAGTAGCCGATCAGCGCCCAGGTCACCGCGGCGACCGCGATCGAGGCGATGCACATCATGAAGGTGTTGAGCGTGTTCTTCGAGCGCACGAGCCCGGCGTAGAAGAGCCCGAGCGCCGGCGTCATCATGAGGACGAGCGCGGTTGCGGCCAGCATCCAGGCCGTGTCGCCGGTATCGACTCGGGTGATTTGCGCCAGGATCGGCAGGCCCGTCATGCGCCCACCGGTGTCACGGCAGCGTGGTCGGTCTCGGCGGTGCGGATTCGGACTGCCCGCTCCAGCGGTACGACGAAGATCTTGCCGTCGCCGACCTCGCCTGTGCGTGCGCCGTCGCAGAGGGCGTCGATCGTCGGCTCAACGAAGGCATCGGAGACCGCGATCTCAAAGCGCACCTTGTCGGCGAGCCCCACCTTTACCGTCGTGCCGCGATACGTCTCGACCCGGTCGAGTTCCCCTCCATGCCCCTGGACTTGGCTGATTGAGACCCCACGCACCTCGGCTCGGTAGAGGGCTTCCAATACATCGTTCGCCTTCTCCGGCCGGACTATGCCGATCACTAGTTTCATAGCCCTTCCCCTTTTCAGATAGGTCAGCGTCAGCGGGCGGTCAGATCTCGGACTGCCTCACCCGAGCGTCTGCGCTTCCTCCCATTGAGCGCGCGAGCCTAACCTCACCCCGTCCAAGGGGTCAAGTCGCCCGCGAAGCCCCGCCCTTTGCGAAGTCGCTACGACCGAAAAAAACCGTGGTCGGTGTGGTGCACCTGTTCAGCTCCGCCTTGAGGTCGTTGGCGCTAAAAACCCTGCTGGGCAGCCACAAGGCCGCTGCTACCATCGCTCGCCCATGCGTGCCGCCGATGCATTGATGGAATCGCTGAAGGCTGAGGGCGTCGAACACGTCTTCGGGATCCCCGGCGGGGCCAACCTGCCGACCTATGACGCGCTCGTCGACGCCGACCTGAAGCACATCCAGGTGCGCCACGAGCAGGGCGGCGGTCACGCGGCGGAGGGATACGCGAAGGCCTCGGGTCGGGTCGGCGTCGCCTTCGCCACTTCGGGCCCTGGTGCGACCAACCTGGTCACCGCGATCGCCGACGCGATCATGGACTCCGTGCCGACCGTTTTCATCACCGGCCAGGTGCGCACCGAGCTGATCGGCACCGACGGCTTCCAGGAGGCCGACGTGACCGGCATCACGCTGCCGATCGTCAAGCACTCCTTCCAGGTCACCGACCCGCGCCACATCCCCCAGTACGTCCACGAGGCTTTCCACGTCGCCTCGACCGGCCGCCCCGGACCTGTGCTCATCGACGTCCCGCAGGACCTCTCGCGGGCCGACATCGAGTACGAGCCCGACACCGACCCGGTCGAGCTGCCCGGCTACAAGCCGTCGACCGAGGGCAACATCAAGCAGATCCGGATCGCCGCCAAGGCGATTGCCAACGCGAGCCGCCCGGTGATGTACACCGGCGGCGGCGTGGTCAACGCCAACGCCTCCGAGGAGCTGCGCGAGCTCTGCACGACGGACCGCTTCCCGGTCACCTCGACGGTGATGGGCCTCGGTGCCTTTCCGGCCCCGCACGAGCAATGGCTGGGGATGCTCGGCATGCACGGCACCCGCACCGCCAACTACGCGATGGACAACGCCGACCTGATCGTCGCCGTGGGGGCGCGTTTCGACGATCGCATCACCGGCAAGCTCTCGGAGTTTGCGCCGCGCGCCAAGTTCATCCACATCGATATCGACCCGGCGGAGATCTCCAAGAACGTCCCCGCGCACATCCCGATCGTCGGCGACGCCAAGCAGGTGCTGACCAAGCTTTCGAAGGAGTACCGCGCCCTTCAGACCGACCCCGGCCGCCTCGACGCCTGGTGGAAGCAGATCGGCGCCTGGCAGGAGGAGTACCCGCTGCACTACGAGCCCGGCGAGGGCGGCGAGATCAAGCCGCAATTCATGATCGAGGCGATGTATCGGGCGACCGGCGGTGACGCGATCATCACCTCCGACGTCGGCCAGCACCAGATGTGGTGCGCCCAGTACTTCCACTTCAACAGGCCGCGTCGCTGGATCAACTCCGGCGGGCTGGGGACGATGGGCTTTGGGCTGCCGGCGGCGATCGGCGCCAAGGTCGCCTGCCCCGACGACCAGGTGGTCTGCCTCGCCGGCGACGGCAGCCTGGTGATGACCTGCCAGGAGCTGGCCACCTGCGTACACCACGAGATCCCGGTCAAGATCTTCCTGATGAACAACGGCTACATGGGCATGGTGCGCCAGTGGCAGGAGCTGTTCTGGGACGAGCGCTACAGCGCGGTCGAGATGGGGCCGAGCCCCGACTGGGTGAAGCTGGCCGAGGCGTTCGGCGCCACCGGGATGCGCTGCGAGGACGAGGCCGACCTCGAGGAGATGATGGGCAAGGCGCTCGAGACCGACGGCCCCGTCCTGGTCGACGTGCGCGTCACGCAGAAGGAGAACTGCTACCCGATGATCCCCGCGGGTGCGGCGGCCCGCGACATGGTGGGCTGATGGAAGCCGGCACTCCCGATCTGATCAAGCTCGAGGACCTTCACGTCCCCAGCAATCTGACCGGCCGCAAGCACGTGCTCTCGATCCTGGTCGAGAACAAGCCCGGCGTGTTGGCGCGGATCGCCGGCCTGTTCGCACGGCGGGGCTTCAACATCGACACGCTCGCGGTCGGCCCGACCGACGATCCCAACGTCTCGCGCGTCACGTTGACCCTCGACGGTGCCGTCCACCCGATCGATCAGGTGACCAAGCAGCTTCACAAGCTGGTCAACGTCCTGAAGATCCGCGACATGGAGCCCGAGGAGACGATCGCCCGCGAGATGGCGCTGTTCAAGGTCACCGCGGCGGTCGAGAACCGGGCCGAGATTATGCAGTTTGCGGAGATCTTCCGAGCCAAGATCGTCGACGTCTCGCGGCGAACGATGACGGTCGAGATCACCGGTTCGGCGGAGAAGGTCGAGGCCTTCGAGCGGATGATCCGCCCGCACGGCCTGGTCGAGATGGTGCGCACGGGCGAGATCGCGATCGCCCGCGGCGGCGACTGAGTAAATCCACCCTACTCCGACAATCCGGCGGCTTCGAGGGCCTTCTTCCGGTCGAGGTAGTTGTCGGTTCGCACGATCTCTCCGTTGCGCAGCGTGATGATCTGTGCAAGTTCAAGCTCCGCCGCCGCCTTGCTGGTCTTGCCTCGACCGCGCTGGCGCGACACGGCGATCACCTGATCCCCATTGTCGATCAGCTCGTCGACCTCGACCTCCCACTCCTCAAACGGGAACGCCTGGAACCAGTCATCCTCGAAAAGGATCTGACCGCGTCGTAGCCGCGGTAGACGCCAAGGCCGGGAAGCCGCTCGGGGAGGCATCCCACACGAACTCTGGCGACCAGAAGCCCTCACTGATCACCGCCTCGACTCCACCCCGATTGAACGCCTCGAAGGATCGGCGGACCAGATCGAGGTTCTCCTCCGACATCGCCTACTCCCGCAGTCCGGCAGCTTCGAGGGCTTCCTGGCGGTCGGCGTACGTGCGGAACCCAACCAGCCGACCCTCGGCGATGTCCCAGATGTGGAACTGCCACCTCTCGACCGGCACTCCGCTCAACGACCCGCGGCCCTTTCGTCGGACCTCGACCAGAACCTGATCTCCCACGTCAACGAACCGCTCAGGCGCGTACTTCACGTCCTCAAGGCCCTCGTTCACCCTCGCGACCATGTCAAGGAGGCCCTGGTGGCCGTGGTAGGTGGACGGCGTATTCAGAGTCGGCTCTCGCTCTTCGAGCGTGATGTCCGGATCGAGGAGGCTCAGGACGGTCTCGATGTTGCCCTCCGCGAACGCTCTGTATCCGCTGCGCACCAGCTCCACGTTCTCCTGCGACATCGCCCGCAGTATTTCGCTCGGGCCTGCGGGCTGCCAGCGCCACGGCTTCCAGGAGTAGCGTTTCGGGCGTTCGAGGTGACCGTCCTGCTCGACACAGAAGCGCTTCTCGCGGCGATCGCCGACGGCCTCGCCAAGGCGGTAGATTGCGAGCGCCGCACCCTGATCAGCGCGACGGCCCCTGTTCCCGATCTCGACCCCAGTGCGGTCGCCTTCGCGATGCGGCTGGCGGATGACCGCTGGTTCTGCTGGGAGCAGCCTGACCGCGGCTTTGCGCTGGGCGCGGTCGGGACCGCACACGAGGTGGTCTCGCGCGGCCCGCTGCGCTTTGCCGACGTGGCGCGTGGCTGCCTGGAGATCGGGCGGGACCGGATCGCCAGCGGCGAGGAGGGGTTGCCGGCAGGTGCGGGTCCGGTGTGGACGGGCGGCTTCGCCTTTGCCGACGATGGCGCGGCGACGCCGGTCTGGTCCTCGTTTCCGCCCGCGCTGATGGCGCTGCCGGAGCTGTCGCTGTGCCGCACCGGGTCGGTCGCGTACTTGACGCTGAACGCGATCGCGGGCCCTGGAGTCGAAACGGATCGGGCTCTCGACCGGCTGCGCGCCAGGCTGGCGACATTGACTGAGGCATCGCTGCCGCTGCTCGACCCGGCACGCCTTGGGCACACCGAGATTGAAAGCGTCCGGCCTCCGGGCGATTTCGAGGCCGCGGTCTCGGCGGCGGTGGGCCGGATCCGGAATGGCGAGCTGGAAAAAGTCGTCCTGGCCCGCGAGGTGGTGTTGCGGGCACCGGCCGCCTACGAGACGGCGGCCGTGTTCGGCGCGATGCGCGAGCTATTTCCCGCCTGCTTCTGCTTTTGCTGTGGCACGTCGGAGGGGGCATTCCTGGCCGCCAGCCCGGAGCTGCTGATCCGCCGCTCGGGAGCGAGCGCGTCGACCGTCGCGCTGGCGGGCTCAGCGCGGCGCAGCTCGGATCCCGCGGTCGACGATCACATCGGGGAGCGGCTGCTGCAGAGCGTCAAGGACCGCTCCGAGCACGAGATCGTTGCGCGACGGATCGTGCGCCGGCTGCGGCCACATTCGGTCTGGGTCGAGGCGGCGCCCGAGCCGGGCCTGATCAAGATCGCCAACATCCAGCACCTCGCGACGCCGATCCACGCCCAGCTTGCCGAGTCGCGCTCCGCCGTGGAGCTGGCCGGCCTCCTGCATCCGACGCCGGCGGTGGGCGGCGACCCGTGGCCCGAAGCGGGCACGCTGATCGACGAGCTGGAGCGAATGGACCGCGGCTGGTACGCCGGCCCGATCGGCTGGATGGACGCGTCCGAGGACGGCGAGTTCTGCGTCGGAATCCGCAGCGCCCTGTTGCGGGACCGCGAGGCGCATCTCTACGCCGGCAACGGCATCGTCGCCGACTCCGACCCGGCCGCTGAGCTGGCCGAGACCGAGCCGAAGCTCGAGGCGATGCTGCCGCTGCTGGCCGACTGAACCCTCGCGTTCGAGGGCCCAGCCGACCGCAGCGGTCAAACCCTGCGGACTAGGTAGCTACGCCGTAGCCGTTGACGAGGCAGTTTCCGGCGTCCGTGTGCAGCGACATCGTGAAACTTGCTCCACCGCTTCCGTCGCTCGGTACGAAAACGATGATGCCGCTGTTTTCATTCCCGAGGATCGTCGCCGTGTAGGTGCCCCCCGCGGCGACCGCGACAAACGCGGAAAAGCTGAAGTAGTCCGCGTCCTGTCCGAATCCGGCCTTCGGCGCGACGAACGTGGGCGCGTTGCAAGTGCCCGCTCCGTTCGCGGTCTCGGCGAGCACGACACCGTTGACCGTGACGTTGAGGCTCTGGTTCGGACCAAGCCGGCCGTGGAACGGATGGACCGTGTTCGGAACCCCTGTCAGCGTCGACTGATTGATATCGGTGCCGTCGAGGCTTGCAGCCTTGACCTTGGCGCCGGTGACGGCGTTCTCCTTCAACTGCTTGGTGCCGACGGCGTTCTTCTTCAACTGCTTGGTGCCGACGGCGTTCTTCTTCAACTGCTTGGTGCCGACGCTCTTGGTCTTGAGCTGCTTCGTTCCCACGCTGTGCTTGCCGAGGGTGACTGCGTATGCCGACGCGCTGAGCGCGACGAACAGAGCAACTATCGAGATCACCGTTGCCGGTGACGGGAGACGCGGTTTCGCGGGCATTCGATCCTCCAGTTCGTTGCCGCCCCTTCCCAGCTAAGCGCGGCGGTTCAACAGAGTGTGGTCAATCTACTCCAGACGGCAGCTGGCACAATGTGCGCTCCTCTGGCTAGACCGAGGCAAGCGCGGAGCTCGCCGCGTCGCTGAGGCGGCGATGGAGGGCCAGGTTCTCCTGGCGGTCAACCGGAATCTCGACTAGGCCGGTGCCGGCGGCCATTGCGGCCTGCAGATCTGACAAGTCCTCGACCCGCCTGTAATCGATGCCGAACAGGTCCGCTGCCCGTGCCACGTCGATCCGCCGCGGCGTGCCCAGCAGCGCCTCGAACTCCTCCTCGGACATCGCCTGCTCCTGGGGCAGGAAGTGGAAGATGCCGCCACCGTCGTTGTTGACGACCACGATCCGCACCGGCGTCCGCACGTCGCGCAGCGCCGCCAGACCGCCGACGTCGTGCAGCAGGCCGAGATCGCCGGTCAGGACAACGGTCGGTCGCCCCGATGCGTGGGCTGCCCCGATCCCCGAGGAGACGAGGCCGTCGATTCCGTTCGCACCCCGGTTGCACAGAAACAAGACATCGGCGTCGCCAGCGGGAAGGAACGCCTCCTGGTCGCGGATCGGCATGCTCGAAGCCGTGTAGACGAGATCGCCGTCGCCTAGTGCCGGGCCCAGCGCGGCTTGCAGGCCGGGCTCGGTGGGTTCGTCGATCCTGCTCAGCTGATCGGAGACTGCCTCGGCGGCGGTGCGCTCGGCGTCGATCCAGGCAGGCGTCCAGTTCTCCGACCCGGCGCCCGAAAGCCGGTCGGCCAGTCCGTTGGCAAGCGCCGAGGCATCGGCCCGCACCAGCGTCTCGGCGCGGTTCGACGGCTCGTTCCAGCCGAACCCCGGATCGACGACAAGCTGGCGGCATTCGTCGAGGCTCGCGAGCCAAAGCCGCAGCGGCTTGCTGGTCGGCATATCGCCGAAGCGAACGACGAGGTCGGGTGCCAGTGCATCGGCCTCGAGCCGGGCGATCGCGTCGTAGTGGGAGATGACGAGATGGCGATCGTGGGGGCCGAGGCGAATCTGCGACGTGGGCTCGGCAAGGACCGGGTAGCCCGCGGCGGCGGCCAACTCGATCACCGGATCGCGCAGCCCCACATCGGTCTGCCGCCCGACTAGGACGAGACCGCGTGGCGCAGCGGCGATCCGCTCCGCCAGCTCGTCGAGCAGCGCCGGCTCCGGCGCGGCGCTCGAATGGGGAACCGCGGTCAGCGGTCGGTTGCCGCGCCCCTCGAGGGCGAGCGGTGAGGTGGCTGTGACGTCGCCTTCGACCGGCACCGGGGCCAGCGGATCGCGCCAGGCGAGGTTGAGGTGGACGGGCCCGGGTCGCGGCTCGCCCCGTGCGGCGGCGTAGGCGCGGCATGCAACGGAGCGATAGTGCAGCAGCCCCGCATCGTCGGCCTCGTGGGTGCCGACCTCGCAGAACCAGCGAGTCGAGGAGCCGTAGAGCTTCAGCTGGTCGATCGTCTGCCCGGCGCCGATCCCGCGCAGCTCGGGCGGCCGATCGGCGGTCAGGAGCAGCAGCGGCACCGCCGCTTCGTCAGCCTCGGCGACGGCGGGGTGGAGGTTTGCCGCCGCGGTGCCGGAGGTACAGAGGACGGCGACCGGTCGGCGCGTCGCCTGGGCGGCGCCGAGCGCGAAGAAGCCCGCCGATCGCTCGTCGACGATCACGCTCACCTCGATCGCCGGCTGGCGCCACAGCGCCACGGCCAGCGGCGTCGAGCGGGAGCCGGGGGAGAGCACCGCGTGGCGCACGCCGCAGCGGGCCAGCTCCTCGACGAGGGCGGAGGCGAGCGCAGTGTTGCGGTTCGTGGTGTCCACCGCCAGGGACGTTAGAGCCGGTGCCGCTCCAGTGCCGCATCGTCGATCTCAACCCCCAGACCGGGCCCCTCCGGTAGATGCAGGAATCCGTCGTGTAAATCGCAGTGACGGGAGGCGATCGTGCCCGCAAACATGCGCTGGGTCGCGAGGCCGTGCGCGACCCCGGCGTCGCCCGACTCGCCCAGGGCCTGAGCGGTGTGCGCCGCCGCGGCGATACCGACAGGCCCGTCGAGGGCGCTGGAGAGGTAGACCGGGATCTCACCGGCCACCGCCAGCGCATCGCGGGGGCCACCGACCTTGGACAGCTTCACCGTCGCCAGATCGCAGGCGCCGGCGGCGATTGCCCGGCGCGCGCCCTCGGGATCGACGACGCTTTCGTCGGCGGCGATCGGGACATCGACCCTCCCGCGTAGCGCGGCGAGCTCCGCGAGCGACGAGCATGGTTGCTCCGCGAGCTCCAGGTGACCCTCGGCGTGCATGGCGTTCAGCTCGTCGACGGCATCGTTGGGTCCCCAGGCGCCGTTGGCATCCACTCGCAACATCGCCTCGCCGCCGACGGCGCGGCGCAGCAGCGCGACCTGGTTGATGTCGCCTGGAAGACCGACCTTGAGCTTGAAGGACCGAAATCCTGCGTTCGCCCACTCGAGCGCCCGTTGCGAGATCTGGAGCGGATCGCCACCCCCGAGGGTGGCGTTGCATTCCACCGGCTCCGCGGCGTTGGCGCCGAGCAGGCTCCACATCGGGATCCCCGTCGCCTTTGCTTCGAGGTCGAGCAGCGCGGTCTCGATCGCGCAACGGGCCGGGCCGGACAGCTGGTCGCTCGGCTGCTCCGGAATCTCGGCCCAGTCCCGCAGCTCGTTGGCGACGCCGGCCAGCGAGTGGTCGTCGCGGAGCGTCATCGGCACCGCCTCGCCCAACCCGACGGCCCCTTCGGAATGGACGCGAAGCAGCACCATCTCACGCTTCTTGAGCTCGCCCCGGGCGGTCACGTAGAGGTCTTTGAACGGCAGCGCGTAGGGGATGACCTCGGCGCGAGTGATGGCGGAGTCCATAGGTCAGCTCACGAACAGAAGTCCCGCTGAGACAAGCAGGCTGAAGGTGCCGGCCAGCGCTCCGCTGCCGGCCAGCGCTGCGTTCAGAGAGGGCCCGTCGGTGCGCGTACGGATGATCCTGTCGAGCCGCAGTGCGAGCGGAGCCACCAGAAGCCCGAGCAGCGACGCCGCCGGCCCGTTCCAGACCAGCAGGGTCACCGGCAGTACAAGGATGGCGCCGACCAGAAACGCCTTGAAAAGGCTGCGGGTGCGCTCTCGGCCCAACCGGACGGCAAGGGTTCGCTTGCCGACCCGGGCGTCGGTCTCGATGTCGCGGATGTTGTTGACGACCAGGATCGAGCTCACCAGTAGGCCGACCGAGATCGACAGCCCGAACGGCAGGCCGTCCAGCCTCTCGAGCTGGACGTAATAGGAGCCGTTGACCGCCACCAACCCGAAGAACAGGAACACGAACAACTCGCCGAGCCCCTCATAGCCGTAGGGCCGCGGGCCGCCGGTGTAGAGCACGCCTGCCGCGATCGACAGCACCCCGACGACGAGGATCAGCGGCCCGGCGATCGCGGTCAGATAGGTCCCGCAGCCAATCGCGACGGCGAAGGCGACCCAGGTGGCGACCAGCACCCGCTGGGGCGCCACGAGTCCGGCGGCGGTGACCCGCACCGGGCCCAGGCGGTCGACCGAGTCGGCGCCGCGCTTGGCGTCGGAGTAGTCGTTGGCGAGGTTGGTCCCGATCTGGATGAACACGCTCCCGAGCAGGGCTGCGACGAAGGCCCCGATCCGGAATCGATCGCCACTGGTCGCGTAGACGGCGGCCGTCGTTCCGACCAGCACCGGCGCGATCGCCGCGGGCAGCGTGCGCGGCCGCGCCGCCATCAGCCAGAGGCGGGCTCCGCTCAAGGCCGGCGTGGGTACTTGCTGAAATCGGGTCGGCGCCCCTGCTGGTAGGCGTCTCGCCCTTCTTTACCTTCTTCGGTCATGTAGAAGAGCAGCGTCGCGTCGTGGGAAAGCTGCTGGAGGCCGGTCAGTCCGTCCTCCTCGGCGTTGAAGCTCGACTTCAGCAGCCGCAGCGACAGCGGCGAGAGCTGGGTCATCTCGCGGCACCAGGCGACCGTCTCGCGCTCCAGCTCGGCCAGTGGGACGACCGTGTTGACCAGGCCCATCGCCAGCGCCTCCTCGGCCGAGTACAGCCGGCACAGGAACCAGACCTCCTTGGCCCGCTTGACGCCGATGTTGCGGGCCAGGAGGCTGGCCCCGAAGCCGCCGTCGAAGCTGCCGACCCGGGGGCCGGTCTGGCCGAACTCGGCGTTGTCGGCGGCGATCGTCAGGTCGCAGACCAGGTGCAGGATGTGCCCGCCGCCGATGGCGAAGCCGGCGACCATCGCGACGACCGGCTTCGGCAGGCGGCGGATCTGCACGTGCAGGTCGCCGACGTCGAGCCGGCCGACGCCCTGCTGGGCGACCTCGTCGTCGCCGATGTAGCCGTCGTCGCCGCGGATCTGCTGATCGCCCCCCGAGCAGAATGCTTCGGTCCCTGCGCCGGTGAAGATGATTGCTCCGACCTCGAGGTCGTCGCGAGCCCGCGAGAACGCGTCGCGCAGCTCGGCCAGGGTTTGGGGGCGAAAGGCGTTTCGGCGATCGGGGCGGTTGATCGTGATCTTCGCCAGCCCGTCGCTGCGCTCGTAGAGGATGTCGCCGTACTCGCCGGCGCTCTGCCAGCTGATCGGCGCGTAGAGCTCCCGCTCGGGTGGGGCGTCCTTGTGGCGTTGTGGCACGCTGTTCGGGGGTTCAGTGCGGGCTAACGGGTCCGCAAGAATGGGGGCGCAAAGATTGTCATGAAGCTCGACAACTGGCTTGCCCAGAGAGCGCAGACCTCCCCGGAGCGCACGGCGCTGGTCGCCGACGGCGCTCGCACCAGCTACGCCGAGCTCGAGGCGGAGTCGACCTGGGTGGCGCGCAGGCTGGCCGCCCAAGGCGTGCGGCGGGAAGCCACGGTCGCCCTGACGATGCCCGCGGGGCGCGAGATGGTGGTTCTGATCCACGCATTGATGAAGCTCGGAGCCGTGGTGCTGCCGCTCAACCCGCGCCTCACTGAAGCTGAGCGGGAGGGGATCGTGAAGGCCGAACGGCCCGCGGTCGAGCTGAGCGACGCCGGCGAGCTGACCCAGACGGAAGCCGACATGCCGCTGCTCGGCGAGCACGACATGGACGACGTCCACTGCCGGGTGCTCACCGGGGGCAGCTCCGGGGCCCCGAGGGCGATTGGCCTCACCTACGGGAACCACCTCTGGAGCGCGGTCGGCTCCGCCTTCAACATCGGAGTCCAGCCCGACGACTGCTGGCTTTGCTGCCTGCCCCTAAGCCACGTTTCGGGGCTCTCGATCGTGATGCGCTCGGTGATCTACGGCACCGCGGTGGGACTGCAGGACGGCTTCGAGGTCGACCGGGTCGCCGAGACCCTCGAGCGCGGCGAGGCTTCGGTCGCTTCCCTGGTCTCGACGATGCTGATCCGGTTGCTCGAGGCGCAGGTCGACCTCTCGGGGCCGCGGGCGATCCTGATCGGGGGCGGACCGGTGCCGGAGGAGGCGCTCGAGGAGGCGATCGGGCGCGGCGCCAGCGTCGTTCAGACCTACGGGCTGACCGAGTCCTGCTCGCAGGTGACGACGCTTCAGCCCGCCGACGCGAAGCGCAAGCTCGGCTCCGCCGGCCGTCCGCTGCTCACGACCCATCTGCGGATCGACGAGGGCGAGATCCTGGTCCAGGGCCCGACCGTGGCGCCTGGCTGCGCCGATGCCGATGGTTGGCTGCACACCGGCGACCTGGGTCGGATCGACGAGGAGGGATTCCTCTACGTCGAGGACCGCATCGACGACCTGATCGTGACCGGCGGCGAGAACGTCGTTCCCGCCGAGGTCGAGCAGGTGCTGCTACGCCACCCGGAGGTCACCGACGCGGCTGTGGTCGGTCGCGAGGACCCGGAGTGGCAGCAGGCGGTCACCGCAGTCGTGGTACTGCGCGAGGACGCCGAGTTGCCGACCGAGGAGCTGCGCCGCCACTGCGCCTCCGAGCTGGCCGGCTACAAGGTTCCGAAGCGGATCGAGATCGCCTCGGCGCTCCCGCGTACCCCGTCGGGGAAGCTGTTGCGCCGGGCATTGCGATGACGGGAGGCGGGGAGCGGTGACGGACACAGAGTCGGTGAGGGCGTGGCTCGAGCGGTATGTCGAGGCCTGGGGCAGCTATGACCGCGAGCAGATCGGCGAGTTGTTCGCCGAGGACGCCCAGTACCGCTACCACCCCTTCGACGAGCCGATCCGCGGCCGCGAGGCGATCGTCGAGTCGTGGTTCGACGAGCCCGACGAGCGAGGGACCTATGAGGGGGAGTATCGGCCGGTCGCGATCGACGGCGACACCGCCGTCGCGGTCGGCTCGAGCAGCTACCGCGACTCGCCGCGAGATGAGATTGCCCGCGTCTATGACAACTGCTTCGTGATGCGGTTCGACGACGCGGGGCGCTGCGTCGAGTTCGTCGAGTGGTACGTGAAGCGTCCCGACGCGTAGGATCTCGCCCTCGATGAGCGCCGAAGGCATCTTCTACGACAGCGACGCCGACTTCTCCAATCTGGAGGGAAAGACGGTCGCGATCCTCGGCTACGGCTCGCAGGGGCATGCCCACGCGCTGAACCTCAAGGACTCGGGCGTCGACGTCGTGGTTGGGCTGCGCGAGGGCTCCTCGAGCCGCGCCGACGCCGAGGCGGAGGGGCTGGAGGTGCTGAGCGTCGCCGACGCCGCCAGCCGCGGTGACGTGGTGATGATCCTGCTGCCCGACGAGAAGCAAGCCGAGGTCTGGGGGGCGGAGATCTCCGACGGGATAGCGGAGGGCAACCTGCTGATGTTCGCGCACGGCTTCTCGATCCACTTCGAGCAGATCGTCCCGCCTCCGGGGGTCGACGTCGGGATGGTGGCGCCGAAGGGCCCGGGGCACCTGGTGCGTCGCCAGTTCACCGAGGGCCGCGGCGTGCCCTGCCTGATGGCGGTCCACCAGGAGGCGACCGGCACAGCGCACGACACCGTGCTCGCCTACGCGAGCGGGATCGGCGGCGGACGGGCCGGGATCATCGAGACGACCTTCAAGGACGAGTGCGAGAC
>JBBPIN010000020.1:0-45702 GCA_038040285.1 Actinomycetota bacterium
TCAGCTCGAGCCGCGCCACCGGGTCGCCTAGTGATGTTTGCCGCGGCGTTGCGCCACGGCACTGGCGTGTCAGGCGGCGAAGCCGCCGCAATTGCGATGATCACGACGTGGAGTCGGCCACGTCCAAGCCGCCAGCCCCCGAGGACCGAGTGCCGGCGCCGGCGGTGGCGCTATGCGGCGGCGTCGCCCTCTACTTCGCCGCCCACATCGCCTTTCGGATCCGCAACGTGGGCGCCCTCAACCGGCAGCGCGCGGTTGCCGCGGCGCTGTGCCTTGCGGTGATTCCGGTGGCGCTGAACGCCGGCGCGCTGCTGTCGCTGGCCGCGGTGACCGCAGTCTGCACCGCCCTGATCGCCTACGAGGCGATCCGCTTCCGGGAGGCGCGGGCGCGGATCCGCGGCGGCGGGCTCCCCGAGTCGATGATGGTGCGCTAGCACCCGGCAAGTGGCCGCCGACCCGCATCCCCAGAACGACCACGCGGTCGCCGTCTGGCGCGTGGGGCTCGATCCCGGCGATCGAATAGCCGACGCGCTGCGGGGCCATCTCGCCGCTGACGAGCTCGAGCGACTTGCGCGCCTGCGCCGATCCGAGGTCGGGCGCCGATGGCTCATCAGTCGCGGGGCGCTGCGTGAGATTCTCGCCGCCGTGATGGGGACCTCTCCGCCGTCAGTTCGCCTGAAGCTTGGCCCACACGGCAGGCCCGGCCTCGATCCCGAGATCCACCAGACGGACCTCGACTTCAACCTCTCCCACTCCGGCGACGTCGCCCTGGTGGCGACCGGCCGCGGCCTGCGCGTGGGCGTCGACGTCGAGCGGCTGCGGCGCGGCCGCGACCCGCTTCGTGTTGCCGATCGCTATTTCTCCCAGGCCGAGGTCGAAGCCGTGCGCGCCTTTCCCCAGGCCGATCGCTCGGCGGCCTTCCTTCGCTACTGGACCGCCAAAGAGGCGCTGGCGAAAGGGCTCGGACTCGGACTGCAGGCCCCGATCGGTCAGCTCGAGGTCGCCCCGCAACCCGGGGGGACGATGGTTCCGGTCCACCTTGCCCGGGACTGGCGTCTGGTCGAACTGACCGACCTGCCGAGTGGCTATTGCGGCGCGCTGGCTGTCGACGACGACGCGGCGCGCATCGTGATCCGCGACTGGCCGCTCAGCGGCGCTGCTGCTTGAGCGCGACGAGGACCTCGCGCGTGCAGCGCTCCCCCGACCCGACCGCCCCTTCGAGAAAGCCCTGGTAGGCGACCGAGGTGTGCTCGCCGGCGAAGTGCAGACCGCCCTCCTGGCGCGCGATCACGCCCGAGTAGCGGATCGTCTGACCGGGCAGGAATGCGGCGTAGGAGCCGTTCACCCACGGATCGGCGGCCCAGTGGTCGAGCCAGGCACGGCCGGTGAAGTCGTCGCTGATCCCCGGGACGACGCGCTCCAGCGACGCCAGCGTGTCGCGCACGACCGGCTTGGGCGCGGGTCCATGGGCCTGGTTGCCGGGATAGCTGGCGCCGAGGGCACCGCCCGAATAGACGGTGATCAACCCATCCCGGCCGGGCTGGCGGCCGCAAGATCTGGCCGATTGATGGAGACGGCGGGAATCGAACCCGCGTCCGCGGTCGCGTAACGAATGGCTTCTACAGGCTTAGCCGGCGCTTGAATCTCGCTTCCCGCGTCCGCACCGGCGGGCGATAGCGGGAAGCAAAGCCTCCTTAAGTGTCCCCTGGCGGCGGAGGCGAGCCGGTCGGGCAAGCCCGTCTCTGAAGCCGGTGCCCCTCCCCACGGGCGAGGGAGGACCGACTCTCACTGCTTAGCTACTAACTAAGCGGCGAGGGCGAACTCATGGTCCGCACGTATTGGTTTTTCCCGGGGTTTTACGAGGCCTCCGGGAACCTCGGCCTGCAACCGTTCGCACGGATCGACCGCGTCGAAGCCTGTCGTCCCCGTGCTATGTACAGATCAATTCTACAGCGCGCCAGCGGGCCTCCCTGAACCGGAGGATCACGGAACGCTGAGCCCGATTCCACTCAAGGGAGCGAGCTCCTGCAGGCGCCGCTCGAGATCCGCGGCGTCAGGCGGCGGCGGGCACGCCTCGTCGCTGCCAAGATCGCGCCATTCGCTGGTCCCCGGGGCCGTCCATGACCCGTCCGGGTCCGACAACAAGCCATACGTTTGGACGAGCTTGTGCGGCGGGCGCGCCAGGCATGCCTGCAAACCGTGCACATTCCACGCCACACTCTCATGGGGGGCGATAGGTCGACCGTCCCGCATCTCGGCGAGCCGGCTGGTGCCCTTGCACGCGGGCGAATCGTGCTCGACCAGCTCGAGGAGCGTCGGGAGCAGGTCGACGCTGTCAAAGACGCCTCCGACCCGGCCCGCGGCGACGCCAGCGTCGACCGCGGGCTTGATGATCAACGGAATCCGAAGCACCTCTTCCAGCAAGGCGTGGTGGCGAAAGGCGTGCCCTTGCTCGCCGAACAGCTCACCATGCGGAGACAGGAACACGATCGTCGCCGCGTCGTACAGCCCGGCTTCGCGCATGAAAGCGATCAGCGCCCCGACCTGGCGGTCCACGTGCGTCGCTGCTGCCGGGGCCTGGGCCAGCGCGTAGCGGTAGTCCACCACTCCGTCCAGCCAGCCGATTGCCTCCCGCTCGATCTCTCTCAGTTTCGGCGTCAGTTCCTCCAGCCACTCGATCAGCTCGGGATTGATCTCGCCCCGATCCAGCTCCGCCGCGCGCTCCGCAAGCCAGGCGGCGAACTGGTCTGCCGGCAACCCGAGGCTGGCTCCCGGACCCAACGCGGCTAAATGGCTTGCCAGGTCCGGGCCGCTCTCAAGCTCGCCGGCCAGCCGGGCGGCCGTGGCGTGCAGCCGGAACGGGAGCCGCGCGTCGATCATCCCCGCCCGCAGGCCCGGCACCGCCTCGGCGAAGGCAACGAGGCTTTCGACGCCGTGGACCGCGCCGAGGCGCTCAGCCTGCCAGGTCCGGGTCGGGTCCCGCGGATCGCCCTCGTAGTACAACCGGACAAGATCGTTCGGCATCTGGCGTGGCGGATGGGTGTCGAAGTAGTGCACCCAGATGAACTGCGGGTCCGCGCCCTCCTGCTCGAGGCGCCGTAGGACGGCCCGCGTGGTTACCTCGCCGTCCTGGCTGGGATTGCCGAAACAGGGCAGCGTCTCTGCGAACGCCGGCGCGAATCCCGACTTCGCGGTCTCGTGCTGACTCACGGCGAAGACCGTTTGCCAGCCCGCCCTGTCCATCTCCGTAGCAAGGTTGGGCAGGCCGACCGGCATAGTCCCCCATTCGCTGTCCAAGCGGTGCAGCGGCGGATCGGCGCCCGTGAGCAATGACGCATAGCTGCCCGCAGTGGTGACGCATGCGGCGCGGGCGTGCTCGAAGCGCACGCCGTCGGCGGCTAGCGCGTCGAGATGCGGGGTTCGGACCTCCGGGCTGTCGACCAAGTCGGCGCGAAGTGCATCGGCGCTGATCAGCAGCAGGTGATTGGGTGGCCGGGCGCGCCGTGCGATCGGCATGGGGGCAGTGCGCAGCTCCAGCCGCGGATCGGACCATCCCGCCCATGCGTCGTTGGTCGATTCGGCAGCGGTTTCGAGCACCAGGGTGCCCGCCTCGGGCAGATCGACCTGGGTGTCGATCCAGCGGCGATGCTCGACCTCCCCCCGGGGGTCCAGGGTCGACTCCCATAACCAGCGGACGCTGTCCGCCCCGGAGCGCCTTCCGATCGGCCATTGAGACCGCCGGGCGGCCTCCGCGACGCCGATCCGGAAGCGCACCGGAGCGCCGATGCGCTCCCAGCACAACGTCTTGATCCCGTAGCCGAATGTGAGCCGACCGCCGCCGGGCATCGGAGGCATCGTGAAACGCACTACCGCGTCGGGGTGCTGGAAGATCGCCTGGCGTTGATCCCCGCCCACCTCCATGAACTGCATCTGCACCTGGTTGACGACCGCGGCCTCCACCCTGGCGTCGGGCAGCAGGTCCGCGAGGTGCAGGACGTTGGATCTCACTTGCTTGCCGCCTCTGCGTAGATCCCCGCCAAGCGGCGGTAGTGGTCGTCCATGGTGGGTTGCCGACGCGGTGTCCGTGGCCGTCCGCGCAGCTCGCTCGCCCGTTCGAGGGCGTCCGCCCAGGCACCGACGTCGCCGGGCGGGACCGTCCATCCATCCTCCCCGTCGCGCACCTGCTCGGCGAGACTGCCGATGCGACTGACGATCACAGGCAGACCAACGTGCAGCGCAGCCTTGACCACCAGCGGGTCGTTCTCGTACCAGAGCGCCGGAAGCACCAGTGCGTCGGCGTCGGCCAGGATGCGTCCCATCTCGGAGGGCGGAAAGGTCCCGGCAAGCCGCACGCGTTGGTCGGTAGCCGCCTCGGCGACGATCTGCTCGACGTACGGATTGCCCTGCTTCAGCTGGCCGTAGACGCACAGCTCCAGCTCGAGCTCCGGACGGGCGCGAAGGGCGTCGAGCAGGACATGCAGGCCCTTGTGGGCCGCGACGCTTCCGATGAACAGGATGCGGACCGGACCGCCGGGGTCATCTCGTGGTGGCAGATCGAGGCCCTCCTCCTCCAAGCCATGCGGAATGACCTCGATCAGGTCCGCGTCGACCCCGGCGCCCGCGATCATGCGGCGCTGGAAGTCGGAAAGGGCGATCACCCGGTCGGCGCGCTCCAGCGCCGCGCGCAGGTGGGCCGGGCGCGCCCGGATTGCCTCCAGGTTCTCCTCGGTGTGGGTCGTCCCGTGCAGGTTGTGGGAGCAGGCCCAGCAGGCGTGATGGTCGAAGGGCCCCTCGCACAGCTGCCCGTCCCATGTCAGCAGCGTGTTGCGTGGGCAGACGAACCAGAAGTCGCAAAGGGTGACCACGAATGGGACATCGAGCTGCGTGCAAGCCTCCAATGCGGCGGCGCTGAGCTTCATTGCATGCGTGCAGTGCACGACATCGGGACGATGCGCGGCCAGCGCCCGGCGCACCTGCTCGCCGACCACCGGGTTGTCGTACTCATAGCGGGCGACCGAGGGTGCGAGGTCGAGGTTGTGCTCGACCTCGGCGACAGCCACCCCCTCGTGGCTCCGCGAACGCGTGCGCCAGGCGCTCGGGTCGGCGTCCGGGTGCTCGCGATAGGCGATCACCAGCGCGTCATGGCCTTCGTCGCACGCACGCCGGGCGAGGCCGTGGGTGTACAGCTCGGTGCCCCCGACCTGATCCGGCAGGTACTGGTGGACCAGCCAGGCGATCCGCAGTTGGGCGGAGTCAGCCACGCCGGAGGAATGCGGCGACGCTTCGCAGCGGACGTGTGAAGCGCCAGGATCGGGACCGCATCACCGTCTCCAGCGCGTCGCGAGCGGTGCCGCGCTGATCGGTCAGGTACCTGGACTCGGCGCGAGCCATTTCCATCCTTCGGTTCCTCGCCGCGGCCTGCAGCCCCGGTCCAGGCCCACGAGGGCCGGCGGCGACGGAGCGGCCGGCCCTGGCACGTGACCAGAGCGGCTCTCGCGAGCTGCGATGAAGGTTCCCTCGCCGCGCGGGCTCGTAGTCCCAATCCACGTCGAAGCCGGGGTGCATGAAGGGGTCACAACCGTCCAGCAGCGGCTCCCAGCGGGCCCGAAAGCGTTCCCAATCGTGGCGATCGGAGGGCGCCGGCCATCGCGTCACGCCCTCATGGTGGACAAGCGTCGCCTCCGGGGTCCAAACCGTACGCGCGCCAGACATCGCCGCGCGCAGTGGAAGGTCCACGTCGCCGAACTCAATCGCGAGCCCAGGATCGAACCCCCCCAGTGCATCGAACAGCTCGCGGCCGATCAGCATGCAGGCACCCGTCACGGCAGTCGTGTTGCGCGCCACCCGGAGTACGCCGCCGGGCCCCGACTGATCGCCGGGCCAGCCACGACCCAGGTTGTCGACCCGCCAGGGGCTCACCGCGACGCCCGCGTGCTGGAGTCGACCCGAGGGATAGATCAGCTTCGGGCCGACCAGCCCGACCCCCGGCCGATGCAGCCAGGCCCGCATGCGCTCCAGCCACGGCCCATCGAGGGCCTCCACGTCGTCATTGACGAACAGAAGCTCACTTCCATTCGCGGACGCGGCGCCGAGGTTGCTGGCGTCGGAGAAGTTGAAGGGCGGCGGATAGGTGAGCGCGCGCGCCGGAAGGCCCACCTCCTCGCACAGCGCCAGTGCCCGGGCGCGTGCCGACGAGCCGTCATCGACCAGCACTACCTCGAGCGGCTCGCCTCCGTGCCCGTTTGCCAGTGAGCGAAGACAGTCGAAGATGTGGTCGTGGCGATAAGCGGTGCAGATCACCGCCGAGACACAGGGCTGCGGCGGCGGAGGCGGATCGGGGCGCTCGAGTGGCAGCGGCGCGGACTCGGGGGCAGCGGTGCGCACGAACAGCGAATGGGCCACGTGAACCACCCGCGCAAGGCTCGTGTCGAGGCGCAGGAGGAGATCGCGGATGTCGAGAGGATCGGAACCGTTCTCGCGCAGCGCCGCCGCCGCGGCGGCTCGTCCGAACGCGGCCACGGGCCCCACATAGGGCGAGCCCAGCAGGAGATCGGGCGACCAGGCAGGCTTGAGGCGGACGGCGGGAACGCCAGGCGCCGGAGTCGCCCATTCGTCGTCCCCGTATAGGGCGTCCGGATCGTCGTGGCGCTGGGCCGCGGCCATCAGCTCCAGAAGCGCGTCGTGGGTCAGCGCTCCTTCCTCCTCCACGATCAGCAGCCAGTGGTGGCTCGAGGCGAGGAAATGCCGCAAGGCCGCGCAGAGACTCGATTCGCCGCCACCGGCCGCCCCGAGAACCTCGAAGCCGCGATATGACTGGGCGTCCAGCGATGCTTCCAGCCGCTCCAGTCCGGGCATCGCTGCACCGACAGGCGCGACCAGCACGGTCGGCGCTCCCGAGCCGTCCGTTGCCACCGTCGTTCGCGGCCTTGGTTTGACGCCTCCGTCGTGGCGATAGCGAGAGTACGCGCCTGCGGGATCGACTATCACGGTGCGCTCCACGGTGATGGTCTCGCCGTCGGCCATCGCGACACAGATCTCGAGCCGTTGCCGGCCGGCCGGCAAGCCGTCGACCGGGAGCGGCGCCGAGAACTGCCATTCCTGCGGCTCGACCTGCAGGGCCCGTGGCTCGAGCGCCACCGACTCGAGGGCGTTCCCGTGTACCACCACGCCGACGACCTGTGTACCGAAGCTGCGGCCGCTGATCGGGATCGTGTGGGCGAACGCGCGCCTTTCTGTCGGCGACGGTTCCTCCAGAGACATCCGCCGCGCTGACGCGGTGGCGCCGTTCATCCAGAACTTCATGCGCACGGCGACCCTACTGGTCGGCAGTGAAGACGGCAGACTGAAACCGGAGACGGACCAGCTCAGACGGTGACGCGGCGCTTCAGGTCGTCGAGAACTTCCTGCGGGAACCCGGGCACCTCGTCGAGGTCGTCGACCGAGGAGTAGCCGCCGCGTCGCTCTCGGTGGGCGAGCACGCGGGTGGCCTGGGGCACGGAGAGCTTTGCGGCTCGCAGCTGCTCGAAGCTCGCGGTGTTGAGGTCGACCAGGTCCTCTGCCTCCGGCGGGGGCACGCGCAGGGCCTCCGGCGGTGCCGGTTGCGGCTGTGCGGGCTCGGGCACTGGCTCACTTCGGGGCGGACTCACTGCCTCCTGTGGCACCCATTCCCGCGGGCTGGGCTCCTCGAGCTCTGGCTCCGCATGCGCGGCCTCCGGCTCCGTCTCCGGCCCAGGGCTCGCGTCCGTCGCCGGCAACTCCGGCGCTTCTCTCTCCGGCGGCGCGCCCCCGATCTGCTCGACGGCCTCGGCGGTCGCCAGCTCTGCCGCGGCGGCGCGCTGCTCGGCTTCCTGGGCGCGCTGCTCGGCCTCACTGACGCTGTCCATCACCCGCCGAAGACGCCGCTCGCGCTCCGCCTCCTCGGTCTTCAGCTGGGCCATCCGCTCGAAGGCGGCGGCACGGCGTTCCGCCGCCGTGGCTCGCGCCTCGATCTGCTCCAGTCGCAGCTCGGCCTCGCTGATCGCCCGGTCGTGGCTCTCGCGCTCAACCCTCAGCTGTTCCTCCATCGCTTGGGCCTTCTCTTCAGCCTCGCGCCGCGCCTGTTCGGCCTCCTTGTTCACCTGCTCGTCAGCCTCCTCCCGTGCCCGGGCCGCCTCCTGAACTCGCCCCTCGGCGGCAGCTCGAGCCTTCACCTCAGCCTCCCGTCGCGTCTGCTCGGCCACCGCCCGAATCCGCCGCTCGGCCTCGTCGTGTGCATGGGCGGCCCGTTCCTCCGCCTCGCGCTGGAGCTGCTCGGCCTCCCTCAGACGCTTCTCGGCTGCCTGCTTGATCTGCTCCTCCTCGCGACGCATCTCCTCCACCTTGGCGCGAACGCTGGCCTCGGCCTCGCGTGCAGCACGCTCGGCCGCGTCCGCCGCCTCCGCCTGTGCCGCAGCTGCTGCGTCGCCAGGCTGCGCTGACTCTGGCTCGGCCCCCGATCCCGCCCGAGGCGTCGCCTCGGTTCGCAGGGCGGATAGGACGAAGTCGGCGCCACTGGGGCCCTCTCGCGCCTCGCTCGCCGCCGGCTGCGGCGCCTGCCGAGAGCTCGGCGCCGCTGACCCAGGGCGGGTCGCAGCCGCCACCGGTGGCGCCGCAGGCGCTGGCTTGGGCCTGGAGCGTCGCCGGAAAAGCCCGCGCCGCGGCTTTTCCTGCCGCTTCTGCTCTCGCTTGGCGGCCAGCTCGGCCTCTCTTTCGGCTTTCTCCTCCTCCCGCTCGGCGGCTCTCTGCGCCTGCTCTTCGGCCCTTGCGGCCTCCATCGCAGCCTGTTTGGCCCGCCCGGCCGCTTTCTCTTCTTCCTGGCGCCGGCGCCGCTCCTCGCGCTCGCGTCGACGAAGCTCGCGGCGGCTCGGGCCCTTCTGCTTCCTGGGTCTCTCGTCCTCCTTTGCGGCCGTGGCCACGGGCTGCGCCTTCGCTTTCCGCTCCGACACCTTCTTTCGCGCCTTCTCCTCGTCAAGCCGGCGCTTCTCCTCCTCGCGCAGCTTGCGCTCCCGAGCCTGGGCGGCGCGACGTTCCTCGCCCTGGCGCTTGCGTTCCTCGCGCTTGCGCTGGTGAAGCTCGCGCCGGCTCGGACCCTCCTTCTCGGGCTGCTTGTTCGGCTTGCGCTGCTGCGTTGACGACGGGGCCGCGGCGGCGGCCGAACCCCTACCTGCGGCAGCAGGGGTCGGAACGGCCGCCAGGTGCCCTTTGCCCTTCTGCTTCGCCGGTTCTGCTTCGGCGCCGCGCGCGCTGTGTCGCTGCATCAGCATCACGATCAGCAGCAGGACCATGATCGTGCCCAGGACGGCGGGCACAAGGATCTGGACATGATCATCGATGAAATCGCTGACGTTCCCGGCCGGCATGACGAACCCGCTGGCCAGGGCAGGCGGGCCCGAGGCGAATCCCCTGATCCGCGAAAGGGAGGGAAACCGGCGACGCATCCCCCGGCATCCTTGCATGGTCGCGGCCTTGTTAATCGCACACCCCCGTGGCGGCCACCTGCGTTGAACCCCGGAGCCCGAATCAGGTGACCGGTTGGGTTGGCTCGGGAAGAGATTACAGCCACGACTCAGCGCATCCGCCGCTTGTAGTCGCGCTCGACCTCGCGGCGCATGTCGCGCTCGGCGATCTCACGCCGCCGGTCGCGCCCCTCCTTGCCGCGCGCCAGCGCCAGCTCGACCTTGGCGTGCGATCCCTTGAAGTAGATCCGGGTCGGGATCAGTGTCAGCCCACGCTGCTGGATCTTGCCGATCAGGCGCTCGATTTGATGCCGATGCAGCAGCAGCTTGCGCGGTCGCTCGGGATCGTGATTCTGATGGCTGGCGGGCGCGTAGGGGGCGATGTGCAGGTTGCGAAGCCAGACCTCGCCGCGCTCGACGACGGCGTAGGCGTCCCCGAGCTGCGCCTTGCCGTCGCGCAGCGACTTGACCTCGCTGCCCACAAGCTGGATTCCCGCTTCCAGGTGCTCTTCAAGCTCGAACTTTTGGCGGGCGCGCCGGTTGGTCGCCACGTCGCCGGATTCCGCCGCGCGCTTGCGCTTTCCCTTCGCCATCAGATCAGCGAGTCTCTGGTGCTGGTCATCTACCCCTCCGCTGGCTCCAGGTCGACCCTGCCGCGCGGCGCTTCGATGCGCTCGACACGAACCGAGATCGGGTCGCCGAGCCGCACCGCACGTCCCGTCTTCGTCCCCACCAACGCGGTCTGGACCTCGTTGAGCTCGAAGCGCTCCCCGCGGAGCCGGCGGGCCGGCACAAATCCCTCGTAGACGTTGCCGAGTCGACCCCCGAAGCGCACGAACGCCCCCGCCCCGATCACCCCCGAGACCTCGCCTTCGAACTCCTCCTCCCAGCCGGACTCGAACAACTCCCGCTCGAGCAGGAACGCCGCGCAGATGTCGTCGGCATCACGCTCTATCACCGCCGCCTCGCGCTCGCGCTCCGAGCAATGCACCGCCGCCTCGCGAACGAGCTCCAGCGCCGGCGGCTGCTCGCGCTGGCCGATCGCCGCGAGGAGCGCCCGGTGCACGATCAGGTCCGGAAAGCGGCGGATCGGGGAGGTGAAGTGACAGTAGGCGGGGCTGGCGAGCCCGGCGTGGCCGAGGTTTCGCGCGCTGTAGTGGGCCTGCTGGAGAGAACGAAGCACGAGCGATGTATACGCCTCACGGCCGTGCCCACGCCGCGCCGCCTCGGGGGCCACCAGGCGGCTGGCCTGCGCGGCCAGCTCCGCCGCCTCGCTCGGCGGGAGGTGCTCCCGCAGCGGCGGCGTCGGCAGGTCCAGCGATGCGAGCTGCTCGACCAGGAACTTCACCCGCTGCGGATCGGGTTGCTCGTGAACGCGGTACAGCGTCGACGCCTTCTTGCGCTCCAGCATCGAGGCGACCTGCTCGTTGCAGAGGATCATCAGCTGCTCGATCAGGCGATGGGCCTCGGTTTGCGCAACGTCCCGCGCGCCGCTCACGTTGCCGTCCGCGTCGAAGGAGAACTCCGGCTCGGCCGACTGCACCTCCAGGGCGCCGGGCCGGTGCCTGGCGGCGAGCGAGGCGGCCACGGCGCGGGTGATCTCCAAAGGCTCCCCGGCCGGCGCGGGCGGCTCGGCTCGCGAAGCGAAGATCTCGTCGAGCTGGTCGTAATCCAGGCGCGCGTCCGAGCGCATGCGGCTGCGGTAGAAGCTCGACGAGCGCACCTCCCCACCCGCCCCGAGCTCGATCTCGGCGGTCACTGCGAGGCGGTCGACGCCCGGCGCCAGTGAGCAGGCGTTGGCGCTGAGCGCGGTCGGAAGCATCGGCTCCACAGTCCCGGGGACGTAGGTGCTGTTTGCACGGCGATAGGCCTCCCGATCCAGTTCGTCACCCGGCGTGACGTGCGCGGCGACGTCGGCGATGTGGATCCAGATCCTGACCCCGTCCCCCTCGCGGCGCGCGGAAACCGCGTCATCGAAATCCCGTGCGGTGGCCGGATCGACGGTGAAGGTGGCCATTTCGGTCAGATCGCGGCGCGCGCCCGCCTCGGCGAGCGCGCGCTCAGCGGCCTGCGCCGCCGCCCGCTCGACGGCATCGCCGAAGCCGCGAGTGCCGGTGCGGTCCCAGAGCAGGGCCTCGACGACGTCGCGCGCCCGTCCGGGGGAGCCAAGCTCGCGTAGCGCCCTGGCCCGACCCGGCCCGAACTCGACCAGCGCCATCTCTCCGGCCCCGACGCGGGTGCGGCGGTCCAGTGCGACCTGGGGACCGCGCTCGAATAGTGGCTCGGCGACGAGAAAGCGGCCCCGCCGCTCGATCGTCGCCACGCGGCGGCCGAGCGGCCCCCCCCGCCGCCCTCTGTTTGCGCTGCTCACCGCTTCGGGCTCTTGCCGCCCGGATCCTGCGCGCCGCCCTGCTGCTTGGCGACCTCGCCCTCGAGCACCGCGAGGGCGCGCTGCAACCCCTCGTCGGCCTTCGTCTGCGGATTGTCCTTGGCGTAGACGTCGGGCTGGATGCCCTTCGGCGCCAGCGAGATCCCGTCGGCGGTGAAGAACTCCCCCACCGTCAGGTCGAGCTCGCCGCCGTTGGAGAGATCAAGCAAGTCCTGGAACAGCCCCTTGCCGAACGAGCGGGTCCCCACGACCTCGGCGAGCCCGTTGTCGGCGAGCGCCGAGGCGAGGATCTCCGCCGCCGATGCCGTGCCGCGGTCGATCAAGACGACCATCGGGCGGCGCGGCAGCGGGTCGCCCGCGGCCCGGTAGACGCGCCTTCCCTCGGTGCGGGAATCGGTGGTCACCACCTTGTCGTCCTTGGGCAGAAAGACGCTCGCGGTGAGAACTGCCTCGGTCAGCAGCCCGCCTGGGTTGCCGCGAAGGTCGAGGACGATCCCCTCCGCGCCCCGGCGCTCGAGGCGCTGGGTCGCGTCGCGGAGCGGCCCGTGGGCTCCGTCGCTGAAGGCGGACAGGTGCACGTAGCCGAGCCGGTCGCCGCTGACGCGGCGAAGCGACGACTCGACGACCGGGGTCGAGATCTCCTGGCGCTGGAGCTTCAGCTGGTGGGTATTGCCGCTCGACGCCTGTACGACGCCGAGCGTTACGTCGGTGCCTTCCGGCCCTTTGATCTTCGCCGTCGACAGGTCCGAGGACTCGCCCGAGATCGACTTGCCGTTCACCGAGACGATCAGGTCGCCCGGCTTGATCCCGGCCTTCGCCGCCGGCGATCCCTTGAACGCCTCGACCACCTTCAGACCGCGCTTCACCTCCCTGACGCTGAGGCCAACCCCCGTGAATCGCCCCGACGTCTGCTCGTTGAGTATCTGCGCCTGCTTGGGGTCGAAGTAGTGCGAAAAGCGATCCTCCCTGTGGCGCTTGCGCAACGCGTCCACCATGCCGGTGATCGAGCCATTGTTGAGCTGGTCGCGCGAGACACCCCGGTAGTAGTGGTCCTCGATCGTCTCCGCGGCTTCACCGCTCAGCGTCGTCGACTCGTCGACGAAGACGTCGCGCACCGACCCGGGCAGGTCGGTCGGATGCCCGCCCAACCAAAGGCCGGCGCAGAGGCAGGCGATCAGGACCGCGGCGACGACAGCCGCGGAACCGGCCCTCACCCCGCGCTCACACCCGCAGGAAGCGCCGCAGCGTGATCCCGCTGCCGATCGCCGAGACGACGATCGCGGAGCAGAACAGGATCCCGACCAGCAATGGGAACGACATCGTGTTCAGAGCCGAGAACAGGGGACTGTCGGAGAGCGGGTCGACGATCGTCACCTTGCCCAGCCACAGGATCAGTATGGCGGCCACCCCGCCGACAAAACCGACGACCATCCCCTCGATCATGAACGGCCAGCGGATGAACCAGCGGGTCGCGCCGACGAGGCGCATCACCTCGACCTCGCGGCGGCGCGCGTAGATCGAGAGCCGGATCGTGTTTCCGACCAGCATCAGCGAGGCGGCCACCAGCAGCGCCGTGAGGATCGTCAGCACGATCTTCAGGGAGCTGGTCACCTGCTCGATCTTCTGCGCCTCCTCGCGCGAGTCCTTGACGGTCTCGATGATCGGGCTGATCGGGCGCGGGGTGCCGCTCGCGTCGGGCGGCGTCAGCTCGTTGCGAATCGCTTCCAGCTGCGCGGCGTCGTCCGGCTTTATGTTGAAGGAAGCGGGCAGCGGGTTGCTGTTCAGCTCCTTGAGCACGTTGGGGTCCTTGAGCCGGCCGGAGAGGATCTGCAGCGCCGCGCGCTTGGAGACGAAGTGGACGGACTTCACGTGGGGAAGCGCCTCGATCTTCGTCTGCAGCGCGTTGATCTCGCCCTGCGTCGCGTCGTCGTAGAGGAAGGCCTTCAGCTCGAGTTGGTTGCGGACCTCGGCGCTCTTGCTCTGCGCGACCTGAAAGATCGGGATCAGGACGCCCAGCAGGACCACGGTGACGACCGTGGTCACGATCGCCGCCACGCTCGGCGCGGCGTTGCGGCGCAGAGCCCGGGCGGCCTCCCGGATGAAGAACCAGATGCGTCCCATCAGATCAGCTCGTCAACTTCGCCGTTCGTGGCGCCCTCGGGCCCGACGCCCATCTCGGCGCGCATCCGCATGCCGAACTCGTTCGTCGACTCCTCGTAGCCGCCGCCCGCCTCGTCGCGAACGATGCGCCCCTCGTAGAGCTCGACCACGCGGCGGCGCATCTTGTCGACCATCTCACGGTCGTGGGTGACGACGAGCACGGTGGTGCCCGTGCGATTGATCCGATAGAGCAGCTGCATGATCCCGATCGAGGTGACCGGGTCGATGTTCCCGCTCGGTTCGTCGGCAAGCAGCAGCGGCGGGTGGTTCACGAAGGCGCGCGCAACCGAGACACGCTGCTGCTCACCGCCGGAGAGCTGGTCGGGATAGCTGTGGACCTTGGTCGACAGCCCGACCAGGCGCAGCGTCTGGGGCACCTTCTCGCGGATCTGGGCTCGGCTGGCGCCGATCACCTGGAGCGCGTAGGCGACATTGTCGTAGACCGTGCGGTTGGGCAGCAGCTTGAAGTCCTGGAACACGGTGCCGATGTTGCGGCGCAGCAGCGGGATCTTCTTCTCCGACAGCGTGCCGATGCTGCGCCCCGCGATGCGCACCTCGCCCTCGGTCGGGTCGAGCTCGCGAATCAGCAGTTTGATCAGGGTCGACTTGCCGCAACCGGTCGGGCCAACCAGGAACAGGAAATCCCCCCGCCCGACCGCAAGCGAGACCCGCTCCAGCGCGAGATGGCCACCCGGATAGACCTTGGTGACGTCGTCGAGCTCGATGATCGGCGCCGGGCCACGGCGCACCGGGGCCGGCTCGCCGGCCCCGCTCCGATTCCTACGCAATCTCGCCATGCAGGACCGAACAGGCTAGAGACGCGAATGTCTCGGTTTCGCAGGAACCCGTGCAGGGCTCAGCTTGACGCCCCACCATGTATCGGCGGGTGGGACACGATCGGTTTCTTAATCATTGCTTCACGCGCCCGATCGACGATCGCCGACGCCGTGAGGCCGAAGTGCTCCATGCAGGCTTCGGCGGTGCCGGAGACGCCGAACTCGTCGCCCATCCCCAACGCGAAGATCGGCACGGGATGCTCCTCGGCCGCCACCTCGCGCACCGCGTCGGCGAGACCGCCAACCACACGGTGCTCCTCGGCGGTGACCGCGACCCCGGTCTTGGCCAGCGACGTGATCACCGCCTCGGAGTCGATCGGCTTGATGATCGCGACGTTGACCACCTCGGCCTCGATCCCGTCCTCGCGGGCCAGCGTCTTGGCTGCCTCCAGGCCGCGCCAGACCATGTGGCCGCAGACGAAGATCGAGATGTCCTTGCCCTCGCGAAGCACGTCGACCCCGCTACCAAGCGTCTCCGGGATCTCGTCGTAGACGATTGGGGTCGCCGGCCGGCCGAAGCGCATGTACATCGGCTCCTCGAAGCGCTCATAGGACTCGACCACCGCCGTGTAGGCCTGGTTGTAGTCGGCCGGCACGACCACCTGCATGCGCGGCATCGCCCGCATCAGCGCGATGTCCTCGATCATCTGATGCGAGGCGCCGTCCTCGCCGAGCGAGACGCCGCCGTGACTGGCGCCGATCCGGACCTTGAGTCGGTTGTGGGCGATCCCAAGCCGCACTTGGTCATAGGACCTAGCGGTGGCGAATATCGCGAAGGTGGAGGCGTACGGCACCTTGCCGGTGACCGCGAGCCCGCAGCTCATCGACATCATGCCCGCCTCGGCTGCGCCGCAGTTGAAGAATCGGTCGGGGAACTTCTTGGCGAACTTGATCGACTGCGTGGAGACGGCGAGGTCGGCGTCGAGCGCGACGACGTCCTCGTGACGCTCACCAAGCTCGGCGAGCGCGTCGCCGTAGGCCTGACGGGTCGCGATCGGCTCGGTCTTGGCGTCAGGCATCGGTCGCGCCTCCGTCGCTGTCGTCGCTGGTCCCAAGCGCCTCGGTCTGCTCGGTGAGCTGCGCCTCGAGCTCCTTCATCGCCTCCTCGGCCTGCTCCTGGGAGGGCGGCTTTCCATGGAACCCAAAGCGGTCCTCCATGAACGAGACCCCGCGCCCCTTCTTCGTCTGGCAGACGATCGCCGCCGGCCGGCCGAGGCTGCGGCTGCGCTCCAGCGCCTCGACGATCGCCCCCATGTCGTGGCCGTCGATCTCGATCGAGTCCCAGCCGAAGGCCTCGAACTTGGCGCGCACGTCGCCGGTGTCCATGACCTCCTCGGTGGTGCCATCGGTCTGAAGGTGGTTGTAGTCGACGATCGCGGTCAGGTTGGGGACCTTGAAGTGGGCGGCGGCGGCCGCGCCCTCCCAGGTCTCGCCCTCCTGGATGTCGCCGTCGGAGAGCAGCCCGAAGACCTGCGCGGTCTCGTGCAGGCCGTCGAGGCGCAGGGCGAGGCAGATCCCCACGCACATCGAGAGCCCCTGCCCAAGCGATCCGGTCGAGACCTCAACCCCGGGGGTGCGGGTCATGTCGGGGTGTCCCTGAAGATGAGAGCCGATCTGGCGCAGGCCCATCAGGTCCTTGTGCGGGAAGTAGCCGTGCTCGGCCAGCGCCGCGTACTGGATCGGCGCCGCGTGGCCCTTGCAGAGCACGAAGCGGTCGCGTTCGGGCCAGGCAGGCTTGTGGGAGTCGTGGCGCAGCACCCGGTAGTAGAGCGCCGCGACGATGTCGGCCGCCGAAAGCGAGGAGTCGAGGTGCCCGGACTTGGCGACCGCGAGCATTCGAACGCAATTGATCCGCAGCAGCGTCGCGTAACGCTCCAGATCAGCGATCGAGGGCTGCTCGCCCGCAGCGGGTGGCTGCGGAGTCGGATCGGGTACCGGCTTGAGGTGCACTTTGCGGCTCCCGCGCTCGTCGGGTTCGGGGCCGGTCAGGCTAGCAATGGAGGACATAGAGCGATGGATGATTCACAGCGTGCTCGTGCCTGAGCCTACGAGCCTGGACGGACATTGGCGAGATCAGGCGATGCCGCAGTTTGCGGGGAAAGTTGCCGCCGGCGGGGGCCGACTTCGCGATCATTGGGCTATGAGAAGAATTGCTGTGATCGCCGCGCTGGTCGCGGCATTGGCGCTCGCCGCCTGTGGCTCCGACAACAACTCCACTCCGGCCACCACTCAGGCACAGACGTCAACGCCCACCACGACGGTGACCGATACCGACGCCGCGACGACCGGGACACCGACGGCGCCGCAGAGCGCCACGATCCCCAGCAACGGCGCCCCGGATTCGGGAATCAGCACCAGGCCCGGCGGCCCGGGGAACGGCGGCACCAGCGGCGGCGGCGGGTACTGAGCCTCACTTCAGCAGTGGCACGCTGAAGTCGTTGTAGTACCAGAGCGCGCTCGTGTACCAGAGCACGGCGACCAGGGTGACCAGGAGGCCGCCGGCCAGCGGCAGCGTCCAACCGGGGAGGCGCTTCGAGCGCACGATCGTCACCTTGGCCGCGAAGGCCCCGTAGACAAAGCAGCCGGCGATCGAATGCACGGCGATCCGCGCGTCAATGGTCTGCACCCCGTAGGCGCGCATGCAGTGGTAGGCGATCGGCAGGGAGACCAGGATCGCCGTCACACCGGCGAGGCGGTGCAGCGGCGGCAGCCAGCCCGGGCGCGACCCGGCGCGCGGCAGCTTGCCGTAGATCCAGGTCGCCGAGAGGAGCTGGAATGAGGCCAGGCCGAGCACCACGGTCGCCAGCGTCGACTTCAGCGGCAGGGTGTCGGTCGCCGTCTTGCCGAACAGCGCCGTGCCGGAGTAGTCGGGGGTGATCGACTGGCCGACCACGTAGATCGCCACCGTGATCGCGGCCAGGGCGAGGATCGGCACAGCAAGCGCCAGCGGGCTGACTGCGGTGCCGTTGCTGACTGCGGTGCCGTTGGCGCGCATGCCCGGAGTACGGCCAGGCCCCGAACGGCGTTCGGCCGGGGCTAGGCTGTCGCTGTGCCGCAAGCGGCTGACTGGATCCGGTCGGGCATACTCGCGGCGGTCCTCTTCGCCGCCGCCACGCTCGCGCAAGCCGGCTGCGGGAGCGGCGACGGCTCGCCGCCGAGCTCGGCAAACGGATCCGGCGAGCCAGCGGCGAAGCAGCCGGGCGGCGATCTGACCGCCACAGCCATTCCCCAACCCGGGGGCGGCGCGGCGGCCGGCGGGCACGGCGCCGTGGGCCACAGCGGTGGCGCCGATCCCTACAGCGAGGGGGCCGGCGACTCCGAAGCCACCCTGGTGCAGTCCGTGCGCGCCTACGTGAGCGCGATCGACCGGCGCGACGCCCAAGCGGTCTGCGAGCTGCTCGTCCCGGGGGCGCTGCGCGGGGTCCACCTGTCCCAGCCGGGGGGCGGATGCGCCCATGCCGTGCAGGCCTCGATCGGGTACTCCGCAGCCGGGGAGGCGGCGTGGCAGCGGACCGAGATCCGCAGGATCGGCCCGGTCGAGCTCGACCCGCGGCACCCCGGCGAGGCGCGGGTCCGCGCAACTGTGGTGCACCGATACAACCACCATCGCGAGCCGTCGGTCGAGGACGACCTGATCTACCTGCGCCAGCAGGCGGGGCGCTGGCTGGTCGCCAAGCCCAGTTCGACCTTCTACCGGGCGATCGGCTCCCAGAACGTGCCGCTGAGCGCTCTTACTCCGCCCTAGCCGCTGCGCCGCTTTACGGCGATCTCTCGATGCGGCGGTGACCGTGGCGGCTGTGATGCAGGCGGGCGCTGAGCAGGTTTGCCTGCCCCGAGCGGCCCTTGAGCACGCTGAAAAAGACACGCCGCCCGGTCAGCGCGCTTGACCAGATCGCGCCACGCGAGCGACGCCGTGAGTAGATCGCGTGCCCGGCGCCGCGGCCGCGCAAGCGTCTGACCATGAGCCGGTCGCGGCCGCGGCTGCTGCGCACGTAGACGATCCTCCGCCCACCAACATCCGGGTTGAAGAGGCCGGCAAAGCGCGAGCGCAGGATCGTGCGGCTGCGGCGGGAACCGAGCCGGCGCTTGACGATGCGGCTGGCGTATTGGCTGTTGCGCGAGAAGACCAGCAAGGAGTGATCCAGGGAGGGGCGGCTGATCTGGGCAAAGCCACCGGTCCTCGCGATCCGCTTCGCGAAACCGGGATTGGCGGGGTCGGCGATCCCAATGGCGACCAGCGTGTCGCCGGAGCGGCCCCCGATCCGGTAGGCCAGCCAGCGAGCCGAGACCGCCAGACCGTCGGCTCCGGGGGCGCTCACCGTTCCGAGCTCCGCGAGGCTGTAGCGGTCGAGCAGCTTGATCTCGTCGCCGGCCACGAGCGCGACGTACGGCCCTCCGACCGCGGGCTGCCTGCCGGGCAGCGACGTGTAGCCCCCGTCGCGCAGCAGGAAACCGCTGCCGTCGGGCGCCTGCCAGGCGAGCGCGTGCGGGGCCACCGAGGGATCGGCGCCACCCGGGATCTCGACCTTTGCGGCGACGGCGCTGCTCGCCGTCCCGAGGGCGGCGGCGAGCAGCGCAAGCAGCGCGGCGTCGCCGAGCCGAAAGCCCCTGTAGAGCCACGGGCGCTCGGCCATCAGCATGGTGGCGCGAATGCCGAGCGGCCGGCCGGCGAACGGAGCGAGCCCGACCACCGGCAGCGCCCGCCCCAGCCCGAAGGCAAGGCCGAGCAGGACTCCGGTATGGGGCTGCCCGAGCGCGAAGCTGATCGCCGCCAGCGCCCAGACCCCGAAGGTCAGCACGAAGGTCGTGAAGCCGAGGCCAAGCAGAACCCCGTAGAGCGCCGCGGCGAGCGGCAGCGGCATGCGGCGGCGCCAGTCCTCGGGAAGCTGGCGTCGGACCTGGGGAAAGATCCTGGCGCCGCGCAGCTCGAGCAGCGCAGCGACGGCCGCGACCAGTGCCGCGGCGCCGTAGGCGATCCGGCCGCTGCCATGTAGCAGGGCGCCAAGCATCGCCAGCTGCCCGAAGGTGATCACGCCTCCCAGCAATGCCCCGGGGAGGAAGCTCGCGCAGGCGGCAAGCGTGGTCCGCATTCCGCCGCGGTGTCCGGTTGGGCCGATCGTCTCGATCATCGAGAAGCCGCAGGGCGACCAGGTCCCGGTCCAGCCGGCGCCGAAGGCGGCGAGCGCCAGGGTCAGCTCGACGGCGCTCAACAGGGCACCTTGGTCTGGTAGAAGTGCACGCAGAAGACCTTGCGGCCCGAGAAGCAGTAGCCGGTCAGGGCGGCGTCGCCGTTGATGCGCCGGCTCGTGTAGGCGCAGCAGTCGCGCAGCTGGCGCACGTGGCCCTCACAACAGCGGTACCAGGAGCCGTCGAGGTGCCCCTTGAAACCGTAGACCTCCCCGGTGCGGTCGCAAACCCTGGTACGGGGCGCGGGCGGCAGCGGCCGGCCATCGGGGTCGAGCAGCAGCGGTCCCTTGCCGTCGACCGGGCGGTCATGGCCGTCGACCAGACGCCCCAGGTCGTCGATCGGATGACCGTCCTCGGGACGCACCGGGAATCCGCGCGCGTCGATCCTCGGCAGCCCTGTGGAAGTCGGGTGAAGGCAGGAGCCGGTGGTGAAGGTGTGCCCGCAGAAGTGAAAGGCCTCCGACTCGCCCGGCTTCACCGCGGCGGCCACGGCGCCACCGGCGGTGAGCAGGAACAGCCCCCTGCCGACCCTGGAGAGGAACCCGCGGCGCGAGGTCTCCCCCGCCAGCGACTCGGTCGCCCTGTCGAGATGCTCAGGCAGGCGCCGTGACCTCCCCCCCTCCCCCGATCGCTGCACGGCGCTGCTCGGCGGTCGCCAGGATGCTCTCCAGCTGGGCGAGGTTGTTGAAGGTGCCCTTGGCGAGCACCAGCCCGTCGAGGTCGAAGGCGACGGCGTATGGGCTTCCCGGCACGTTCAGCTCGCGCCAGAGGACCGGCTCGGCCTCCTCCTCGAAGACCTCGACGGCCAGGAAGGGCTCGTGGGCGAGCGAGCCGATCGCCGGCTCCAGCCCGCGGCAGACGCGGCAGCCCCGCGAGGCGAACGCCGCCAGGGCCAGCTCGGCCCGCGGCCCGGGCCGGAAGCGATCGATCGCGGTGCTGCGCTGCCCAACCGGCGGTCCTTCGTGCTCGATCTCCAGGGCCGCGTCGGGGCCAAGGCGCAGGCGCAGCATCCCGACCTCGCGCGCAAGGGCCAGGACCGCGATCGCAAGCCCGGCGCAGGCCAACAGCGCCGCCGGGATCCCCAGGCCCAGCCATTGATCGGTGCCGAGATCGGGATGCGGGAGCAGCGGGAGCGCCGCGAACCCGGTGGCGAGGCCAAAATTGCGCACGACGCCGCTCCAGCCCACCTTTGATCGCGACCCGAAGCATGCGCACGGCGCGCCGGCCCGGCCGGAGCGAAGCGCCGCCAGCAGGGCGAATGTGAAGCCGGCCAGCAGCGCGGCGGCGGCATAGGCGGCGGCGTCGAGCCCGGCGCCGACGCCGGCGGCAAGCAACAGCTCGACGGCGATCAGCGCGCCCCAGAGGGTGCGGCGTTGCCGTTGCCCCTCGATGCCGAAGGTGCGCAGCGCCGCAGCGCTGGACTCGGGGCTGGCCAGCTTGGCAACGGCGGAGACCACCAGCACCGCGGCGAATGCAAGACGCAAGCCCTGCCACAGCATCGGGCGCGAATCTAGCAGCCGTCCGAGGCCTGCCGCGTCTAGCCGATCGCGACCATGCGCTCGATCGGCAGCCGGGCGCGCTCGGCGATCTCCTCCGGCACGCTGACCTCGAACTTCATCTCGCGCAGCGAGTCGCGCAGTTTCGGCAGCGTGATCATCTTCATGTACTTGCAGAAGGCCATCCGGTTGGCCTCGATCAGGTTGGCCTGCGGCGCCGCCTGCTGAAGCGGATAGAGCATCCCGTTCTCGGTGGCGACGATGTAGCTGCCGTCCGGATGCTGCTCGACGTGCTTGAGCATTCCCGAGGTGGAGAGCATGTGCACGCCCTCGGCGTCGACGTCGCCGGCCGCCACATACTCCATCGCCTGGGTCGAGCAGCCGCACTCGGGGTGGATCAGGAACTCGGCCTCGGGGTTCTCGGCCCTGGTGCGCTCGATGTCATCGGGACGAATCCCGGCGTGCACGTGGCACTCGCCGTCCCAGACGTGGAAGCGGGCCCCGCGCTCGGGATCGTCGCGCAATCCCGTCTCACGCTCGACGAAAGCACCGAGCCACATGTCGGGCCCGAACAGGATCTCTGTCTCGGCGCCGTGCTGGCGCCAGATGTGTTCGACCACCTGCACCGCGTTCGAGGACGTGCAGCAGTAGTCGGTCTCCGCCTTTACCTCGGCCGAGGTGTTCACGTACATGACCACGATCGCGCCGGGGTACTCCCCCTTCCAAGAACGGAGTTGGTCGGCGTCGATCGAGTCCGACAGCGAGCAGCCGGCCTCGAGATCGGGGATCAGCACGGTCTTCTGGGGCGAGAGCACCGATGCAGTCTCGGCCATGAAGTGCACCCCGCAGAAGGCGATCGCCTTTGCCTCGGTGGAGGCGGCCTGGCGCGAGAGTCCGAGCGAGTCGCCCGTGCAGTCAGCCACGTCCTGGACCTCGGGGAGCTGGTAGTTGTGGGCGAGGATCACCGCGTCGCGCTCGGCGGCGAGCGCGCGAACCTCGTCGCTCAGCTCGCCGATCTGCTCCGGTGTCAGCTCGGGTACGCCGTTCGATTGAAGCGTTGGAAGCTCCTGCATGGAGCATGTCCTTCCTATGTTCCCTGGCCCGGCGCGCGATCGAATGCGTGCCTCGAACCGCGGGAATGAACTAGTCCGAAGTCTAGCGGCCCCAGATGGGCGATCCGTGGCCAAATGCGCCCGGGGGCGCGACTCGGCCGAGCAGATCGAGGATGCAGGGCGAAGCCTTTGGTGGGGCCAAAGGCGAGCCCGAGGACGATGAGGTGCGATGGCCGAGCGCGTCATCCGGGCGTGCTTGGATCACGGGTTCGTCCATCTAGGCTTGACCAATGCCCGAGCTCCCGGAGGTCGAGATCACGGCCCGCCGCCTGTCGAGCGCCCTGGACGGCGCCGAGGTGGAGTCTGCATTGGCCCCCGGGATGGTGGCGATGAAGACCTTCGAGCCGCCGCTCGACGCGCTGGAAGGTCGAGCGGTGACCGGCGTGCGGCGGGCGGGCAAGATGCCCGTGGTCGAGTTCGGCGACTTGGCGCTGTTGGTACACCTGATGTCTGCGGGGCGCCTGCAAATCTTCAACAAGCGAGCGTCACCCCGAGATCGAGCTTCGCGGGTTCTGATCCGGCTCGCGAACGGCCGCGAGTTGCGGCTGCGCGAGTTCGGCACCCGCCAGCGGGCCTGGGCGAAGCTGCTCCCGGCGGAGAAGGTGACCGACGACGAGATGGTCGCTTCGCTCGGCCCCGAGGCCTGGCCCGCACCGCCGCTGGAGCAGCTGGCGGATCTGCTCGACCAGCCCCGCCACCTGCACCCGCTGCTGCGCGACCAGCGCGCGATCGCCGGCATCGGGCGCTCCTGGGTCGACGAGATCCTCTGGGGGGCGCGCCTCTCGCCCTTCAAACAGGGCTCTGAGCTGCTGGAGACCGAGATCGAGAGCTTGCAGCGGGCGCTGGCGGTGCTCGGGGGCGCGATCGAGCATTACGAGGAGGTGATCGGCGAGACGGTGCCCGACAAGCTGCCGATGCCATTGCAGGTGCACAGGCGCGAGGGCGAGCCATGTCCCCGCTGCGGTACGACGATCGAGGCGGTCTACTTCAAGGAGCACCAGGCCAACTACTGCCCGCAGGAGCAGACGGGAGGAAGGGTGCTTAAGGACCGCAGGCTTTCGCGGTTGCTGAAGTAGCCACTAGCCACCAGCCGCTAGCCGTGAGGGACCTAGCGGTTGGTGACGCGGCGGAGAAGAGCGCGGCTCACGGTCAGGGGATGGTTGGCAACCGTGGCGAGACGCCCGACAACGCTGACCGGGTCGTGGGCGATGCCGAGATCGCGCAGGATCTTCCCCGGGTCGAAGTAGACCCGCTCGCAGACCAGCCGGTCCTCCTCGAACAGGAACACGGCGGCGAACTGCATCTCGAACTTGCGTCCGGTCGGCGGCAGGCCGCGGAGGGGGCCGTTGTGGGTGCCGTAGAGCATCGCCTCGACGATCACCGCGTCGTCGGCGTGATGCAGGGCGATCAGCTCGTTGCGCTGGTCCGGGAAGGCATCGCGGGTCTCCTCGAAGTAGGCCATCACCTCCTCCGGCCCGTCGTGCACCTCGCCGGTCCCGATCAGCTCGTAGCGCGGGTGGTCGAAGGTCTCCAGCGTGACGTCGAACTCGTGGCGATTCTCCGACTCCATGTGCTCGCGCACGATGTCCTCGCGGCGCTCTTGCAACTCGGCGGTGGTCATCGATTGGACTCTAGTCACTGGCGGCGGCTTCGCCGCCTGACATGCCAGTGCCGGCGCCCCAAGGCGCCGGCCAGTCAAATCCGTTCCACGAGCATGCTCAAATTGAGTGCCGGCGCGGAATGGGTGATCGCACCGACCGAGATGAACTCGACTCCGGTGGCGGCGATCTCGCCCACGTTGTCGAGCGTCACTCCGCCCGACGCCTCCAGCGTCGCCACCGGCCCGTGGGCCTCGGCGGAGCTGTCGCGCAGCTCGACCGCCCGGCGCAGCGCCTCCGGTTCCATGTTGTCGAGCAATAGCCGTCCGGCGCCGGCGTCGAGCGCCTCGGCGACCTCGTCGAGGTTGCGGCACTCGACCTCGACGGAGCGCTCCGGCTCCGCTCCGCTGGCCCTCCGCACCGCCTCCCCCAGCCCGCCCGCGAGCGCGACATGGTTCTCCTTGATCAGGATCGCGTCGTGCAGGCCGAGCCGGTGGTTGTCCCCGCCCCCGGCCGCCACCGCCGCCTTCTCGAGGGCGCGCAGGCCGGGGGTCGTCTTACGGGTGTCCAGGATCTGCGTATGTGTGCCCGCGACCGCCTCCACGTAGCGGGCGGTCAGCGTCGCCACGCCGGAGAGATGGCAGAGAAGGTTCAGCGCGGTGCGCTCGGCGGCGAGCAGCGCCCTCGCCGGGCCGCTCGCGACCGCGACCTGCGCCGGCACCTCCTCCTCGCGCCACTGGCCCTCGGGCGCGAGCGCCTCGAAGCCCTCGGCTCCCGCCTGCCGGAAGACCTCCTCTGCGGCGGCGAACCCGAACAGCACTCCCGGCTGTTTCTGGGTGATCGTGGCCCGGGCGTGGGCGTCGGCGGGCACGACGGCCTGCGAGGTCAGATCACCGGCGCCGAGGTCCTCGGCAAGCGCCCGGGCGACCAACTCTCGAAGGGTCTCATCGACCATTGACGCAGCCTAGCCGCGACGCACGCAATCTCACGTTTCTGCGATCTGCGACGTTTATCCGGTAGTGGAGAAGAAGTTGCCCCCGTTTCAGCAACTGCTCGAGCGCCACCAGGGCGACGTGATCGGCTTTCTGATCGCCTCGGTGGGCCCGCAGGACGCCGAGGACTGCTTTCAGGAAACGTTCCTCGCCGCGCTGCGTGCGTATCCCAGGCTCGAGGACGACCGCAATCTGCGGGGCTGGCTGCTCACGATCGCGCATCGCAAGGCGATCGATCATCACCGGATCCGCCAACGGCGTGCGACGCCGGTCGGCGACGCGCCCGAGGCGGCCGATCCGAGGGCTGCCGCAGAGCGCAAGGAGGGGTCGGGCATCTGGCAGAAGGTGGCCGCCCTCCCGCCGAAGCAACGGGGGGCGGTCGCGTTGCGTTTCGCCTGCGACCTTCCTCATCGCGAGATCGCCGTGGCATTGGATATATCCGAGGACGCGGCGCGCCGCAATGTGCACGAAGGAATCAAACGATTGAGATTGGAATTGGCATGAGGTCAAAGAACGAAAAGAGCACTGAAGGTCAACTGAACCTGGAGCGCACGCTCCGCGACGCGGCGCGGCGCGACTCCGCCGGCGACGAGGCTCTGGCCGAGGAATTCCTCCACAGGGCGGAGCAGGAGGGTCTGCTCGACGTCGCCTACGCGGAGACCGACTCACCGGTTGGGCGCCTGCTGCTGGCGACCACGCCCCGCGGTCTGGTCAGGGTGTCGTTCCCGATCGAGCCGCCCGAGAAGGTGCTGGAGGAGCTTGCCGGCTCGGTCTCGCCTCGGATTCTGGAGTCACCGACGAAGCTCGATCAGGCGCGCCGCGAGCTGGACCGCTACTTCGAGGGACGGCTGCACGACTTCGACCTTCCGCTCGACTGGCAGCTGACCCATGGGTTCTACCGCAAGGTATTGCGGGCCACCGCCCGCATTCCCTACGGGCAGACGCGCAGCTACAAGCAGATGGCGGCCAAGGCCGGCAGCCAGCGCGCGGTGCGTGCCGCCGGCTCGGCGCTGGGCTCCAACCCGCTGCCGATCATCGTGCCCTGCCACCGGGTGCTGCGCACCGGCGGCGCCCTGGGCGGCTACGGCGGCGGCCTGGAGACGAAGCAGGCGCTGCTCGAGCTCGAGGGCGCGCTGGAGCCAGGCGCCTAACCCGCGGTCTTGAGCAGGAAATCGCGGATGAAATCGTCGATGTCGCCGTCCAGCACGCCCTCGGTGTCCCCGGACTCATGGCCGGTGCGATGGTCCTTGACCCGCTGGTCGGGGTGCAGGAAGTAGCTGCGGATCTGCGAGCCCCAAGCGACGTCCTTGACCTCGCCGCGCTCCTTGGCAAGTTCCTCGGCCCGCTTTCGCTCCTCCAGCTCGATCAGCTTCGAGCGCAGTATCTGCATCGCCACGGCCTTGTTCTGGGCCTGCGAGCGTTCGTTCTGGCACTGCACGACGACCCCGGTCGGGATGTGGGTGACGCGCACCGCCGAGTCGGTCTTGTTGACGTGCTGGCCGCCGGCGCCCGAGGCCCGATAGGTGTCGACGCGGATATCGGAGTCCTCGACCTCCACCTCGACGCCCTCGTCAACCAGTGGCGCCACGTCGACCTGGGCGAAGCTCGTGTGCCGGCGCGACGAGGAGTCGAAGGGCGAGATCCGCACCAGCCGGTGCACACCGCGCTCGGCCGCGAACAGACCGTAGGCGTTCTCCCCGCTAACGATGAAGGTCGCGGACTTAAGCCCAGCCTCCTCCCCCGGCGAGGCCTCCTTCATCTCGACCCTGAAGCCGCGCTTCTCCGCCCAGCGCAGGTACATGCGCAGCAGCATCTCGGCCCAGTCCTGCGAGTCGGTGCCTCCGGCCCCGGCGTGGACGGTGACCACCGCGTCGCCGGCGTCGTACTCGCCGCTGAACAGGCGCCCCTCCTCCAGCTCGGCGAGCCGGCGCTCGATCGAGTCAAGCTGGGTCGCCAGCTCCGTGGCCATTTCGGAGTCCTCGGCCGCCAGCTCGACCAGCTCGTCGAGGTCGGCGGCATCGAACTCGAGCTTGCGGAAGGTCTCGAGCTTGCGCTGGGCGCTCGCGTGGGCAGCGGAGGTTCGGGCCGCGGCGGCCTGGTTGTCCCAGAAGCCGGGCCGCTGCATCTCGGCCTCAAGCCGCTCTATCTCGGATTCGAGCGAAGCGGGGTCAAAGGTAATCCGCGAGCAGCTTCAGCTGACCGCGGATCTCGGCGAGCCGCGCAGAGACGCCTTCCTTGGAGACGGCTTCGGCCATTAGGTAAGTATGCCGCGGCGCTGCGCCGCGGCACTGACATGTCAGGCGGCGAAGCCGGCGCAAGTGACTTGGGTTACTTGGGACGCCAACCGTTCATGTCTCGAGCCCGGCGGCGCGCAGCGCCTCTGCCCGCTCGGTGAACGGCTGCCAGCGCGCGATCGAGCCGCCCTCGAAGGTGAACAGCGCCGCTGTCTCTTCGTCTTCGGCCAGCTCCTCGGTCTCCGTCCACCACCACTGCTTGCGGACCAGGGCGACGACGTGATTTCCCTCTTCGATCAGGTCCTCGACGACGTATCGCTGACGGAGGTCGCCGGCGGGGTTGCGGGTCGCCCACGCGCGTGCTTCACCGAGGCCGATCCGCAGGCCCCTTGCGGTCTGAAGCTCCACATGCGGGTGAAGGGTGTCGACGAACGCGTCGAGGTCCTCCGCATTGAACGCCTCGTAGAAGCGGCGCACCAGGTCGGTCTGCGTCGAGCTCGGTTCTAGGCCCCGTGGCACTTCTTGTACTTCTTGCCCGATCCGCACCAGCACGGGTCGTTGCGGCCGATCTTGTCGCGGTCCTCCTTGACCACGGTCTCGACCACTTCGCCATTGCCCCCGCCCACGGGTGGCTCGGTCGCTTCGGTCGCCGCCATCTCCACCGCTCCCGCCGACCCCGCCGCCGCCACCTCGGCCAGCGCCGAGGGCTGGGCCTCGGCGGTGCCACCCGAGTACCTCACCTCGGCGGGGCCATCGGCCGGGGTCGCGAATGCCTGCTCAGCGTCGGCGGGCGCGATGTCGACCTCGACGTGGAAGATCAGCTTCGAGAACTCCTCCCAGATCGAATGCATCAGCTCCTCGAACATCGAGAAGCCCTCGTTCTTGTAGGCGACCAGGGGGTCGATCTGGGCGAAGCCGCGCAGGTGGATGCCCTCGCGCAGGTAGTCCATCTCGTAGAGGTGTTCGCGCCAGCGGTTGTCGATCACCTGGAGCAGGATCGAGCGCTCCAGGTAGCGCATGAGCTCCTCGCCGAACTGCTCGGTGCGCTCGTCGTAGGCCGAAAGCGCGTCCTCCGACAGCGCGTCCTTGAGCTGCTCGCGATCGAGCGTCTCCGGCGCGATCTCGGCGACGTCCACCTTCAGCGGCCAGATCTGGCGCAGCTGCGTGTCGAGCTCGGCCACATCCCAGTCCTCGAGGATCTCGCCCGGCGTGTACTCGTCGACCAGGCGCACGATCGTCCCCTCCAGCTCATCGCGCGCAACGTCGGACATGTCGCGCCCCTCGAGGATCTCGCGGCGGTACTTGTAGACCACACGCCGCTGCTCGTTCATCACGTCGTCGTACTCGAGCACCCGCTTACGGATCAGGAAGTTCTGCTCCTCGACCTTCTTCTGGGCGTTCTCGACCGTGCGGGTGAGCATCTTCGCCTCCAGCGGCATCTCGGCGCCCTCCTCGTCGACCGGGCCGAGCCGATCGAGGATGCGGTAGATGCGATCGCCGGCGAACAGCCGGATCACGTCGTCCTCGGCGGAGAGGTAGAAGCGCGACTCACCGGGGTCGCCCTGGCGGCCCGACCTCCCGCGCAGCTGGTTGTCGATGCGCCGCGACTCGTGGCGCTCGGTTCCGCAGATGAAAAGCCCGCCGAGCGCGCACACCTCCTCGGCCTCGGCCTCGCGGCTTGGCTCGAGCTCGGCGATCTTGGATGCCAGGGCCTCCTCATAGCCCTCGGAATCGGGCACGATGCCCTTGCGGGCGAGCTCGACCAGCGCCACGCCTTCAGGGCTGCCGCCGAGCTTGATGTCGACTCCGCGCCCCGCCATGTTGGTGGCGATCGTGACCGCCCCCTTGCGTCCAGCCTGGGCGATCGTCTCACCCTCCTTCTGGGCGTACTCGGGCTTCGCGTTGAGCACGACGTGCTCGATGCCGCGACGGCGCAGCTCGTCGGAGATCATCTCGGAGACCTCGACCGAGACGGTGCCGACCAGGATCGGCTGGCCTGCGTCGTTGCGCTCCGTGATCTCGCCGATCACGGCCCCCCACTTGCCGTCCTTGGTCTTGAAGATCTGATCGTTGTGATCGCCGCGGATCATCGGCACGTTGGTCGGGATGTCGACCACCGGCATCTTGTAGATCTTCATGAACTCGGTTGCCTCGGTGAGCGCCGTGCCGGTCATCCCGGAGAGCTTGTCGTAGAGGCGGAAGTAGTTCTGGAGCGTGATCGTGGCGAGCGTCTGGTTCTCCTCGCGGATCGGCACGCCCTCCTTCGCCTCGATCGCCTGGTGCAGGCCCTCTGACCAGCGTCGCCCCTCGAGGATGCGGCCGGTGAACTCGTCGATGATCATCACCTGGCCATCGACCACCGCGTATTCCTTGTCGCGCTTGTAAAGCGACTCGGCCTTCAGCGACTGGATCAGGTGGTTGACCAGGGTGCCGTGCTCGCCGAGGTACAGGTTGTCGACGCCGAGGAACTCCTCCGCCTTCGCTACCCCTCGCTCGGTCGGGGCGACGGTCTTGTGCTTCTCGTCGAACTCGTAGTCGTAATCGGCCTCCGAGGTGTCCTTGCTCTCCCCCATCGAGCGCAGCTTGTCCTTGGCGGGAACGCCTTCGATCTGCTTGGCGAGGCGGGCGAAGGCGTAGTAGGTGTCCGCGGCCTGCTCGGGGGCGCCGGAGATGATCAGCGGCGTCCGCGCCTCGTCGATGAGGATGTTGTCGACCTCGTCGACGATCGCGAACCCGTGGCCGCGCTGCACGCAGTGCTCCAGGGCGCCGGCCATGTTGTCGCGCAGGTAGTCGAAGCCGAACTCTGAGTTGGTGCCGTAGGTGACGTCGCAGGCGTACTTGCGCTGGCGCGTCTCGTGGTCGTCGGGCTCCTGGATCGCGGCGACGCTGACCCCGAGGGCCTCGTAGATCGGCTTCATCCACTCGGCGTCGCGGCTGGCCAGGTAGTCGTTGACGGTAACCAGGTGGACGCCCTCGCCGGCCAGTGAGTTCAGGAACACGGCCAGGGTCGCGGTGAGCGTCTTGCCCTCGCCGGTCTTCATCTCGGCGATCGCCCCGTCGTGGAGGACCATGCCGCCGATCAGCTGCACGTCGAAGTGGCGCTGACCGAGGTGGCGGCGCGCCGCTTCGCGGGTCAGCGCGAAGGCCTCGGGCAGCAGGTCGTCGAGGGACTCGCCGTCGCGGGCGCGCTCGCGCAGCTGGTCGGCGTGCTCGCGGATCTCCGAGTCGTCGAGCAACTCCATCTCGGGCTCGAAGCGATTGATCGTGTTGACGCGCTTCTCGTAGGCGCGAAACTTGCGCCCCTCGCCGACGCGCAGCGCGCGCGTGACCATCTCTCTCGCGGGCATGGGCCTAGGTTAGAGCCTGGCCCGGTCCGGGACGTGCCCCCGGGACGGCTGGCAGGCGAGCGGGGAGCGGACGCAGGGAGGACGAATGGTCAAGCGCCATTCGGCCGACTGAGGACAAACCATCCGCGATGCCTGCCGGCCGTATCCGGGGGTGCGATGACGGGCAGGGTCAGGCTCTTAGCTGGCGCCCACGCCGGCCTATCCGCGCGGAACGACCGTGACCCAGCCAGTACGGGCGGCGAAGTGGCGCTTGTCGGCCGGCACCTTGACCTTGAACCGCGAGCGATGCCTGATTCGGGCCCGGAAGCGCGCAACGCAGTTGCGATTCAGCCGTTTGGTGGCGATCCGCTTGCGGCCCTTGAAGAGCTCTACCTTGTCGTGGCGGCGGCCCTTGCAGGGCCATGCCTTGGCCCGAAGCAGCGCCCTGGCCCCGTGCGGCACGACGCGATGGAAAGCAGCCATCACCACGTGCGTCCGGAGCCGGTCTGAGAACTTCGCCACCACGTGGCGATCGGCGGTCATCGCGACCGAGCAGCCGCGGTGGCCCGAGCAGGCGCGATGCCAGCCAGAGAAGCTGGAGTGCTTGCCCGGATGCTTCCTCAGCACCACGGTCTGGGGCTGTGGGAACACCTGGGTGCAGTCGCCCGGACAGTCGATGCCGGGACCGGTAACGGCGCCGCGACCGGGGCCGCGCTTCGAAACCTGCAGGACGGTGCAGGCCGGCGAGCCCGATCCGGTGAGGCGGAAGACGTTGGCGGTCTGTTCGGCGACATACAACCGGCCACATGCGTCCTCGCCGAATGAGACCGGGCTCGAGACGTTGACGCCCTCGGAGCGGTCGCCGCTCCCGACCGGCAGTCCGGGGACCAGCGAGCGGATCTCACCCAGGCAGAAGTCCGCGTACAGGTAGCGGCCGTAGAGGTCGCCGAGCGAGGGATCGCGAGCCACGTAGCCGCCGGTGATCGCGCAGCCCCCACCCGCATGGGAGTACTCGAAGATCGGATCGGTGTGGCCGGGCAGGATGCAGCCGGGGGTTCCGCTTGGGTAGTTGTGCAGCCCCTCGCAGGCGGCCCAGCCGTAGTTGGCGCCGCGACCCAGCCCCGTCGACATCGGAGCGAAGTCGAGTTCCTCGTAGATGCCCTGGCCGACGTCGGCGGTCAGCAGGTCGCCGGTCGCGCGGTCGAAGGAGAAGCGCCAGGGGTTTCGGAGTCCGTAGGCCCAGACCTCGTCGGCTCCGGCAGCGCCGACGTACGGGTTGCCCGGTGGCACCGAATAGGGCTGTGACCCGTCCTGGCGGGGAGCGATGCGAAGCAGCTTGCCCAGCAGGCTGTTTCGGTCCTGGGCGTTGGCGGGCGTCGATCCACCGTCTCCGGTCGACACGTACAGGTAGCCGTCGGGGCCGAACTGGAGCTGGCCGCCATTGTGGTTGCTGGCCTGGGAGTGGTTGATGGTGAGCACGTTGCGCAGCGTGCCGATGCTCGCGGTGCCGCCGCTTGCTCGCAGCTCCGCCACGTGGAGATTGCCCGGGCCGTCCTGGCCCGTGTAGTCGACGTAGAAAAGCCCGGTCTGCGGGAAGTCGGGGGGCACGGCCATCGACAGCAGGCCCCTCTCGCCCTCGCAGCAGCGCACCACCGAGGTCAGGTCGGCGAAGGTCTGCGTCGAGCCTCCCTCGACGACCTTGATCAGCCCGCCCCGCTGGACGACGAACAGACGGTTCGGGTTTGCCGGGTCCGAGGTGACGAAGATCGGCTGATCGAACGTCCCGATCGGCTGCAAGCCGAGCGCGCCCGCTCTCCCCGGCAGCACCAGAAGGGCAGCGAGCGCTGCGACGAGCAGCCACCGGCGGCGAGATCTCACAGTGTGGAATTTCTACACCCTGCCGGACCAAGCCACGCCGCTTGCTCGCTAGGACTCCGCCGAGTGCTCGCGCAATCCGCGCACCATGCGGCGGGTTTGGCGCCGCTTGCGGCGCTTCTCGCGGTGGCGCTTGACCTGGCGCCTGATGTCCTCGGCCAGCTCGTGGATGGTGTGCATCATGTCCGGCGAGGCCTCGTGGGCCCGCAGGGTGACGCCCTTCAGCTGCAAGGTCGCCTCCGCGACCTGGCTGTCGGGGATCGCAGGATTGCGCTCCTCGCTGAGCTCGACGTCGAGCAGCGCCTGGTCGGCGACCTGGTTGCCGATGCGGCGGAAACGCTTCTCGACGTGCTCGCGCAGCTCCTCGGTGACCTCAATGTTGCGGCCGCGGATCTCGATGCGCACGTCGCCTCCTTGGTCCGAGAAAAGCAGTCCAAGGATGCTACGCCCCTCGACGCGGTTCGCCAACCGATGACGACTAGTGTTCGAGGCGTGAGCGAGAGGGCCTTCGACGTCGTCGTGATCGGCGCCGGCCCGCCGGGAGAGGTCTGCGCCGGGCGGCTCGGAGAAGCCGACCTCGACGTGGCTATCGTTGAGAGCCACCTGGTCGGAGGCGAGTGCTCCTACTACGCCTGCATGCCCTCGAAGGCGCTGCTGCGCCCGGGCGAACTGCTTGCCGAGGCGAAGAGGGTCCCCGGCGTCGCCGAGGCGGTGACTGGCGAGCTCGACGCCGACGCCGCGCTGCGGCGTCGCGACGACGTGATCCACGACCTTTCCGACGCGGGCCAGCTGCCCTGGCTAAGCGATCGCGGTGTGGAGCTGTTTCGTGGCGACGGAAAGCTCGACGGTGAGAAGCGCGTGGTGGTCGGCGACGACGTCCTGGCGGCGAACAAGGCGGTGGTCGTCGCCACCGGATCGTCGGCGGCGATGCCGCCGATCGACGGGCTCGCCGAGGCGGGGCCCTGGAACAACCGCGATGCGACCACCGCGAAGCAGGTCCCCGAGAGCATGGTGATCCTCGGAGGCGGCCCGGTCGGCACCGAGATGGCGCAGGCCTGGCGCTCGCTGGGCTCCGGCGTGGTGCTGGTCCAGTCGGGGCCGCGCCTGCTGCCGCGGGAGGAGCCATTTGCCTCCGAGCTGGTAGCCGACAGCCTGCGGGACCAGGGGGTGGACGTACGCACGGGGGCGAAGGCGAAGTCGGCGCGGCGCGAGTCGGGCAGGGTCGTGGTCGACCTCGACAGCGGCGAGAGCGTGGAGGGCGCCGAGATCCTCGTCGCGGTGGGGCGAAAGCCGCGCAGCGAGGGCATCGGCCTCGAGAGCGTTGGCATCGAGCCGGACGGCTTCATCGAGGTCAACGACCAGCTACTGGTCGACGGCAGCGACTGGCTCTACGCGATCGGCGACGTCAACGGACGAGCGCTGCTCACCCACATGGGCAAGTACCAGGCGCGGATCGCCGCCGACCACGTCCTCGGCAAGGACGTCGCCGCCACCGAGGAGCAGCGCGGGTCGCCGCACGTCACCTTCACCGATCCCCAGGTCGCCGCGGTCGGCCAGACGCTCGAGCAGGCGCAGGAGGCGGGGATCCGCGCCCGGGCCGTCGACGTACCGACCGGCGGCACCGCGGGGGCGAGCTTCATCGGCCGCGACGCTCCCGGCACCAGCCGCCTGGTCGTCGACGAGGATCGGCGGGTGATCGTCGGCGCCACCTTCGTCGGGGTCGAGACCGCCGACTTCCTGCAAGCCGCGACGATCGCCGTCGTCGGCGAGGTGCCGCTGGACAGGCTCTGGCACGCGGTGCCCGCGTTCCCGAGCCGCAGCGAAGTGTGGCTCAATCTGCTCGAGGAGTACGGGCTCTAGGCGCTGCATCGGCCCGGACCTAGAGCGTCCGGGCAAAGGTCACCGCGCAAACCCGCTCCGCCCCCGCGCGGCGCAGCGCCCGAGCGGATGCGGAGAGGGTCGCGCCGGTTGTCTGGACGTCGTCGACCAGAAGCGCGACCGCGGGCGCCGGCCCAATTGTCCGCACCCGAGGCGGCGAAGCGAGGCGTGCGGCGCGCGTCCGACCGACCTGGCGCGGGCCTTCGGCCCTGGACAGGCAACGGTCATGCGGCAGGCGCGTCAGCGCCGCAAGCTGCGAAGCGATCTCCTCGGCGGGGTCGAAGCCGCGCCGTAGAAGCCGCGAGGTCGCGGGTGGCACCGGCACGACGGTTCCGCCGAGCATGCCGCCCGGTGCTCCCTCGGCGATGCGCCGCGCCATCAGCCGCGCCACCGGCAGCAGGCTGCGGAACTTCAGCGCCACCACCAGCTCTCTGGCAACACCGTCGTGGGGCGCGGCGGCCCAGGCGGCGTCGAGGCCGGGCGGACCGGCCGCGACCGGTGGCAGGGTCGCTTGCAGCGAGCGCTCGCAGCGCCGGCAGAGCAGGACCGCCCCTGGGCAGCCCGCGCCGCAGGCCGCGCAGCGCGGCGGCGCGAGCAGCGAGAGAAGCTGGCCCAACGGGTCCACCGGGCCGATCGTGCGCCGGAAACGCGCACGCGTAGCGCGCCAATCCACACGCATGCCGCGAACGGCGCCTGAGGGCGCTCAGTCAGAGCGCTTGGCGACGACCGCGCCGGCCAGCACGGACGCCGGGCCGACCTCGGTCCCAGGCAACATCACGGACTCCTTCATCCGGGAGCCGGCTCCGATCCGGGCGCCGTCGCCGATCACCGCCGGCCCGTCGATGCGCACGTCGACTCCGAACTCGATCCTGGGGCCGAACAGGGCCGGGGGCTCAACCTCAGTCCCCCCAAGGTCTGTCTCCTCTCCCGCCCGCACGCCCTCGGCGACCTCGGGGGCCCCGGGATCGATGGCGACCTCGCCCGAGACCGCGTCCATGTTGCTGCGCCAAAGCTCCTCGAGGTTGCCGATGTCGTTCCAGTAGGCCTGCACCTCGTGCGAGTAGAAGGGGACGTCGCCGTCGAGCAGGGCGGGCAGCACGTCCATCGCCCAATCGGCGAAGCCAGGTGGATCGTCGGGGCCGGCGGCCTTGCTGCGCTCACCCTCGGCGGGGAAGAAGTCGAAGACCTCGGCCCGGAACATGTAGACGCCGCAGTTGGCCAGGTCGGAGAGCGCCTCCGCGGGATCGGGCTTCTCCTGAAAGCCCTGCACACGACCGTCGGTATCGGTGATCACGACCCCGAACTGGCTGGTGTCCGCGACGCGCTTTGTCGCCAGCGTGGCGATCCCCCCGTGCGAGCGGTGAAAGTCGCGCATCGCCGCGAGGTCGATGTCGGTGAGTGCGTCTCCCGAGATGACGAGGAAGTCCTCGCCGAGGAAGTCGGCCGCCTTGCGCACGCCACCCGCCGTGCCCAGCAGGGCCTCTTCCTCGCTATAGCGCAGCTCGATCCCTAACCGCGAGCCATCGCCGAAGCGATCGCGGATCAGCTCCGGGAACCAGTGCAGGTTGGCGTTTACCTCGGTGAACCCGTGCCGAGCGAGCAGCTCGATGATGTGCTCCATCACCGGGCGGTTGAGCACCGGCACCATCGGCTTCGGCATCTCGTAGGTGATAGGGCGGAGTCGAGTGCCCAACCCCGCCGCGAGGATCATGGCTCGCATACTCATTCGCCGTTCGTCATTCGTCCCTCGTCATTCGGGCGAGCACACTGTCCCTAATCCCGAATGACTAATGACAAATGACGAGCTACGTTCCTTGATCCCAGCTCGCCAGGTACTTCGACTGCGCGTCCGTCAGCTGGTCGATCTCGATCCCCTTCGAGGCCAGCTTCAGGCGGGCGATCTCCTGGTCGATCTCGCGCGGCATTGGATGCACCTTCGTCTCCAGGGACTCGTGGTTTTGGGCCACGTACTCGGCCGCGAGCGCCTGGTTGGCGAAGCTCATGTCCATCACCGCCGCCGGGTGGCCCTCCGCCGATGCGAGGTTGACCAGGCGCCCCTCCGCGAGCAGGAAGATCTCGCGTCCGTCGCCCAGGCGGTGTCCCTCGACCAGCGGCCGCGCCTCGTAGGTGGATTCGGTCAGCGCGTCGAGGTCGCCCTTGTTGATCTCGACGTCGAAGTGGCCCGAGTTGCAGACGATCGCACCGCTCTTCATCACGTCGAACATATGGCCGGCGATCGCGTCGCGGTTGCCGGTCACCGAGATGAAGAGGTCGCCCTCCTTCGCCGCCTCGACCGCGGGCATGACGTCAAAGCCGTCCATCGCCGCTTCCAGCGCCCGCAGCGGGTCGACCTCGCAGACGATCACGTGGGCGCCGTGGCCCTTGGCGCGCATCGCCACGCCCTTGCCGCACCAGCCGTAGCCGATCACGACGACCTTCTGGCCGGCGATTAGGACGTTGGTTGCGCGGATAACCCCGTCGAGGGTCGACTGGCCGGTCCCATAGCGGTTGTCGAAGAAGTGCTTGGTGTCGGCGTCGTTGACGGCAATGATCGGGAACCCGAGCTTGCCCTCGGCCTCCAGTGCCTTCAACCGGATGACGCCAGTCGTCGTCTCCTCGGTTCCCCCGTAAACCTCGGAGAGCTGCTCGGGTCGCTCGCGGTGCAGCACCGAGATCACGTCGGCGCCGTCGTCCATCGTGATCTGAGGGTGCTTGTCCACCGCCGCGTTGATATGGCGGTAGTAGGTGTCGTTGTCCTCACCGTTGATCGCGTGCACCTCGGCCCCGTAGCGATCGACCAGCGCCGCAGCGGTCTCGTCCTGGGTGGAGAGCGGATTCGATGCGCACAGCGCGACGTCGGCGCCGCCGGCCATCAGGGTGCGGACCAGGTTCGCGGTCTCGGTGGTCACGTGCAGGCAGCAGGCCATGCGGATCCCGTCGAGCGGCTTCTCTGACTCGAAGCGCTCGCGAATCTGCGCCAGCACCGGCATCTGCCGATCGGCCCACTCGATGCGCTTCTGGCCCGCGTCGGCGAGCGCGATATCGGCGATGTCGTAGTTGGATGCTGCGGTTGCCAAGAAGAATTCCTTTCGTAAGTTCGAGCCGGGAGGATAAAGAGCGACCGCAGACCAGGGCGCCAGCCAAAGAGACCCCAAATCAATTGCGGCGGCTGCGCCGCCTGACATGCCTCTGCGGCGACGCAACGTCGCCGCAAGCAATCTACGCGGGGCCCATCCTCTGCTTCAGGGTCTCGATCGCGTCGATCGGGGTCGGATCGAGGTTCCGGTGGGCGGCCAGGAACAGCGACACCAGATCACCGAGCATGACCGCGCTCAGCAGCCGCTCGGTGCGGGTATCGCCCTCGACCGCGACCCTCTCCACTTCGGCGGCGGCCGAGGAGACGGCCTCGGCGGTCAGCTCGATCCGCCGCCGCTCGCGGGGGTGTTGATCGGAGTCCTCCAGGAAGACAGCGCTGAAGATGCCCTCGGCCTCGGTCCATCCGCAGAGCTCGTTGTGGTCGGCCTCCGGAAGCTCGGCCCAGAAGGCCGGCGCCTTTGCGTTCTCGTTGATCTCCGTCTTCCAGCGCTGTGCCACGGGTGCGGTGAGATCGGCGCCATAGATGACCGGAACCGTCCCATCGAGGCGTGCGGCGATCTCCTGCGCTCGCTCGAGCAGCCCCTCGAGCGAGCTCTCGAGGTGCGCCGCCGCGGCGTCGATCTCCGTGTGTATTCGCGGCGCCCCCGCCAACGCCGCGGCCTCGGCGGCGACCGCGAACATATAGCCGACCGCCGCTCGCGGGGCCGGGATCGTGGCCGGAAGTCCGATCACCGGGACCCCGTCGTTCCGCGCCACCTCGGCCAGCCTGCCGCCGGTCGTGGCGACGATGCGTCGCGCGCCGAGCGCTCCGGCGGCGTCCATACAGGCCAGCGTCTCCTCGGTCTCGCCGGAGTAGCTCGAGCAGACGACGGTCCACTCGGGCGTGGTCCAGGGTGGCAGCTCGTAGCCGCGGATCGTCAGCAGCGGCAGAGTGCGGCGCTCGCCCAGCGCTGCGGCGGCCAGGTCGCCTCCGATCGCCGAACCCCCCATGCCGCAGATCATCACGCCAGCCCCCTCGCCCGGCTCCAACCGCGCCGACTCGATCCGCCACAGAGCGTCGCGCAGATGGTCGGGGAGGGCCAGCACGGCCTCGAGCTGATGCTGGGCGTCGAGCCCGCGCAACCGCTCCAGCGAGCTCATGCGGCCACCTTCTCTCCCGCCCCGATCACGCTGCCAGGCGCCACCACCGCGCCGGGGGCAACCTCGACGCCCGCGGCGACGATCGCCCCCTGCACCGTGGCCTTCGCGCCGACCCGGCAGCCCGCGTGCAGCACCGAGGACTCCACCGTCGCTCCCGCCCCAATCTCGCATTCGGGCCCTATCGCCACCCGGGGACCGACGACCGCGCCGCTGCCGATCCGCGAACCGTCCTCGACCAGCGCTGGGCCCTCGACGCTGGCATCGGCCCCGACATCGACGTCGTCGGCGATAAGGCGGCCTTCAGCGTCGAGGCGGTCGCCAAGTGCTGTCTGAACGCGGCGCTCGAGGATGTCCCAGGTCGCCTGCAGGTAGCGCTCGGGGGTCCCGATGTCCATCCAGTAACCGTCGAGGGGAAGGCCGTACAGCCCCTCCGCGATCATGCGCGGGAAAACGTCGCGCTCGATCGAGACCCTCTCCCCGTCGGGGATCAGATCGAGCACCGCGTGCTCCAGCACGTACGTTCCCGCGTTGATCTCCCCCGGCCCGGCGCGATCGGGCTTCTCGAGAAACTCCAGCACGGCGCCGTCGTCGCCGCGGCGTACGAGCCCGTAACCGGTCGTGTCCCGAACCGGATAGAGGCCGAGGGTGGCCCTCGATCCCCGCTGCTCGTGGAAGCTCATCAGCGCGGTCAGGTCGAGGTCGGTGAGGACGTCTCCATTCAGGGCCAGGAAGCGACCGGAAAGCTCCTCGGCCGCGAACTTGATCGCACCCGCGGTCCCGCGCGGCTCGGGCTCCTCGACGTAGCGGAGCCTGGGCGTCCCGCCCTCACCGAGCACGTCGCGCACCTGGTCCGCCTTGAAGCCGCAGGCCAGCACCACCTCGTCGACGCCGTGGCGGCCCAGCCAATCGATCAGGTAGGAGAGGAACGGGCGGCCAGCGAGCGGCATCACCGACTTGGGAACGGTCTCGGTGAGGGGGCGCAGGCGTGTGCCCTCGCCACCGACCAGGATCAGCGCCTGCATCGGGGCTAGCTGACCGCCTCCGCGGTCTCGGCCGCGCCCCCACGACCGATGCCCTCATAGGTAAAGCCGGCGGCGCGCAACCGCTCCGGGTCGAGGAAGTTGCGGCCGTCGATCAGCAGCGGGTTCGCCATCCGCTTGGCGGCGTCTGACCAGTCAAGCTCCGCGAACTCGGGCCACTCGGTGACCAGGATCGCAGCGTCGGCGCCGTCGAGTGCCTCGATCGCCGAGGTCGTCGTCTCGATCTCGGGAAGCACCTCGCGCGCCCGCTCGTTGGCCACGGGGTCGTAGCCGACCACGGTCGCGCCCTCGCCCTTCAGCCGACCCGCCAATATCAGGCTGGAGGCACCGCGCATGTCGTCGGTGTCCGGTTTGAAGGCGAGGCCGAGCAGCGCGATGCGCTTGCCGGCCAAGGGGCCGAGCTGCTCGGAGAGCTTGTTGATCACCCTGCGCTTCTGCAGCTCGTTGACCTCTATCACCGCGTTCAGCAGCTGGAAGTGGTAGCCGGTGTTGGCGGCCAGTTGCTTGAGCGCCGAGACGTCCTTGCTGAAGCACGAGCCTCCCCAGCCGATGCCGGCGCGCAGGAACTTGGGGCCGATCCGATCGTCGAGCCCCATTCCCTCCGCCACCGCGTTGACGTCGGCGCCCACTTCCTCGCACACGTTGGCGATCTCATTGATGAACGAGATCTTCGCCGCCAGGAAGGCGTTCGAGGCCAGCTTGATCATCTCCGAGCTGGTCACGTTGGTCCGCACTACGTGGCCACCAAACGGTGCGTAGAGCGCCTGTACCGCGTCGGCCGCCGCCTCATCGCCGGGCTCCGCCCCGATCACCACCCGGTCGGGGTGCAGGAAGTCCTCGACCGCGGTGCCCTCCTTGAGGAACTCGGGACAGGACACGTAGGGCACGCCCGGTAGCTCGCGGCGGATCGTCGTCCCGGTTCCGGCAGGTACGGTGCTCTTCATCACCATCACCCGGGAGCCGTCGCCGCGAAGCTCTTCCACGACGCTGCGCACGCTGGTCAGGTCGGCGTCGCCGGACTCGGTGGGCGGCGTGTCGACGCACACGAGCAGAAGCTGTGCGGCGTCGAGCACCTCGCCGATCTCGGTGGTGAAGGCAAGCCGCTCGCTATTTCGTTGTACCAGCTCCGGCAATCCGGGCTCGTGGATCGTCAGCTCGCCCCTCTGAAGTGCCTCGACCTTGTCGGCGATCACGTCGCGCGCCACGACTCGGTGGCCGAGCTCGGCGAAGCAGGCGGCGGTGACCAGGCCCACCCAGCCGACGCCGAGAACCCCGATCGGCTGTCTGTCGTTCATCGTTTCTTCTTGCCGTGTTGGAGGTGCCGCTGCCCTGGCAGCTTGCCGATCGAGCGGGCGATTCCGAGCATCTGGTTGTTGCTGAGCGTCTGTAGGAGGCTGTTGCCGACCCAGTAGGAATTGTCTCCCTGGTGCCAGGAGATCAGGCGGATGCGGTCTCCGTCAAGGAAGATGTCGTAGTCGCGGCCGTTCATGGTTCGCGACTCGCTGGGGTTGCTGAGGATCGGTGGGTCAGACCAGCCGTGGACGCCCTGGACGTCGAAATAATCGCCCTGTGGGAGTTGCAGGACCTCCGCGTAGGCGCCGTGCTTGTTCTTGTCCTGGTCGCGGAGATGGTAGACGCGCGGCTGTTGCACGTAGATCGAGCCGGCGGGCAGCCGTCGTGGGTAGAAGACCGGGAACGACCGCAACGTCTTGGCCGCAACCTTGGCGGCAAGGTCATGGCTGAACTGGGAGGCGTCGACGAGGCCGTCGTTGGCCGGGGACGGCGTCGGCGGCGCCTTCGGTCCCTGCTTCGTCTTCTTCGTCGCCTTCGCCCGCTTGCGCTCTTCGGGGACGATCCCGGTCTGGCCCGAGCTGCGGGGCAGATCGAGCGAGCCACGCGGCCCACCGGTCGCCTCGATCCCACGGAACTGGTCGACTGCCTGCTGGATCGCCGGCTTCGAGGCCGTAATGTAGCTCGGGTGCAGCAGGGCTGGGAAGTGGACCTCCTTGATCGGGGCGTTGCGTGAGGCGACGAACAGCTTCAACACCTGGAGCAGCGTCTCACCGCTGCTGATGTCCGAGGTTGTATAGGTGGTGAAGATGTCGAGCAGCTGCTTGCGCTTGTTGATGAACAGGTCCGAGGCCGGCACCTGCTGGCGCGCCTCGCGCAGGAAGTCCTGCTGACGAGCCGAGCGCACCAGGTCGGTGTCCGTATGGCGATAGCGGACGTACTCCAGAGCGTCCTTGCCGCACAGCTTCTGGTAGCCGGGCTGGATGTTGATCTCCGCGTACTGCAACGAGGGCGGCACCCCGACGTTGGAGTTGTAGTAGCGGCGGTCGACGTCGACGTAGACGCAGCCGATCGCGTTGACCGCGCGCACGAAGCCAAGGAAGTCGACGTTGACGACGTGATTGATCGAAAGGCCGGTGATCCGCTTCACGACTCGCAGCGTGAGCTTCGGCCCCCCATAGGCGTAGGCGGCGTTGAACTTCGTCGTCCCCACTCCTGGGATGTAGGTCTTCAGGTCGCGGGGGATCGACATCAGGGCGATCGCGTGGTTGTTGGGGTCCAGCCGCAGCAGGATCGTCGTGTCCGAGAGACCCTTGGTCCCCTTCAGGCTCGCGCGCTTGTCGGAGCCGACGATGAGGATGTTCTCCGGCTGGCCCGTTTCCGGCGGCAGCAATTGCTGCTTCACCCCGCGCAGGTCGCCGAGCTTGCCGGCGATGTCGTTGAGGAAGATCAGCGCGCTCGCCCCCGTGGCGGCCCCCATCGAGGCGACGATCAACAACGACGCGATCAAGAACCGCAGCCACAGCCGCTTGCGCTTCGGCGCCGGCTCGTAGTCGCCCTCCGGTGGCGGCTTCTGGGGAATTCCCGCTGTCGCCGAGGTTGCTGCGGCCGCCGCGGGTTGAGCCGGCGGTGCCGGTTGGGCGGGCGCGGTCGGCGTTCCCGCGGTGGTCGGGGTCGGCGGCGGCACGCTCGCCCCCGGCGCGGTTGTGCCCTCGCTCGGCTGCGCGTCGGGGCCAGCCCCGATCACCACCGTGCGTCGCGGCTTGTCCTCGCCCTCGGCGTCCTTTTGCTCCTCATCGTCCTTGTCGCTCTCCCCGTCCTCGTCCTTCTCGCTCTCCCCCTCCTTGGCCGCCTGCTGCGCCTCGGCCGCTTCCTGGGGGGTGAACTCGACCGTCTGGTCGGGCGCGGCGTCTCCATCGGCGGGTGGCCAGTCGCCGGGCGCGGACGGCGAGCCAGCGTCCGCGGGCGACGCGTCGGCTTCGGCGGGTTGCTTCGGCAGCGGTCGCTCCGCGGTCGGCTGCTCGCTCTCGCTCTCCAGCGGCTCCTCTGGCGTCTGCTCGGATGGCTCTACGGCTTCCCCGGAACCCTCCCCGGCTGCCTCTCGCAGCGCATCAACGAACTCGGGCTCGAGGTCGGGCAGATCGCCGTGGACATCCTCGGGCGTCTCCAGGTCCTCCGGCGGAATCCCCTCGGAGGGCTCCTCGCCGCCCGGCCTATCGCCCTCGGGCGGAAGGCTCAAGAGGTCAGCCCTCCTGGTTGCCCATCGCGCGCAGGAACGTGTCCAGCGTCTGGCGGTAGCTGTCGAGCGAGGAGAGCGAGACCCACTCTTCGGGCCCGTGATGGCCGCTGCCGACCGGCCCGAACTCGACCGCCGGCACCCCGACGCGCAGGAATGAGACCGCGTCCGAGGCGCCGTCGCGCCCGACGCTCATCGGCGCTTCGATGTGGTGGGGCGCCGCCGCCTCGTGCAGGGCCGCGACATAGGGCGAGTCGCGATCGACAATCGCCGGCGGGCGAATGAAATTGGTGAGGATCTCGGCATCCGGTAGCTCGCCGATCTGGGCCATGATCGTGGCAGGGTCCTGCCCAGGCAGGTAGCGGATGTCGACGTCGATGACGCATCTGTCGGGCACCATGTTGAGCGCGTCGCCGCCCCAGATCCGGCCGAGGTTGATCGATGGCCGGTCGAAGAGCTCCGAACTCTGCCTGGCAAACGGTAGCGACTCGATGCTGCGGAATACGTCGAGTGCCTTCAGCACCGCGTTGTCGCCCTCCCAGGGCGTTGCGCCGTGTGCGGCGCGCCCGCTGACCTGAAGCCTGACCGCCAGCACGCCCTTCGCCTCGACCCCGATGTGCAGGTTTGTGGGCTCACCGGTTACAGCGAAGTCGCCGATAAAACCCGAGTCGACGAGGTGGTCGCTGCCGCGGTCCTTGTCCTCTTCGGACTCCTCGTCGGCGACGACGCCTAGCCGCACCCGCACCCCGTCCTGGTCGCGCATCCCGGCGAAGACGACGAGCATCGTCGCCAGGGCGCCCTTCATGTCATAGGCCCCGCGGCCGATCAGGCGGTCGCCCTCGACCCGCGCCTCGAATTGATCCGGGTGACCGGGGACCACGTCGATGTGGCCGTGCAGAACGATGCACGTCTCGCCGGAGCCGACCTCGGCGAAGGTAACCGGCAGCTCCTTCACCCAGTCCTGCCGGGCCTCGATCCCGCGTGCCTCCATCCACCCTTTGATGAACCCGGCGGCCTCGTGGATCGGGTCCGGCTTCGAGGTGTCGTAGGAGATCAGGCGCTCTGCGAGTGCGACAAGCTCGTTCATTGGTTGCTAGTTGCTTGTTGCTAGTTGCGCGGCCGGAGCCCAAACCCCGAGCAACGAGCAACTAGCTACTAGCTACTTCTCTCCGCCAGCGCCAGGAACGCTTTGGCACGCTGTTTGTCCTTCTTCGCGCGTTCGTGGGCGGCGGAGCCCTCCTCGGCCTCGGAAAGGCGCTGCTCGGCGTCGTCAATCTGCTCGCGCAGCCGCCCGCTGTCCAACTGGTCGGGCGGGATCGCCTCCTCGACCAGCAGCAGCGCGCTGTTTGCGAACACCTGCATCCAGCCGTGGGCCTGCGCATAACGCTCGATCTCGGAGCCTGAGATGTGCAGCCGAAGCTCGGTCGGCTCCAGCGCGGCCAGGATCGGCACGTGGTTGGCCAGCACGCCGATCTCGCCAACCGTCGTGCGGGTCGATACCTGCACGACCTCGCCCTCGAACACCTGGCCCTCGGGGGTGAGGACCTCGACCGAGAACTTGTGCTCCTCGCCGGCCACGGCCTATTGGCCGTCGTCGCTGCCGGCTTCGTCGGAGGTGGCTTCGTCCTCGCCCTCTTCGCCACCCTCGTCGCCGGAGTCGGCGTCGGGCTTCTCGTCGCTGTCGGAGCGCTTCGCGCCCCGCGTCTCCTCGATCACCTGGTCGATCGAGCCCTTCATGTAGAAGTCGCCCTCCGGCACGTCGTCGTGCTGCCCGTCGAGGATCTCGCGGAAGCCGCGCACGGTCTCCTCGACCGGCACGAACTCGCCCGAACGGCCGGTGAACGCCTCGGCGACGAAGAACGGCTGCGAGAGGAAGCGCTCGATCTTGCGGGCCCGCGAGACGGTCTGCTTGTCCTCGTCGGAGAGCTCGTCGATCCCGAGGATCGCGATGATGTCCTGCAGCTCCTTGTAGCGCTGCAGCACCTCCTGAACCTCGGTCGCCGTGTTGTAGTGCTCCTCGCCGAGGATCTCGGGCTTGAGGATCGTCGAGGTCGAGTCGAGCGGGTCGACCGCCGGGTAGATCCCCTTCTCCGAGATCCCGCGCGAGAGCACTGTGGTCGCGTTGAGGTGGGCGAAGACCGATGCGGGAGCGGGGTCGGTGAGATCGTCGGCGGGCACGTAGATCGCCTGCACCGAGGTCACCGAGCCACGTTCGGTGGACGTGATCCGCTCCTGAAGCTCGCCCATCTCCGTCTCCAGCGTCGGCTGGTAACCGACCGCGGAGGGCATCCGGCCCAGCAGCGCCGAGACCTCGGAGCCGGCCTGGACGAAGCGGAAGATGTTG